>NZ_JAWCWR010000009.1:0-66346 GCF_032461585.1 Bacillus sp. IS1 | reverse complement strand
CTCAATGGTTTGGTGGCGATAGCGAAGAGGTCACACCCGTTCCCATGCCGAACACGGAAGTTAAGCTCTTCAGCGCCGATGGTAGTCGGGGGTTTCCCCCTGTGAGAGTAGGACGCCGCCAAGCTATCATTACGGTAAAGGCAGCTCATCATGAGCTGCCTTTTTTGTGTTTTTTTGCATACGTTATATAATATGAGAAACGTAACGATATGCCTTTTTGCAAAAGCAGGTTTTATGCTTGTGCAAAGTGGAAATAATAGAGATAGAGCGATACAGTTGAAAAATTTTGCGAAACACCTTATAGTAAGATTAAAGTCAAATATAGTCAAAGTCAATAAAGGAGGGGGTTGAGTGGGACATAATATTTCTGACATCATTGAACAGTACTTGAAACAAGTATTAGATCAAAATGGCAAAGAAATTTTAGAGATCAAACGCAGTGAAATCGCTGATAAATTTCAATGTGTTCCTTCCCAAATAAATTATGTCATCAACACCAGGTTTACAAGTGAAAGAGGATATATTGTTGAAAGTAAACGGGGAGGCGGCGGTTATATTCGTATTATCAAAATTAAAATGAATAACGAAGTCGTCCTCATCAACAATATTATTTCGCAGATTCATACCCACTTGTCCCAGGCAGCCTCTGATGACATTATTCTCAGACTGTTAGAGGACGGAGTTATTTCGGAAAGAGAAGCTAAAATGATGGTGAGTGTAATGGATCGTTCAGTTCTATATATTGATTTGCCCGAACGGGATGAACTAAGAGCCAGAATGATGAAAGCAATGCTCACATCTTTAAAACTAAAGTAAGCGGGTGAAAAGATTGATTTGTCAAGAATGCAATGAGAGACCGGCCACTTTTCACTTTACGAAAGTTGTTAATGGAGAAAAACAAGAAGTTCATATTTGTGAACAATGTGCAAAAGAAAATAGCGATTCATACAGTATAAGTGGAAACCAAGGGTTCTCGATTCATAATTTATTATCAGGGCTGCTGAATATGGAGTCTTCATTTCAAAACACCGGTTCTCAAATGTTCGGCTACTCAGAGCAAGGGACAGCTTGTAAGAAATGCGGTATGACGTTTCAGCAGCTGAGAAAAACAGGGCGTTTCGGCTGTGCGGAATGTTACGATACGTTCTACAGCCAAATTACGCCGATCTTGCGAAAAGTTCACAGCGGGAATACGGTGCATGCCGGGAAAATTCCAAAACGAATAGGCGGAAACCTGCATGTAAGACGGCAAATGGAAATGTTTAAAAAAGAACTTGAATCTTTAATACACCACGAAGAGTTTGAAAGAGCAGCGGAGGTCAGGGATCAGATCCGATCGTTAGAGCAAAAATTAAAAAGTAAAGACAGTGAGGGGGAACAAGGGTAATGTCGCTCAAGCATTTTATTCAGGACGCACTAAGCAATTGGATGAAGCAAAAGGGACCTGAAAGTGACATTGTACTCAGTAGCCGTATACGGTTGGCCCGAAACTTTGAAAATATAAAGTTTCCTGCCAGGTATACGAATGAAGAAGCCTCATCCATCATTCAGCAATTCGAAGATCATTTTTCAGGAAAAGAACTGCCTGATATCGGTCAATTTCATTTAATCAGAATGAGTGAAGCTCAGCCTTTGGAAAAACGGGTGCTGATGGAGAAACATCTGATCAGTCCTAATTTAACGGAATCTCCTTTTGGCGGCTGTCTGCTTTCTGAAAATGAAGAAGTCAGCATTATGTTAAATGAAGAAGATCATATCAGAATTCAATGCCTCTTCCCCGGCTTCCAGCTTCTCAACGCTATAAAAGCGGCAAACCAGGTTGATGACTGGATTGAGGAGAAAGTGGATTACGCCTTTGGAGAGAAGAGAGGGTACTTAACAAGCTGTCCTACAAATGTAGGGACGGGACTAAGGGCTTCAGTCATGATGCATTTGCCGGGCCTTGTATTAACTAGGCAAATGAATCGAATTATACCGGCAATTAACCAATTAGGCTTAGTTGTTAGAGGAATTTACGGTGAAGGCAGCGAAGCATTAGGAAATATCTTTCAAATTTCAAATCAAATCACACTCGGAAAATCAGAACAGGACATTGTAGATGATTTAAACAGTGTGGCTGCCCAGCTGATTGAGCAGGAACGTTCAGCCCGAGAAGCGCTTTACCAAACCTCGAAAATTGAATTGGAGGACCGGGTATTCAGATCTTACGGTGTTTTATCCAACTGCCGTATGATTGAATCAAAGGAAACGGCGAAATGCCTTTCTGACGTTCGGCTGGGGATAGACCTGGGGATCATCAAAGGGCTATCAAGCAATATACTTAATGAACTGATGATTTTGACACAGCCGGGTTTTCTCCAGCAATATTCGGGCGGTGCATTACGGCCGAACGAAAGAGACGCGAGAAGAGCGGCTCTTATCAGGGAAAGGCTGCATTTAGAAATGAGTGCAAATAGACAGGAGGATGATTCGATATGATGTTTGGAAGGTTTACAGAGCGAGCTCAAAAGGTATTGGCACTGGCACAGGAAGAAGCACTGCGCTTAGGCCATACAAATATCGGAACTGAACATATACTATTAGGGTTAGTCCGTGAAGGCGAAGGGATCGCATTTAAAGCTTTAGAGGCGCTTGGCCTTAATTCAGATAAAATGCAGAAAGAAGTGGAAAGTTTGATCGGTCGAGGGCAGGAAAGCACCACCTCTGTTCCTCATTACACACCTCGAGCCAAAAAGGTAATAGAGTTATCAATGGATGAAGCCAGAAAGCTAGGACATTCTTATGTGGGAACAGAACACATACTTCTCGGACTGATTCGTGAAGGAGAAGGCGTGGCGGCGAGAGTTCTGAATAATCTCGGTGTCAGCTTGAATAAGGCGAGACAGCAAGTGCTGCAGCTTCTGGGAAGCAATGAGACGGGATCTTCTGCATCCGGTACGAACAGCAATGCAAACACGCCGACGCTGGACAGTCTGGCGCGTGATTTAACTGCGATTGCGAAGGAAGACAGTCTTGATCCGGTTATCGGCCGTAGCAAAGAAATTCAGCGTGTTATTGAGGTATTAAGCCGCAGAACGAAAAATAATCCCGTTCTTATCGGAGAACCGGGTGTCGGTAAAACTGCGATTGCTGAAGGCCTCGCACAGCAGATCATCAATAATGAAGTGCCGGAAATTTTACGTGATAAACGCGTAATGACATTAGACATGGGTACGGTTGTAGCCGGTACGAAATACCGCGGAGAATTTGAAGACCGCTTGAAAAAAGTAATGGATGAAATACGTCAGGCCGGCAATATTATTTTATTCATTGACGAACTGCACACGCTGATCGGAGCGGGGGGAGCAGAAGGTGCGATTGACGCGTCGAATATCTTAAAACCTTCACTGGCCCGCGGAGAGCTTCAATGCATCGGTGCGACAACGCTTGATGAATACCGTAAATATATCGAAAAAGACGCGGCTCTGGAGCGCCGTTTCCAGCCGATTCAGGTGGATCAGCCGTCAGCCGATGAAAGCATTCAAATTTTAAAAGGGCTCCGTGACCGCTATGAAGCGCATCACCGCGTATCCATTACCGATGAAGCGATTGAAGCGGCGGTAAAATTGTCCGACCGTTATATTTCTGACCGCTTCCTTCCGGATAAAGCGATCGATTTAATTGATGAAGCCGGTTCAAAAGTGCGTCTCCGTTCTTTCACAACGCCTCCGAACTTAAAAGAGCTTGAGCAGAAACTCGATGAAGTTCGCAAGGAAAAAGACGCTGCCGTTCAGAGCCAGGAGTTTGAAAAAGCGGCTTCCCTTCGTGATACGGAGCAGCGTCTGAGAGAACAGGTGGAAGACACGAAAAAAACGTGGAAAGAAAAACAAGGCCAGGAGAACTCCGAAGTTTCTGTAGAGGATATCGCGATGGTTGTATCCAGCTGGACCGGGGTGCCCGTATCTAAAATTGCCCAAACGGAGACAGATAAGCTTCTCAATATGGAAAGCATTCTGCACTCCCGCGTCATCGGCCAGGATGAAGCTGTTGTAGCCGTTGCAAAGGCTGTCAGACGTGCAAGAGCCGGACTGAAGGACCCGAAACGTCCGATTGGTTCATTCATCTTCTTAGGCCCTACAGGCGTTGGGAAGACAGAGCTGGCAAGAGCGCTGGCGGAATCCATTTTCGGTGATGAGGAAGCGATGATCAGAGTGGATATGTCCGAATACATGGAGAAACACTCGACTTCACGTCTTGTCGGTTCTCCTCCGGGATATGTCGGCTATGATGAAGGCGGTCAGCTGACAGAAAAAGTGAGAAGAAAACCTTACTCTGTCGTACTGCTTGATGAAATTGAAAAAGCGCACCCTGATGTGTTTAACATTCTCCTGCAAGTGCTTGAAGACGGACGCTTGACTGATTCAAAAGGACGCACTGTGGATTTCCGCAACACGATCCTGATTATGACGTCAAACGTCGGAGCGAGCGAGCTGAAACGCAACAAATATGTGGGATTCAATGTGCAGGATGAATCACAAAACCATAAAGACATGAAAGACAAAGTCATGGGAGAGCTGAAGCGTGCCTTCAGACCTGAGTTTATCAACCGGATTGACGAAATTATCGTCTTCCACTCCCTTGAGAAAAAACATCTTACAGACATCGTGTCGCTTATGTCTGATCAGTTAACAAAACGTCTGAAAGAACAAGATCTCTCTATCGAGCTGACGGATGCTGCAAAAGCAAAAGTGGCAGAAGAGGGCGTCGATTTGGAATACGGCGCACGTCCGTTAAGAAGAGCGATTCAAAAGCATGTGGAGGACCGGTTATCAGAAGAACTCCTCAGAGGCAATATCGATAAAGGCCAGCACATTGTTCTTGATGTTGAGGACGGCGAATTTGTCGTAAAAACAACTGCTAAAACGGATGATTAAAATGTTATTAAATTAAATATGAGAAGACGTGCAGCTAATCTTGCACGTCTTTTTTAAAAGGTAAAGTTATTATTAAGTCTTAGATCGTTAGCATAAAGTTAAAGTGTGTGAACATACGAAACCATCAGTCGGTAAATAGGAAGCGAGGCATAGAAGCTCTAATCAAAAAATAGAATTTTGCGATAATTGTTGCGATTCATTTGGAAATATATTATAATTTCCTTGTATCAAATTACAGGGAGGTAAAAATATGTCAGAAAAGCAGATTGAAAGAACCATTAGAGCATGGAAAGATCCTGAATTTAGAAAAACTTTATCGGATGTAGCAGATCATCCATCTGGGTCTATAGAAGCTCGCCAATTATCAATGCTTGGTAGTGAGGAAAATGTTAACCCTATGACAACCCCAGTTAGTCCTGCACCAACTGTAGTTATTCGAGTAAGTTTGAAAGTCTGTCCTACATTTAAAATAAAATGTAAAGTTTAAAACTTACTTAAAAAGAGGGCTCGTGGAGTCCTCTTTTTTGAGAGGAGAATGTTCATATGTCTAATTTATTTGATGAATTCAAAAATGGTTCATATATAAGTGAGAGAATTCCGGATAGAGGTACCAAAATCATCCATGACCAATATGAAAAATGGGTATTAACTTCAGGTTTAAAAAAAGAAGTGTTTGAAGAGAAAATAGAGAAATATTATAAGGGTTTCAACATTTTCAGTAAGATAATTTCTTCCAGATGTGATTTTGAAATTAGTGATAGATTGTGGATAGATAGGTTAAATGAAATTTTTAAAGAAACTTATAAATACAATGGTAACCATTCCTATAAACAATCAGTTTTTTACTACTTTAATTATCCATTTTTAGATTGGGCATTACGAAAAATAGACTTTGAATTCAAACATATCTTCGACTATAGTTACATTAACGCGGTAAAGCTACGTGATTCTTTAATAAACGCAATACAAGAAAACCTGGATTCACTAGTTTCAAGAACTCTTATACTTGATCTAAATATTGAAAGGTTAAAAGGAAACTTAGTTGGAAAAACCTCAGATGAAAGGTATCATTCCTATTCAAAAAAATTTTTAGAGAGTCCAAAAGAAATCTTAAAAGTATTGAAAGAGTATTCAGTTTTAGCGAGATTGATTGTAAGCTCTGTTGAAAAAAATATAAATAATTTTAAAGAGACCTTATCACGTTACATTAGTGATAGACGTGATCTTATAGAGAAAAAGTTCATTTCAGATAGCGTTCTTGTTTCTTTAGATAAGGGATTAGGTGATGATCATAATAATGGTAGAAGTATAATGTGTTTAAAATTTGATAACGGTCATAAACTCATCTATAAACCAAGATCATTACATATGGATAAGAAATTTGAAGAACTTATTACATGGATTAATCAAAAAAACTTTCAACCTGAATTAAAATATGCTAAGTCAATTGATAAAAAGAGCTACGGATGGCAGAAGTTTATTAATTATAGAGCATGTAATAAAGAAAAAGACATTGAATTATTTTATGAACGGCAAGGTGCATATACTGCCTTATTATATATACTTAATGCTACGGATTTCCATTTGGAAAACATGATTGCCCATTCTGCTTATCCTATTTTAGTTGACCTTGAATCGCTCTTCCAAAATAAGATTGAACATAAAAGTTATAATAAAGTAGATGAATTAGCTTGGGATAAAATTAATAATTCAGTGATTTTAACAGGGATGTTACCTGTTAGTAATTATACGGGTGTTGAATTTGATTTAAGTGGAATTGGAGGAAGTGGAAACCAAGAACTTCCATTTGAGTCGTTTGATTTTCAAAATGTTGGAACAGATAATATGAAGCTTGTTAAAACAAAACAAGAGTATAAAGGTTCTCAAAATCAACCACTTACTTCCAATGACGCAATTCAGCCTAGTAAATACATAGAATCAATTATTAAAGGCTTTACATCCTTATATAATTTGTTTAAAGAAAACAAAAAAGAACTCTTAGATGAAGATGGACCTATTGAAGCTTTTAAAGACGTATATTTTAGATTTATTTATCGGAATACAGCGACTTATGCTGAGTTCTTAGAATGGAGTTTACATCCTGATTATTTAATGAACGGTTTAGATAGAAATCTGCTTTTTGAAAATATATGGAATAAAAAACATCTTCAAAATTTAGATATTATATTCAGTGAATATAATGATTTATTAAACCATGATATACCTTATTTTTACGCAGGTATTAATTCAAAAGATTTAATTACATCAAGAGGAGAAAGAATCTCAAGTTTTTTTGAGAAAGAGTCTTTAACTATAGTAAAAGAAAGAATAAAACAGCTTAGTACAATGGATTATAAACAACAAATTGAATTTATAAGACAGTGTTTTTCTAATTTAAGTGAAACCCAATCCAATTTAAAATACAGCGAGAATTTTGAAAAAAGTGTAGATAAGACTCTTCCAGAATTAATAGGTGATTTCCTTATAAGCAAGTCCATTATAGACGTTAATAATAATTTTGTAACTTTTATTTCAAAAAAACAAATAGATAGTGAAAAGTTCATATTATCTCCAATAGATGAAAGTTTGTATGAGGGCGTTTTAGGCGTCGGTTTATTTTTTCTTTATTTGAATAGACAATATAATAAAGATGAATATAAAAATATGGCACTGAGATGCATAAATAGTGCGAAAATTAAAATCAACGAGAACGAAAATATTTCAGCGTTTTATGGATTATGCTCATACTTATATGTTCTTAATCATTATATTTACTTTTTTCCTGAAAAAAAGAGAGAATTTGCTGAAGATATAAAGACGGTTCTTAATAAACTTGATTCTTTTAAACATAATTATAATAATGAAATTGATTTTATAGGTGGATATGCAGGGTCTATTATTGTTTTATTGAATATCTACTGTACATTACGTATAGAAGATGCACTGAGTTTGGCAAAATCTTTTGGTAGCTTTGTTCTTGAGTATATAGACAGTAGTGTCGAAAAAGATGAGTTTAAAATGCTCACAGGAATTTCTCATGGTGCCTCGGGTATTGCTTTAGCTCTAAAAAAACTTGAAGATGTTACCGGAGATAAGATCTATGAAGATTACATCAATATGTTAATAGAATACGAGGATTACCACTATTCAAGAGAAAAGAAGAATTGGAGAGATTTAAGAAATATAAATAATGAATATCAAAATTTTTGGTGCCATGGAGCACCTGGCATCTTATTAGCTAGAAATAATATGAATAGAAATTTTGACGGTACAGAACAAAAAATAATAATCGACAAGTTATTATCTAGAAAATATAAAGATATAACTCTATGTCATGGGAAGTTAGGAGTTCAATTGATAATTTTGGAATTAGCAAAAAAACAAAATAATCAAACGTTAATTCATTTAGTATCTGATAGTATAGAGGAAATAGAAAGGTCTCTAAATTCAGATAGAATTAAACAAAAATTTGAACTAGACTTTGGATTAATGACAGGAGCTGCAGGAGTAGGATATGCCATGCTTTATGGAGATGACTTTTTAGGTATGCCGAATATCCTGACTTTAGAGCAACCTATATTGTAGGCCTTCTATATTTAGAAGGCTTACAAAATTCAAATTTGTGGTGATATTGTGAAACAAGTTTACAAATTATTAAAGGTTATAGAATTACCGAAATATGTATTGATGATATGTTTACTATTGAGTTTACTAGAGACAGCATTTAGCTTATCAATACCACTTCTTACAAGGGAGTTGGTGGATAGTTTTTCAAAAGGTCTTGATTTTACTAAGATTATTGTTTTAACTCTAGTATTGCTATTCCAAACCTTTCTTTCAGGTATTTTATTGTATCTCTTGAATCGTATTGGACAAAAAGTAGTCAAATCTATACGGGTGAAGGGTATCGAAAAAATATTCACTTTTAATATGGGGTTTTTTGAGAAAAACAAATCTGGGGATATTATAAGCAAAATAACTAATGATACCTTAATTATTAAAGATTTCTTTGGAAGCGATTTAATATCTTTTATATCCGGTATTATAGCTGTTATTGGTTCGGTAATAATACTGATAGTTTTGGATTGGAGATTAACTTTAGTTTTAATTATATCAATACCTTTAATATCATTATTTTTATTACCAATGGGCGGAAAAGTTCTTTCGATATCCCAAAGACAACAACATTATGTGGGGTCTTTAACATCTTTTTTGAACCGAGTTTTGGATAATATTAAATTAATAAAGATATCCAATACAGAAAGCCTTGAAGAAAAAAAAGGCATTGAAAATGCTACTCACATCTATAGAGAGTCAATAAAAGAAGCGAAAATTTTTTCTATATTAACGCCACTGATTAGTTTAGTTTTAATGCTGATTATTGTTAGTATAATTATGTATGGGGGTTATAGAGTTTCATCACATACTTTAACAAGCGGGGATTTGATGGCGTTTATAATGTATTTGATTCAAATAATAATTCCTGTAAGTTCAATTGGGGAGTTTTTTGTTACTTATAAAAAGTCATTAGGAGCAATTAACAGAGTTAATGATCTAATATTCAATAAAGAAGTAGAAAAAAAAGAAGGGCTGAAATACAGCGAACCTAATACTAACATACTTTTTAAAAATGTAAGTTTTAGCTATAACGAGGAAAAGGAAACTTTAAAAGACATATCCTTTAGTTTGAAACCAGGTACTGTTACAGCTTTAGTTGGCCCCAGTGGGGCAGGAAAAACCACTATATTTTCCCTGTTAGAGCGTTTATATGAGCCTAAAAGCGGAGGGATTTTTTTAAATAATAAATTAATTTCTGAATATGAATTACAAGAGTGGAGAAAACAAATTGGTTATGTAACTCAGGAGACTCCAATAATCGATGGAACCATACTAGACAATATATTGTACGGAACAAAGGGTGATTTTACAAAGGAACAAATAGATAGTGTTCTTGAAAGAACGTATTTAAAAAAAGATGTTGGAGGTTTCTCTAAGGGAATATACACTGAAGTTGGAGAAAAGGGGATGAAATTGTCTGCTGGACAAAGACAAAGAATTGCAATAGCTCGGGTAATTCTTAGAGACCCCAAACTATTATTGTTGGATGAAGCAACATCGAATCTAGATAGTTATTCAGAGGAAATAATCAAAAAAACTCTAGACTACTTAATGGGGGAGAAAACTAGTTTGGTTATTGCGCATAGATTATCTACAATATTATCTGCGGACAATATCATTATACTAGAAAATGGTCGTGTTTCTGGGTCAGGTACTCATAAAGATCTATATGAAATGCATCCTTTATATAAAAGGTTAGTAGATATACAGTTTGACCTATCGGAGGTTAAGTAGTTTTATGAAAACTTTAGAGTTAATACAAAATGCTGATTTATATCAAAAGTGGGGATGGGCTGTAGATTTAGTAACAGACAATGGGAAAACCTTTTATTCTGAAAAAGGGAGTCAAGATGTTAAAATAGCAATTATAGATAGCGGTATTGATACGGATCATCCAGATTTAAAAGAGAACATTCTTTTGGAAAAAGCAATGTCTTTTATAGACGATTCAATTGATGATAAAATTGGTCATGGTACTCAAATTGCTGGAATCATTGCAGCTAATGGAAGATTATTAGGAATCGGTCCTGAGTTAAAAATTATCCCATATAAAGTTATAAGGGATAAGTCTTCAAGTGCAAGTTTTGTATTACAAGCTCTCTATAAGGCATATGATGAAAATGTAGATATAATTAACTTAAGTTTAGGGGCATATAATGCTCTAAAAAACCAGAAAGATTTAGTTGAAATAAGAGAATATAATAAAATTGTTAAGAAACTGTTGGATATGAATACATTTATAGTATCATCCATTGGAAACGATCAACGGAGAGTTTTTAGGTATAATTCAGAATATAAGACTGGCGATTTATATATAATGCCTGCTTCTCTAGACGGTGTTGTAGGTGTAGCTTCTGTAAAGAAAAATATGGATTTAGTTAATTACTCTAATTATGGAGATTGCATAACTATATGTGGCTATGGGGGAGAGTTAGGAGACTCTTGGAATACAAATAAAATTTTTGATATAAGGCAAATGGTTTTAACCACATTTCCGTTAGCTAAAGAACCTTCTGTTATCGGAAAAGCATTGGATCTACCAAGAGGTTATGACCTAACTTATGGAACAAGCATCGCAACTGCTCAAGTTACAGCCACAATAGGATTAATTTTATCAAAATTAAAAAAGAATAAAAAGAAATATGAATTTGAAGATGTATTAAAGCTCCTTATAAGAGGAGCTGTTTCAAACTCTCAAAATTTTAAAGAGGTAAATGAAGCGGGAACTCGAATTGTAAATGCATACAATAGTTTAATGCTTATCGATAACTATTGAATATAATGAAACTACAGATCATTATTCTGTCGTAAAAACAATACACAGCACGAACTTTTTAAAGGCATACATATATACGGTATGTCTTAATTTTATAGTAAGAGGAAGATTCATATATGGCTAAATCAAAAACAAAATTCATCTGCCACTCATGCGGTTATGAATCCGCAAAGTGGATGGGAAAGTGCCCGGGCTGCGGGGCTTGGAATACAATGGTGGAAGAAACCATAAAAAAAGCGCCGGCGAATCGGCGGGCGGCTTTCTCCCACTCCGTTCAAACCGTCCAGAAACCATCACCCATTACATCAATTGAAACATCGGAAGAACCCCGCGTTCACACAAAGCTCGAAGAATTCAACAGAGTGCTTGGCGGCGGCGTTGTGAAGGGCTCGTTAGTATTAATCGGCGGCGATCCCGGGATCGGAAAATCAACGCTCCTTCTCCAAGTATCCGCACAATTAGCAGATACGGCCGGCAGCGTGCTTTACATTTCAGGGGAAGAATCCGTGAAGCAAACGAAGCTGCGTGCCGACAGACTTGGAATCAACAGCCAAATGTTACATGTTTTATCTGAAACCGATATGGAGTATATTTCGTCTGCTATACAAGAGATGAAACCCGCATTTGTTGTCGTAGACTCCATTCAGACCGTGTACCAAAGTGATATCACCTCAGCTCCCGGCAGTGTATCACAAGTAAGAGAGTGTACGGCCGAATTGATGAAAATCGCGAAAACAAACGGCATACCTATTTTTATCGTCGGACACGTCACAAAAGAAGGATCGATCGCAGGGCCGAGATTGCTTGAGCACATGGTCGATACCGTTCTATACTTTGAAGGAGAGCGGCACCATACATTCCGTATTTTGCGGGCCGTAAAAAACCGTTTCGGCTCCACAAATGAAATGGGCATCTTTGAAATGCGGGAAGAGGGGCTTACGGAGGTGCTGAACCCTTCTGAAATATTCTTGGAAGAGCGTTCTGCCGGGGCATCAGGTTCGAGTATCGTTGCGTCAATGGAAGGAACGAGACCGATCCTGGTTGAAATTCAGGCGCTCATATCACCGACCAGTTTTGGAAACCCGCGCCGCATGGCTACAGGCATTGACCACAACAGAGTGTCGTTAATTATGGCTGTGCTTGAGAAGCGGGTGGGTCTTTTGCTTCAAAATCAAGATGCGTATTTAAAGGTCGCCGGCGGGGTCAAACTGGATGAACCGGCGATTGATTTGGCTGTAGCCGTCAGCATTGCCTCAAGCTTCAGAGATACACCGCCGAATCCCGCAGATTGCTTTATCGGTGAAGTGGGTCTGACAGGAGAAGTCCGCAGGGTGTCAAGAATCGAACAGCGCGTAAAAGAAGCGGCGAAACTCGGCTTCAAGCGCATGATCATACCTGAGGCGAATGCAGACGGGTGGACAATACCAAAAGGGATTGAGGTTGTCGGAGTAGCAAATGTTGCAGAAGCGCTTCGTACTTCATTAGGAGGATCATAATAGATGGAAAAAGAGAAAAAAGGGGCGAAACAAGAGCTTGACCTGTCTGCAATTCTGCAGTTCGTTGCACCGGGCACCCCGCTCAGAGCCGGGATAGAGAATGTACTTCGGGCAAATACAGGCGGCCTGATTGTTGTCGGATACAATGATAAGGTAAAGCAAGTCGTCGATGGCGGTTTTCATATTAATACATCATTTGCGCCCGCTCACTTATACGAGCTGGCCAAAATGGACGGTGCCATTATTTTAAGTGATTCCGGCCAGAAAATTCTTTATGCGAATACGCAGCTTATGCCGGAGGCGACCATTTCTTCTTCAGAAACGGGAATGAGGCACCGTACGGCGGAACGGGTGGCGAAGCAGACCGGCTGTCTCGTCATTGCCATTTCTGAGCGCAGAAATGTCATTACGTTATATCAGGACAGCATGAAGTACACACTAAAGGACATAGGATTTATTTTAACAAAGGCAAATCAGGCCATTCAAACGCTTGAGAAGTATAAAACCATTTTAGACAAAACGATTACGGCTTTAAACGCATTAGAGTTTGAGGAGCTTGTGACATTCAGTGACGTGCTGTCCGTCATGCATCGGTATGAAATGGTGCTCCGAATAAAAAATGAAATCAATATGTATATTAAAGAACTCGGAACGGAAGGCCACTTAATCCGTCTGCAGGTGATTGAACTGATTACGGACATGGAAGAAGAGGCGGCACTTTTCATCAAAGACTATGTCAAAGAAAAAATCAAAGATCCGTTCGTGCTGTTAAAAGAGCTTCAGGATATGTCCAGCTATGATCTGCTTGATGATTCCATTCTGTTTAAGCTGCTTGGATATCCGGCTTCTACGAATCTTGATGATTATGTGCTCCCGAGAGGATACAGGCTGCTGAACAAAATTCCGCGTCTGCCGATGCCGATTGTTGAAAATGTGGTTGAGGCGTTCGGATTTTTGCCAAGCATAACGGAAGCCACTGTGGAAGAGCTTGATGATGTCGAGGGTATCGGAGAAGTGCGCGCCCAAAAAATCAAAAAAGGCTTAAAACGCCTTCAGGAAAAACACTATATAGATAGACAGCTTTAAGAATCGCTTAAACCTGTCGGAATCCGGGTATATTATTGTTAGTTTTTGTTTATTCTGAATTTGTAGGCTCTGACAGTCTGCTGAAAAAATGCTACTTAAAAGGAGGTGGAGGTATGTTAAAACGAATAGTTCAGGCGTTCTTCATTATTGTGGGCGGCGTTGTCGGTATCTTTTTAATACCTGAATTGTTTGTGCTGTCAAATATACAGGACATACCTTTAATAACAAACGCATATACGTCTGCTGCAATTGGTGCTATTATCTTTTTTCTCATCAGTATATGGACGACAGAATATGTGATTAATTGGGTAAAATGGATTGAAGATTCTTTGCTGAGAGCTCCGGTGCCGGATCTGTTATTCGGGAGTCTCGGATTGGTTTTTGGACTTATCATCGCATATCTCATTGTAAACGTGATTCCGCTGGACAATATTCCGTACCGTATATTCAGCACCATCATTCCGGTCTTTCTGGCTTTCTTTCTCGGTTACCTGGGCTTCCAAGTCGGATTTAAGAAAAAGGATGAACTGATCAGTCTTTTCTCCATTTCTGCAAGAATGCAGAAGAAAAAGGGAAGTGCTGATGAGGAGCAGGAGGAACAGGATAAAAGGCTGAAAATCTTGGATACAAGTGTTATTATTGATGGGAGAATTGCAGATATTTGTCAGACGGGCTTTTTAGAAGGCGTCATTGTCATTCCTCAATTTGTGCTGGAGGAATTACAGCATATCGCTGATTCTTCAGATGTTTTAAAACGTAACAGAGGACGCCGCGGACTGGATATCTTGAATCGCATTCAAAAGGAACTGGATATTACGGTTGAAATTTATGAAGGCGACTTCGAAGACATTCAGGAGGTTGACAGCAAGCTTGTCAAACTTGCGAAGCTGACATCCGGCGTCGTTGTGACGAATGATTTTAATTTAAATAAAGTATGTGAGCTTCAGAAGGTTGCGGTACTGAATATTAATGACCTTGCAAACGCGGTGAAGCCGGTTGTGCTTCCGGGCGAAGAGATGAATGTGCAGGTGATTAAGGACGGGAAAGAGCATAATCAAGGTGTGGCTTACTTGGATGACGGGACGATGATTGTTGTGGAAGAAGGCCGCAATTATATAGGGAAACATATTGATGTGCTCGTAACCAGCGTACTGCAGACAGCGGCGGGACGAATGATTTTTGCCAAGCCCAAGCTGCTTGAGAAAGCTCTTTAAGAGGGAGTTAATATGGAGTATGTTGTCGTTATTCCGGCTGCCGGACAAGGAAAACGGATGAAGGCCGGGAAAAATAAGCTGTTCATCAGCTTAAAAGGTGCGCCTGTAATTATACACACACTGCGGGTTTTTGAAAGCCACGCACCCTGTCAGAAAATAATCCTGGTGATAAACGAGAGTGAACGGGAAGATTTTCGCCAGCTGCTGGCCCAATTTCCGATTCAGACGGAAATTGAGCTTGTTACCGGAGGTGCGGAGCGTCAGCACAGTGTATACGAAGGACTGAAAGTGATTGATAAGGAATCGGTCGTCCTTGTTCATGACGGAGCGCGCCCGTTTGTCACACATCAGCATATCGATAAGCTCGTTGAAACAGCAGAGGAGGCGGGAGCGGCTGTCCTGGCTGTTCCTGTGAAAGACACGATAAAACGGGCGGAAGGCTCCCGGGTTGCGGAGACCTTTGATCGTTCAAGCTTGTGGGCCGTTCAAACGCCGCAGGCTTTTCGTCTTTCTTTATTGAAGACGGCGCATATGGAAGCGGAAAACAAAGGCTTCTTAGGGACGGATGACGCCAGCCTCGTCGAGCGTCTTGATGGATATCAGGTGAGTATCGTTGAAGGCAGCTATACCAATATTAAGCTGACAACGCCGGATGATCTGATATCCGCGGAAGCAATCATGAAAGCGGAAAGTGGGAATCATAATGTTTAGAATCGGACAAGGATTTGATGTGCATCAATTAACGGAAGGCCGTCCTCTCATCATCGGCGGAATTGAAATTCCTTATGAAAAAGGGCTGCTCGGACATTCAGATGCTGATGTATTGCTGCATACAGTCGCAGACGCGTGTCTCGGAGCGGCAGGTGAAGGAGATATCGGCAAGCATTTCCCGGATACTGATCCGGAATTCAAAGATGCGGATTCTTTTAAGCTGCTTCAGCATGTTTGGAACATTGTTAAAGAAAAAGGATACGTACTCGGAAATATAGACTGCACGATTATTGCGCAAAAGCCGAAAATGGCGCCGCATATTGATGCTATGAGAAAACGGATAGCAGAAGGCCTTGAGGCGGACGTTTCTCAAGTAAACGTAAAAGCGACGACGACAGAAAAGCTCGGGTTTACCGGAAGAGCCGAAGGAATTGCCGCTCAGGCAACCGTTCTGATCCAAAAAGCCTGATCATTGTTTTGATGCCCGGTCTATTTGGTGGTAGAATAGATACATATATTCGGCTAGAGGCTACAGACGAGATGAAAGGAAGTATTTGAACATGGGAAATGAAGTACGCGTTCGTTATGCACCGAGTCCGACCGGACATTTGCATATCGGTAACGCCAGAACGGCGCTTTTTAACTATTTATTTGCCCGCAGCCAAGGCGGAAAGTTTATTATCCGGATTGAGGATACGGACAAAAAGCGAAATATTGAAGGCGGAGAGCAAAGCCAGCTCAACTATTTGAAATGGCTCGGCATGGACTGGGATGAAAGTGTGGATGTCGGTGGAGAATACGGCCCGTACCGCCAGTCTGAGCGTAACGACATTTACAAAGAGTACTATGAAGAGCTTCTTGAAAAAGGGCTAGCTTATAAATGTTTCTGTACGGAAGAAGAACTTGAGAAAGAACGTGAAGAGCAAATCGCCCGCGGGGAAATGCCGCGCTATTCCGGCAAACACAGAAACCTGACTCAGGAAGAGCAGGAGCAGTTTTTAGCCGAAGGCAGACAGCCGAGCATCCGTTTCCGCGTGCCGGAAGGGAAAATCATCGCATTTAACGATATCGTAAAAGGCGAGATTTCTTTTGAATCAGACGGCATCGGCGACTTTGTCATCGTCAAAAAAGACGGAACACCGACGTATAACTTTGCCGTCGCGATTGACGATTACTTAATGAAAATGACGCACGTGCTCCGCGGTGAGGATCACATTTCAAATACACCGAAACAGATCATGATTTTCCAGGCATTCGGCTGGGATGTTCCTGTCTTCGGACATATGACGCTTATCGTGAACGAAAGCCGCAAAAAATTAAGTAAACGTGATGAATCAATTATCCAGTTTATTGAGCAGTATGATGAGCTGGGTTACCTGCCTGAAGCGCTGTTTAACTTTATCGGACTTCTCGGCTGGTCTCCCGTCGGTGAAGAAGAGCTTTTCACAAGAGAACAATTCATTGACATTTTTGATGTAAATCGTTTGTCTAAGTCACCGGCTCTGTTTGATATGCATAAACTGAAATGGGTCAACAACCAATACGTCAAAGCGCTGGATCTTGATCAAGTTGTTGAGCTGACCCTGCCGCACCTGCAAAAAGCAGGAAAAGTCGGCACTGAGCTTTCTGCCGAAGAGCAGGAATGGGTTCGTAAATTAATCTCTCTTTACCATGAGCAATTGAGCTACGGCGCTGAAATTGTCGAGCTGACTGATTTGTTCTTTAAAGATGAGATCGAGTATAATCAAGAGGCAAAAGCCGTTCTGGAAGAAGAACAGGTGACTGAAGTGCTCAGCGTATTTGCTGCGAAGCTTGAAGAGCTTGAAGAATTTACGCCTGAGCTGATCAAAGCCTCAATCAAAGCTGTTCAGAAAGAAACAGGCCATAAAGGCAAAAAGCTGTTCATGCCGATTCGTGTAGCGGTTACCGGTCAGACACACGGTCCGGAGCTTCCGCAGGCCATTGAGCTGATCGGCAGAGAAACAGCCGTAAGACGCCTGAAAAGCATTTAAATATACGATTGTTGACAGGGAAGAGTATAAAACAATGACCATTACAGAAAGAATCTTCATCGGCTGAGAGAGATTCATGCGTCATGTTTTAGAAGTGCGCCCTTAAGACCTTTGAAGAACATTTCTGCGGAAATCAGTATTTAAAGGCGGCCGCCGCCGTTACCGGCTTTTAAGTTGGGAAAACAGTGACTTGTTTTTCAAACAGAGTGGAACCGCGCGGTAAAAGCGTCTCTGTCATGTTTACATGCAGAGGCGCTTTTTTTATAGGCGGAAAAACAGACTGGAGCGGGGAGAGAATGGGGGGAAGCATGTGTTTTTTAAAATGCTAAAAGAAGACATAGATACAGTGTTCGATCAAGATCCGGCAGCAAGAAGCTATTTCGAAGTTGTTTTAACTTATTCTGGTTTACATGCTATATGGGCGCATCGGATTGCACATGCTTTATATAAACGGAGATTTTTCTTCCTGGCGCGCCTGATATCACAGATTGCCCGTTTCTTTACCGGAATTGAAATCCATCCCGGCGCGACCATCGGGAGAAGGTTTTTCATTGACCACGGTATGGGGGTCGTCATAGGGGAAACATGTGAAATCGGCAATAACGTGACGGTATTCCAAGGCGTCACTCTCGGGGGAACGGGAAAAGAAAAGGGGAAGCGGCATCCGACCATAAAAGATGATGCTTTAATTGCAACCGGAGCGAAGGTGCTCGGCTCTATTACGGTCGGGCAGGGTTCTAAAGTAGGGGCCGGCTCCGTTGTGCTTCGTGATGTTCCCGACTTTTCGACCGTTGTCGGCATACCGGGGAAAGTCGTCATTCAGAACGGAAGAAAAATCAAACGCGATCTCAATCACCAAGACTTGCCCGATCCGGTTGCTGACCGGTTTAGAGCATTGGAGCAGCAGATTTTTGAACTGCAGGCTGAACTGGAAGATAAAAAAGAAAGGATCAACCAAAAATGACCATTACACTTTATAATACATTGACACGGAAAAAGGAAACATTCGTTCCTCTTGAGGAAGGCAAAGTAAAAATGTACGTATGCGGACCGACTGTATACAACTATATTCATATCGGAAACGCCCGTCCGGCGATTGTGTATGATACCGTACGCAACTATTTGGAGTATAAAGGATACGATGTTCAATACGTATCGAATTTCACCGATGTTGACGACAAACTGATTAAGGCGGCCAACGAGCTCGGCGAGGACGTCCCGAGCGTTTCTGAACGGTTCATTAAAGCGTATTTTGAAGACGTGGGCGCCCTCGGATGCCGGAAAGCGGATCTTCACCCCCGGGTCATGGAAAACATGGACGCCATTATTGAATTTGTCAGCGAGCTGATTAAAAAAGGCTACGCTTATGAATCAGAAGGCGACGTCTATTTCAAAACAAGGGCCTTCGAAGGCTACGGCAAGCTATCTCAGCAATCAATTGATGAACTCAGATCAGGCGCGCGTATCCGTGTCGGCGAGAAGAAAGATGATGCGCTGGACTTTGCTCTTTGGAAAGCTGCTAAGGACGGAGAAATTTCATGGGATAGCCCTTGGGGAAAAGGCCGTCCGGGCTGGCATATTGAATGCTCCGCAATGGTGAAAAAGTATTTGGGTGACGAAATCGATATTCATGCCGGCGGTCAGGACCTGACATTCCCGCACCATGAAAACGAAATTGCCCAATCTGAAGCATTAACAGGCAAGACATTCGCAAAATACTGGCTTCACAACGGATATATCAATATCGATAATGAGAAAATGTCAAAATCTCTCGGCAACTTTGTTTTGGTGCACGATATCATTAAGCAATATGACCCGCAGCTTTTGAGATTTTTCATGCTGTCCGTTCATTACCGCCACCCGATCAACTATTCGGAAGAGCTGCTTGAGAAAACAAAAAACGCGTTTAACCGCCTGAAGACGGCCTACAGTAATTTAAACCATCGTTTGATTAGCAGCACGAATCTGACTGACAATGATGAGGAATGGCTCGCTAAAATCGAAGAGCACCGCACTGCGTTTGAAGAAGCAATGGATGATGATTTTAATACGGCGAATGCGATTTCCGTTTGGTTTGATCTGGCGAAGCTCGCCAATTACTACATGCAGGAAGACAATACGGCGGATCACGTCATTAAAGCCTTTATCAGCATGTTTGACAGAATCGGATCTGTTCTCGGACTTACGCTCGGCGAAGAAGAGCTTGTCGACGAAGAGATTGAAGAGTTGATTGAGAAGAGAAATGAAGCCCGCCGCAATCGCGATTTTGCTTTGTCAGACCAGATTCGCGATCAGCTGAAAAGCATGAATATCATTCTTGAAGATACGGCCCAGGGAACTCGCTGGAAGCGGGGAGAGTAAGCGGATGCTTCAATTTGAACAAATCAAAGATTCAAAGCAGTTAAACGGTCTTGCGCTTGCTTATATGGGTGATGCCATTTTTGAAATATACGTCCGGCATCACCTGCTTAAGCAGGGCTTTACGAAACCGAATGACCTTCATAAGAAGGCGAGCCGGATTGTATCGGCAAAATCACAGGCAGACATATTGTTCCGCCTTCAGGACGAATCCTTTTTCACGGAGGAAGAGGAAGCCGTGCTGAGAAGAGGCAGAAACGCGAAATCAGGGACGACGCCTAAAAACACAGATGTACAGACGTACCGCCATAGTACAGCTTTTGAGGCTTTACTCGGATACCTTTTTCTTGAGAAAAGAGAAGAAAGACTGAATCAGCTGATTGCTGAGGCTATACAAGTCGGGACGTCAGGGAGGAAAACAAATGAGTCAGCAACATGATTACGTCATAGGAAAAAACGCTGTGATTGAGACGTTAAAGTCAGATCGCAAGCTGTATAAGTTATGGATGGCGGAAAACACAGTAAAAGGACAGGCGCAGCAAGTTATGGAGCTTGCTAAAAAGCGCGGCGTCACCATTCAATTTGTACCGAGGAAAAAACTCGATCAGATGGTGGAGGGGCAGCATCAGGGTGTTGTCGCCCAGGTGGCGGCATATGAATATGCACAATTAGACGAATTATATAAAAGAGCGGAAGAGAGAAACGAACAGCCTTTCTTTCTCATACTGGACGAGCTGGAAGACCCTCATAATCTCGGTTCCATCATGAGAACGGCTGACGCTGTCGGTGCACACGGCATCGTGATTCCGAAACGCAGAGCGGTCGGACTGACTTCGACGGTCGCAAAAGCTTCGACCGGTGCGATTGAACACATTCCCGTCGTGAAGGTGACCAATCTTGCCCGGACACTTGATGAAATGAAGGAGCGGGGGATTTGGGTCGTCGGAACGGATGCATCCGCCCGGGAAGACTACCGCTCTATGGACGGCAAGATGCCTTTGGCGCTCGTTATCGGAAGCGAAGGCAGAGGAATGGGCCGGCTTGTGAAAGAGAAATGTGATTTTCTCATTAAGCTTCCGATGGCCGGAAAAGTCACGTCTCTGAATGCGTCGGTAGCGGCCGGCCTTCTCATGTATGAAGTCTACCGGAAGCGCAATCCTTTAGGGGAATGAAGACAGATGGACATCCTGTTAGTAGACGGATACAACATGATTGGAGCTTGGCCGCAGCTAAAGGATTTAAAAGCGAACAGTTTTGAAGAAGCGAGAGATGTACTGATCCAGAAGATGGCGGAATATCAGTCCTACACGGGAATCAGAGTCATTGTGGTGTTTGACGCACACCTGGTAAAAGGCATAGAGAAAAAACAAACGAATCACAGAGTCGAAGTGATTTTCACACGGGAGAATGAGACGGCGGATGAGCGGATCGAGAAGCTTGCCCAGGCGCTGAATAATATTGCGACACAGATTCATGTCGCAACCTCCGATTATACGGAGCAGTGGGCGATTTTCGGACAAGGGGCTCTCCGCAAATCCGCCCGGGAGCTCCTGAGGGAAGTGGATACGATAGAACGCCGGATTCAAAGGCGGGTTTCAAAGATCACTTCTGAAAAACCACCGGGTAAAATCGAGCTGTCCGAAGAGGTTTTGAAAACGTTTGAAAAGTGGCGCCGAGGCGGTCTGGATTAGGTTGACGCTTTTTCGCCCATTAATGTATAATATTTCTATCTACGTGCGCCGGGGGGATCGCAGTGAATCTACAGAACAGCAAGGGAAAGTTCAACAAAGTGCAATTTTGCCAGTTGGAGGACGAGCAGGTCATTGAAAAGGTTCATGTTGGGGATAGTGATGCGTTAGATTACTTGATTACGAAGTACCGTAATTTTGTACGGGCGAAAGCAAGGTCTTATTTTTTAATAGGGGCCGACAGAGAAGATATTGTACAGGAAGGGATGATAGGCTTATATAAGTCTATCCGAGACTTTAGAGAGGACAAGCTCACTTCATTTAAAGCTTTTGCAGAATTATGCATTACCCGCCAGATTATTACCGCAATAAAGACAGCTACCCGTCAGAAACACATTCCTTTAAATTCCTATGTTTCTTTAGACAAACCTATTTTTGATGAAGAATCTGACAGAACACTGCTTGATGTCATTTCAGGCGCTAAAACGTTAAATCCTGAAGAGATGATTATTAATCAGGAAGAATTTGATGATATCGAAATGAAAATGGGAGAACTGCTGAGCGATCTGGAGAGAAAGGTGCTTGTTCTGTACTTGGACGGAAGAAGTTACCAAGAGATTTCAGATGACTTAAACCGACACGTAAAATCAATCGATAATGCCCTGCAGCGCGTGAAGCGCAAGCTTGAAAAGTATTTAGAAATAAGAGAGATCAGCCTGTAGCAGGTTTCTGTGTCATATTGACAGAATTTTTCTGACTGTGCTATTTTATTAAGATAAATGAATGTTTAGGAAAAGGTGTAACGACATGAGAAAAAAGATTACGCTGGCATGCAAAACATGCGGAAATCGTAATTATACGACAATGAAAAGCTCTGCATCAGCGGCTGAGCGGTTAGAAGTTAAGAAGTACTGCAGCACTTGCAATTCACATACAGCTCATTTAGAAACAAAATAGTGTTCGCTTTTTAAATTGTGGAGGTCTTTTACATGCGCATGATGAGTTTCTTTAAAGATGTTGGGAAAGAAATGAAAAAGGTTAGCTGGCCTAAAGGCAAAGAGTTAACGCGCTATACGATCACGGTGATTTCAACGGTTATCTTTTTTGTTATCTTTTTTGCCCTCCTTGATACAGGAATTTCTCAATTAATTCGTTTAATAGTTGAATAATGATCAGCAATACGTGCTATAATAGATCATAATATCGTTTGCCAAAACCCGTTCAGCGGGTTTTTTATTGTGTTGTTGAAAAAAGGATTCATAGGCCCTGAGCCTATTTTTTGTTTTACACTTCATTTTTAAATGCGGGGAGGGAAGGACTGCAGAGTCCTGATAGAATGGAAAAGAATTGGTATGTTGTTCATACGTATTCCGGTTATGAAAACAAAGTAAAAGCGAACCTTGAAAAACGTGTGGAATCAATGGGAATGCAGGATAAAATTTTCCGCGTTGTCGTCCCTGAAGAAGAAGAGACTGATATTAAGAACGGCAAGAAAAAAGTAGTCAAAAAGAAAGTGTTCCCGGGTTATGTGCTTGTTGAAATCGTCATGACTGATGATTCCTGGTATGTGGTCCGCAACACGCCGGGCGTTACCGGATTCGTCGGATCAGCCGGTTCAGGCTCAAAGCCGACTCCGCTTCTTCCTGGCGAAGCGGAAACCATCTTAAAACGCATGGGCATGGATGAGCGGAAAACCGACATTGATTTTGAATTGAATGAGACAGTCAAAGTCATAGACGGACCTTTCGCCAACTTTACAGGATCAATTGAAGAGATTGATTATGATAAGAGCAAAGTGAAAGTATTCGTTAACATGTTCGGCCGTGAAACGCCGGTTGAACTGGAATTTACCCAGATCGACAAATTGTAATGTGAAAAAACTTGAAATTGCTATATATTAATGATAATATAGCAAAGGTACGTCTTGGACTAATCCAAGGCAGCTAGCTTGATATTTCGTCATTCATATAAAGAATGAAACCTTGAGTGGGAGGGTTTACCCTATTACCACATCACGGACTTAAGGAGGTGTGTCTCGTGGCTAAAAAAGTAGTAAAAGTTGTAAAATTGCAAATTCCTGCTGGAAAAGCTAACCCAGCGCCGCCAGTTGGACCTGCACTAGGTCAAGCCGGTGTAAATATCATGGGATTCTGTAAGGAGTTTAACGCTCGTACAGCTGACCAAGCTGGTTTAATCATTCCTGTTGAAATTTCGGTTTACGAAGACCGTTCATTTACATTTATTACAAAAACTCCGCCTGCTGCAGTATTGCTTAAAAAAGCAGCTGGAATTGAGTCTGGTTCTGGTGAACCAAACCGTAATAAAGTGGCAACCGTTAAGCGCGATAAGGTTCGCGAAATCGCTGAAACGAAAATGCCTGACTTAAACGCAGCAGACGTTGAAGCGGCAATGCGCATGGTTGAAGGTACTGCCCGCAGTATGGGTATCGTTATCGAGGATTAATTTGTTTCTTGTCGGGTTGCGAGTTTTCACAAGTTCGCAACCCTTATTCGTGGGAGGTTATTCCGCTATAACCACATAAGGAGGAAATTTTAAAATGGCTAAAAAAGGTAAAAAGTACGTTGAAGCTGCGAAGCTTGTAGACCGTGCGAAAGCTTACGACGTCGCTGAAGCAGTGGCGCTTACTAAAAAAACAAACACAGCTAAATTCGACGCTACAGTTGAAGTTGCTTTTCGTTTAGGGGTTGACCCTCGTAAAAACGATCAGCAAATCCGCGGTGCAGTTGTACTTCCTAACGGAACTGGTAAAACTCAGCGCGTGCTTGTATTCGCTAAAGGCGAAAAAGCAAAAGAAGCTGAAGCTGCCGGTGCAGACTACGTTGGCGATTCTGATTACATCGCGAAAATCCAGCAAGGCTGGTTCGAATTCGATGTAATCGTTGCGACTCCTGACATGATGGGTGAAGTCGGTAAAATCGGCCGTGTGCTTGGACCAAAAGGTCTTATGCCAAACCCTAAAACAGGAACTGTTACATTCGAAGTAGAAAAAGCAATCGGCGAAATCAAAGCTGGTAAAGTAGAATACCGCGTTGACAAAGCTGGTAACATCCATGTTCCGATCGGAAAAGTTTCTTTCGAGGATGAAAAACTTGTTGAGAACTTCACAACAATGTATGATACAATCCTGAAAGCAAAACCGGCTGCGGCTAAAGGTGTTTACGTGAAAAACGTTGCCGTTACTTCTACTATGGGCCCTGGTGTCAAAGTAGACGCTTCTACTTTCAACGTAAAATAATATTTGACTTTAGATCAGCATTCTGATATGATTCAAAATGTTGTAAAATATAATATGTCATTTATACCGTAGACAGCAGGGGCCGTTGAGGCTTAATATCCTGCCGAGGTGTATATATATCACAGCTATTACGTTACGTATGCTTGTATATACAGCCTCCATGTCCACATGGAGGCTTTTTATATGAAATCGTCGTCACAGTCGTGATCACCTAGCGGTATAAGTGTTACACAAAATCTACAGGAGGTGTAACCATGAGCAGCGCAATTGATACAAAAAAAGTTGTTGTTGAAGAGATTGCTTCTAAACTGAAAGAAAGCAAATCAACGATCATCGTTGACTACCGCGGACTTAACGTTTCTGAAGTAACTGAACTCCGTAAACAGCTTCGCGAAGCTAACGTAGAGTTCAAAGTGTACAAAAACACAATGACTCGCCGTGCGGTTGAACAAGCTGAACTTGATGGTTTGAATGATGTCTTAACTGGACCGAATGCGATCGCATTCAGTACTGAAGATGTTGTCGCTCCGGCAAAAGTTCTTAACGAGTTCGCGAAAAATCACGAAGCTCTGGAAATCAAAGCGGGCGTTATCGAAGGAAAAGTATCTTCTGTTGAAGAAGTGAAAGCTCTTGCTGAACTTCCTTCACGCGATGGCTTACTTTCTATGTTGCTTAGC
This sequence comes from Bacillus sp. IS1, assembly GCF_032461585.1. Taxonomy (NCBI): domain Bacteria; kingdom Bacillati; phylum Bacillota; class Bacilli; order Caryophanales; family Bacillaceae; genus Bacillus; species Bacillus sp. IS1. The sequence continues at coordinate 40,541 of NZ_JAWCWR010000009.1, read as the reverse complement.
GTACTTCAAGCTCCAGTTCGCAACCTTGCACTTGCAGCTAAAGCAGTTGCAGAACAAAAGGAAGAACAAGGCGCTTAATCTGATTTTACCCTAAAATAAAACAAATGGAGGAATTTCAAATGGCTTTAAATATCGAAGAAATCATTGCTTCCGTTAAAGAAGCAACTGTACTTGAATTGAACGACCTAGTAAAAGCAATCGAAGAAGAATTTGGCGTAACTGCTGCTGCTCCTGTAGCTGTAGCTGGCGGAGCTGCTGCTGGCGGCGCTGCTGAAGAGCAAAGCGAATTCGACCTTATCCTTGCTGGTGCAGGTTCTCAGAAAATCAAAGTTATCAAAGTTGTTCGTGAAATCACTGGTCTTGGCTTGAAAGAAGCTAAAGAACTTGTTGACAACACTCCAAAACCACTTAAAGAAGGTATTGCGAAAGAAGAAGCTGAAGAGCTTAAAGCTAAACTTGAAGAAGTTGGCGCTTCTGTAGAAGTTAAGTAATCTTCACTTGCCTGTAGGGGAAGCTCGCTTTTATGAGGCGGGCTTTTTCTTTGCTTTTCTTTAAGTGCCATTATAAAAGGAGGTTCTAATAATGAGTGAACACTATTATTCAGAAAAACCTTCAGTTAAAAGCGATAAACAGACATGGTCATTTACACTGCGGAACAGATCTTATACATTCACAAGTGACAGCGGCGTTTTCTCGAAAAAGGAAGTTGATTTCGGTTCGCGTGTCTTAATTGAAGCGTTTGAAGAGCCGGAGATCGATGGTGACTTCCTGGATGCAGGCTGCGGTTACGGCCCGATCGGTCTGTCACTCGCCGGTGCATTTACGGACCGGACCGTGCACATGATTGACGTGAATGAAAGAGCCGTAGAGCTGTCAAATGAAAATGCAGAAAAAAACGGAATAAAAAACGTTCGGATTTATCAGAGTGATTTATTTTCAAATATTGATTCTGCTCAAACATTTGCTTCTATTATTACAAACCCCCCAATCCGCGCCGGAAAAAAAGTTGTCCATGCCATTTTTGAAAAAAGCGCTGAGCATTTAAGGGCTTCAGGTGAATTGTGGATCGTTATACAGAAAAAACAGGGCGGGCCTTCTGCCATTGAAAAACTGAAGGAGCTTTTTGACGAAGTTTCTGTGGTTCAAAAAAAGAAAGGCTATTATATCATAAAAGCAAAAAAAGTTTGACTTGAATTTTCAGCTATGTTAATATTGTAAAATGCCAATGTATATATTTTGCATGATATGCTGAAATAATCATAGTGCATGTATAAATTATACAAACATGGAAATGCTAATAAAATCGGTATTTGTTTTTGGATGTGGTTTTCTTAATTAGAAACCCTTTTTTCTTTTGTCTTGTAAAAGTATTTCTTTATCGTAAGAGATGCTTATTACACATATAATACGCATGATTTGAGGGGTGAATCAGTTGACAGGTCAACTAGTTCAGTATGGACGACACCGCCAGCGCAGAAGCTATGCTCGCATTAGCGAAGTGTTAGAATTACCAAATCTCATTGAAATTCAAACCTCTTCTTATCAGTGGTTTCTTGATGAGGGTCTTAGAGAGATGTTTCAAGACATATCACCAATTGAGGATTTCACTGGTAACCTCTCTCTTGAGTTCATTGACTACAGTTTAGGAGATCCTAAGTATCCCGTTGAAGAGTCAAAAGAACGTGATGTGACTTACTCAGCTCCGCTGAGAGTGAAGGTTCGTTTAATTAACAAAGAAACTGGAGAGGTAAAAGACCAGGATGTCTTCATGGGTGATTTCCCTATTATGACAGATACCGGTACTTTTATCATCAACGGTGCAGAACGTGTTATCGTATCTCAGCTTGTTCGGTCTCCAAGTGTATATTTCAGTGGTAAAGTAGACAAAAACGGTAAAAAAGGTTTTACCGCGACTGTCATTCCAAACCGTGGCGCATGGTTAGAATACGAAACTGATGCGAAAGATGTTGTGTATGTCCGCATTGATCGCACACGTAAGTTGCCGGTTACGGTTCTTTTGCGTGCTCTCGGCTTCGGTTCCGACCAAGAGATTCTCGATCTCATTGGTGAGAACGAATATCTCCGCAATACACTGGATAAGGACAACACTGAAAACAGTGACAAAGCGCTTCTTGAAATCTATGAGCGCCTTCGTCCCGGAGAGCCGCCTACAGTAGAAAACGCAAAAAGCTTGCTGGATTCCCGTTTCTTCGATCCGAAGCGATACGACCTTGCGAATGTAGGACGCTATAAAATTAATAAAAAGCTTCATATCAAGAACCGCCTGTTTAACCAGCGACTTGCAGAAACACTGGTGGATCCGGAAACCGGTGAAATTCTCGCTGAAAAAGGGCAGATTCTTGACAGAAGAACACTTGATAAAGTACTGCCATACTTAGAAAATGGAATCGGCTTCAGAAAACTTTATCCTAACGGCGGCGTCGTCGAGGATGAAGTGATGCTTCAATCCATTAAAATCTATGCTCCTACCGATGCAGAAGGAGAGCAGACGATCAATGTGATCGGCAATGCTTACATCGAAGAGGCGATTAAAAACATTACGCCTGCTGATATTATTTCTTCTATCAGCTACTTCTTCAACCTCCTGCACGGAGTGGGCGACACTGATGATATCGACCATCTCGGAAACCGCCGTCTGCGTTCTGTAGGTGAGCTCCTGCAAAACCAATTCCGTATCGGTTTAAGCCGGATGGAACGTGTCGTACGTGAAAGAATGTCTATTCAAGACACAAATACAATCACGCCGCAGCAGCTGATTAACATCAGACCTGTTATTGCGTCTATTAAAGAGTTCTTCGGAAGCTCACAGCTTTCTCAATTCATGGATCAGACGAACCCGCTTGCTGAATTGACGCACAAACGCCGTCTGTCAGCTCTCGGACCGGGCGGTTTGACACGTGAGCGCGCAGGTATGGAAGTACGTGACGTTCACTACTCTCACTATGGCCGTATGTGTCCGATTGAAACGCCTGAGGGCCCGAACATCGGTTTGATCAACTCATTGTCATCATTTGCGAAAGTAAACCGCTTTGGTTTCATTGAGACGCCATACCGCCGCGTTGATCCTGAAACAGGAAAAGTAACGCCTAGAATCGACTACCTGACTGCTGATGAAGAGGATAACTATGTCGTAGCCCAAGCGAATGCTAAGCTGAGCGATGACGGTTCTTTCTTGGATGACAGCATCGTAGCGCGTTTCAGAGGGGAAAACACCGTTGTAGCCCGCAACCGCGTGGATTACATGGACGTATCTCCTAAACAGGTTGTTTCTGCTGCGACAGCATGTATTCCGTTCTTGGAAAACGATGACTCGAACCGCGCCCTCATGGGAGCGAACATGCAGCGTCAGGCTGTGCCTTTGATGCAGCCGGAAGCTCCGATCGTCGGAACGGGTATGGAATATGTATCCGGTAAAGACTCCGGTGCAGCCGTTATTTGTAAACACCCTGGTATCGTTGAACGGGTGGAAGCGAAAAACGTATGGGTGCGCCGCTATGAAGAAATTGACGGCCAAAAAGTAAAAGGCAACCTGGATAAGTACAGCTTGCTGAAATTTGTCCGCTCCAACCAAGGTACGTGCTACAACCAGCGTCCGATCGTCAGTGTCGGCGATGAAGTAGTCAAAGGAGAAATCCTTGCTGACGGACCTTCAATGGAGCTTGGTGAACTTGCTCTCGGCCGCAACGTAATGGTCGGCTTCATGACATGGGATGGTTACAACTATGAGGATGCCATCATCATGAGTGAACGCCTTGTGAAAGATGATGTATACACATCTATTCACATTGAAGAATATGAATCAGAAGCACGTGATACAAAGCTTGGGCCGGAAGAGATCACCCGCGATATTCCAAACGTAGGGGAAGACGCGCTCCGCAATCTTGATGACCGCGGAATTATCCGTATCGGTGCGGAAGTCAACGACGGAGACCTTCTCGTAGGTAAAGTAACGCCTAAAGGTGTAACTGAGCTTACGGCTGAAGAACGCCTTCTACATGCGATCTTTGGAGAAAAAGCGCGTGAAGTCCGTGATACTTCTCTCCGTGTGCCTCACGGCGGCGGCGGAATTATCCACGACGTAAAAGTCTTCAACCGTGAAGACGGCGACGAACTTCCTCCGGGAGTGAACCAGCTTGTACGCGTATATATCGTTCAGAAACGTAAGATTTCTGAAGGTGATAAAATGGCCGGACGTCACGGAAACAAAGGGGTTATCTCGAAGATTCTTCCTGAAGAAGATATGCCTTACCTTCCTGACGGCACGCCGATCGATATCATGCTTAACCCGCTGGGTGTACCATCACGTATGAATATCGGTCAGGTATTAGAACTTCACATGGGTATGGCTGCCCGCTACCTCGGCATTCACATCGCGTCACCTGTATTTGACGGCGCGCGTGAAGAAGATGTGTGGGAAACACTTGAAGAAGCAGGCATGTCAAGAGACGCTAAAACAGTTCTTTATGACGGCCGTACGGGAGAACCGTTCGACAACCGTGTATCAGTCGGAATCATGTACATGATCAAACTGGCGCACATGGTTGATGATAAACTTCATGCCCGTTCTACAGGTCCTTACTCACTTGTTACGCAGCAGCCTCTCGGCGGTAAAGCCCAATTCGGCGGACAGCGTTTCGGTGAGATGGAGGTTTGGGCGCTTGAAGCTTACGGCGCAGCTTACACGCTTCAAGAAATCCTGACTGTGAAGTCCGATGACGTGGTCGGACGTGTGAAAACATATGAAGCCATCGTCAAAGGCGACAATGTTCCAGAGCCTGGTGTTCCGGAATCATTCAAAGTATTGATCAAAGAGCTTCAAAGCTTAGGTATGGACGTGAAAATCCTTTCAGGCGATGAAGAAGAAATAGAAATGAGAGATCTAGAAGACGAGGAAGATGCGAAACAGGCTGACGGCCTTGCATTATCAGGTGATGAAGCGCCGGAAGAAACAGCATCTCCAGACGTTGAACGTGACGCAGTAACGAAAGAATAGTCTCTGATTGATAAAGGCAAGTGACATCGGTTAATCCGAAGATAAAAAGGGAGGTAGGCCCCTTGCTAGATGTGAACAATTTTGAGTATATGAACATCGGTCTTGCTTCACCGGATAAAATCCGTTCATGGTCTTTTGGTGAAGTGAAAAAGCCTGAAACGATAAACTATCGTACATTGAAACCTGAAAAGGACGGCCTGTTCTGCGAACGCATTTTCGGACCGACTAAGGACTGGGAATGTCATTGCGGCAAGTACAAGCGGGTTCGTTATAAAGGCGTAGTTTGTGACCGTTGCGGAGTTGAAGTAACGCGGGCTAAAGTCCGTCGTGAGAGAATGGGGCATATTGAACTGGCTGCCCCGGTTTCTCACATTTGGTATTTCAAAGGTATTCCGAGCCGTATGGGTCTTGTATTGGATATGTCACCGCGTGCGCTGGAAGAAGTTATTTACTTTGCTTCTTACGTCGTAACTGACCCGGCCAATACACCGCTCGAAAAGAAACAGCTTTTATCTGAAAAGGAATACCGTGCGTATCTGGATAAGTACGGAAACAAATTCCAAGCCTCTATGGGTGCGGAAGCCATTAATAAACTTCTGCAGGACATCGACCTTGTCAAAGAAGTTGATATGTTAAAAGAAGAGCTGAAGACTTCTCAAGGACAGCGCCGTACACGTGCGATCAAACGCCTTGAAGTGCTTGAAGCCTTCCGTAATTCAGGAAACAAGCCGTCTTGGATGATCCTCGACGTGCTTCCGGTTATTCCGCCTGAATTAAGACCGATGGTTCAGCTTGACGGCGGACGTTTCGCAACGTCTGACCTGAACGACCTTTACCGTCGTGTCATCAACCGTAATAACCGTTTAAAACGTCTGTTAGACCTCGGCGCGCCAAGCATCATCGTTCAGAACGAAAAACGTATGCTTCAGGAAGCAGTCGATGCTCTGATTGACAACGGACGCCGCGGCCGTCCGGTTACCGGACCGGGTAACCGTCCGCTTAAATCTCTTTCTCACATGCTGAAAGGGAAACAAGGGCGTTTCCGTCAGAACCTTCTCGGTAAACGTGTAGACTACTCAGGACGTTCCGTTATCGTCGTAGGTCCGCATCTGAAAATGTATCAGTGCGGTTTGCCGAAGGAAATGGCGCTTGAGCTCTTTAAGCCTTTCGTCATGAAAGAGCTTGTTGAAAAAGGCCTTGCTCACAATATCAAGAGCGCAAAACGCAAAATCGAACGCGTGCAGCCTGAAGTATGGGATGTACTTGAATCTGTCATTAAGGAGCATCCGGTCTTACTGAACCGTGCCCCTACTCTTCACAGATTAGGTATCCAGGCTTTCGAACCGACGCTTGTTGAAGGACGCGCCATCCGTCTTCACCCGTTAGTATGTACAGCTTATAACGCTGACTTTGACGGTGACCAAATGGCGGTTCACGTACCTTTATCAGCTGAGGCTCAAGCTGAAGCACGTATTCTGATGCTTGCAGCCCAAAACATCTTGAACCCTAAAGATGGTAAACCGGTTGTTACGCCGTCTCAGGATATGGTATTAGGAAACTACTACCTGACGCTTGAGCGCGCCGGAGCAGTCGGCGAGGGTATGGTCTTCAAGAATACAGACGAAGCGCTTCTTGCTTATCAAAACGGTTATGTTCACCTTCATACGAGAGTAGCTGTTGCAGCGAACTCCCTTAAGAATGTGACATTTACTGAAGAACAGCGTTCAAAATTGTTAATTACAACTGTCGGTAAGCTCGTCTTCAATGAAATTCTTCCGGAATCATTCCCTTACATGAATGAACCAACGAAGAGCAACATTGAAGAGAAGACACCTGACCGTTTCTTCTTAGATAAAGGTGCTGACGTAAAAGCTGTGATTGCTGAGCAGCCGATCAACGCACCGTTTAAAAAAGGTATTCTCGGTAAAATCATCGCGGAAATCTTTAAACGATTCCATATCACGGAAACGTCTAAAATGCTTGACCGCATGAAAAACCTCGGTTTCAGGTATTCAACGAAAGCCGGCATCACAGTAGGGGTTTCTGATATCGTCGTTCTCGATGACAAACAGGAAATCCTTGAAGAAGCACAAAGCAAAGTTGATAATGTCCTGAAACAGTTCAGACGCGGTTTAATCACCGAAGAAGAACGTTATGAAAGAGTCATTTCAATTTGGAGTTCAGCGAAAGATGTTATCCAAGGCAAACTGATGAAATCATTAGACGAAGTCAACCCGATCTACATGATGAGTGACTCAGGAGCCCGTGGTAATGCATCTAACTTTACACAGCTTGCGGGTATGCGCGGTCTGATGGCCAACCCGGCTGGACGAATCATTGAATTGCCGATTAAATCAAGTTTCCGTGAAGGTCTGACAGTATTGGAGTACTTTATCTCCACTCACGGTGCGCGTAAAGGTCTTGCCGATACCGCCCTGAAAACAGCTGACTCAGGTTACCTTACACGCCGTCTTGTTGATGTTGCGCAGGATGTTATCATTCGTGAAACAGATTGCGGAACAGACCGCGGTATTCTTGCAAAACCGCTCAAAGAAGGCACGGAAATCATCGAGCGTCTGGAAGAGCGTCTGATCGGACGTTTCGCCAGAAAACAGATCAAACATCCTGAAACGGGTGCTGTGCTCATTAACGAAAATGAATTGATCGATGAAGATAAAGCGCTGGAAATCGTTGAAGCCGGAATCGAAGAAGTGTGGATCCGTTCCGCGTTCACATGTAACACTCCTCATGGTGTATGTAAACGATGCTACGGACGTAACCTTGCAACCGGAACTGATGTTGAAGTCGGCGAAGCAGTAGGTATTATCGCCGCTCAATCTATCGGTGAGCCTGGAACACAGTTAACGATGCGTACGTTCCACACAGGCGGGGTTGCCGGAGACGATATCACACAAGGTCTTCCGCGTATCCAAGAGCTTTTCGAAGCGCGTAATCCGAAAGGTCAAGCGACGATTTCTGAAATTGACGGTACAATTGCCGAAATCAATGAAGTACGCGACAAACAGCAGGAGATTGTTGTTCAGGGCGCTGTTGAGACCCGTTCATACACGGCACCTTACAACTCACGCCTGAAAGTGGCTGAGGGTGATCAGATTACCCGCGGTCAAGTGCTGACAGAAGGTTCAATCGATCCGAAAGAACTTCTTAAAGTCACTGACCTGACAACGGTTCAGGAATATCTTCTGCATGAGGTTCAGAAGGTTTACCGTATGCAGGGTGTTGAAATCGGCGATAAACACGTAGAAGTAATGGTTCGCCAGATGCTTCGCAAAGTCCGTGTGATCGATGCCGGAGATACTGATGTTCTCCCTGGCACATTGCTTGATATTCACCAATTCACAGAAGCGAATAAAAAAGTGCTGCTTGAAGGCAATCGACCTGCTACAGGACGTCCTGTCCTTCTCGGTATCACGAAAGCTTCACTCGAGACGGATTCATTCTTGTCTGCCGCATCATTCCAAGAAACAACACGCGTTCTTACTGATGCTGCGATTAAAGGCAAGCGCGATGAACTTCTCGGCCTGAAAGAGAATGTTATCATCGGTAAACTGGTTCCGGCCGGTACCGGTATGATGAATTACAGAAAAGTAAAACCTGTTTCAAACGTTCAGCCTTCGGAAGATATGGTTCCGGCTGAATAACAGAAACTGCTGCAGGAAAGGCTGTTTCGACAGCTTTTCCTCAGTATTACAATTATTCTGGCGGGGGACTGCACTAAAAAATGTCATACGTTGTTGACATCCGTCCCGCAGAGTGATAATATAACCAAGGTGCTCGAAATAAAACCTGTTACTTTGGAGGATATGTTTATGTCTTATGATAAAGTATCACAGGCCAAATCAATTATTATTGGTACGAAGCAAACAGTGAAAGCTCTAAAACGAGGTTCAGTGAAGGAAGTCGTCGTGGCAAAAGACGCGGATTCAGTTCTTACGGCTGGCGTTATCCAGCTTGCAAAGAACCAAAATACCGCTGTCTGTATGGTGGATTCCATGAAAAAGCTCGGCAAAGCCTGCGGAATTGAAGTGGGAGCAGCAGCTGTTGCCATTATGTTATAGCGTACTTTTTGTTTTTATATAAGATATCAATCTTGTGTAAAGACATTGTTTTTTGCCTAATGATGAACCACCTGGGTATGTGGGTTATAAAACGTAATGAAGGGAGGAACACAACATGCCTACAATTAATCAGCTAATTCGCAAGGGACGCGTGAGCAAAGTTGAAAACTCTAAGTCACCTGCACTAAACAAAGGATACAACAGCTTTAAAAAAGAGCACACTAACGTATCTTCTCCACAAAAACGCGGGGTATGTACTCGTGTGGGTACAATGACACCGAAAAAACCGAACTCAGCACTTCGTAAATACGCTCGTGTTCGTTTGACTAACGGAATCGAGGTTACTGCCTACATTCCTGGTATCGGTCACAACCTGCAAGAGCACAGCGTTGTACTGATCCGCGGCGGACGTGTAAAAGACTTACCGGGGGTACGCTACCACATCGTTCGTGGCGCGCTTGATACTGCCGGAGTTGAAAACCGTGCGCAAGGCCGTTCTAAATACGGTACGAAACGTCCTAAAGCAAAGTAATCAAATAAATCATTAAAACTATGAAGGGAGGATATTCAGATGCCACGTAAAGGTCCTGTAGCAAAAAGAGATGTTTTACCTGATCCGCTTTACAACTCTAAGCTGGTATCCCGCCTGATCAACAAAATGATGATCGACGGTAAAAAAGGTAAATCTCAAACAATCCTATACAAGTCATTCGATATCATTAAAGAACGCACTGGCAATGATGCAATGGAGGTTTTCGAACAAGCATTGAAAAACATCATGCCTGTACTTGAAGTAAAAGCACGCCGTGTAGGTGGAGCTAACTACCAAGTGCCTGTAGAAGTTCGTCCTGAACGCCGTACAACTCTTGGTCTTCGCTGGTTGGTTAACTATGCGCGTCTTCGCGGAGAAAAAACAATGGAAGAGCGCCTGGCTAACGAAATTCTTGATGCAGCTAACAACACTGGTGCTGCCGTTAAGAAACGTGAAGACACTCACAAGATGGCAGAAGCGAACAAAGCATTTGCTCACTACCGCTGGTAGGATTCATATAATCAAAATAATAATTCCCTAATAAGGAAGGAGAAATTACCCAATGGCAAGAGAGTTCTCCTTAGAAAAAACTCGTAATATCGGGATCATGGCTCACATCGATGCCGGTAAAACGACTACTACAGAACGGATCTTGTTCTACACAGGCCGTATCCACAAAATTGGCGAAACTCACGAAGGTGCTTCGCAAATGGACTGGATGGAGCAGGAACAAGAACGCGGTATCACAATCACTTCTGCAGCAACGACTGCACAGTGGAAAGGTTACCGTGTAAACATCATCGATACACCGGGACACGTAGACTTCACAGTTGAAGTTGAACGTTCACTCCGTGTACTTGATGGTGCGGTTGCCGTACTTGATGCTCAATCAGGTGTTGAGCCTCAGACAGAAACAGTATGGCGCCAAGCAACAACTTACGGAGTACCGCGTGTTGTATTTGTCAACAAAATGGACAAAATCGGCGCAGACTTCCTTTACTCTGTAGGCACTTTAAGAGACCGTCTTCAAGCTAACGCTCACGCAATTCAATTGCCGATCGGTGCTGAAGACAACTTCGAAGGTATCATCGACTTAGTAGAAAACGTTGCGTATTTCTACGAAGATGACCTTGGAACTCGTTCAGATGCGAAAGAAATCCCTGAAGAGTACAAAGAGCAAGCTGAAGAGCTTCGCAGCAGCCTGATTGAAGCTGTAGCTGAGCTTGATGAAGAGCTTATGGAAAAGTACCTTGAAGGTGAAGAAATCACTATCCCTGAACTGAAAGCTGCTATCCGTAAAGGTACACTGAATGTTGAATTCTACCCTGTACTTGTTGGTTCTGCTTTCAAAAACAAAGGTGTTCAGCTTGTACTTGATGCTGTTCTTGACTACCTTCCTGCGCCAACTGATGTTGCTGCAATCAAAGGTGTACGTCCTGATACAGATGAAGAGATCGTTCGTCATTCTTCTGATGAAGAGCCGTTCTCTGCACTTGCATTTAAAGTTATGACTGACCCTTATGTCGGTAAGCTGACATTCTTCCGCGTATATTCCGGTACACTTGATTCCGGTTCATATGTAAAGAACTCTACAAAAGGCAAGCGTGAGCGCGTAGGACGTATCCTTCAAATGCACGCTAACAGCCGTGAAGAGATCTCTACTGTTTACGCTGGAGACATCGCAGCTGCTGTAGGTCTAAAAGATACTTCTACTGGAGATACTCTATGTGATGAGAAGGATCTTGTAATCCTTGAATCAATGGAATTCCCAGAGCCTGTTATCGACGTAGCGATTGAGCCTAAATCAAAAGCTGACCAAGATAAAATGGGTATCGCTTTAGCGAAACTTGCTGAAGAAGATCCTACATTCCGTACACAAACAAACCCTGAAACGGGTCAAACAATCATCTCTGGTATGGGTGAGCTTCACCTTGATATCATTGTTGATCGTATGAAGCGTGAGTTCAAAGTTGAAGCTAACGTTGGTGCTCCTCAAGTTGCGTACCGTGAGACATTCCGTACCGGTGCAAAAGTTGAAGGTAAATTCGTACGTCAATCAGGCGGACGCGGTCAGTTCGGTCACGTTTGGATCGAATTTGAACCGAACGAAGAAGGCGCTGGCTTTGAATTCGAAAACGCAATCGTCGGTGGTGTTGTTCCTCGTGAATACATCCCAGCCGTACAAGCAGGTCTTGAAGACTCTCTTGAAAATGGTGTCCTAGCCGGATTCCCGCTAATCGACATCAAGGCGAAACTTTTTGATGGATCTTACCATGATGTTGACTCAAACGAAATGGCGTTTAAAGTCGCTGCTTCTATGGCATTGAAAAATGCAGTCAGCAAATGTAACCCAGTTCTTCTTGAACCAATCATGAAAGTTGAAGTTGTTATTCCTGAAGAATACATGGGAGACATCATGGGTGATGTTACTTCTCGTCGCGGACGCGTAGAAGGTATGGAAGCTCGCGGTAACGCTCAAGTTGTGCGTGCGATGGTACCTCTTGCTGAAATGTTCGGTTACGCTACTGCCCTTCGTTCTAACACGCAAGGACGCGGTACGTTCACAATGTTCATGGATCACTACGAAGAAGTGCCGAAGAGCATCGCTGAAGAAATTATCAAAAAAAATAAAGGCGAATAATTGATTTTGCCACTTAACTCAAGTATAACTACTATTGTAAGATGAGGGAGTGAAAGCAAGCTTTCACTTTCTATCACTCTATACATTACTAATTAAAAGCTCTTAAGGAGGATTTTATAATGGCTAAAGAAAAATTCGACCGTTCCAAATCACATGCCAATATCGGTACAATTGGACACGTTGACCATGGTAAAACAACATTAACTGCTGCTATCTCAACAGTACTTCATAAGAAATCTGGTAAAGGTACAGCTATGGCGTACGATCAAATTGATGGTGCTCCAGAAGAACGTGAGCGCGGTATCACAATCTCTACTGCACACGTTGAGTACGAAACTGACACTCGTCACTATGCACACGTTGACTGCCCAGGACACGCTGACTATGTTAAAAACATGATCACTGGTGCTGCGCAAATGGACGGAGCTATCCTTGTAGTATCTGCTGCTGATGGCCCAATGCCACAAACTCGTGAGCACATCCTTCTTTCTAAAAACGTTGGTGTACCATACATCGTAGTATTCCTTAACAAATGCGACATGGTAGACGACGAAGAGCTTCTTGAGCTTGTTGAAATGGAAGTTCGCGATCTTCTTAGCGAATACGACTTCCCTGGTGATGATGTACCAGTTGTTAAAGGTTCTGCTCTTAAAGCTCTTGAAGGTGACGCTGAGTACGAAGAAAAAATTCTTGAACTTATGGCTGCAGTTGATGAGTACATCCCAACTCCAGAACGCGACACTGACAAACCATTCATGATGCCAGTTGAGGACGTATTCTCAATCACTGGTCGTGGTACAGTTGCTACTGGCCGTGTAGAACGCGGACAAGTTAAAGTCGGTGACGAAGTTGAAATCATCGGTCTTCAAGAAGAAAACAGCAAAACAACTGTTACAGGTGTTGAAATGTTCCGTAAGCTTCTTGACTATGCTGAAGCTGGAGACAACATCGGTGCACTTCTTCGCGGTGTAGCTCGTGAAGACATCCAACGTGGACAAGTACTTGCTAAACCAGGTACAATCACTCCACACAGCAAATTCAAAGCTGAAGTTTACGTTCTTTCTAAAGAAGAGGGTGGACGTCATACTCCATTCTTCTCTAACTACCGTCCTCAGTTCTACTTCCGTACAACTGACGTAACTGGTATCATCAATCTTCCAGAAGGCGTAGAAATGGTTATGCCTGGAGATAACACTGAAATGATCGTTGAACTTATCTCTACAATCGCTATCGAAGAAGGAACTCGTTTCTCTATTCGTGAAGGCGGACGTACAGTTGGTTCAGGCGTTGTTTCTACAATCACTGAGTAATCGACTCGTTCATTAATGCGGGGTCCCTTATGGGGCCTCGTTTTTTTGTTTCCCCGCTGATTCCATGTATAATAGAACGTATACAAATTTTAGGAGCAGAGCGATGATCGATAACTTCAAGAAAACCAATCGTATTTCAATGCTTCAGCAATTGCTGATTAATGGCAGTGAACAAACCATTATGATTAATGGTGATGACTGGAGTAATCCGCTGCTTTTATTTTTGCACGGCGGTCCCGGCACGCCTCAAATCGGCTATGCGAGAAAATACCAGAATAAGCTGGAAAAGCATTTCACCGTTGTGAACTGGGATCAGAGAGGGGCGGGTCTCTCTTATTCAAAGGAAATTCCGGGTTCATCTATGACTTTGGATCAGCTGACAGCCGATACCATTCATTTGACCGAACGCTTATGCAAGCAATTCAGCAGGCAAAAAATATATATCGCCGGCTATTCGTGGGGTTCAGTTCTGGCGCTTCATGTTCTTCAAGAAAGGCCTGATTTGTATTATGGGTATATCGGTATCAGTCAGGTGGTTAATATTCAAAAGGAAGAAACGGAAGCTTACCGGCTGATGATGGAATGGAGCAGGCAACGCAAACATTTCCTGCTGGAAAAGACGCTGAGTTTTATCGGAGCGCCTCCATGGGAGAAACAGCTGCAGCGATCGTTATTTCTGCTTTGTATCGAGATGAGGGGAGGGGGCTTTACCCATCATCCGATCGGCGCTCTTAAAGCAGGGGGGCGAATGCTGTTTGGTGAACCGTACGGTGTGAGAGGGAGCTTCTTAGCCGCGCGGGGTCAAATGTTCAGCCTGAAACACCTGTGGGAGGATCTCATTTTCTTTGATGCCGGGGAATCAGTTTCTTCTATTATAATACCGTGCTGTTTTATGTCAGGGAGATACGATTTGACGGTCCCGGGGACGACGTCTTATGAATATTATCAGAAGGTTGATGCGCCGTATAAAGAATGGCATTGGTTTGAGAACTCAGCTCATTCGCCTCACTTGGAGGAACCGGATCGCTTTGCCGAAGTTGTCAGCCGGTTCGCATCGTTCCATCTCTGAAAGAAAACAGGCATATCCTTGATTAATCATGGTATCACCTGTATAATAATCAAAGTGTGAAAACCACAAGGTTCTTTAAATAAACCTTGCAACATACGTCTATTTTCTGTATAATAGTGTATGTTGGTCTTTGACTGCGATGAAGTGAGAGGTTGCTGACACACCCGGCCGCTTTGCCATGGCAAGGTGATCAGGTTTTTCTCACGGAGAACTGTCTAACGTGATGTAGGCGAAAAGGAGGGAAAATAATGGCAAAACAAAAAATTCGTATTCGTTTAAAAGCATATGATCATAGAATCCTTGATCAATCTGCAGAGAAGATTGTTGAAACGGCAAAACGTTCTGGTGCCAGCGTATCTGGTCCGATTCCGTTGCCAACTGAAAAATCAGTTTACACAATCCTTCGTGCGGTGCACAAATACAAAGATTCTCGTGAGCAATTTGAAATGCGTACACATAAACGTTTAATCGACATTGTGAACCCAACACCACAAACTGTTGATGCTCTCATGCGATTAGACTTACCATCTGGTGTCGATATCGAAATCAAACTTTAATTCTAAAATATAGAATGATCTTAATAGGAGGTGTGACGAATGACCAAAGGAATCTTAGGAAGAAAAATTGGTATGACGCAAGTATTCGCAGAGAACGGTGATCTTATCCCGGTAACTGTTATTGAAGCAGCTCCAAACGTTGTTCTTCAAAAGAAAACAGCTGAAAATGATGGCTATGAAGCGATCCAGCTTGGTTTTGACGATAAGCGTGAAAAGCTTTCAAACAAACCGGAAAAAGGACACGTTGCAAAAGCGGAAACTGCTCCTAAGCGCTTCGTTAAAGAATTACGCGGCGTGGATATGGATGCGTATGAAATTGGTCAGGAAGTCAAGGTTGAAATTTTCTCTGCAGGAGAAATCGTAGATGTAACAGGAGTATCTAAAGGTAAAGGTTTCCAAGGTGCAATCAAGCGCCACGGACAATCTCGCGGACCTATGTCTCACGGTTCACGCTACCACCGTCGTCCTGGTTCAATGGGACCTGTAGATCCTAACCGTGTATTCAAAGGTAAACTATTACCTGGACGCATGGGCGGAGATCAAATCACTGTCCAAAACCTTGAAATCGTAAAAGTAGATGCTGAGCGCAATCTTCTTTTGATTAAAGGTAACGTACCTGGTGCGAGAAAAACTTTAATCACTGTTAAAAGTGCTGTTAAATCTAAATAAGTCTCTTAGGAAAGGAGGAAATTGATCATGCCAAAAGTAGCATTATACAACCAAAACGGTTCTACTGCTGGTGATATCGAATTAAACGCGTCTGTATTTGGAATTGAGCCAAATGAGAGCGTAGTATTCGACGCTATTCTTATGCAAAGAGCTTCCTTACGTCAAGGATCTCACAAAGTGAAAAATCGTTCTGAAGTACGCGGCGGAGGTCGCAAACCATGGCGTCAAAAAGGTACAGGTCGTGCCCGTCAAGGTTCAATCCGTTCACCGCAATGGCGCGGAGGTGGTGTCGTATTCGGCCCAACACCACGCAGCTATTCTTACAAATTACCTAAAAAAGTTCGCCGCTTGGCAATCAAATCAGTATTGTCTTCTAAAGTGAACGACAACAACATTATTGTTCTTGAAGATCTTACTCTTGATACGGTTAAAACAAAAGAAATGGCAGCTATCCTTAAAGGATTATCTGTTGAGAAAAAAGCTTTAATCGTAACTGCGGATGCAAACGAAGCAGTATCTCTTTCTGCACGCAACATCCCTGGAGTTACAGTTGTTCAAGCTAACGGAATCAACGTGTTAGACGTTGTCAACCACGAGAAGCTTCTGATTACAAAAGCTGCGGTTGAAAAAGTAGAGGAGGTGCTTGCATAATGAAAGATCCTCGTGATGTTCTTAAGCGCCCCGTCATTACTGAACGTTCTGCTGATTTAATGACTGAAAAAAAATATACTTTTGAAGTTGATGTAAGAGCTAATAAAACAGAAGTGAAAGATGCAGTTGAAAGTATCTTTGGAGTGAAAGTTGACAAAGTCAACATCATGAACTACAAAGGGAAATCAAAACGTGTCGGCCGCTACACTGGTATGACTAGCCGTCGCAGAAAAGCGATCGTAAAACTTACTGCAGACAGCAAAGAAATCGAAATTTTTGAAGCTTAATTATCTGTAAAAAGAAGGAGGGAAATTCAAAATGGCGATTAAAAAGTATAAACCGACCTCTAACGGACGTCGTGGCATGACAACTTCAGATTTTGCTGAAATCACGACTGACCAGCCGGAAAAATCCTTGCTTGCGCCCCTTCACAAAAAAGGCGGACGTAACAACCAAGGTAAATTGACTGTACGTCACCAAGGTGGCGGACACAAACGCCAATACCGTGTTATCGACTTCAAACGCGATAAAGATGGTATACCTGGACGCGTTGCTACAGTTGAGTACGATCCAAACCGTTCAGCTAACATTGCACTAATCAACTATGTAGACGGAGAAAAACGTTACATTCTTGCACCAAAAGGAATTCAAGTAGGTACTGAAATCATGTCCGGCCCTGAAGCTGACATCAAAGTAGGTAACGCACTTCCGCTTATCAACATCCCTGTTGGTACAGTTGTGCATAACATTGAATTAAAACCTGGTAAAGGCGGACAGCTTGTACGTTCAGCTGGTACATCTGCTCAGGTTCTTGGTAAAGAAGGCAAATACGTTCTTGTACGTCTTAACTCTGGTGAAGTTCGCATGATCCTTTCTGCTTGCCGCGCTTCTATCGGTCAAGTAGGTAACGAGCAGCACGAACTGATCAACGTTGGTAAAGCAGGACGCTCTCGCTGGAAAGGCATCCGCCCTACAGTCCGCGGTTCTGTAATGAACCCTAACGATCACCCGCACGGTGGTGGTGAAGGTCGCGCGCCAATCGGACGTAAATCACCAATGTCTCCTTGGGGCAAACCGACTCTTGGATTCAAGACACGTAAGAAAAAGAACAAATCTGATAAATTTATCGTACGTCGTCGTAAAAATAAATAACGGGGTTGTCTACGGTTCATTTCGGACCGTAGTGCAATCACGAAGGGAGGTTCCAAAATGGCTCGCAGCTTGAAAAAAGGACCATTTGTCGATGGACACTTGATGACAAAAATCGAGAAATTAAATGAAACGGACAAGAAACAAGTTGTAAAAACTTGGTCTCGCCGTTCAACTATTTTCCCACAATTTATCGGTCACACTATCGCAGTATATGACGGACGTAAACACGTGCCTGTATTCATTTCTGAAGACATGGTAGGCCACAAGTTGGGCGAATTCGCACCGACTCGTACTTACAAAGGCCACGCCAGTGACGATAAAAAAACAAGACGCTAAGAGAGGAGGCTTTTAAATGCAAGCTAAAGCTGTTGCAAGAACAGTCCGTATTGCTCCTCGTAAAGCACGTCTAGTAATGGACCTGATTCGAGGTAAGCAAGTAGGCGAAGCAGTATCTATCCTGAACTTAACTCCGAGAGCTGCTTCTCCGATCATCGAAAAAGTTTTAAAATCTGCTATCGCAAATGCTGAGCACAACTACGAGATGGACGCTAACAATCTGGTTATTTCTCAGGCATTTGTTGACGAAGGCCCAACGTTAAAAAGATTCCGCCCGCGTGCTATGGGACGTGCGAGCCAAATCAACAAACGTACGAGCCACATTACAATCGTTGTATCAGAAAAGAAGGAGGGATAAGTAGTGGGTCAAAAGGTAAATCCAGTCGGTCTTCGTATCGGAGTCATTCGTGATTGGGAATCTAAGTGGTACGCTGGTAAAGATTACGCTGACTTCCTGCACGAAGATTTAAAAATTCGTGAATTCATTAGCAAACGCCTTTCTGACGCTTCTGTTTCTAAAGTAGAAATCGAGCGCGCAGCAAACCGCGTTAACATTACGATCCACACTGCTAAGCCTGGTATGGTAATCGGTAAAGGCGGATCTGAAGTTGAAGCACTTCGTAAAGCCCTTAACAGCCTTACTGGCAAGCGTGTACACATTAACATTCTTGAAATCAAAAGAGCAGATCTTGATGCTCAGCTTGTAGCTGACAACATCGCTCGTCAACTAGAAAACCGTATTTCTTTCCGCCGTGCGCAAAAACAACAAATCCAACGCACTATGCGTGCTGGAGCACAAGGTGTGAAAACAATGGTTTCCGGCCGTCTTGGCGGAGCTGATATCGCTCGTTCTGAATACTACAGTGAAGGAACTGTTCCATTGCACACTTTACGTGCTGACATCGACTATGCAACATCTGAAGCTGACACAACTTACGGTAAGCTTGGTGTAAAAGTCTGGATCTATCGTGGAGAGGTTCTTCCTACTAAGAAGAAAACTGAGGAAGGAGGAAAATAATATGTTATTACCAAAACGCGTTAAATATCGCAGAGAGCATCGCGGAAAAATGCGCGGTCGCGCTAAAGGCGGTACTGAAGTACATTTTGGTGAGTACGGTATCCAGGCTCTTGAAGCTTCTTGGATCACGAACCGCCAAATCGAAGCTGCACGTATTGCGATGACTCGTTACATGAAACGTGGCGGTAAAGTTTGGATTAAAATTTTCCCTTCAAAACCTTACACTGCTAAACCGCTTGAGGTACGGATGGGTTCCGGTAAAGGGGCTCCTGAAGGCTGGGTAGCTGTTGTAAAACCGGGCAAAGTTTTATTTGAAATTTCTGGTGTGTCTGAAGAGGTAGCTCGTGAAGCTCTTCGTCTTGCATCTCACAAATTGCCAATTAAAACGAAGTTCGTAAAACGTGAAGAAATTGGTGGTGAATCAAATGAAAGCTAATGAAATTCGTGACCTTACCACTGCTGAAATTGAACAAAAAGTAAAGTCTCTTAAAGAAGAACTTTTCAATCTTCGCTTTCAATTAGCGACAGGACAACTTGAAAATACTGCTCGCATTCGTGAAGTGCGCAAAGCTATCGCGCGCATGAAAACTGTGATTCGTGAAAGAGAAATTGCTGCCAACAAATAATCACTGAGGGGAGGTCGTGAGCATGAGCGAACGTAACCAACGCAAAGTTTACCAAGGCCGTGTTGTTTCTGACAAAATGGATAAAACCATCACTGTTGTTGTTGAAACATACAAAAAGGATCCTATTTACGGTAAACGCGTAAAATACTCAAAGAAATTCAAAGCACATGATGAAAATAACCAAGCTAAAATCGGAGACATCGTAAAGATCATGGAAACTCGTCCATTATCTGCAACTAAGCGTTTTCGTCTAGTAGAAGTTGTCGAAGAAGCTGTTATTATCTAATAAAGTTCGGAATTCTTTTTCCGAAGGGAGGTAACAAATAATGATTCAACAAGAGACTCGTTTAAAAGTTGCTGACAACTCCGGTGCGCGTGAGGTACTTACTATTAAAGTTCTTGGCGGTTCTGGACGTAAAACGGCTAACATTGGTGATGTAATTGTTTGCACGGTTAAACAAGCAACACCAGGAGGCGTTGTCAAAAAAGGTGAAGTCGTAAGAGCTGTTATCGTTCGCACAAAAAGCGGAGCACGCAGAACTGACGGATCATACATCAGCTTCGATGAGAATGCATGTGTTATCATCCGTGACGACAAGAGCCCGCGTGGAACTCGTATCTTCGGACCGGTTGCCCGTGAATTACGTGAAAACAACTTCATGAAAATTGTTTCTCTGGCTCCAGAAGTTATCTAATGAAATAAATGCCTTACTCAAGGAGGTGCGATCAGGATGCATGTGAAAAAAGGCGATAAAGTAATGGTTATCTCTGGTAAAGATAAAGGCAAACAAGGTACGATCCTTGCTGCTTTCCCTAAAAAGGACCGCGTTCTAGTTGAGGGCGTAAACATGGTGAAGAAGCACTCTAAACCAACTCAAGCAAACCCTCAAGGCGGTATTTCTAATCAAGAGGCGCCAATTCATGTATCAAACGTTATGCCGCTCGATCCTAAAACAGGTGAAGTGACTCGCGTAGGATACAAAGTGGAAGATGGCAAAAAAGTTCGTGTTGCAAAAAAATCTGGGCAAGTCTTAGATAAATAGTATTTAAAGGAAGGGAGGTCTATCTCATGAACCGCCTTAAAGAAAAGTACAATAAAGAAATTTCACCTGCTTTAATGACGAAGTTCAACTACGACTCTGTTATGCAGGTGCCAAAAATCGAAAAAATCGTAATCAACATGGGTGTTGGTGATGCTGTTCAAAACGCGAAAGCAATCGACAGTGCTGTTGAAGAATTAACGTTTATCGCAGGTCAAAAACCTGTCGTTACTCGTGCGAAGAAATCAATTGCTGGATTCCGTCTTCGTGAGGGAATGCCTATCGGTGCGAAAGTAACTCTTCGCGGAGAGCGCATGTATGATTTCCTTGATAAACTTATTTCTGTATCTTTACCGCGTGTACGTGACTTCCGCGGGATTTCTAAGAAATCTTTCGACGGTCGCGGAAACTACACTCTTGGTATTAAAGAACAGTTAATCTTCCCTGAAATTGACTACGATAAAGTAACAAAGGTTCGCGGAATGGACATCGTTATCGTAACGACTGCTAACTCTGACGAAGAGGCTCGTGAGCTATTAACTCAAGTAGGTATGCCGTTCCAGAAATAATCAATGAAAGGGAGGCGAAATCGTGGCTAAAAAGTCAATGATTGCGAAACAACAACGTACACCAAAGTTTAAAGTGCAAGAGTACACTCGCTGTGAACGCTGCGGACGTCCGCACTCAGTCATTCGTAAATTTAAACTTTGCCGTATTTGTTTCCGTGAGCTTGCATATAAAGGACAAATTCCTGGCGTGAAAAAAGCCAGCTGGTAATCCCCAAGAATGGGAAGGAGGTAATTATATAATGGTTATGACAGATCCAATTGCAGATATGCTGACTCGTATTCGCAATGCAAACATGGTACGTCATGAGAAGCTTGAAATTCCTGCTTCTAAATTGAAAAGAGAAATTGCTGACATTTTAAAGCGTGAAGGTTTCATTCGTGACGTTGAGTTCGTAGAAGACAGCAAACAAGGTATCATCCGCGTTTTCTTGAAATACGGACAAAACAACGAGCGCGTTATCACTGGTCTTAAAAGAATCAGCAAACCAGGTTTGCGTGTATACGCTAAATCAAATGAAGTACCTCGCGTACTTAACGGTCTTGGAATCGCGATTATTTCTACATCACAAGGTGTTTTAACGGACAAAGAAGCCCGTGCAAAACAAGCTGGTGGAGAAGTTCTAGCATACGTTTGGTAAGAAGTTTAACAAGAATGGAGGTGTTTTAGTATGTCTCGTGTAGGTAAAAAACTGCTTGAGATCCCTTCTGGAGTTACAGTAACGCTGAACGAAGGCAACACTGTGGCTGTAAAAGGACCAAAAGGAGAATTAACTCGTACTTTCCATCCTGATATGGAAATCAAAATTGAGGACAACGTGCTTACAGTTACTCGTCCTTCTGATCACAAAGAGCACCGTGCCCTGCATGGTACGACTCGTAGTCTGCTTGGCAACATGGTTGAAGGTGTATCTAAAGGATTTGAAAGAGGTTTGGAATTAGTCGGTGTCGGTTACCGTGCTTCTAAATCCGGAAATAAACTTGTTTTAAACGTTGGATACTCTCATCCTGTTGAGATCGTTCCTGAAGAAGGCATCGAAATCGAAGTTCCTTCTCAAACAAAAGTAGTTGTAAAAGGTACAGACAAAGAACGCGTAGGAGCTATTGCTGCTAACATCCGCGCTGTACGTTCTCCAGAGCCTTACAAAGGTAAAGGAATCCGCTACGAAGGTGAAGTTGTTCGCCGTAAAGAAGGTAAATCTGCTAAGTAAGATCGCTTAAAGTGAAGAAAGGAGTGACCTAGATGATTACGAAAACTAGCAAAAATGCTGCTCGTCTTAAAAGACACGCTCGTGTTCGCGCTAAACTTTCCGGTACTGCTGAAAGACCGCGCCTGAACGTTTTCCGTTCTAACAAGCACATTTACGCTCAAATCATCGATGATGTAAATGGTGTAACACTTGCTAGTGCATCTACTCTCGATAAAGATTTGAACGTGGAAAGCACTGGTGACAGCGCTGCTGCTGCTAAAGTCGGTGAACTCGTTGCGAAACGCGCTTCTGAGAAAGGTGTTTCTGACGTAGTATTTGACCGCGGCGGATACTTATACCATGGACGTGTAAAAGCTCTGGCCGATGCAGCTCGTGAAGCCGGACTGAAATTTTAATAAAAAAAGGAGGGACACATGATTATGCGTCGTATTGACCCAAGCAAATTAGAGTTAGAAGAACGCTTAGTTACGGTTAACCGCGTAGCGAAAGTTGTTAAAGGTGGTCGTCGTTTCCGTTTCGCAGCTCTAGTCGTTGTCGGTGACAAAAACGGTCACGTAGGTTTCGGTACTGGTAAAGCACAAGAAGTACCTGAAGCAATCCGCAAAGCTGTTGAAGATGCGAAAAAGAATTTGATTGAAGTACCAATGGTTGGAACTACGATTCCACACGAAATCATCGGACGTTTCGGTGCAGGCAATATCTTGTTGAAACCTGCTTCTGAAGGTACTGGAGTTATCGCTGGAGGCCCTGTACGTGCGGTACTTGAGCTTGCTGGCGTTGCTGATATCCTTTCTAAGTCTTTAGGTTCTAACACACCGATCAACATGATC
This sequence comes from Bacillus sp. IS1, assembly GCF_032461585.1. Taxonomy (NCBI): domain Bacteria; kingdom Bacillati; phylum Bacillota; class Bacilli; order Caryophanales; family Bacillaceae; genus Bacillus; species Bacillus sp. IS1. The sequence goes on along the minus strand of NZ_JAWCWR010000009.1, from coordinate 17,240 downwards.
CGTGCAACACTTCAAGGTTTAAGTGAGCTTAAACGTGCCGAAGAGGTTGCGAAGCTTCGTGGAAAATCTGTAGAAGAACTGTTAGGATAAGGAGGGAACATTAATGGCTAAATTAGAAATTACCCTCAAACGCAGTGTAATCGGTCGCCCGGAAGATCAGCGCGTTACTGTAAGAACACTTGGTTTAAAGAAAACAAACCAAACTGTCGTTCATGAAGATAACGCTGCGATCCGCGGTATGATTAATAAAGTATCTCATCTAGTTTCTGTTAAAGAACAATAAAAATAAATTATAGGCTAAGGAGGTGTCCTAATGAAACTTCATGAATTAAAGCCTTCAGAAGGTTCACGTAAAGTACGCAATCGCGTAGGTCGTGGTATTGGTTCTGGTAACGGTAAAACAGCTGGTAAAGGTCACAAAGGTCAAAACGCTCGTTCTGGCGGCGGTGTACGCCCTGGATTCGAGGGGGGACAAATGCCTTTATTCCAACGTCTTCCTAAACGCGGTTTTACAAACATCAACCGTAAGGAATACGCTATTGTGAACGTAGACAAATTGAACGGTTTTGCGGAAGGAACGGAAGTCACTCCTGAACTTCTTCTTGAGACTGGTGTTATTAGCAAACTTAATGCAGGAGTAAAGATTCTTGGCAACGGTAAATTAGAGAAAAAATTAACTGTAAAAGCCAATAAATTCTCTGCTTCTGCGAAAGAAGCTGTTGAAGCTGCTGGCGGTACAGCTGAGGTGATCTAACTTGTTTAAGACAATCTCCAACTTTATGCGTGTGAGTGATATTCGGAATAAAATCATTTTTACATTACTCATGCTAATCGTCTTTCGCATAGGTGCGTTTATCCCTGTGCCATATGTAAATGCTCAGGCGTTGCAGACACAAAGTTCGATGGGGGTTTTTGATCTCCTTAATACATTTGGCGGCGGTGCGCTTTATCAGTTCTCCATTTTTGCGATGGGAATTACGCCTTACATCACTGCTTCAATCATCATTCAGCTGCTTCAGATGGATGTTGTGCCGAAGTTTACCGAGTGGTCTAAGCAAGGTGAAGTCGGCCGCCGTAAATTAGCTCAGTTCACGAGATATTTTACGATTGTGCTTGGTTTTATCCAGGCATTAGGTATGTCTTACGGGTTTAATAACCTGGCAAACGGTATGCTGATTGAAAAATCCGGCATATCGACATATCTGATTATTGCTTTAGTACTCACTGGAGGAACTGCTTTTTTAATGTGGCTGGGAGAACAAATTACTTCCAATGGAGTAGGTAACGGAATTTCGATCATCATCTTCGCGGGGATTGTGGCTAGTATTCCGAAAACTGTTGGGCAGATTTATGAGACTCAATTTGTCGGCAGCAGCGATCAGCTGTTTATTCATATTGTAAAAATCGCCTTACTGGTGATTGCGATTTTGGCCGTTATTGTTGGTGTTATTTTCATTCAGCAGGCCGTACGCAAAATCGCGATTCAATATGCAAAAGGGCAAGGTCGTTCACCTGTTGGCGGAGGCCAGTCAACTCACCTTCCGCTTAAAGTGAATCCGGCAGGGGTTATTCCGGTAATCTTTGCGGTTGCGTTTCTTATTACGCCGCGTACTATCGCGTCATTTTTCGGAGAAAACAATGTGACAAAGTGGATTCAAGCCAACTTTGACAATACACATCCGGTGGGCATGGCGGTTTATGTCGCATTAATTATCGCCTTTACGTACTTCTATGCTTTTGTGCAGGTAAACCCTGAACAAATGGCTGATAACCTAAAAAAACAGGGTGGCTATATCCCGGGGGTTCGTCCAGGGAAAATGACTCAAGATAGAATTACGAGCATTTTGTATCGACTTACGTTTGTGGGTTCTATATTCTTAGCCGTGATTTCCATTCTTCCTATCTTTTTCATTCAATTCGCTGGATTGCCTCAAAGTGCACAGATTGGCGGAACATCATTGTTAATTGTCGTCGGGGTAGCCTTGGAGACAATGAAGCAGCTGGAGAGCCAGTTAGTGAAACGTAATTACCGAGGATTTATGAAAAATTAGAGGACTGGTTTTAACCATTCCTCTAAATAAGAGAGGACGGGGGAAATCCGAATGAACTTAGTCTTAATGGGACTTCCTGGAGCCGGTAAAGGCACACAGGGAGAACGAATTGTTGAGGATTATGGGATACCTCATATCTCAACGGGAGATATGTTCCGTGCTGCTATGAAAGAAGAAACACCACTCGGACTCGAAGCAAAGTCTTATATTGATAAAGGCGAGCTCGTACCGGACGAAGTCACAATCGGCATTGTCAAAGAAAGACTCGGCAAAGATGATTGTGAAAGAGGTTTTCTTCTGGACGGATTTCCGCGAACAGTCGCTCAGGCTGAAGCTCTTGAAAACATTCTTGAGGAATACGGCAAGCCGATTGATTATGTCATTAACATTAAAGTAGACAAAGACTCTTTAATGGAACGTTTGACTGGACGCAGAATTTGCAGTGTTTGCGGCACAACCTATCATTTGGTTTTCAATCCGCCGAAAACGCCGGGTGTTTGTGATAAAGACGGAGGAGACCTTTATCAACGGGCAGATGATAATGAGGAAACCGTCTCAAAACGGCTTGAGGTCAACATGAAGCAGACTCAGCCTTTACTCGATTTTTATTCTGAGAAAGGGTATCTTGTCAACGTCAATGGCCAGCAGGACATTAACGACGTGTACAAAGATGTGAAAGAGCTTCTTGGAGGATTGAGCAAATGATTATCTGTAAGACCCCTCGTGAGCTTGGCATCATGCGGGAAGCAGGGCGAATCGTGGCTTTGACTCATGAAGAGATGAAAAAGCACATTAAACCAGGAATCTCGACAAAAGAATTGGATCAAATTGCCGAACGTTTTATTGAGAAGCAGGGTGCAATCCCATCTTTTAAGGGGTATAATGGGTTTCGCGGGAGCATTTGTGTATCAGTTAATGAAGAACTCGTTCACGGAATTCCCGGTAAAAGGGTTTTGCGTGACGGTGACATTATCAGCATTGATATCGGTGCTAAATTAAATGGTTATCATGGTGACTCTGCTTGGACATATCCGGTAGGAAACATCAGTGATGATGATAAACGACTGCTGGAAGTGACAGAGGAGTCTTTATATAAAGGCTTGAAGGAAGCAAAACCAGGTGAACGTTTGTCGAATATTTCCCACGCAATACAAACGTATGTCGAAAATGAGCAGTTTTCAGTTGTTAGGGAGTATGTCGGACATGGTGTTGGTCAAGACTTGCATGAGGATCCGCAAATTCCTCATTACGGTCCGCCAAACAAAGGACCTAGGCTGAAGCCTGGTATGGTTCTCGCTATAGAACCGATGGTTAACGCTGGCAGCCGATATGTGAAAACATTGGCTGATAACTGGACGGTTGTAACGGTAGATGGGAAAAAGTGTGCTCATTTTGAACATACGATTGCGATTACGGAAACGGGTTTTGATATACTGACAAAAGTCTAGATGATGAAATGAATTCCATGACACATGTTTTTCATTCCGCACCTGGGCAGATTGTAGGTTTACAATTGGTCGGAAGAAAAAACGGCTAGCTGCTGTCATCGGAATGAAGATTCATCATCGTGTACTAAAGCAGACGGAGAAAAGCGTACATTTCATTCTCCTTAGAAAAAGAATATCAATCATTCACCCTTTATGATTGCGTATCTCCGGAAGTTCAGAACAGTATAAACGAAACAGGGCGTGTGACAAACGGATAACTGAGATTTTCTCTTTTGAAATTTGTCAGAGAGCAAGTTACTGATTTGAAGAAGGGAGAACACTTGAATGGCGAAAGACGATGTAATTGAAGTGGAAGGTACGATTGTCGAAACACTGCCAAACGCGATGTTCAAAGTTGAACTCGAAAATGGCCATACGGTTTTGGCTCACGTATCTGGTAAAATCCGCATGCACTTCATTCGCATTTTACCTGGAGACAAAGTTACGGTAGAATTATCTCCATATGACTTAACTCGTGGCAGGATTACGTACCGTTACAAATAAAGCACTCCGGAAACTGAAGGAGGTTGGAAACACATGAAAGTGAGACCATCAGTTAAACCAATCTGCGAGAAATGTAAAGTTATTCGCAGAAAAGGAAAAGTAATGGTGATCTGTGAAAATCCAAAGCATAAACAAAAACAAGGATAATTAATAAGGAGGTGCCCAGAGAATGGCTCGTATTGCTGGTGTAGATATCCCACGTGACAAACGTGTTGTTATTTCTTTAACATATGTCTTCGGAATTGGCCGCACAACGGCTCAGCAAGTCTTGAAAGAGGCTGGTGTTTCTGAAGATACTCGTGTGCGTGATCTTACTGAAGAAGAACTTGGTAAAATCCGTGATGTTATTGACAAACTGAAAGTAGAAGGTGACCTTCGCCGTGAAGTTTCTCTTAACATCAAGCGTCTGATCGAAATCGGAAGCTACCGCGGAATCCGCCATCGCAGAGGTTTGCCTGTTCGCGGACAAAACTCTAAAAACAATGCGCGTACTCGTAAAGGTCCGCGTCGTACTGTAGCTAACAAGAAAAAATAAGTAAGGGAGGTACCTAAACAATGGCTGCTGCTCGTAAACAAAACACGCGTAAACGTCGCGTGAAAAAGAATATTGAGTCAGGAATCGCTCATATTCGTTCAACTTTCAACAACACGATCGTTACGATCACTGATACTCATGGTAATGCTCTTTCTTGGTCTAGTGCCGGAGCTCTAGGATTCAGAGGTTCTCGTAAATCTACTCCTTTTGCTGCGCAAATGGCTGCTGAAACAGCTGCTAAAGGTTCAATCGAACACGGACTTAAAACTCTTGAAGTAACTGTTAAAGGACCAGGTTCTGGCCGTGAAGCTGCAATCCGTGCTTTACAAGCTGCCGGACTTGAAGTTACAGCTATCAGAGACGTAACTCCTGTTCCTCATAATGGATGCCGTCCACCAAAACGTCGCCGCGTGTAATTTGTTTGTATAGATTTTGTGTCCCTGTCAATAATGGGTTATGATACAGTTATTTATGAAACGAATGCACCGACTCGTTGCCTGAGCACATACGGGACTAAACAATGGGGAATTTCGGATGGAATCTCATATGATTCTATTCGAGGTTTCGACGTTTTGAAGGAGGGTTTTAAGTAATGATCGAGATTGAAAAACCAAAAATCGAAACGGTTGAAATCAGCGACGATGCCAAATTTGGTAAGTTTGTCGTAGAGCCGCTTGAGCGTGGATATGGTACAACTCTGGGTAACTCCTTACGTCGTATCCTCTTATCCTCACTCCCTGGTGCCGCTGTAACATCGATCCAGATAGATGGTGTACTGCACGAATTCTCGACAATCGAAGGCGTTGTGGAAGATGTTACAACGATAATCTTGCACATTAAAAAGCTTGCATTGAAAATCTACTCTGATGAAGAGAAGACGCTTGAAATTGATGTACAGGGCGAAGGAACTGTCACAGCAGCTGATATTACACACGACAGCGATGTTGAAATCCTTAATCCGGATCTTCATATCGCGACTCTTGGTGAGAATGCGAGTTTCCGAGTTCGCCTTACTGCACAAAGAGGACGTGGGTATACACCTGCTGATTCGAACAAAAGAGACGATCAGCCTATCGGCGTGATTCCGATCGATTCAATCTTTACGCCAGTTTCTCGTTTATCTTATCAGGTAGAAAACACTCGTGTAGGCCAGGTTGCAAACTATGACAAACTTACACTTGATGTTTGGACTGACGGAAGCACTGGACCGAAGGAAGCAATTGCTCTCGGTTCAAAGATTTTAACTGAACACCTTAATATATTCGTCGGTTTAACTGACGAAGCTCAGCATGCTGAAATCATGGTTGAAAAAGAAGAGGACCAAAAAGAAAAAGTTCTTGAAATGACGATTGAGGAACTTGACCTTTCTGTCCGTTCTTACAACTGCTTGAAGCGTGCGGGCATTAACACGGTTCAAGAACTTGCGAACAAGACGGAAGAAGATATGATGAAAGTTCGCAACCTGGGACGCAAATCACTTGAAGAAGTGAAAGCGAAACTAGAAGAACTTGGACTCGGCCTTCGCAAAGACGATTGATCTAGTTTCCATGTGAACTAGGATTTTCGTGTGTTTTTTATTTAGAAACAGCATTCCATTAAAGGAGGGGACATCACATGTCATACAGAAAACTAGGACGTACGAGTTCACAGCGTAAAGCTATGCTTCGTGATCTTACAACAGATTTGATCATCAACGAAAGAATTGAAACAACTGAAACACGTGCGAAAGAACTTCGCTCTGTTGTTGAAAAGATGATCACTCTTGGTAAGCGCGGTGACTTGCATGCTCGTCGTCAAGCTGCTGCATACATTCGCAACGAGGTTGCTAATGAAGAAAATAACCAAGATGCACTTCAAAAATTATTCTCTGACATTGCAACTCGTTACGAGGAGCGCCAAGGCGGATACACACGTATTATGAAGCTTGGTCCTCGCCGTGGTGACGGTGCACCAATGGCAATCATCGAATTGGTTTAATCACATATTTTTGTGTATCTAAAGAAGGGCGGGACAGTTTCTAACTGGATCTATGCCCTTTTTTTAGATATCAGAACTTTTTATCATGAGACAGAAAAGCAGAGCTATAGCTGAGAGGAGGTCAGGCGCCCGTGGATCAAAAACAGCTTATATCCGTAAAAGACATTCTATTCCGTTACCGCAAAGATGCAGAAAGACCGGCGCTGGACGGTGTGAGTCTGGAGGTATACGAAGGAGAATGGCTTGCTATCGTAGGCCACAACGGTTCAGGGAAGTCGACTTTGGCCAGAGCGCTGAACGGGCTGATTTTGCCTGAGGCCGGAGAAATTGAAGTCGGCGGCATCAAGCTGACTGAGGATACCGTGTGGGATGTGCGAAAAAAAATAGGGATGGTCTTTCAGAATCCCGATAACCAATTTGTCGGAACGACTGTTCGCGATGATGTGGCTTTTGGTTTAGAAAACAATGGTGTTCCGCGCGAAGAAATGATTGAGAGAGTAGATTGGGCTGTCACACAAGTCAATATGCAGGATTTTCTTGATCAAGAGCCGCACCATCTCTCCGGAGGTCAAAAACAAAGAGTGGCGATCGCGGGAATTATTGCCGCGCGTCCTGATATTATGATTTTGGATGAAGCGACATCCATGCTTGACCCGATTGGGAGAGAAGAAGTCCTTGGTACTGTCAGACGCTTAAAAGATCAGGGCATGGCCACCGTCATTTCGATAACACATGACCTGGAAGAAGCCGCAAGGGCGGACAGGATCATTGTGATGAACGGCGGCAGGAAATATGCAGAGGGCACGCCTGAAGAGATTTTTAAATTAAACGAAGACTTGGTTCGCATCGGTCTTGATTTGCCTTTCTCATTCCAGCTCAGCCTGCTTTTGAAAGAAAGCGGACTGGCGTTAACGAAAAACCATCTGACTCAGGAAGGGCTGGTGAATGAGCTGTGGACATTAAAATCAAAGATGTAGAACACCGCTATCAAATGAAAACACCGTTTGAACGGTTGGCTCTGTATGATATCAATGCCGTGATAAAAGAGGGCAGTTACGTTGCCGTCATCGGGCATACAGGGTCGGGCAAATCGACGCTCCTGCAGCATTTAAACGGTTTGCTGAAACCGACTAAAGGACAGCTTGAACTCGGGAGCACGATTCTGGCAGCCGGTAAAAAGAATAAAGACCTTAAGACTTTGCGAAAAAAAGTCGGAATCGTTTTCCAATTTCCCGAACATCAGCTGTTTGAAGAGACTGTGCTGAAGGACATCGCATTCGGACCGATGAATTTCGGTGTAAAAAAAGAAGACGCTGAACGGAAAGCAAAAGAAATGCTGGGACTTGTGGGCCTTCCGGAAGACATTTTGGATCGTTCACCATTTGAGCTCAGCGGCGGCCAGATGCGCAGAGTGGCGATTGCCGGCGTTCTCGCGATGGAGCCGGAAGTGCTGGTTTTGGATGAACCGACGGCCGGTCTTGATCCGAGAGGGCGCCAGGACATTATGGACATGTTCTATGCGCTTCATCAGCGGGGAAACCTGACTACCATTCTCGTCACCCACAGCATGGAGGACGCCGCCCGCTATGCTGACGAAATGATCGTCATGCACAAAGGAACCATTAAAGCGACGGGGAGTCCGCGTGACTTGTTTGTAAAAGGTGAAGAGATGGCCGAAATGGGACTGGATCTTCCTGAATCGGTAAAGTTTCAGAGACGGCTTGAGAAGGCTCTCGGAGTCAAGTATGAGAAACCCATGCTGACCCTGCAGGATGCCGCCAGTGAAATTAAGGCTTTCTTTCAGGAGGAAAAGGACCAATGATGGACAGCATGATTATCGGAAAGTATGTTCCCGGATCATCGCTTATTCACCGATTGGACCCGCGAACAAAACTTGTCAGCATCTTTCTTTTTGTATGTATCGTTTTTTTAGCAAACAACGTACAGACGTACGCTTTGCTCGGTTTGTTTACATTCGGGGTGATTGCCTTAACACGCGTGCCGTTCAGCTTTTTGCTGAAGGGGCTTAAGCCGATTATCTGGATTGTGGCGTTTACCTTTTTATTACACATTTTCATGACACATGAAGGATCTGTCATTTTTCAGCTTGGCTGGTTTAAAGTGTATGAGGGCGGACTTATACAGGGGATTTTTATCTCCCTCCGTTTCGTTTACCTTATCTTTATGACGACGCTGCTGACGCTGACAACAACGCCGATTGAAATAACGGATGGAATGGAGCAGCTCCTGAATCCTTTTAAAAAGGTGAAGCTGCCCGTACACGAACTCGCATTGATGATGTCGATATCGTTGCGATTTATCCCGACATTGATGGAAGAGACAGATAAAATCATGAAGGCGCAAATGGCAAGGGGTGCGGACTTTACAAGCGGCCCGGTGAAAGACAGAATCAAAGCGGTTGTTCCGCTGCTTGTCCCGCTGTTTGTCAGCGCCTTTAAACGCGCGGAAGAGCTCGCGGTCGCCATGGAGGCGAGAGGCTACCAGGGCGGTGAGGGGAGAACGAAATACAGAAAGCTCGTCTGGACCGGAAAGGATACCGGAGCTATTCTGCTCATCATCGTATTAGCCGTGTTATTGTTTTTCTTAAGAAGTTAGAGGTGCTGCTGAATGAGAGTGAAATGTACCATTGCTTATGACGGGCATTTATTTAACGGATATCAGGTTCAGCCTGGAAAGCGGACCGTTCAAAGTGAATTGGAAAAAGCCCTGGCCGTCATCCATAAAACGGACGGCAGAGTGCCTGTTTACTCATCCGGCCGCACGGACAGCGATGTTCATGCTGCCGGGCAGGTCATTCATTTTGATACGCCGCTGTCCATTCCGGCTGAGAAATGGCCGTTTGCGCTCAATGCCCTGCTGCCTGATGATATTGCCGTCAAAACAGCAGAGATTGCGGATGATGGGTTCCATGCACGATTTAGCGCGGTCCAAAAGGAATATCGCTACTTTGTATATACGGAGAAACACCCGGACGTATTTAAACGACATTACGCTTACCATTTTGCATATCCGCTTAATGTGCAGAAAATGAGGGAAGCTTCAAGGCACCTCATCGGGACACATGATTTCACAAGCTTTTGCGCGGCTGATACCGCGGTTCAGGATAAAGTCAGAACGATTTACGAGCTGGATTGGACTGAGACCGGAGACGGCCTGCAGATGCGGATCACCGGAAACGGTTTTCTCTATAATATGGTCAGAATCATTGCCGGAACGTTATTGGATACAGGAGCTGGAAAATTTTCTCCCGATGATGTAAAAGCAATGCTCGAAGCGAAAGATCGCGAAGCCGCAGGGCGCACCGCACCGGGGCACGGGCTGTATTTATGGAGCGTTTGCTATGACAACTAAACCAGGTGTAACATTTTCTTGACAGAGTCTGCATAAAGTTATAAGATATCATATGGTATGTATTTCAACCCCACGATAAGCCCCGGAACTTATTGTGTTGTGAAATAGAACGTAATCGTAGATTATTGAAAATGACAGATCATTTAGGAGGGAAATTCAATGCGTACAACACCTATGGCTAACGCAAGTACTATTGAACGCAAGTGGTTAGTTGTTGATGCTGCTGGCAAGACTCTAGGACGTCTTTCTACAGAAGTTGCATCTATCCTTCGCGGGAAACACAAACCGACTTACACACCGCACGTTGATACTGGAGATCATGTGATCATCATCAACGCTGAAAAAATCGAGTTAACTGGTAAAAAGTTAACTGATAAAATCTACTACCGTCACACTCAACATCCAGGCGGATTAAAATCAAGAACAGCTCTTGAAATGCGTACAAACTACCCTGAGAAAATGCTTGAGCTTGCTATCAAAGGCATGCTTCCAAAAGGTTCTCTAGGTCGTCAAATGTTCAAAAAATTGAACGTATACCGTGGTTCTGAGCATCCACATGAAGCACAAAAACCTGAAGTTTACGAACTTCGCGGTTAATTAAAAAGGAGGTTACCAATTTGGCACAGGTTCAATATTACGGTACTGGCCGTCGTAAAAGTTCTGTAGCGCGTGTGCGCTTAGTTCCAGGAGAAGGTCGTATCGTCGTTAATAATCGTGAAATCAGCGAGCACATTCCATCTCCAGCTCTAATCGAAGATATCAAACAACCATTAACTTTAACTGAAACAGCTGGTACTTATGATGTTTTAGTAAACGTACATGGAGGCGGCTTATCTGGTCAAGCTGGAGCAATCCGTCATGGTATCGCTCGTGCTTTGCTTGAAGCAGATCCAGAATACCGTGCAACACTTAAACGTGCTGGTCTTCTGACTCGTGACGCTCGTATGAAAGAACGTAAAAAATACGGCCTTAAAGGCGCTCGTCGTGCACCTCAGTTCTCAAAACGTTAATCGTTTTGGATTGCAAAAACCACAACTTCTTGGTTGTGGTTTTTTTGTATTTTTTTCTCATATTCAAGAGGTTATCCGATGTTTTTCTAGAATTGTTTGTTATACTCTATTCATTACCAATAAGGAGCGCAGTTATAATGAATAAGTTAGTCATACATAACAGCAAGGCATGGGATAAAAAAGTCGAAACAGGCAATGAATGGACGGTTGCGGTTGATTCTCATACGATTGGTGAAGCGAAAAAAGGCAATTGGAGCATCAGGATGACCCCCGGAAAAGATGTGCCGGCGGATTGGTTTCCGCCCATAGACGGTCTGAAGGTTCTTTGTCTCGCTTCAGGAGGAGGACAGCAAGGGCCGGTCCTTGCTGCTGCAGGAGCGGACGTGACCATCTTTGACAATTCGGAAAAACAGCTTGCGCAAGACAGAATGGTTGCCGAGCGGGACGATCTTACGCTTCGGACTGTCAAAGGCAGCATGAATGATCTGAGCTGTTTTGATGATGAGTCATTTGATTTTATCGTGCACCCGGTATCGAATTGCTTTGTTGATACGGTTCTTCCGGTATGGAAAGAAGCTCATCGCGTATTGAAAAAAGGCGGATCTTTAGTCTCCGGTTTTGTAAATCCCGTCGTGTTCTTATTTGATATGGATTTAGAGCAGGAAGGCGTACTAAAAGTAAAGTATTCCATTCCGTTTTCGGATGAAAAAGACCTGAGTAAGAAAAAGGTAAAGGAACTTATTGATAATCATGAAGCGCTTGAATTCGGCCATACGCTGGAGGATCAAATTAAAGGTCAGATTGACGCAGGCTTCATGGTTGCCGGTTTTTACGAGGACAAAGGCGGCCTCGTGCTGGATGAATACATTAATACATACTCCGTAACAAGAAGCATTAAAATATAAAAACGGCATCCCGTCAGAGGTGCTGTTTTTTTGCGGCTTTTTCCTGCGGACGGCTGATCACATTAGCCGAAACCGGTTCTATTCCAATTTCTCTGGCCCAAACCGACAGTTGTCCCATATGGTGAATCTCATGCGCAAGGATGTGGCGGAGAATATCTTCTTTAGGAAAGGTTTGGTCCATCCAGTCCGGCTTAACAAGATCCGGTCCTTTGAGGGAGACCGCATGAATGACATCCTCCCGATGCTGTTCAGACAGCTTTCTGAGATCCTGAATGCTCGTATAGTCAGACTCAGCAGGTAAAACATCATCTTTACTTAAAATGGCACGAGCCCAGCTGATCTCGACATCAATGATATGAAATAAAGTCCGCAAGATGCTCTCCATTCCGCCCGTCCGGGTTTTCGTCAGTTCCTCCCGGCTCAGCTTTTCACATATCATAAACCACTCGTCACGCACCGTCCAATTGTATTGAAACAGCTTTTTCATCACGTCACCTCAGCTCTTTATTCTTCCAGTTAACATAAAACTCCTTCATTTGGGAGGATTTCCACTATCAACAAAGCATGCTTTTTCCCTTTTCCTTTCAAAATAACAGTAAAAAGGAGCGTGGCTGGCAATGGCAGAAGTATTATCTTTTTCAGACGTGAAACGGCAGAAGGATTTTGAGCTTGAGAAGAGTTTACTAAAGGAGCTGTCACTGACGCAGATCATTCAGTCCGTAAAAGCATGTCTTACCCCTTTGTTTCCCTTTCTTCAAGACGAAAACGGCATTCTGAGTGAAGGATGCATAGATTTTGCAATTGAAGCGTATTTATTAGGCGGCCGGTTCGGCGTCTTTGGCTATTATGGTGAGTCTTTGCAGAGGGCAAACGCCCGTTCGGCTGAAGAAGAGGAAGAACTGACGGTCGATTTTTTTGAATATCTTTGCAATTGGACGCATGAGCAATATTCTTCCGTTGAACAAAAAGAAATCTATGAAGCGTCCTGCCGGTTTATCAACAGCTGGTGGACGGAAGGATTTCTGCAAAGAGAAAAACAATGTAAGCTCCGTATGAGGTAATCATAATTTCTTCCCTTGTCCCATACTTATTAATAACGGGGACAAGCGGGAGGGAAAGGTATGACAAAAAAGGTGAAATGGCTCGGTTTTTTACTTGGCTTTATCATATTATTGTGTTTATTCCGGTTTCAATTCCATAATGATGATTCCTGGCGGCCGTGGAGTCTGCCGCTGAGCGGAAAAATCATCTATCTCGATCCGGGACACGGCGGGCCGGACGGAGGCGCCACGGGAGGCAGTCACCTTGAAAAGGACATTACTCTCGAAGTGGCCTCCAGGGTAAGAGACTATTTGCAGGAGCAGGGAGCTTTGGTCATTATGACGCGGGAGACGGATACTGATTTAGCTCCTGAAGGGACGAAAGGCTACAGCAGACGCAAAGCGGAAGATCTGAGAAAGCGCGTGGAAATCATCAACCGTTCAGAGGCGGAGCTTTATATCAGCATTCATCTGAACGCCATACCGTCACCGAGATGGAGCGGCGCCCAAAGCTTCTACTATGGAAAATACGAAGAAAATGAAAAAGTGGCAAAATATATACAGGACGAATTGAGAATCAATTTGGAGAATACAACGAGAAAGGCGAAACGGATACATGGCATTTACTTAATGCAGAATGTAACCAAACCGGGCGCGCTGGTGGAAATCGGATTTCTGTCCAATCCCGCGGAAGCGAAAAGGCTCGGACAGCCCAAATATCAGGACAAAATCGCTTCTTCCGTGTATAAGGGCGTATTGAGATACTTCACAGAGAAAGGAGACCCTCCCGAGTAAGGAGGGTTTTTCGCCGATTCTATGTTTAATATATGGTATAATACCATTTGTAAACGAATACACAAAGGGTGAGGGTTCGATGATAAGAGAAGATGAAGTAAGAAATATAGTCGGAAACATGCGCGAACCTTTTCTTCATAGACCGCTGGGAGAATTGGATGCCATTAAAGAAGTAAAGATCAAGCCGGAAAAACGGCATGTCAGTGTAAAAATTGCATTGGCAAAAACGGGGACGGCTGAACAGATGGGTATTCAGCAGGAAATCGTATCCGTTTTGAAAGAAGCGGGTGCGGAAACTGTCGGACTGCGGTTTGAAGAGCTGCCGGAAGAAACATTGGCGAAATTCAGCCGGCCGGCAGCTGAAAGCGAAACCCTGCTGAATAGGAAACACCCGCCGGTCTTTCTTGCGGTGGCAAGCGGAAAAGGCGGTGTCGGCAAATCAACGGTTTCCGTCAACCTGGCCATTTCTCTTGCGCGGCTCGGAAAAAAAGTCGGCTTGATCGACGCGGATATATACGGATTCAGCGTGCCCGACATGATGGGTATTACAGTTCGCCCGACAGTAGAAGGAGAAAAACTGCTTCCTGTCGAAAGATTTGGAGTAAAGGTTATGTCGATGGGCTTTTTCGTCGAAGAAAACGCTCCGGTTGTGTGGAGAGGGCCGATGCTGGGCAAGATGCTGAATAACTTCTTCCATGAAGTTGACTGGGGAGAGGTTGACTATATCGTTCTTGATCTGCCGCCCGGCACGGGTGATGTGGCGCTCGATGTACACACGATGCTTCCGAGCTGCAAAGAGATCATCGTATCAACGCCGCACCCTACAGCCGCATTTGTAGCGGCGAGAGCGGGATCTATGGCGATTAAGACCGATCATGAAGTTGTAGGGGTCATTGAAAATATGGCTTACTATCAAAGTGCAAAAACCGGCGAGAGAGAATATGTGTTCGGTCAAGGCGGGGGAGATAAGCTTGCAGAGGAATTGCAAGTGCCGCTGCTTGGCAGAATTCCTTTAAAACAGCCTGATTGGGACAAGGACCAGTTTGCGCCTTCTGTCTATGACAGAAGTCATCCGATCGGGGAAATTTATATGGGGATCGCCCAGAAAGTCATTGAAAAAACAGCTGAATAGAAAAGGGGCCGGGATCAACACGGCCCGGCCTTTTATTGGCTTTCTTTTTCAGAGCTTGAAGCCGCTTTTTTCAATTCATCCTCGAATTGCTTTTTGAAAAGCGGGCTGGAAAGTGTCTCTGTAATTACATCTTCTAAGTAACTGCGGAACTTTTGGCTTTTCACCAGTTCATAGTATTTTTTATCCATGCCGGGGTCCTGCATGATCTGCATAAAACTTTTCTGATAATCAGGGTCTTTCATCAGTTTTTTTATGATTTTTTCATGCTCGGGCTGAAGAGTTTTTGCAAAGCTCTCGGCGAACTTTGAGTCTTCAAAAATGGTTTTCCAGAACTCCGCCCCTTTTTTAGAGGTGAGGGTTTTCTCTATTGTGCCTTTAATGGCATTTTGATCAATCACCAATGCCTCATTCATCGCATCATCATTTAATATTTCCTTAATTGCTTTTTTTCCATCATCTGTCTTTAATATATCAACAACCATTTTTTTAGTCTGGTCATAATCCATATCCGCTGCTTGGTCTTTTGGAGCACAAGCTGTTACAGATAATACAACAAAACAGCTTATCAATAGCGTTTTGGCTTTTGACATGCATAAGCTCCTTCCTTACTTGTACTTATTTTTAATATGATTCATCGGAATGGATTTATACATAACAAAATATCGCTGAACGCGATTGTCAGGGGGATGAATAAGAGATGAAAAGCCGCGGGCTTGTTCGATTTTTCTTTTCGATTTTAGCTGTGGGCGCTCTTATTACAAGCGTCGTGGGATTTGCTCTGAAGTGGGGGGAGTATAAGGGGTTTTTCCTGAATTATGATGCCGGTCAGATTTTCTCCGTTCTGATCTGGTTTATCGGGGTAGGCATGATTTTCAGTGTGATCAGCCAGATGGGATTCTTCGTTTTTCTGACGGTGCACCGGTTTGCCCTTGAAATTCTCAGATCAAGCTCGCTTTGGAATCTGCTTCAGCTGTTTATCATTCTGTTTGTCGCTTTTGATTTAATGTACGTCAGATTTTTGTTTTTCGGAGAGCGGGATGACTCGATTGCGGGGTTTGTCTGGCTGCCGCTGGCTCTGCTTGCCGTCGGCCTGTTGACGGCATATATAAAACAAAAGCAGTCCTCAAAAAATACGTTCGTTTCATCATTATTTTTAATGGTCGTTATTACAGCGCTTGAATGGGTTCCTGCGCTACGAGTGAATAATGAGGACTGGCTTTATTTGATGCTGATTCCGCTGATGGGCTGCAATGCGTTTCAGCTGCTAATGCTGCCGAAGTTTGCCCAGAGGTAATTATTTCACTTCTGATGACTTGACGTCAGTATTTGCGATCAGGTCGCCGACGGTCACGTTTTTCAGTCCTTTTTGCTTTAAATTGTGAATGATGGCGGGGAGCGCTTCTTCAGTCTGTGTTGCTGAATCAGAGGCGTGCAGCAGGACAATGTCGCCACCTTTTATATGACTGTTTACATTTTCAATGATTTTATCAGGGCCGGGATTTGTCCAATCCTGCGAGTTAACGCTGTAATGAACCACTGAATAGTGGTACTGCTGTGCAATGGTAAGAACCTTTTTATTAAATTGTCCGGTCGGCGGGCGGAGTAAATGAACATTCTTTACACCCAGCTTTTTAAATGCGGTCTGGGCCCGGAGGATATCTTTTTTTATTTCATTGTCCTCTAGGTTCGTATAATTTTTATACGCATATCCCATGCTGCCGATTTGATGTCCGTCTTTTATCATACGTTCAACTGTGTCCGGGTGCCGTTCCGCCCAAGAAGCTGACAGAAAAAAAGTGGCGTTTTTAATACCGTTTGCTTTTAGCGCGTTCAGAATAGGAACCGCCTTTTCGTCGCCCCAGCTGATATCGAATGTTAATGCGACTTCGCCCGCTTTCGTCTCCCCTTTTGAAATAGCCTTCGGGCCGCTATCAGTTAAAAATACAGGAAGGGGGACGGCTCTCTGTATATAAAAAAAGCTGGCTGCTGCAAATGCGGCAATGATAATAATAAGCAGCTGTTTTATCCTTCTGATGTGCCACACGTAGAAGTGATTCACTGATGACGCCTCCTTATCTTGTCCATGCTTGATTACATCGTATGCCGCGGCGGAGATGAATATAACAAAATACGTTTTAAAAAAATGAAAAAAACACTTGCTAAACTCAACGAATGCATGGTATATTATTAAACGTCGCTGATGAACAGCAGACAACAACAAAAAGCTTCGGAAACAACTTAAAAAAAGTTGTTGACATAAAAGAAGCTGAGTGGTAAGATAATAAAGCTGCTTCAACAAGCGGTAATGATCTTTGAAAACTAAACAAGACAAAACGTACCTGTTAATTCAAAGTTTTAAATAAATCGCACAGCGATGTGCGTAGTCAGTCAAACTACTTTATCGGAGAGTTTGATCCTGGCTCAGGACGAAC
>NZ_JAWCWR010000008.1:0-117785 GCF_032461585.1 Bacillus sp. IS1 | reverse complement strand
TCTCAATGGTTTGGTGGCGATAGCGAAGAGGTCACACCCGTTCCCATGCCGAACACGGAAGTTAAGCTCTTCAGCGCCGATGGTAGTCGGGGGTTTCCCCCTGTGAGAGTAGGACGCCGCCAAGCTATTACACGTAAGTGTAATATATGGAGGATTAGCTCAGCTGGGAGAGCATCTGCCTTACAAGCAGAGGGTCGGCGGTTCGAGCCCGTCATCCTCCACCATTCCTATCATACATAAGTTGGCGTATTAAGCCGGTGTAGCTCAATTGGTAGAGCAACTGACTTGTAATCAGTAGGTTGGGGGTTCAAGTCCTCTTGCCGGCACCACCTTTATATGTTATACTATATAAGTCTCTTGTAATAAGAGCCATTAGCTCAGTTGGTAGAGCATCTGACTTTTAATCAGAGGGTCGAAGGTTCGAGTCCTTCATGGCTCACCATGTTTTTCTTGCGGATGTGGCGGAATTGGCAGACGCGCTAGAATCAGGCTCTAGTGTCTTTACAGACGTGGGGGTTCAAGTCCCTTCATCCGCATTGCCAAACGCGGAAGTAGTTCAGTGGTAGAACATCACCTTGCCAAGGTGGGGGTCGCGGGTTCGAATCCCGTCTTCCGCTCCAACTATACTATACCATCCATGCCGGGGTGGTGGAATTGGCAGACACACAGGACTTAAAATCCTGCGGTAGGTGACTACCGTGCCGGTTCAAGTCCGGCCCTCGGCACTTATTGTTGCGCCCGTAGCTCAATTGGATAGAGCGTTTGACTACGGATCAAAAGGTTAGGGGTTCGACTCCTCTCGGGCGCGCCATACATACTTTTGAAAACGGGAAGTAGCTCAGCTTGGTAGAGCACATGGTTTGGGACCATGGGGTCGCAGGTTCGAATCCTGTCTTCCCGACCATTTTGGGGCCTTAGCTCAGCTGGGAGAGCGCCTGCTTTGCACGCAGGAGGTCAGCGGTTCGATCCCGCTAGGCTCCACTTGATTTTAATTGTTTTTTGGCGGTGTAGCTCAGCTGGCTAGAGCGTACGGTTCATACCCGTGAGGTCGGGGGTTCGATCCCCTCCGCCGCTACCATTGGACCTTTAGCTCAGTTGGTTAGAGCAGACGGCTCATAACCGTCCGGTCGTAGGTTCGAGTCCTACAAGGTCCACCACTTATACGGAGGAATACCCAAGTCTGGCTGAAGGGATCGGTCTTGAAAACCGACAGGGGTGTCAAAGCCCGCGGGGGTTCGAATCCCTCTTCCTCCGCCATATCTAATTTAATTATCATCGCGGGGTGGAGCAGTTCGGTAGCTCGTCGGGCTCATAACCCGAAGGTCGCAGGTTCAAATCCTGCCCCCGCAACCAAAAAATGGTCCGGTAGTTCAGTTGGTTAGAATGCCTGCCTGTCACGCAGGAGGTCGCGGGTTCGAGTCCCGTCCGGACCGCCATTTATAAAAAGGCTCGGTAGCTCAGTTGGTAGAGCAACGGACTGAAAATCCGTGTGTCGGCGGTTCGATTCCGTCCCGAGCCACCATTTAATTTAATATTGTTTTGGCGGTTGTGGCGAAGTGGTTAACGCACCAGATTGTGGCTCTGGCACTCGTGGGTTCGATTCCCATCAATCGCCCCAAACAACATGCGGGTGTAGTTTAGTGGTAAAACCTCAGCCTTCCAAGCTGATGTCGTGGGTTCGATTCCCATCACCCGCTCCATTTTTATATTGTCATGGGCCTGTAGCTCAGCTGGTTAGAGCGCACGCCTGATAAGCGTGAGGTCGGTGGTTCGAGTCCACTCAGGCCCACCATGATGATTTTTCCACAGTAGCTCAGTGGTAGAGCTATCGGCTGTTAACCGATCGGTCGCAGGTTCGAATCCTGCCTGTGGAGCCATACGGAGAAGTACTCAAGTGGCTGAAGAGGCGCCCCTGCTAAGGGTGTAGGTCGTGTAAGCGGCGCGAGGGTTCAAATCCCTCCTTCTCCGCCATAAGGCCCGTTGGTCAAGCGGTTAAGACACCGCCCTTTCACGGCGGTAACACGGGTTCGAATCCCGTACGGGTCATTAAAAAAACCTTGCATACTATGCAAGGTTTTTTATTATGCGTTCATAGCATAAATGGTAAAAGACAGGTATGTGGCAAAAGCGCTCCATAATAAATAAGGAACCAGAAGCCAGGCTGAAGCTTTACTGTATTTACCGGCAATGAGCAACAGAATGAGTGTTGTCACCGCCACAAGCAGGCAATCGATAGATGCAGCAAGCAAATTTTTCTGTGTGAATTGAAAATAGCTGAACCCTTGATTTACGATATAATTGATGAGAAGCATCACCCAAAAAGCTTTGGATTCTTTACATGAAAACTTTGCGTATACCAAGGCTGCTGAGAGCGAAATAAGCGCAAACAAAACGGCCCATATGATGCCGATCACTGATCCGCTCGGCGTCCAGTCAGGTTTTTGCAGCGCGTCGTACCATTCCCGGTCGATGGGAAAGAGAAACCCCGCTAAAGAAAACAAGACATATGTAATGATAAATACAATAATCGCACCGATATACTTCTTTTTCATTTGTTCCCTCCGCCATTCAATGCCAATACGTTAGTTCCCTTTTTTGGAATTATTGAACCTTTTAAAAGGTTCATGCACCATTAAGTGTATGAGTTTTCAGTGTGAAAATGCAGCAAACCATTTATTTGTATTCAAAAACCCCGGCAGGCCGGGGTTTTAATCAGCATGAAGATCGCCGAATGTCGTCATAATTCCTTCTTCGTCAAGTTTCTGTTCATATTTTTCGTGTGCTTTGCTTGGATACACGGAAATGTTTTTTCCGGTAATATCTGTCGCGATAAAGTTTTCATAATCCTCAGCATAGCCGATGTTTTCTTCTGAGTTCATTGTCATATCCCCGTAGCTGAGCGGCGGATCCTCTAAATCCTGAGGCGTTTCTGAGTTTCCGTATTCCTCAACATCCTGATAAGCATCTTCACTATCGTAAGCCGCCCGGATTGATTCATCATCATCAAATTCAAACTGTCCGAACGGTGTTTCCTCTTCAATCGGCCTGTCTTTGGAAACGGCATCCTGCGACGAATATTCCGCCAATGTCGTAGCCGTCGGCAGAGCTTCGAGTCTGTCATAAGGAATGTCCTTGCCGCTGACTTCACATGTGCCGTATGTGCCGTTTTCAATTTGTTTCAGAGAGTAATCAATGTCGCGAAGGTGCTCCCGTTCATGGTCGAGCAGAGCCAGGTCTTTTTCCCGCTCGTATAATTCGGTCGCCTGATCGCCGGGATGATTGTCATAGGAAGACAATTCGCCGGATGACTGATACGGGAATTCATCAGTTAACTGAAATTGATCATTTTCTTTAAAGCGGCTTAAAATATCATGTCTGGCTTCTTCCAATTCTTTTTTTAAGTGTGTGATCTGTTCGTTTGTAAGCACATCAATCCCTCGTTTCTATGTGATGCTTACTGTTAGTATGAACGCTTTTGCGCAGAAAAATGGTGGATAAAAATAGTCATTTCCCATGAGGAAGTAAAAGGATACAGTGATTGCCGAGAGTGGGGAAAGAAAATTCAAGTTTGTTTCTTTATTCATTTGCGCAAAAAGGTTTATAATAAGAAATGCAGGCATTTTGTCGTGCTCAAATCTGTGTGTTTGACACAAAGTCATCACAGGTGTATTGTATTAAAAGCATTTAACGGATTATGGAGGAATGTCTCATGGTGACAACGGTGCAGCATACGTTCCGAGAGGAAGCAGATCATGCATTACATAAAGCCAAACAAGTCAACCATGCTGTCTTATTGAGCTATTCAAGACGTATTGCGTCTTTAGACCCTCTATCATTTTTCAAAGACGGAGCAAAAAAATATAAAGGCAAACGATTTTTTTGGTCAGAACCCGGTAGTGAATTAACAATAGTCGGTCTTGGCACAGAAGCGCTGTTCCAATCGAATGAAAAAAATGGAAAGCGTTATCACGACGTTTTTGAACAATGGGAGCGCTTTAAAAAGATGGCTTTTCATATTCATGAAGAAGAAGAGGCGGCGCATACCGCGGTCGGCCCTGTCTTATTCGGCGGTTTTTCATTTAATCCCGCTGAAGAGAGAGGAGACGAATGGAACGGGTTCGAAGAAGGACTGTTCTTTATCCCCTCACTCATGCTGACAAAGACGGCAGATGGTGATTATTTAACCGTCAATCAATGGGCGGCAGACGGTAATCAGGCAGAAGATACGCTGAAACGTCTGAAATCTTTTTCGGAAGCTTTTTCAGTTTCTTCAATTGAGTATGAAGAATATCCTGTTTTAACAAAAGCGGAAGAACTTGATGTGGAAAACTGGCTTGAAGCCATTAAAACAGCAACAAATGATATGAAAGCAAATCAATATGATAAAGTCGTGCTGGCAAGGGAAGTCGTTTTGTCATATGATGGGCCTATTCCGGCAGAGAGCGTTGTCCGTAAGCTTTTGAAAGACCAAACGACAAGCTATGTTTTTGCGATTGAGCAGGGAGATAAATGCTTTGTCGGCGCTTCACCGGAACGGCTGATCAAAAAATCCGGCAAAGACGTCATGTCCACCTGTCTGGCAGGTTCAATTAAGCGCGGAGAAAATCAACAAGAAGATGACCGTCTCGGCAAGGAATTGCTGCATGACGAAAAAAATCTCGCGGAACATGATTTTGTGGTTCAGATGATACACGATTCTTTCTTGTCGAGCTGCAGCGATGTGAAAAAGCCTGCAGGTCCGCAATTATATAAAACAAAAAGTGTTCAGCATCTATATACGCCGATCACAGGCCATCTTAAAACGTCCGCTTCGCTGTTTGATTTAATTGAAAAGCTGCATCCCACACCGGCATTGGGCGGAGCTCCCCAGCAGAAAGCTGTTGAAGTTATCGCTGATATTGAACCGATGACACGCGGATGGTACGCGGCACCGATCGGCTGGATGGACGGCAGGGAAAACGGAGAATTTGTCGTGGCTATCCGATCAGGGCTGATTGAAGGCAAAAGTGCGCGGCTTTTCGCAGGCTGCGGTATTGTTGAAGATTCAGATCCGCAATCAGAATATGAAGAAACACAAATTAAACTAAAGCCGATGATCTCTGCTTTAGGAGGTGAAAGGCTTTGACAAACCCGATTACACATTATATCGGAAGCTTTATTGATGAATTCGCTCTATCGGGTGTCACCGACGCGGTTGTTTGCCCGGGATCGAGGTCAACTCCCTTGGCGGTTTTGGCGGCGGCCCACCCGGATATTCAAGTCCATATACAGATTGATGAACGGTCCGCAGGTTTTTTCGCACTCGGTCTTGCAAAAGCCCGCCAGCGTCCGGTCATGCTGATTTGTACGTCAGGAACGGCAGCGGCTAACTTCTATCCGGCCGTGATTGAAGCTCATTATTCAAGAGTGCCTCTTATTGTCCTGACTGCTGACCGGCCTCATGAATTGAGGGAAGTGGGGGCGCCTCAGGCGATTAACCAGCATTTTCTGTTCGGTAACTTTGTTAAGTTTTTCACAGACTCGGCTCTGCCTGAGGAAAATCCTCAAATGCTGAGCTATATCAGAACATTGGCCGGCAGAGCCGTAAGTGAAGCCGGGAAGCGCCCGATGGGGCCGGTCCATATCAATGTGCCGCTCAGAGAGCCTTTGATGCCGGATTTATCAGCCGGACCTTTTGAAAGAATGAGAAAGGGGCGGCACGTCTCAGTCACAACAGGGATTCAGTCAGCTGATCAAGATTCTCTCTGTCATATTACAGAGCGTCTCGCGGGGACCGAAAGAGGTATGATCGTCTGCGGCGAAATTCACGGTGAAGCAGAAAAGCAGCAAATCATCGCGCTTGCCGAGATGCTTCAGTTCCCGATTTTGGCTGATCCGCTTTCAAACCTCCGAAACGGGGAGCATGATAAGACGCTGATTATTGATGCTTATGACTCGTTTTTAAAAGATGAAGAAATAAAAGAGGCGCTGCGCCCTGACGCTGTGATCCGCTTCGGTCCGATGCCGGTTTCCAAACCGCTCTTTTTATGGCTCAGAGATGATCCTGCCATTGAGCAGTTTATCGTCGATGAAGGCGGAGGATGGAGAGATCCCACCCAGGCCGGCGCGCATATGATTCATTGCCATCCGTCTGTGTTTTTGGAAGCGGTCCGTTCAGCTGAAACCGGAAAACGGCCGTCCGGATGGCTTGAGAAATGGCAATTTGTCAATGACCGGTTCCGGAGTCATTTACAGGCCGCGAGCATGGATGATTTATCATTTGAAGGAAATGTATATCGTCAGCTTCAGCACCTTGTCCCTGAAGGCAGTTCGATTTTTGTCGGCAACAGCATGCCGATTCGCGACGTGGATACGTTCTTTGAAAAACAAGATCGCTCCTTCCGTGTCTATGCCAACCGCGGCGCTAACGGAATTGACGGGGTTGTCTCCTCGGCTATGGGGCTGTGTGAGGGTACAAAAGCTCCTGTCACGCTTGTAATTGGAGATTTATCGTTTTACCATGATTTAAACGGGCTGTTAGCGGCTAAAAAACTTGGAATTCCGCTTACGGTTATTTTAATAAACAATGATGGCGGCGGGATTTTCTCGTTTTTGCCGCAGGCATCTGATAAGACTCATTTTGAAGAACTGTTCGGTACGCCGACGGGTCTTGATTTCCGGCATGCCGCCGCACTGTACGGCGGGACGTATACTTGCCCTGAGACATGGGAAGCATTTAAGGATGCGTATCAGCCGCAGGCGGACAAGCCCGGACTTCATATAATCGAGCTGAAAACAGATCGGACATCAAGAGTTCAATTCCATCGCGATCTGCTGCAGGCCGCAGTGCGGGAAGTGAAAAAAGAATGGAAACTGTAACTGTTAAAACGGCCGACGGCGTGTGCTATCGGGCGGCTGATAGCGGACACGAATCGTCTGAAGCTATTGTTTGTCTGCATGGATTTACGGGCAGCAAAGAATCATGGATGTTTTTACGCGGCATGTTTCCCGGCGAACGAATTGTGATGATTGACTGCCTGGGTCACGGGGAGACAGACGCGCCTGTGCAAGCGGCAAGGTATAGTACGAGCCGGCAGGTTGCGGACCTTGCCGCCGTTTTTGATCAATTAAAACTTCACAAAGTGAAACTTATTGGTTATTCTATGGGGGGAAGACTTGCGTATTCCTTTGCACAGGCATTTCCGCATCGGGTGTCAGCGCTTGTTTTGGAAAGTACAACCCCGGGCCTCAGCACGCTTCAGGAACGGAAAAAGCGGATTCAGTCAGACCGGAAGCTTGCTGACTTTATATTGCGGGAAGGTATAACATCGTTTGTTGATTATTGGGAGGGCATTCCGTTGTTTGCCACGCAGCTTTCTCTGCCGGACAGTGTAAAGGCATCCATCCGTGCCGGCAGGCTGAAAAATAATCCGTCCGGACTTGCAGGAAGCCTGCTCGGAATGGGGACGGGCTCACAGCCTTCCTGGTGGGAGGCATTACACCGCATCAAGGCGCCCGTCCTGCTCATATGCGGTGAATGGGATGAAAAGTTTTGCGCTATTAATCAAAAGGTGCATAACCTGCTCCCATCAAGTAAAATAGAGGTTGTCAAACAGGCGGGGCACACGGTACATGTGGAACAGCCGCGAATTTTTGGTAAGATAGTAAGTGAGTTTTTATACGGCTTGTAAAGCATAAAGAAAATAGCTTTTCGGCCGGACTCAGGCAAAAATGAAGGAGGTCATATCAATGGCTGCAGAATGGAAAAGTGAACGTCAGTACGATGAAATCCTGTACGAGACGTATAACGGTATTGCAAAAATAACAATTAACCGCCCGGAGGTACATAACGCATTTACTCCTAAGACGGTATCAGAAATGATTGACGCGTTTGCTTGTGCGCGTGATGACTCCAATATTGGTGTCATCGTTCTTGCGGGAGCGGGAGATAAAGCATTCTGTTCAGGCGGAGACCAAAAAGTCCGCGGTCACGGCGGATATGTCGGAGATGATCAGATCCCGCGTCTGAATGTGCTTGATCTTCAGCGTTTGATCCGTGTTATTCCTAAACCGGTCGTAGCGATGGTATCAGGCTATGCCATCGGCGGAGGCCATGTGCTTCATATCGTCTGTGATTTAACGATTGCGGCCGATAACGCGATTTTCGGTCAAACCGGACCGAAAGTGGGAAGCTTTGACGCCGGTTACGGCTCAGGTTACCTGGCGCGTATCGTCGGACATAAGAAAGCCCGTGAAATCTGGTACCTGTGCCGTCAATACAACGCGCAGGAAGCGCTCGACATGGGGCTTGTCAATACGGTTGTCCCATTAGAGAAACTTGAAGAGGAAACAATTAAATGGTGTGAAGAAATGCTTGAGAAAAGCCCTACAGCCCTTCGTTTCCTTAAAGCGGCATTTAACGCAGATACAGACGGCCTCGCCGGAATTCAGCAATTTGCAGGAGATGCAACGCTTCTTTATTACACGACTGACGAAGCGAAAGAAGGCCGCGATTCCTTTAAAGAGAAACGCAGTCCCGATTTCGGTCAATTCCCTCGTTTTCCGTGATCAGATGACACTACGAAACAGCTTGAGCCGCTCTGGTCCAAGCTGTTTTCTTTTCAAAAAAAGTACTTTTACCTCGGAGATGATAACATGCTGACAGAACAGCCGAATTGGCTCATTCAAAGGGCTCAGCTGACACCAGAGAGAATCGCTCTCATATTTGAAAACAAACAGATGACATTCAGAGAATTATATCATGCTTCTAAACAATTGGCCGCGCGGCTGTCCAAATACTGCTCGCTTAAAAAAGGAGACCGTGCCGCGATTTTGCTTTCTAACAGACCGGAAATGGTTTATGCCGTTCATGCATGCTTCTTATTAGGGGCGGAAGTTGTGCTGTTGAATACGAAACTCTCAAAACAGGAACGGTTGTTTCAGCTCGAAGATTCACAGGCAAAGCTTTTATTGACGGAGGACGGTTTTTGCCGCGAAGATTATGAATCTGCGGTCGCCGCCGCGGACGTGGACGAGCTGCAGGCCAAAGCCGCGGGAGACATTGAACCTGAAGCTTATGTAACACTTGATGATACGGCGACTCTTATGTATACGTCAGGAACAACGGGAAGGCCGAAGGGGGTGCAGCAGACTTTCGGTAATCATTATTCCAGCGCTGTATCGTCTGCGCTGAATCTGGGGGTCACGGAGCGGGACCGCTGGCTTATTGCGCTGCCGCTGTTTCATATCAGCGGTCTGTCTGCGCTGTTTAAGTCGGTCATTTACGGCATGCCTGTCGTGCTTCATCAAAAATTTTCTGTCACTGATGTGCTGGACAGCATCAGCTCCCATCAGGTCACGATCATTTCAGCGGTGCAGACCATGCTTTCGGGCCTGCTTGCGGAAACTGAACAATGTCCTGAATCACTGCGCTGCATTCTGCTTGGCGGGGGGCCGGCACCGCTGCCGCTCCTTGAAGAATGCCGCAGGAAACAATTTCCGGTATTCCAATCTTACGGCTTGACTGAAACCTGCTCGCAGATTGTCACGCTTTCTCCGGAATTCAGCATGGACAAGCTCGGCTCGGCCGGTAAACCGCTGTTTTCATGCGAAATTAGAATTGAAAAAGACGGAAACCCTTGTGCGCCGTTTGAACACGGTGAAATTACGGTGAAAGGCCCGAATGTAATGAAAGGGTATTACCATCGTGACGACGCAAACCAGGCCGCTTTTCATAATGGATGGTTTAAAACGGGCGATCTTGGCTATTTGGATGATGAAGGGTTTTTATACGTGCTGGACAGGCGGTCGGACCTCATTATTTCAGGCGGAGAAAATATCTACCCGGCAGAAGTGGAAGCGGCGCTGCTTGCCCATCCGGCTGTAGCGGAGGCCGGTGTTTCGGGAGCCGAAGATCCGAAGTGGGGGAAAGTGCCGCATGCTTTTCTCGTGCTGACTTCTTCTGTCAGTTCTGAGGAGCTGACCGCCTTTTGCCGTGAGCGGCTTGCAAAATATAAAATACCGGCTGCTTTTTTCGAGGTTGACGAGCTCCCGCGGAACGCGTCCAATAAACTGATGAGACATCGGCTGAATGAGCTTCGTAAAGGAGAATTGTCATGATTAAGATTGAAAAAATCACCCTTTATCATGTAAGTATGAGGCTGAAAAAACCGTTTAAAACAAGTATTGAAACGCTGCAGGACCGTAAATTTTTGATCGTGGAAGCGATCGATGAAACCGGGAGAACCGGCTGGGGGGAGGTATCGGCGTTTTCTTCTCCGTGGTATACAGAAGAAACGATTCAGACATGCGCGCATATGCTGAGAGATTTTTTCATCCCAAATGTCGTAGGCCGCGAGTTTTTCCATCCGTCAGAGGTGCCTGACAGTCTCGCGCGTTTCAAAGGAAACCGCATGGCAAAAGCGGGGCTTGAATCAGCCGTGTGGGATCTATATGCCAAGAAAAAAGGGATATCACTCGCAGAAGCCTTAGGGGGCAAAAGAGATAAAGTGCCCGCCGGCGTGGCGGTGGGTCTGGCTTCGGCTGATGAGATGCTTCGGGAAATTGAGCAATACGTAAAAGAAGGTTATCAACGTATAAAAATAAAAATTCAGCCCGGCCATGACGTTGATCTGGTCAGAGCCATCCGCAGCCGTTTTCCGAACGTACCGCTGATGGCGGATGCCAACTCGGCATATGAACTGAAAGACATCAGCAGGCTGAAAGAGTTGGATGAATTCCAGCTCATGATGATAGAACAGCCGCTTCAGGCAGATGATATTGTCGATCACCGCCACCTGCAGAAACACTTGAGAACCGCGGTATGCCTTGATGAAAGCATATGCTCATATGATGACGCAAGGCGGGCGATTGAGCTTGGGAGCTGTAAAATCATTAACATAAAACCGGCGCGTGTAGGAGGCCTGACAGAGGCTTTAAAAATACATGACTTATGCAGAGAGCATCACATGCCGGTTTGGTGCGGCGGAATGTTTGAAACCGGCATTTCGAGAGCGCAGACAGTCGCGCTTGCTTCGCTGCCGCAATTTACGATACCGGGTGATATTTCCTCATCAGACCGATACTGGGAGGAGGATATTGTCACTCCCGACATCCGTATCGAAGAGGGGTTCATCTCTGTTCCGGACGGTCCCGGACTGGGTGTCGAAGTCAATCAGGAAATAATGAGAAAATACGTCACCCAAATGGACGTTTTTACGACAAACAACTGATAAAAAGACATTTCAGCGTGTTGAGCTGCCTGTAAGCTGCTGTTATATTGAAACTGTTCATCATCACCCCTTCCCCCGTTTGAACCGGCTGTATCAGCCGGTTTTTTTAATGAGCGGACACTTGACAAATGTGAGTTTGTGCGATAATTTTGCACAAAGGAAACTTTTTGTCCTGTATCAATCATTTGTTCTTAAATATAAAGAATTGTCATAAGACTGACATCAACATCACATTTAAAAGAGAACG
The DNA here is from genome assembly GCF_032461585.1 of Bacillus sp. IS1. Classification (NCBI taxonomy): domain Bacteria; kingdom Bacillati; phylum Bacillota; class Bacilli; order Caryophanales; family Bacillaceae; genus Bacillus; species Bacillus sp. IS1. The sequence goes on along the minus strand of NZ_JAWCWR010000008.1, from coordinate 106,328 downwards.
GGACAAAGGAAAGGGGACGGATATGAAAAAAAGCAGTGTATTGGCGTCTGTGCTGATGGTTTGTTTTGCATTGTCTTCATGCAGCTCTGAATCTTCAGGCGGACAAAAAGGAAAGCTCACGATTACGGCTACCACTTCTCAGGTGGCTGACGCCGCTGAACATATCGGCGGAGACCATGTTGAAGTGACGTCACTGATGGGGCCGGGAGTCGACCCGCATCTTTATAAAGCATCACAAGGAGATACGAAAAAATTAACGGAGGCGGATGTTGTTTTATACAGCGGACTTCACTTAGAGGGGAAAATGGAGCATATGTTAACGAAAATCAGCAGGCAAAAGCCGTCCGCAGCAGTGGCTGAATCAATACCGAAGGAGAAATTGATTCCAGCGGGTGAGAATATGTATGATCCGCATGTATGGTTCAGCATTCCGTTATGGCTGTATGCCGTTGACGAAATCGAAGCGCAATTAAAAAAAGCAAAACCCGAATATGCAGACGACTTTACAAAAAACGCCCAAGAGTATAAAGAGAATTTGAAATCTTTAGATAAAAAATCGAGAGAAAAGATCGGGACAATTCCCGAAAAAAGCCGTGTACTAGTTACAGCACATGATGCCTTTGCGTATTTTGGCAAGGAATACGGATTTGAGGTCAGAGGACTTCAAGGGCTGAGCACGGACTCTGATTACGGACTGAAAGATGTTCAAAAGCTTGTCAGTCTGCTTGCGGATAAGGAAATTAAAGCTGTGTTTACGGAAAGCAGCGTATCGAAAAAGTCAATAAACGCGGTTGTTGAGGGCGCCAAAGAAAAAGGTCATGATGTTTCCGCCGGCGGCTGGCTGTATTCAGATGCCATGGGCGAAAAGGGGACAAAAGAGGGCACGTACGCCGGTATGTTCGCCCATAACATAGATACGATTGTCAGCTCATTAAAATAAACAGGAAGGGAGAGAATGACGTGTATCCTGTCAGCATTGAAAATGTGACGGTAGCCTATCACAAAAAACCGGTCCTGCAGAACGTCACCATGCAGGTGCCGGAAGGAAAACTGATCGGGATTATCGGGCCGAACGGAGCCGGAAAATCAACGTTGATAAAAGCTGTTTTAGGATTAACGCCAAGCGCCTCCGGAACGGTCTCTATTTATGGGAAATCATCAGAAAAGGAGCGGAAGAGGATCGGCTATGTTCCGCAGCGCGGTTCTGTGGATTGGGATTTTCCGACAAGCGCTCTGGATGTCGTTTTAATGGGAAGATATGGGCATATCGGCTGGTGCAGGCGTCCGAAAAAACGTGATATTGATTTTGCTGAAGCCTGTTTGGATAAGGTCGGTATGCTTGATTATGCCAAAAGGCAGATCAGCCAGCTTTCAGGAGGCCAGCAGCAGCGGGTTTTTCTGGCCCGGGCTTTATGTCAGGATGCGGATATATACTTTATGGATGAACCGTTTGTAGGAGTTGATGCCGCTACGGAGCGGGCGATTATCACGCTGTTGACGGAATTAAAACAAAAAGGAAAAACCGTGCTCGTCGTCCATCATGACCTGCAGACGGCAAAGGAGTATTTCGATTGGATGCTGCTGCTGAACATGAGAAAGATTGCTTTCGGACCGACTGAACACGTGTTTACAATCGAAAATTTACAAAAAACGTACGGAGGAAGGCTTGCATTTTTGAAAGATCACCTCCTGGCCGAAGGGGGAACGGGCTGATGGCGCTGTATCATATATGGCTTCAGCTTCAGGAACCGAATACCCAATGGGTGTTGGCGGGAACTTTGCTTCTCGGCATGGCAAGCGGCGTGCTGGGAAGCTTTGTGCTTCTCAGGAGGCAGAGTCTGATCGGCGACGCCATGGCTCATTCGGCTTTGCCCGGAGTATGTCTTGCGTTTCTCATTGCCGGAGAAAAGACGATGCTGTTCTTCTTGATCGGAGCGGCTGCCGCGGGGCTTGCTGGAACTTGGTGCATCCAGAACATCACGGAGCATTCAAAAACGAAGGAGGATTCTGCGATCGGCATCGTATTGTCCGTGTTTTTCGGGATCGGCATTATTCTTCTGACCTATATTCAAAGACTCGGTTCCGGAAGCCAGAGCGGGCTTGATTCTTTTTTATTCGGTCAGGCGGCGTCACTCGTTAAACAGGACATTGTCATCATCGGAGTCATTTCTGCCGTTCTGCTTTTATTGTGCGCCGTCTTTTTTAAGGAATTCAAATTGATCACATTTGATATGGCATTTGCGAAAGGGGCGGGACTGCCTGTCAGGTTTCTGAACGGACTGCTGGTTTTTTTAATTGTTTGTGCGGTTGTGATCGGGCTGCAGACGGTCGGTGTCATCTTAATGGCGGCCATGCTTATTACGCCGGCGATCGCCGCAAGGTATTGGACGGAGCGTTTAACGGTCATGATCGTGCTGTCCGGATTAATCGGCGGGTTATCCGGTGTGGCGGGAACGCTTTTAAGTACGACGACGGACGGTATGGCGACCGGGCCGTTAATTATTTTAAGCGCGGCTTCCGTTTTTCTGTTTTCTCTATTATTCGCTCCGGATCGCGGACTGGTGTCAAAGACGGTTAAACTTTTCCGGCTGAGAAAAAAGACCGCTTTTGAACAAACGCTCTCAGCTATTTACGAGATGAGTGAACAAACGAATGAAACCTCAGTCACCGGGCAGATGTTGAAAAAAGAATGGGAGCGCCCTATCAGGAAACTGGAGAAAAAGGGATACCTCAAGCGCAGCGGAGCCGAACAATGGCGGATGACCGAGGCAGGGCTGACGAAGGGATACGAAATTGTCTTATCACAGCGCATGTATGAAGTTTACCTCATGCATGAAACGGAACTGGCCGGTATAGAAACGGCCGCCAGGGACGAATTTCATCCGGATCTTCTGCCGAAAGAACTGAAAGAAAAGCTTTTGCAGCTTTTACGATTGCACGGGCGAATGCCGAATGAATCACTTCAAAAGGAGAAAGGAGGCGCTTACAATGAGTTATGAAGCGTGGATTATCGCAACGGGAATCTTAGTCGGCGTGAGCTGCGCGTTAATCGGCACTTTTCTTGTGCTGAGAAACATGGCGATGCTTGCTGACGCGATCAGCCACACGGTGCTGCTCGGAATTGTCGGCGCTTTCCTTGTGACGGGAGCCCTTAACGGAATTCCAATGTTTACCGGAGCTGCGGCATCCGGGCTGCTGACGGCTTTTTTCGTACAGTTTCTGCACAGTAAAGGCGTGCAGTCTGACGCGGCTATCGGTGTCGTCTTTACGTCCTTGTTTGCGGTCGGCGTCATTCTGCTGTCTGTATACGGCAAACATGTACATCTTGATATAGAACATTCGCTTATGGGAGAAATTGCTTTCGTTCCGTGGAATACAGCTCAGCTGTTCGGCTTCGATATCGGCCCTAAAGCGTTTTGGATGATTTTATCTGTGCTTATCATCAATGTGCTGCTGATTGTCTGCTGCTATAAAGAATTTAAAATCGCCGCCTTTGACCCGGAAATGGCGATAGCCATCGGCATTCCTGTCCTGGTCATTCATTATGTGCAGATGGGTATGCTGTCGCTTACGACGGTTGCTTCTTTTGATTCAGTGGGAGCGGTTTTAGTCGTTGCGATGCTGATTGTACCGCCCGCAGCCGCCTATTTACTGACAAACCGCCTTTCTTCCATGCTTTTCATCAGCGCGGGTATCGGCGGGCTGTCAGCCGTATTGGGATATGGCGCCGCCACATGGCTCAACGTGTCAATTTCAGGTGCGATGGCTGCGATGACCGGCGTGTTTTTTCTGCTGGCTTTTCTGTTTTCTCCGGCTCAGGGGCTGATTTCAAAAAGGCTTGCGGCGCGGAAATTAAAAAGAGCTGTATAAAACAGCTCTTTTCTTTTATAAATCATGCGGTTTAAAGGTTTTGCAATCCGTTTCTTCACTTTTTTCAGCGGTTTCGCCTGTATGGCTGACCACATAAATAGCGTCGGCCGTGCATTTGTTTCCTCTGCCCCAATATGAACAGTTATTGACTTCACACAGAATTTTTTGGTCCATGCTGGCTCCCCTCCAAGATAAAAGGTACGCCATTAGTATGAGCCGCCCTGATTTCTGTTATTCCTCCTGGCGGATATAACGTCTGTCTTTCATAAAGAGCTTCCAGAAGAAATAAAACCCGGGAAACAAAATGATGAAAGCGACGATATACGTCATAAACAGCGCCCTGAAGGTTGCCGGCTCCGTAAATCCTGACATGACCGTAATATCCGGGTAAATCATATAAGGAAGATGCGCCCGTCCGTATGCATAGCTTGCCAGAAAGTATTGAAGCGCAATGGCGATCATGGCGATTCTCGGTTTGCCGAGGTTGCGGCCGAAGCGCTTATTCGGCAAAAACAGAGCCACGCCGGCAATGATAAATGTAATGACAGACAGAATGAGCCATGTCTTGTCTTTCATCATCCCCGTATACAGCCAGCCGGCTTCAGAGCGTAATGTCAGCATAATGAAGAAGGCAAAAAGAAGCGACAGCGGCCCTGTTAGTAAAGAGCTCCGTCTGTAGATGCGGTACGCATGCTCCTCTTCCGCAACATTTGAAAAATCGGCCAGAAGCAGTGAAGATAAAAATAAAGTGCTTAAAATGGCAAAGCCGATAAACGCATACGTATTAAGGCTTGTAAAGACATTTGCCAAATTCAGGTGATACACGCCGCCCGTCTTCTCAATAAATCCTCCGTGTGTGACCGGAAGGACCAAAATCAGCACAGCGGGAATAATGAAGCCCGAAATTCCGGAGATATATCTCATGATTTTTCTTTCCTTCGCCGTATTGGAGAAGACGAGAAAGCCGCTGCGGATGGCCAAAAGCAGCAAAATAATGCTCCCCGGGATCAATAAAACGGTTCCCAGCACGAAGGTTGCCCCTGGAAAGAAGCTGAATAGGGCGACAACGATCGCGACGATAAAGACGTTGGTCACTTCCCATGTCGGGGACAAATAACGGTTGGCGATGTTTGTCGCCTTTGTTTGTTCTCTATTTAAATAAATCATCGACCAAAAGCCTGCTCCGAAGTCCATCGTTGCCATGACCGCGTAGATAAACACGAAGCCCCATACGATTGATATCGCAATGAGAGCATCCATGGTAATGTCCATTTCAATTCAGCCCTTTCTATTGTTAGGATTCCGCCGCTTTTACATCCTCTTCAACAGGATGTTTGCGGAAATAATAAAGCAGTACATAAATGACTGCGGCTGCCAAAATGGCGTAAACGACCGTAAACAGGATGAACAGCAAACCGATTGAACCGGTTGTCGTGACGACATCAGACGTTTTCAAGAGATGGTAAATCACCCATGGCTGCCGCCCCGTACAAGCGAATATCCACCCGAATTCGATTCCGATCAGACTAAGCGGTCCTGCGGTTAAAAATAAAATCAAAAGCCAAGTCGGAAAGCTGTCTTTCTTTAAAATTTTTCTCCAGACGATGCCGACGATTGAGTACAAAATGAGCAGCATCCCGATGCCGACCATTCCGTTAAAAAGTGTATGGATGAATAAAGGCGGCCACTCGTCTTTCGGAAACGCGTTCAATCCTTTGACGACGGTATCAAAGCTGTTTGCAGCCAAAAAGCTTAAAGCCCAGGGCACTTCTATCGCCCATTTTACTTTTTCTTCTTTTGCGTCAGTAAAACCCCCGATCGCAAGCGGAGCGTGTGATCTAGTTTCAAACAGCCCTTCTGCGCCCGCAAGCTTCTCAGGCTGGTATTGGTAAAGAAGCTGGGCTGACTCGTGACCGTTTAAAGAGGCAAGAATGGAAAAGATTCCGCCGATCGTTAAGGCGAGCAGCAGCGCTTTTCGGTGAAAGCGGTATACCTGCTCCTGTTTTCTCGTTCTCAGCATTTTATAAGCCGCAACTGACGCGACGATAAATGCTCCGGTCATGAAAGCCGTCAGTACGACATGGCCCGCGGTGGTGAAAAAGCTTGGATTAAAAAACGCTGCCCAAGGTTCGACGTCAGTGATTTTGCCGTTTAAAATTTTAAAGCCGGCCGGCGTTCCTTCAAATGCGTGAACATTTGTGATTAAGACGGCGGATGCCGCGGCGCCGATCAAAACGAAAATAACGGCAATGATGCGCATCGCCGGAGTCAGCCGGTCAGCGGCGTAGACATAAATGGACATAAACAGCGCTTCGATAAAGAAAGCATAAATTTCAATCTGAAACGGGAGTGACATCACCCTGCCGATGACTTCCATGAATCCGGGCCACAAAAGGGCAAGCTGTGTACCCGCGATCGTTCCGGTCGGTATCGCCACGCCGAGCAGAACAGCCTGCGCCTTCGTCCACCTTTTCGCCATAATGGCATAATGCGGATCTTTTGTTTTCTGATAAATCAATTCAGCCATTAAAATCATCAGAGGCAAGCCGACACCAAGCGTCGCAAAAATAATATGAAAGCCCATGGTTGTCCCGAACAGGCTTCTGGCTAACACTAAATCATCCACGATCATAAACCGCCTTTCTAAATTACCGTTTTATGTAATGTGGTTATATTATTTGCTGAAGCGATTAGATTATTCTTCTGATTCCATATATGTGCAGGGTTTAGAAACCAAGGGATCAGGGCATATATGATTGACAAGCGGTTATTTAAGGTTTAAAATAAAACGTAATTATTACGATTTGAGAAAGGGAGATCAGCATGAAAAAAGATATTCATCCGGATAACCATCAAGTGATTTTTCAAGATGTGAACAGCGGCTACCGCTTTTTAAGCCATTCTACGAAAACGTCAGAGGAAACGGCAGAGTGGGAAGACGGAAAAACATACCCGCTGATTAAAGTAGAAGTCAGCTCAGATACGCATCCGTTTTATACAGGCCGCCAAAAATTCAACGAAAAAGGCGGGAGAGTCGAACAGTTCAACAAAAAATACAATATGGGGAAATAAGACAAGCCCAATGGGGTTTGTCTTATTTATTGAGCACTTTGTCATCTCGTGCGGGGAGTGACGAATTGACCCGTCTTATGTTATATTGTGAATAAAAAAGCAGAAAGGAAACACCAAGATGAGTCTTCTAAACGATATCATGCAATTTAATGAGCAGTTCACTAAAAACAAAGATTATGAAAAATACCAAACATCTAAATTCCCGGATAAAAAGATGGCGATTTTGTCCTGTATGGACACGCGTCTTGTAGAATTGCTTCCGCATGCGATGAACATGCGAAACGGCGATGTGAAAATTATTAAAAGTGCCGGCGCGCTTGTCGCCCACCCGTTCGGAAGTATCATGCGCAGCCTTTTAGTGGCCGTATACGAATTAAACGCCGATGAAGTCTGCGTTATCGGCCACCATGATTGCGGCATGAGCAAAATCAACAGCGAGGATATGCTTGATAAAATTATCGACCGCGGTATTCCGAAAGAGCGGATTGACATGCTGAAGCACTCAGGAGTTGATCTTGATCAATGGCTGAAAAGCTTTGATTCAGTAGAAGCGAGTGTTACAGACAGCGTAAACGTCATTAAACACCATCCGCTATTCCCTGACAATGTGCCGGTGCACGGTCTGGTGATTGATCCTGAAACCGGTAAACTTGATCTGGTGATCGACGGCTACCAGCATATGGACTAATGTTTTTGTTTTTTGTCCGGTACGGGATCAACACCGCCCGGATGAAAAGGGTGGCACTTTAAAATCCGCTTCAGTGTCAGCCATCCGCCTTTTAATGCGCCGTGAGTCTTGACGGCTTCGATTCCGTACTGCGAACACGTCGGATAAAAGCGGCATGACGGCGGTGTCAGCGGAGAGATGAACTTCTGGTATCCGCGGATGAACGCAATCATTATGGTTTTCATCAAAAAACCACCTTTCTGATGCTAGTATAGAAAAAAAATTTCAGATTGAAAAGCTTCCGCCACAATTCTTATCGGAAAACTGTGTTATAATGGATGCATATTCTGAAAAAAGGGAGTGCCATTATGCCTTCAGTAGAAAGTTTTGAGCTTGACCATAATGCGGTTGTGGCTCCGTATGTAAGACATTGCGGAGTGCATAAAGTCGGAACAGACGGCGTCGTGAATAAGTTTGACATTCGCTTCTGCCAGCCGAACAAACAGGCGATGAAGCCGGATACGATTCATACGCTTGAGCACTTGCTTGCGTTTACGATTCGCACACATTCTGAGAAATACGATCACTTCGACATCATAGATATCTCACCGATGGGCTGCCAGACAGGCTATTATCTTGTTGTCAGCGGCGAGCCGACAGCGGAAGAAATTGTGGACCTGCTTGACGCTACGCTGAAAGAAGCCATCGATATTACGGAGATTCCGGCGGCCAACGAAAAACAGTGCGGCCAGGCGAAACTTCATGATTTAGAAGGCGCGAAACGTCTGATGCGTTTCTGGCTGTCACAGGATAAAGAAGATTTGCTGAAAGTGTTCGGATAAAAAACAGGCCTTTTTGCTGACATGCAAAAAGGCTTTTTTACATATTTCTAAAAAATGTCACACCTTGTGTGTAAGCGTTTGCTAAAATAGAAGCAAACATAAAGGAGTGATGGGATGAAACGGGCTGTATTGGCAGGTATGTGCGGTATGGTATTTCTATTATCTTCCTGCGGGGGTAATTCGGACAAAACCTCCGCGGATGAGGAGCCTAAAGCGCTTGAGGTCAAGCTTACAGGACCGGAAACGGCAGCACCGCATGAAAAAGCGGAATACAAGGCGGAGGTTTTTTACGGCGGCAAGCGTGTCACGGATGCGGATGAAGTCATGTTTGAAGTATGGAAAGAAGGAAAAAAAGGCAGCAGCAAAACAAGCAAGGCCAAGGAGGAAAAAGGGGCGTATCACCTGCGGACTGAATTTGATGAAGAGGGTGTCTATACCGTTCAATCCCACGTAACGGCAAAACAGCAGCATAATATGCCGACTGTAAAAGTGCGTGTCGGGGATGCTGAAGCTGCCGATGATTCCTCCGGCCATGAGGAACAGACGCATCATCATTAAGGATTTTTTTTATCCGTCAAGCCTTTTGATGCGTCCTCCGGCGGGTCAATCGTATGTTTTACATTATAAGCTCTTACAGTCGACCAGATGGATAAAAGCAGCACGGCGAGCACGATAAGAAAGCCGAAGCTCAGAAGAAGCAGCATGAAATCCCTCCTTTTTAACAAATCATAACATATTTTCCATCCGTAAAATCAAGGGCTAAAAATTTATGTTTTAACACACGATATATAGGGTATATCAATAGTAAACCAAAGGAGGAAGATAGGCATGTCAGAAAAACTATTGGATGCAGTCAATAAGCAAGTTGCAAACTGGACGGTCATGTATGTGAAATTACATAACTATCATTGGTACGTCAAAGGGAAGGACTTTTTCACATTGCATGAAAAGTTCGAGGAGCTGTATAACGAAACGGCTACATATATTGATGATCTGGCAGAACGTCTGCTGGCATTAAACGGCAAGCCGATCGGCACAATGACGGAATCATTGAAGACAGCGTCTGTAAAAGAAGCGGAAGGCAATGAGAGCGCAGAACAAATGGTACAGAACATTTATGATGATTTCACTGTCATTGCGGAAGAGCTGAAAAGCGGCATGGACCTCGCAGATGAGGTAGGAGACGAAACGACCGGTGATATGCTGCTTGCCATTCACCAGAATATCGAGAAACATAACTGGATGCTGAAAGCGTATTTAGGATAATCAACAAGGGAAGACCGGGGCTATAAAGCACTCGGTCTTTTATTTGGCTGCCGAAGAGAGGTGTTGTCCATTTTTCTGAAAAATCCAGTCCGTTCCATTCACTTTTCATAGAATAATGTAAGGCCGTTTCTGTGAAAGGATGTTGGATCAAGTGGGCAAAGACTTTGGCATCTTTTCGTTTTTTGCAGTGATCGTGTCGGCAGCGGGGTTTTTCTTCGGAGGTTTTCAGTATTCGTTTCTGATTTTGCTATCGGTCATGGCGATTGAGTTTATCAGTACAAGCTTAAAAGAATCTCTTTTGCAGCAGCTGAGCGCAAGAAAGCTTTTTGCGCGGCTGGTCAAAAAAATCGTGACCCTGGCATTAGTCTCAGTTTGCCATTTTTTTGACCAGCTGCTTCATACCGAAGGCGCCATCCGTAATTTGGCTATCATGTTTTATATCTTATACGAATCGGTTCAGATCGTGATTACGGCAAGCTCGCTGGGCATACCGGTTCCGCAGGTGCTCGTCGACCTATTGGATACCCTGAAAAATAAATTCAAGCGCAAACCGTAACATTTGCTTCAAAGGAGGCTATACTAGCGGGTATGATGGTTTTCCTCTGAATTTTTGATAAAGGGCTTCCGAACAAACGCAACTGTGGTATGATGTATGGAAGATATGAAGGAACGGATTAGAGGGATAAACATGTACGAGTTTAAAGACTATTATCAGAACACTGTTCAGCTCTCCTTTGAACACCAGCCTTTTTCAGACAGCCCGAAGCACGTATGGGTCATATGCCGATATGGAGATAAGTGGCTTTTGACCGAGCATGAAGACCGGGGGTTTGAATTTCCGGGCGGAAAAGTGGAGCCGATGGAATGTGCGGAGGAAGCGGCCCTGCGCGAGGTGAAAGAAGAAACCGGTGCCGCGGTAAGACATCTGAAGTACGTCGGACAGTATAAAGTTCTCGGCAGGGAAAAGGTAATCGTGAAGAATATTTATTTTGCCGATATTGAAAAGCTTGAAAAACAGGCTGACTATTTTGAAACAAAGGGGCCGGTGCTGTTCAGCGAACTGCCGGAGAATCTCCCCCGAAATAAAAGATTCAGTTTCATTATGAAAGATTCGGTGCTTCCGATCAGTCTGAAAAAGCTGAAAGAGGACGGCGTATTTCAATCATAAAAACGAAGACCCGGCGCTTACGCACGGGTCTTTTTTATATTTTTCCTTTCGTCCATTTTCTTTCTAACAGTTCGACTCCCTGATACATCAATGTCGCAAAAATCGCGATGATCAGAAGGCTTAAGAACACAAGAGTGAAATTGAAGACCTGGAATCCGTAAATGATCATGTAGCCCAGACCTTTTTCGGAAACGAGAAACTCGCCGACGATGACACCGACCCAGGATAAACCGACGTTCACTTTAAGCGCGGAAATAATCGCGGGGGCGCACGCCGGCAGAATGACTTCTTTAAACATGATGCTTCTTTTCGCTCCGAAGGTTTTCATCACCTTAATATAGTTTTCATCCACTTCCTGAAAAGCCGTAAAGACGACGATTGTCGTGATAATGACACTGATGACTGCTCCCATGGCGACAATGCTTGTGAAATTCGGTCCGAGTGCCACGATGAGAATCGGTCCGAGTGCGACCTTCGGCATCGCGTTTAAAATGACGAGGTACGGGTCTAAAACCCGGGCGAGCCTGTTTGACCACCATAACAGAGCGGCGAGGCATGTGCCGAGAAGCGTGCCGAGCAAAAAGCCGAGAACGGTTTCTCCTAAGGTTACGCCGATGTGCGCCGCAAGGGATCCGTCCGCAATCTTTTCAACTAAAAGCCTGCAAACGGCGGAGGGTGAGCTGAAGATTAACGGATCGATCCAGCCCGCCCTGCTCGATATTTCCCATCCGGCAAAAAATACGATGAAAATGGCGGCCTGATACGCACGGATCCGGAGCTTTTCTTTTTGGTGTCTTTTCTTAAACTGGTGATGAAGCTGTTCAATCGTGCCGCTGCTGTTTTTCAAGGGAATTCAGCTCCTTCCATATGGTCTGAAACAGCGGCTGAAAGGCCGGATCCTGACGCGCGTCAAACGGATCTAAAGCCGCGAGCTCCTTAGGCACGGTGAATATTTGGTGGATGGTGCCCGGCTGATTCGAAAATAAATAGATCGTATCGCTCATGGCGATGGCTTCACCGATATCGTGGGTGACGAGCACGGCGGTTTTTTGAAAATCCTTTAATGTTCTGAAGACAAGGTTTTCTAAAGAAAGCTTCGTTTGAAAGTCCAGCGCGGAAAACGGTTCATCAAGGAGCAGCAGGCCCGGGTCCGGCGCAAGAGTTCTGGCAAGTGCCGCCCGCTGCCGCATCCCGCCTGAGAGCTCTTTCGGGTATTTCTTTTCAACGCCGATTAATCCGAGCTTAGGCAGAAGGCTGAGAACTTCAGCTCTTTTTTCTTCTGTTAATGTTTTTGAAATGTGTAAACCGAGCAGCACGTTTTCCTCAATTGATTTCCAAGGAAATAAATAATCCTGTTGAAGCATATAACCGATTTGGTGTTCTTTATGGTTCGGCACGCTTCCTTCAATCAGCACCCGGCCTTGCGCAGGGGTGATAAGGCCGGCCAGAATGGACAGGAGTGTTGTTTTTCCGCATCCGCTCGGCCCGAGAAAGGAGATGAAATCCCCTTTTTCAATCTGAAAATGTATATCTTTCACGGCGGTTGTCTTTTCTTTCAGCGAGAAATAAGTATGTGTTACATGATCGACATGTAAAAAAGACATTCATGTTCCTCCTATTGTTCTGAGGTGACTTTTTTGGCGATTTTTGTGTTGACGAGTTTGCTGTACGGAATGTGTTTCGGGAGCTCTCCGGCTTCATCCATAATAGATTGAAGCTGTTCCCATTCATCCTTTTGCAGAACTGGGTCTGCAGAGAATGACTTTTGTTTTTTATAGCGCTCTATTGATGTTTCGATAATGGCCGGATCTGTATCGGCAAATTCCTTCTGAATCGTTTTTGCGATGTCTTTGGCCGGATGGCTTTCCACCCATTGCTGGGCGCGATAGATGGCGCGGGTGAATTTTTCCGCCGTCTTTTCATTGCTTTTCAAATAACTTTCTTTTGCCATAAAGGTTGTGTATGGCACTTGGCCGGAAGCTTCTCCGAAGGATGCGACGATATGGCCGATGCCTTCTTTTTCAAATTGGGATGCCGTCGGTTCAAACAGCTGCACATAATCACCCGTTCCGGATGCGAATGCGTTGGAAATATTGGCGAAATCAATGTTTTGAACGAGGTTAATGTCTTTTTTCGGTTCTATGTGATTCTTTTTCAGGGCGTACTCACCGGCCATTTGGGGCATGCCGCCTTTTCGCTGGCCGAGAAATGTTTTTCCTTTTAAATCGCTCCATTTGAATGATTTCTCATCCTTCCGTGACACGAGAAATGTGCCGTCCGTCTGTGTCAGCTGCGCGAAGTTGATGACCGGATCTTTTGCTCTCTGCGCCTCCACGTAAATGGATGTTTCAGAACCGACCAGCGCGATATCAGACCCGTTTGACAAAAGCGATGTCATCGTTTTGTCTCCGCCCCATGTTGTTTGAAGTGACACTTGGAGCCCTTCTTTTTTAAAGAAACCTTTTGCTTCAGCGACATACATAGGCGTATAGAAGATGGAGTGTGTGACTTCCGCCACCTTTACCTTCGTCAGACTTTCTTCCTGTCTGCAGGCCGGAAGAATGAGCAGGAAAAAGGCGCATATGACAAAAACGCAGCCCGTTTTGAGCCATTTGTTCACGGTGTAACCTCCTTGTTTTAAGCGTTAAAATAACCTTTTCTGCTTTACATATCGTATGATGGGTATAAAAAATGTGTGAGTGCCCATATTCACGTTGGGAAAGAATAAAAAAACTGATGATATAAGGAGGCTCATTGTTTTGCTGGTAGAAAAGAAAAGGTTCCCGTCTCCGAGTCCGCATGTCCGCCTCTTTGCGGTATGCTATGAGTCAGAAGGGCTGAAGGTAAAGGGGCTCCTTGCCGAGCCTGCGGCGCCGGGAACATATGACGGTTTTTTATATTTGCGCGGCGGCATAAAAAATGTCGGCATGGTACGCCCCGGAAGAATCGTTCAATTCGCTTCCCAAGGCTTTGTCGTGTTTGCGCCTTATTACAGAGGCAACCAGGGCGGCGAGGGAAATGAAGATTTTGCGGGAGAGGACAGAGAGGACGCGTTTTCCGCTTTTCGCCTGCTTCGGGAGCATCCGAACGTCAGGGAAGGGCGGGTGCATATTTTCGGTTTTTCCCGGGGCGGAATCATGGGGCTTTTGACCGCGATTGAAATGGGGCATCAAGCGGCTTCGCTCGTATCATGGGGCGGTGTGAGCGATATGGTGCTTACTTATGAAGAGCGGAAGGATATGCGGCGGATGATGAAGCGGGTGATCGGCGGCACGCCGAAAAAGGTGCCGGATGAATACAGATGGCGTTCGCCGTTTGAAAACGCAGACCGCATTCAGGCCCCTGTACTTCTCATCCATGGAGAGAATGATAAGAATGTTTCGATCGAACACGCCCGGATGATCGAGGACAAGCTGAAAGAGGCGGGGAAACCGGTGGAAACCTGGTATTACAGCGGTTTTACGCATTATTTTCCGCCGCAGGAAAACAGACGCATTGTCCGGCGGCTGGCGGAATGGATGAAGACACGGTAAGATGCCTGATTTATGATATGATAATAAAGAATAAGAGAATGAAAGGGGATTTTCATTTTGGGAATGCCTGTTGAATTTAATACCATGATTGTGACAAAAGGCAATGAAAAACGGATAGAGGAAAATATCTTTTTATTGGAGAAAGAGGGCTATCGCGTCTATCCTCTTGATATTCCGATGGACGTGCGCAAAACGAAAACCGGCGAGAAATCCGGCACCGGCGAGGTCCAAAAGCTCGAATGGGCGAACGGCCGGACAAGCATTACATACAGACTCACGTCGCTTCATTCGACAAACTGAAAAAACAAAAGCCGAGGGCATAAACGCCCTTGGCTTTTTTGATTACACGAGAGGTCCGCCGGCTTTGGCAATCGAGTCTGCATGGGAAAACTTTTTAAAGTTTTCTTTAAACTCATTGGCTAAAAACAGCGCTTTTTCGTTGTATGCTTGTTTATCGCTCCATGTGTTTTCAGGCTGAAGAACTTCATCCGGAACGCCCGGAACATGAACGGGACTGCGCAGGCCGAAAATGCTGTCTGCCGTCATGTCAGTCTGGTTCAGCCTGCCTTCAATAGCGGCCTTGACCATCGCTCTTGTATACGAAAGTTTCATCCGTTCTCCGACTCCGTACCCTCCGCCGGTCCAGCCTGTGTTGACCAGGAAGACTTGAACGCCGTGTTCGTCGATTTTATGCCCGAGCATTTCGGCATATACATGCGCCGGAAGCGGAAGGAACGGTGAACCGAAGCACGTCGAGAAAGTCGTTTGCGGAGATGTCACGCCGCGCTCGGTTCCCGCGAGTTTACTGGTGTACCCGCTTAAGAAGTGATACATCGCCTGTTCCTTCGTCAGTTTGCTGATCGGAGGGAGCACACCGAAAGCATCCGCCGTTAAAAAGACGATCGCCTGCGGATGGCCGGCAATGCTCGGCTGCACGATATTGCCGATCATCTCAATCGGATATGCGGCTCTTGTGTTTTCCGTGTAGAAGGAATTGTCGTAATCCGCTTCACCCGTTTTTTCATCAAGCACGACATTCTCAAGAACAGACCCGAAGCGGATCGCACGAAAAATCTGCGGTTCTTTTTCCTCGCTCAGATTGATACATTTAGCGTAACATCCGCCTTCAATGTTGAAAACGCCGGAATCTGACCAGCCGTGCTCGTCATCGCCGATCAGTTTGCGGTCCGCATCGGCTGAAAGCGTCGTTTTCCCTGTGCCGGAAAGACCGAAAAACAGGGCGACATCGCCTTTTTCACCGACATTGGCTGAGCAGTGCATCGGCAGTATATCCTGCTGCGGAAGCAGGAAGTTCATAATGGAGAATATTGATTTTTTCATTTCTCCGGCGTATTCGGTGCCGCCGATTAAAATGACGCGCTTTTCGAAAGAGACAATGATAAATGTTTCCGAATGCGTGCCGTCCGTCTCCGGATCTGCTTTAAAATGCGGAGCCGAGAGAATGGTGAAAGGCTGCGCTTGCGGATCTCTTTCATCCGTCTCCGGTCTGATAAACAGCTGGCGTGCGAATAAATTGTGCCACGCAAATTCATTTACGACCGTAATCGGGAGTCTGTATTTTTCATCCGCTCCTGCGAATCCTTCAAAAACAAACAGTTCATCCCGCTGTTTTAAGTAGCTGACGACTTTGGCGTACAGCTTTTCAAACGCCTCTTCAGAAATGGGCTGATTCACCGCGCCCCAATCAATTTGATTTTCTGTGCTTTGTTCACGGACGATAAATTTATCTTTAGGTGACCGGCCTGTATATGCGCCGGTGGTGGCGCGTACGGCGCCCGTTGATGTCAGCGTTCCTTCATTTCGGCTGATCACTTTTTCGGTAAGTTTTGGAGCCGATAAATTATGATGCACATTCGGACTTGCAAGTAATGCTTGAAGATCTGCGGTTAAATCAACTAATTTCATAAAAACCTTCCTTTGCCGGTTTATTTGTATTTCGCTGAATGTGGAATTAGTATAACATATATCTGAAAATAGTCTATACTATTTACGGTTTTTTGTTTGTGTTTTTCCATTGCTTCCCGAAATAAAGGCGCGTAATCGCTTTAATTCATATTGACACTTTCCGCCCTTTTACGATAAGATATTTCATTGAGCGGATACTCTTATCCCGAGCTGGCGGAGGGACAGGCCCGATGAAGCCCAGCAACCGGTTTCTCTGTAAAAAAGCAGGTGAAAACACTGTGGGAAACCAAGGTGCTAACCTGATGCAAGGTTTAATATTTTCCTTGAGCGATAAGAGTGAAAGGCACACAGACCAAACCCTTTCCTCGAGTGGAAAAGGTTTTTTTATTTCATAAAATATGCCAATTAACATTCTCTGATATAGTATGACATTGTATTAAGAGGGAGCGAGTTCCGTATCATATGAGAAGGTCTTGCAAAAGATCTTTTTTCAGGAGGAAAAGTGAATGAGTAAAAACCGTCGACTATTTACATCTGAATCTGTTACTGAGGGTCATCCGGACAAAATCTGTGACCAAATTTCTGACAGTATCTTAGATGAGATTTTAAAAAATGACCCGAACGCGCGCGTGGCCTGCGAAACATCTGTAACGACAGGACTTGTGCTGGTAAGCGGAGAGATTACTACATCAACATACGTTGACATTCCGAAAACAGTCCGTGAAACGATTAAAGAAATCGGCTATACACGCGCCAAATACGGATTTGATGCGGAGACTTGCGCTGTTTTAACATCAATTGATGAACAGTCTGCGGATATCGCAATGGGTGTCGATCAGGCTCTTGAAGCGCGTGAAGGTACAATGAGCGATGCTGAAATCGAAGCAATCGGAGCGGGAGACCAAGGCCTGATGTTCGGTTATGCGTGTAACGAAACGAAAGAGCTTATGCCGCTTCCGATCTCTTTGGCGCATAAATTAGCCCGCCGTTTGAGCGAAGTCCGCAAAGAAGACATTCTTCCGTACCTTCGCCCTGACGGCAAAACGCAAGTTACCGTTGAATATGATGAAAACAACAAGCCGGTCCGCATAGACGCGATCGTTATTTCAACTCAGCACCACCCGGAAATTACGCTTGAGCAGATTCAGCGCAATCTGAAAGAGCATGTCATTAACCCTGTCGTGCCTGAGGAACTGATCGATGAAGAAACAAAATACTTCATCAACCCTACGGGACGTTTCGTAATCGGCGGACCTCAAGGTGACGCGGGTCTTACCGGCCGTAAAATCATCGTTGACACATACGGCGGATATGCACGCCACGGCGGCGGCGCATTCTCCGGTAAGGATGCGACGAAGGTAGACCGTTCTGCGGCATACGCTGCGAGATACGTAGCGAAAAACATCGTGGCAGCAGGCCTTGCTGATTCTTGTGAAGTGCAGCTTGCATACGCAATCGGCGTGGCACAGCCTGTTTCTATTTCCATCAATACATTTGATACAGGAAAAGCTTCTGAAGAAAAACTGATCGAAGTCGTACGGAATAACTTCGACCTGAGACCTGCCGGCATTATTAAAATGCTTGATCTGCGCCGCCCGATCTATAAGCAGACTGCTGCTTACGGCCACTTCGGACGTCATGATGTGGATCTTCCTTGGGAGCGTACTGACAAGGCGGATGCGCTTCGCAAAGAAGCACTAGGAGAATAATTTTATAGCCGCTTACTTAAGCGGCTTTCCCTTTTTGTAGATGCTGCCATGCTTATTTTTTACATAGCGTGAAACCAATGGCGTAACACAGCGTCTATAAAAAGGGGGTCCAATTAGAAAATTACACTTATGGAGGCTATACTATGTGTGGATTTGTCGGTGTTTTTAATAAGCATCCATTAACTCAAACCGCAGATCAAGAAGAGCTAATCAAACAAATGAACCAAATGATCGTTCACCGCGGTCCTGACAGCGATGGGTATTATCATGACGAGCACGTCGGATTCGGCTTCAGACGGCTCAGTATTATTGACGTAGAAAACGGCGGACAGCCTTTATCATATGAAGACGAAAAATATTGGATCATTTTTAACGGCGAAATCTATAACTACATTGAATTGAGAGAAGAGCTTGAAGCGAAAGGCTACACTTTCAATACAGATTCCGATACTGAAGTGCTCCTTGCGACATACCGTCATTATAAAGAAGAAGCCGCTTCAAAGCTTCGCGGAATGTTTGCGTTTTTAATCTGGAACAAAGCTGACCGCGTCATGTACGGCGCGAGAGACCCGTTCGGCATTAAGCCGCTGTATTACACAACGATCGGGGACAAAGTATATTTTGCATCTGAAAGAAAAAGTTTAATGGCCGCTCAAAACGGCATTGATCTTGATACAGCTTCTTTACAGCAATATATGTCTTTCCAATTCGTTCCTGAACCGAGCACGCTTGACGCTGAAGTGAAAAAAGTCGAGCCGGGCAGCCAGTTTACGATCCGCCCGGAAGGCGACATCGCGTTTAAAACATATTTCAAAGCGAACTTTAAGCCTGTTCAGTCTGATGAAGATAAATTGGTGAAAGAAGTCAGAGACGCAATCTTTGACTCTGTCAAAGTTCACATGAGAAGTGACGTTCCTGTCGGTTCGTTTCTATCCGGCGGTATCGACTCTTCTTTTATCGTCTCAGTTGCGAAAGAATTTCACCCGAGCCTTAAAACATTTTCCGTCGGTTTTGAGCAGCAGGGCTTCAGTGAGGTTGACGTAGCGAAGGAAACGGCTGCCGCGCTCGGGATTGAAAATATCAGCAAAGTCATTTCTCCTGAGGAGTATATGAACGAGCTTCCGAAAATCGTCTGGCACTTTGATGACCCGCTTGCAGATCCGGCGGCGATTCCTTTGTACTTTGTCGCGAAAGAAGCGAAAAAACATGTAACAGTCGCGTTATCCGGGGAAGGCGCGGACGAGCTGTTCGGCGGGTACAATATTTACCGCGAACCGCTTTCGCTTAAACCGTTTGAACGCATTCCGTCCGGTCTGAAAAAAATGCTTCTTCATGTGGCGTCCGTCATGCCTGAAGGAATGAGAGGGAAAAGCCTCTTAGTCCGCGGCTGCACACCGCTTGAGGAGCGTTATATCGGTAATGCGAAGATTTTTGAAGAGCCCGTGAAAAAACAGCTGCTCAAACATTACAATCCAGAGCTTTCATACCGTGATGTCACGAAGCCGTACTTTACGGAAAGCCGTTCATACAGCGACATTAATAAAATGCAGTATGTTGACATCCATACGTGGATGCGCGGCGACATCCTGTTAAAGGCTGACAAAATGACGATGGCCAACTCATTGGAACTGCGCGTGCCGTTCCTTGATAAAGTCGTGTTTGACGTGGCTTCTAAAATTCCGGATGAACTGAAAACGAAAAACGGCACGACGAAATACCTTCTGCGCAAAGCTGCTGAAGGGGTAGTGCCTGATCATGTGCTTAACCGCAAAAAACTCGGCTTCCCTGTGCCGATCCGCCACTGGCTGAAAAATGAAATGAACGAATGGGTTCGCAACATCATTCGTGAAAGTGAAACAGATGCTTATATTGAAAAGGATTATGTCCTTCAGCTTCTGGAAGATCATTGTGCCGACAGAGCGGACAACAGCCGCAAAATCTGGACCGTGCTGATCTTCATGATCTGGCACAGCATCAATGTTGAAAAAAGACTGGTGCCGGAAGAGCTGAATCATCAGCCGAAAGAAGTCATTTTCGTTTAATCCAAAAGGCTTTCGATGTTATCGAAAGCCTTTTTTCTATTGTTTTTTTGTAAACCGTCTATTCCGCTCTGTTTTCGACAAAGTATTACGCAATATTCAGAAAAAGGTTATAATAGGACTAATCGGGTAGATTCCGGAAAGTGTTTTCTGGCTATTTCGTCTCGGTTTGTTGTTTCTTTGTCAAAATCAGGGGGAGGGAGAGTTATGCAAAACAAAGAAAAAACGCTTCACCGCGGCTTGGAAGAGCGGCATATCTCGCTTATGTCGTTGGGCGCCGCGATTGGAGTCGGGCTGTTTCTCGGGTCGGCTTCTGCCATAAAGCTTGCCGGGCCGGGGATTTTAGCCGCTTACGCCTGCAGCGGACTGATTATGTTTTTTATTATGCGGGCATTAGGGGAAATGGCGATTCAAAAGCCTGTAGCCGGCTCATTCAGCCGATATGCCAGAGATTATCTCGGTCCGCTTGCCGGGTTTTTAACAGGCTGGAATTATTGGTTTTTATGGGTTGTTACCTGCATGGCGGAAATCACCGCGGTCGGCATTTATATGGGCTACTGGTTCCCTGACGTGCCGTCATGGATCTGGGCGCTTTGTGCACTCGTCATTATGACGGCTGTCAACTTTCTGGCGGTCAAAGCGTACGGTGAGCTTGAATTCTGGTTTGCGCTCATTAAAGTCTTGGCGATTCTGTCAATGATCGCGATCGGTCTGGTGATGATCGTATTCGGTCTCGGAAACGGAGGCGTTGCGCTCGGAATCAGCAATTTATGGAGCCACGGCGGCTTTTTCCCGAATGGGATTAAAGGGGTGCTGCTGTCGCTTCAAATGGTCATGTTTGCCTATCTCGGGATTGAGCTGATCGGTGTCACAGCCGGTGAGGTCAAAAATCCGGAAAAATCACTGGCGCGGGCCATAGATACTGTTTTTTGGCGCATTCTCATTTTTTACGTCGGAGCTTTGTTTGTCATTATGTCAATTTATCCGTGGCAGGAAATCGGTTCAGGCGGAAGCCCGTTTGTTTTGACATTTGAAAAAATCGGAATCCCCGCTGCAGCCGGAATCATTAATTTTGTCGTATTGACGGCGGCTCTTTCTTCCTGCAACAGCGGGATCTTCAGCACGGGGCGCATGCTGTTCAATCTGGCGGAGCAAAATGAAGCGCCTAAAGCATACGGTACGGTCACAAAAGGCGGTGTGCCGGGAAAAGCGGTATTGGTTTCAGCGGGCGCGTTGTGCATCGGCGTTTTGCTGAACTACGTGGTGCCGGCGAAAGTGTTTACGTGGGTGACGAGCATTGCGACGTTCGGGGCGATTTGGACATGGTCGATTATTTTGCTTTCCCAAATGAAATACCGTAAAAGCTTACAGCCGGAACAACGGAAAAAACTGAAATATAAAATGCCTTTATACCCCTTTTCCTCATATATCTCGCTGGCATTTCTGGCTTTTGTCGTTGTGCTGATGGCTTTTGATGCAGAGACCAGGGTGGCCGTCATCATCGGTCCTGTCTGGTTCGGCATATTATTAGCCGCCTATTACGGGAAAGGTTTCCATAAAAGAAAAGACATAGAACTGGAAAACGGACAGACATTCGCCGAAAAAGCGTAAAAAAAGAGCCCGGGACATGGGCTCTTTTTTTCATAGGATCGGGCCAGCGGGGGAAGAATAAAACAAATTCCTGAACATTTTGCTTCTGTTTCCTGACAATCGGGAGAATGCAAATGGTTTTTACTTAAATAATATTTTGAAAAATGGTACAGTAGTAAAAACAAAGCTGATCTATTTTTATTTCTTTTGCAGTGTTTTATAATATCGGCCTTTTTCAACATATTCCGTTCTGATTCTTTCCATGTCCCGTATGTCTTCTTCTGTCAGCCGGCGGATAACCTTTGCGGGCCGGCCGAACGCAAGACAGCCGGGAGGAATGGTTTTGCCCGGAGGAACGAGACTTCCGGCGCCGATAAACGCGCCTTCTCCGATTTCCGCCCCGTCAAGAATGACGGAGCCCATACCGATTAAAGCATTCTTTTTGATGATTGCGCTGTGCAGTGTAACCTGATGGCCGATCGTGACGTCATCTTCAATAAGAAGCGGGCGGTTCGGACTTTGATGCAGACAGCTCAAGTCCTGTATGCTGACTCTTTTTCCGATCCTTGTCGGCGCAACATCCCCCCGGATGACGGCTGAGAACCAAATGCTTGATTGTTCTCCGATCACGACGTCGCCCGTAATGACGGCGTTATCCGCAATGAACGCTTCAGGATGTATGTCCGGCGTAAATTGTTTATAAGGGTAGATTATCATGTCTCATCCTTCTTTCTCTAAATTTATGTAAGAGGTGAACTGCATGTGGACTTGGAAAGCAGACAGGCCCGTCGGTACCATTGTCATTATCCACGGGGCGAGCGAATACCACGGGCGTTATAAATGGCTCGTTGAAATGTGGAGATCTTCCGGATATAACGTGGTGATGGGCGATTTGCCCGGTCAGGGAACGTCGACCCGCGCCAGAGGGCATATTCGCTCTTTCCAAGAATACATTGATGAAGTAGATATATGGATTGATAAAGCGAGAACGCTTGAAGCGCCCGTTTTCCTTTTGGGCCACAGCATGGGCGGACTGATTGCGATAGAATGGTTTAAGCAGCAGAGAAATCCCCGCATTACGGCACTCATTTTATCATCACCTTGTCTGGGTCTGCAAATAAAAGTCAATAAAGTCCTTGATTTTGCGTCTAAAGGACTGAACGTCCTCGCTCCGTCACTCAGAGTGGATTCCGGCTTATCACCTGATATGGCAACGAGGAATGCGGATATGATTGAAGCGGATCAAAACGATTCTTTATATGTCACGAAGGTATCCGTAAGATGGTACAGAGAGCTTTTAAAAACCATTGATGCCGCTATGGTGCCGACTGATGCGTTTTTAAAGGTGCCGCTTTTGCTTATGCAGGGCGGAGATGACAAAATCGTCGATAAAATGAAGGTCCGCAAATGGTTTTCCGGTGTGGCTTCCCATAATAAATCGTACCGGGAATGGGAAGGGCTTTATCATGAAATTTTTAATGAACCGGAAAGAGAAACTGTGTTTAAGGCGGCAAAAGCCTTTACAGATCAGTATATTTGAATTCGCTGGGGGTGCATATGTTGACAGTACCGGAACATCCTTTTAACCTTATGGCAAAAGTGTATCGGGAAATTTTTCCGCTCGTTCATCAGGAATTGAACATGTGGCGGGAAAAATCAGATTCCATTAAAAATACCGAGCTGCGGCAGCAGGCGGCCGCAAGTATCCGCGATAAATCGTTTCATTGTGAAGGCGGCGGCATTTTAGCCCTGCTTTCGGGAGAGCAGAAACAGAAATGCGTGCAATTTATCATCGCGTATCAGACAATCAGTGATTATCTGGACAATCTGTGCGACCGCAGCACCTCGCTTGATCCCGAGGACTTCCGCATGCTTCATCTCTCCATGCGTGACGCGCTGACGGTCGGTGCCGAGGTGAGGCCGTACTATCAGTACAGAGAGGAGCGGGATGACGGCGGTTATCTTCATGAGCTGGTCAGAACATGCCAGCGGGTGCTCGGGTCAATAGAACATTACGGTATCATTAAACCTTATTTGCTTGAGCTGTGTGATTATTATTGCGATCTTCAGGTTCATAAGCATGTCGTTGAGCATGAACGCGTTCCGAGGCTTAAAGGCTGGTTTGAGCAGTACCGGTCACAGCTTCCGGAAATGGAGTGGTTTGAATTCTCGGCCTGCGCCGGATCGACGTTAGGCATTTTCTGTCTCGTTGCTTACTCATTCCAGCCTGATTTTAACGAACATACCGCTGAGAAAATCCGCAGCAGTTACTTTCCGTACATACAAGGGCTGCATATACTGCTCGATTATTTAATTGACCAGGAAGAGGATCTGCTTGAAGGCGATCTGAATTTCTGTACGTATTATCAGTCTCATGAAGAAATGATGCAGAGACTGCAGCATTTTATTGAAAAAGCGGATGAACATTTGAAAGGCATTCCGCATGAAAATTTTCACCGGCTGATCAACAGGGGGCTGCTCGGCGTCTATTTATCCGATGACAAAGTCGCCGGCCAAAAAGAAATGGGCCGCCTCGCGCGAAAGCTGATCAGGGCAAGCGGAAAAACGTCATTTTTCTTTTATATCAACGGAAGAGCCTACCGCAAATTTCAGAAGATGGCTTGGACGAAAAGTTCATAATGGGTGAACTGCGCCTCTCGTGTAAATCATGACGGCGCAGTTTTTTATTTATGACGTGAAGTATGAAATGAAACATTGTTTGCGCCTGCAGAATATGATACTTTAATTTTATGAAAAAATTAAAGTATTTAGCGGTCATAGCATTACTTTCCATTTCCGGAGGCTGCTCCGTCATCCATGCTTCCGCCGGCTATCATCCTGTCTTGATAGCGCACAGGGGCTCTTCTTCGATTGAGCCGGAACATACAGCTTTGTCTTATGCGCGTGCCATTAAAGACAAAGCAGATTATATTGAGATAGACTTACGGGAGACAAAGGACGGCCATCTGATTGCAATTCACGATAAAACGGTAGATCGGACAACAGATGGTAAAGGGATGACAGATGATCTGTCTTTGGCTCAGATTAAGAAACTGAATGCGGGAAAAGGAGAAAAGATTTTAACATTAGAAGAAATCATACAGAAATTCGGACAAACTGCCAATTACTATATTGAGACAAGAGAAAGCAACGGCAGCCTGGTGATGGAAAAGAAACTGATTGACATATTACAAAAACATAAGCTGATTTCCAGCCATAAAGCAGTCATTGAGTCTTTTAGCGGGAAGAGCTTAAAGAAAGTTCGATCTATGAATAAAAAAGTTCCTCTTGTCCGATTATTAAAAGATAACGAGGCTGAGGAGATAAATGATAAGCAGCTGCAAACCATCAGAACGTATGCTGATACAGTCGGGCTCAACGCCAAATTGGCAAATGAAGCAGTCGTGAAGCGCATTCATCACAATAAGATGAAAGTGCACGTGTTTTTTGATAAGGAAGACGAGCATACGCTGACGCCTATTATGCTGAAACAAAAAGCAGATGGTGTCTTTACAAACAATCCCGCTTATACACGCAGCGTGCTGCAAAACAGTAAATAAAAAGAGACATGCGCATTTTACGCTGTCTCTTTTTTTAACGGTTTCTTTTTTGCCGCAAGGTGCATTGCGAATTTGCCGATCAGCCCGATGACAAAAAATGCAGCAAACCACCAGTAATAGGTTTTCGCGAACTCAAATCCTAAATGTCTTGATAAAATGATGACGAACATCACATAGGGAACACTTGAAAATATGATGCGAAGAATATTCAAACTGCCGCTCCTCCCAGATGTTACACTTGCTTTTTTTCCATTATTTCATAGTAATTGATTTTTCTTGAAAAGTAAACACAAAAAGAGTCGACCCGCTTATGACAGGCCGATTCTTTATTTGCCGGCAGATTTCTTTTCAATCGCTATAATAAACGGCGGGTCGTTTTGCTGGTTGAGAAAGCCGTAGCTCAGCACGCGCGCTTTTTCCTGATCAAGATTGCTGCAGTACTCCAGTAATGCACTTTTTTCCGTCTTGCCTTCAGGATGCCCGTGGTACACAACGAGAACGATCAGCCCGTTCTCCTTCAGCAGTTCAAGGAGCTGTTCGATCGCGGAAATGGTTGAGTGACCGTTTGTCGTAATGCTTTTATCGCCGCCGGGCAGATAGCCGAGATTAAAGACGGCGCAAGCCACACGACCGTGCGCATCTTCAGGCAGCGATGCCTTTATTTGATCATGGCTCTTATGGTGAAGCGTGACGCGCGGGCCGAAGTCGGCACCGAGCCGCTCCTTCGTTTTAGCGAGTGCGTCCGCTTGAATATCAAAAGCATGAACATGTCCTGTCTCACCGACAAGGCCGGCCAGAAAATATGTATCATGTCCGTTGCCCATCGTCGCGTCAACCGTGATATCACCTTCCTGTGCGGCGGACTTCAGCAATTCTTTACTGAAAGGGAGGATGTGCATCAAGGTCATAGGGCGGTCTCCTCCCCGATCTTTCTGAAGAGCTTTCCTTGATAGCTTCCCCGTGTTTCCAGCTCTTTTTGAATGGCGCCCAGTACTTCCCACTTATTGACGCTCCACATCGGTCCGACCATTAATTCGATCGGCCCGTCTCCCGTAATGCGGTGAACAATCATTTCCGGGGGAATGATTTCGAGCTGATCACATACAAGACTTACATATTCTTCTTGAGAAAGGAACTCCAGCTTTCCTTTTTCATATTGCTTCACCATCGGTGTGCCTTTTAATAAGTGAAGCAGGTGAATTTTAATGCCTTGCACATCCAAATCAGCGACGGCTTTGGCCGTCTCCATCATCATGTCCCTGTTTTCAAGCGGAAGCCCGTTAATGATATGGGAACAAACGCGTATGCCGTGTTTTCTCAGTTTATTGACACCCTCAACATAGCAGTCAAAATCATGGGCGCGGTTGATCAGAAGGGCGGTTCGCTCATGTACGGTCTGCAGCCCGAGTTCAACCCATAAATAGGTCCGCTCATTCAGTTCGGCCAAATATTCCACGACATCGTCCGGCAGGCAGTCCGGACGGGTCGCGATCGACATGCCGACAACGCCGTCAAGCTTGAGGACGGATTCGAATTTTTCACGCAGCTCCTCTACCGGGGCATGCGTATTCGTGAACGCTTGGAAATATGCGATATATTTGCCGTCTTTCCACTTTTCGTGCATGCGGTTTTTAATATCGTGAAATTGCGTGAGTAAGTCATCGGCCCGATTGCCGGCAAAATCGCCGGAGCCCGCCGCGCTGCAGAATGTGCAGCCTCCGTGTGCAACCGTGCCGTCCCGATTCGGGCAGTCAAAACCGCCGTCAAGCGCGACTTTAAACACTTTATGCCCGAAATGCTCCCGCAGATGATAATTTAATGTATGGTACCGTTTTTCCGTATTTGAATAAGGAAAAGGGTTATTCTCGTTCAATGTTCAAAAAGCCTCCCTCACATCAGATGCATCCTAAAATTGTAGCATGAATGATGGAGCGGAACAATGAAACAATTATGGAACGGTCAAGACGTAATATCTACCTGGTTTTTCTGTTGTTGTTTTAAACGTTTTGGAGAAATATCACTGAACAATGCAAAAATAATTCCTAAAATAAGAATTACACTGCCTACTTTGAATGTATTATTAAAACTGTCACTTATTTTTTCATTATATAAATTTGAAATTTTTTTCTGGATAGCGATAACTTCCTTCTTTTGAATATTGAAGCTTTTTTGTACTTTTTCTTTATACGGATCCGGGGTTATAGAGAGAATTTCTTCCTCTTTTTTGTTTAATTCAGCAATACTTTTGCTTCGATCGAAACCTTTACTGTCTGAATGCTTTAAGTGAGTTATTATCTCGTTCTTTGCATTTTTATCAAAAACCTGGTTGTTTTCAACGATTTTTATGGCTTCTTTTTTTGCAGAAGCTGCGTGATCATTTATGTTCATTGTAAGCACAGATGTAAGTATGGCAATGCCTAGCGCTTGTCCAACTGTCCGCATCATATTAAGAATACCTGAGGCAATTCCTACTTTCTCAGGAGGAATAAGCCGTATCCCTGAACTCATTGCTGGTCCTATTACAAGCCCTAAAGCTAAGCCGGTCAAACATAACAGAATAATTACTGACGTTATAGAACTGTCGTATCGTATGTATCCATATAAATATGTTGTGATTGTTAAACCGAGCATACCTAGACCCGAAAGCCAAATGCCCCCGAGTTTATCAGATAGCTTTCCAGAAAGTACAGAGGTAAACATAGATGATAGAGCTAATGTAGAAACAATTAACCCCGCTTCTAATTCAGTTTTTCCCATTAAATTCGTGAGGAGTAAAGTAATAATAAGGGTACCGCTTGTTAATCCAAGGCCCTGCATAAAGAGGGTGAAAGAACTGAAACTAAACGTACGTATCTTCAGCATGGATAAGGGAATCATCGGGTTTTTAATTTTAGATTCAATAAAGAAAAACAAACAGAATAATAATACAGAGATTACAAAAAGAGAGATAATTACTGGTGATGACCAGCCTAAGTCAGATACTTTTGCAAAGCCAAAGGTTAAACAGAAGAGAGCTCCGGATAAAATAAGAATCCCCATGTAATCAATTTTTTTGCTCACTGTTTCATCATAACTCTCAGTAATAAAAAATGCTGCTAAAAACAGAGAAATCAGACCTAAAGGAATATTTATGAAGAAGATAGCTTGCCAATTAAAATTTTCAGTTAATAATCCTCCAAGTACAGGTCCTAAAGTAGCTGCTAATCCTGAGAAAGCACCCCAGATTCCAATGATCATTCCTTTTTTATTTTGAGGAACGATGGCCAAAGCAATAGGCATTGTAACAGGTACAATAAAAGCAGCAGATAGTCCCTGAATCACTCTAATTGCGATAAGCATTTCAATTGAAGTGCTCAAACAGGCAATAACTGATGTCAAAATAAAAAGTGCTAATCCAAATATAAAAGCTTTTTTTCTCCCAAAATGGTCTGCCAGTTTTGAGGCACCTACTAATAATACTGCAAAAGCTAAAGTATAACCTGTAGCCACCCAAGCTACTTGAGAAAGGTTACTCGAAAAATAATCCAGCATCTTAGGTAAGGCAATATTTACTATAGTGGTGTCCATTACCGAAATGAATGTACCTAATAATAATGCAGATAACATAATTAATTTTTTGAAATTCAAAACTACAACCTCCATTAGATATTAATCTAAATTTGAATTCGATATTTATCTAAAAACATGATAAGTGTAATCTTAAGAGGTGTCAATATTATTCATAAATTGTTTTTTTCATCCACTTATCTCGAAATCATATTTTTATAATTCAACAATTTTGTAACTTGAAATAACTCAATAAGAGCTAAAATTGACCTGTAAACTAGCTGAGATAATTAAGGATTTCTGAAGAGTGTGACATGAGGAGAACACTTAGCATGAGGTGAGGCAAGTCTAATAAATCTAGGACTGCTCATGATAATGCTAAGTCAGGTATGTGCTTAAAGGAAAATTCTTTAAAATTAGAAATGAATATTCTTTGAAAGTTCCCTTTTGATTGATAATATTAAAAATGTAAAATGTCTGGCATGAAGATAGTACAACGTTTTCCTTGTGGAAAAAGACTTTATGGGGTGTGAAAAAGTGCGGTTAATAATTAATGACAGTGTTTCAGAATTCTTTGACAAGATATCCTCTATTCTATTCTTAAAACACGAGGAATTCTTCAACGATTATACAACCAAATTGGGGTTGAATTTAGATAATGAATATTTTGTATTACTAGATGATCTTAAAAGAATAAAAGAGTTAGATAGTGAGTTTTTACATTTTTATTTTGGCAGCTTTTGCGACTACAAAGATGTTAGGAATGCAAATATTTTTTGTTTAGCCACAACCTTTTTTAAAATACCACAAATTTATACGAAAGATTTTTTTGAAATTATTAATTATTTGTCTGCAGTTACAGAAGAAGAGATAAGAAAAAATATTTTAGAGTCTCTAATTTATTTACAAGGAGATCTTAAAACCGAAACATCTACCCAACAGTATTTAAATGATAGGGAAAGTTTATTTGAGCTGCTTAATAATCTAAATATAAAGCCCGAATTCAAGTGGATCATATTTCAGGTAATGAAATCTCCTAAAACTTATGTAGATCAATTTTGCAATAAATTAATGTTGGTGAATGGTTATCTTAACGATGCGATTTATAATTTAATTAAATTTAGAGATGAGTGGATGAATCAATTAAAAAACATAAATATGGATTTTCCAAAAAAGATAATCAGTACGTTAAAAGGTAAGGAATACTTATCTTGTAATTATATTAATATATATCCAACACTTTTACCTTACACTGCAACTATTACGAAAAGTGAAGATAACATTTATGTTGGACTGGGTTATAAAGTTGATAAAATTTTTGAAAATACATTAGAGAAAGCAGAGATTAATCACATC
Source organism: Bacillus sp. IS1 (assembly GCF_032461585.1). Taxonomy (NCBI): domain Bacteria; kingdom Bacillati; phylum Bacillota; class Bacilli; order Caryophanales; family Bacillaceae; genus Bacillus; species Bacillus sp. IS1. The sequence continues at coordinate 76,184 of NZ_JAWCWR010000008.1, read as the reverse complement.
ATTGATTTTTTGAAGCTTTTATCGGATAAAAGTAAGTTCAAGATATTAATCTTACTTAGTCATAAAAAAATGTATGCTAATGAGATTGCTGAACAACTAAATTTAACCAACGCAACGATTTCACACCATATGAGAATTTTGACATTGCAAGGTTTAGTTGAGAGTACGAGAAATCAAAATAAAACATACTATTATCTTAATTCTTCAAAATTCGATTCTCTTTTGAACGGTTTGTTGAAAAAATTTAAAGCTGTTCCAGGCTTAGATGGGGATGATTAAAAAAGGTTGTGGTTTTATAACCTATGAATTGGATACCCAAAAAAATCTGATGAATCCTGGGTGTTTTACACAAAAAAGATAATTTGATGGTGAACAATTTAAAGCGTACCGAAGATCTTGTGAGTGATGTGGAAAAATTTTAATGTTTTTAATAAAAGAAGAATTAAGTTATCGTTCTAAAATGAAGGATTTTTATAAAGAGTTCATTCTGTCTTGATTAAATTATACATTTAATCGTATTTTATACCGTTTCTGTCTTGTGTATGAATTACCTGATATTTCTTGTGAGAATTTATTTGGAATAAGAAATACTATTGATATGACATTATCAATAGGAGGACTGTTTAATGGCAACAAGACAATCAGTAGATGAACATCTCCAAAGAAGCGAACAGGCGTATGAATTTGCGAATGAACAATTTATGACCGCTTCGAAACAAGAGCATTATAATGATAATGAGTACAGTGAAGCGCAAATGATGCTTGAAAACGCGGTGAATGAATTAAACAAGCTGTCATTATCTGCGAATGATCAGCAAAGAGAGCAGCTTTACCGAATGAGATTGCAGCTGCAGACCTTGCAAAACAATATGATTTTGCAGCGTAATTTTGATTACTGACCGCGCCGTTTCAAATGGTTCAGCAAACCTGCCGGAATCCCGGCGGGTTTTTTTGTATTTCTTTTAAAAAAGAATTGACAATAGGCCTGAGTGTGTTTATTGTATTACGTGTACTACTTGATGTAATACACATAAAACACTCAAAAAATGAAATCGACATATAAATGTTAAGCATAGGGAAGGGGAACTTTCATGAAAAACAAAAGATCCGTAAAACAAGATGTGCCTCTTATTATCGCCGCCTCGGTTTTGGCCAGCAGTCTGTTTGCCGTTCTTGTCGTCATCGGATTTCAATGGCAGAACATTTAAAGAAAGAGAGCAGCTCGTAAAAGAAAGAAGGGAAGTAAATGATTCAAATCGATCCGAGAAGCTCAACTCCGATTTATGAGCAGATCATACAGCAACTGAAAGAGCTTTGTTTAAAAGGGATCATGAAGCCGGGGGATAAACTTCCTTCTGTCAGGGAATTGGCAACGATCATTATCGCCAATCCGAACACAGTCAGCAAAGCGTACAAGGAGCTCGAACGCGATGGTGTCATTGAAACGCTGAGGGGAAGAGGAACGTATATATCGGAGAATGCAAAAACGACATTGGTTGAAGGGAAGATGACGATGATAAAAGAGCAATTGAAACAGCTCATCATCGATGCCCATTACGCGGGAGTTGAGCTGGAGAAGCTGCAGGAATGGATAAAGGAAATCAGCGCTGATGTGAAAGGAGGCAAGGACCATGATTGAATTGCGGAATCTCTCAAAAACGATAGACGGTAAAGAAGTGCTCAAGGATATTTCGCTCACCATCGGAAAAGGGGAAATTTTCGGGCTGCTCGGGCGAAACGGATCAGGGAAAACAACGCTGCTCCGGCTCATTCAGCAGATTCTGCTGCCGGATCAAGGGACGGTTTTATTTAATCAGGTGGAAATAAAGCGGCATCCAAAAGTAAAACAGAACATCATTTATATGCCTGTTGAAAATCCTTTTTATGACAAGTATACATATAAACAGCTTGTTGCGATTGTAAGCAGAATCTATCCGAATTTTGATGTGACTTACGCCAATGAGCTGATGAACAGGTACGGCATTCCGGAAACGAAGAAATACCGTGAATTATCGACAGGCCTGAAAAAACAGCTTGCGCTCGTCCTTGCCTTTGCTTCACGTCCGGCTCTTATCCTTTTGGATGAACCGACGGACGGAATTGACGCCGTAACGCGTCATGACGTGCTTCAGCTTATGGTGGATGAAGTGGCTGAACGGGAAACGAGCATTCTGATTACCTCACACCGTTTAGAAGATATTGAGCGAATGTGCAACCGGATCGGGTTTTTGGAAGGAAATCAGCTGACGAATGTGATGGACTTGGATGATATGCAGGAAGAGTACATGAAAATCCAAATGGCATTTGAAGAGGACGTCGCCTTGAAGATCAGAGAACAAAACATACCGATTCTCGACCATGCCGGTGTGTTTTATACGGTGCTGATTCAAAAGAACGATGAAAAGAAAAAGAACTTTCTGCAAGAGCTGCAGCCGAAAGTATGGAACGAACTTCCTGTGAACTTAGAAGAAGTCTTCATCGCGAAGTTTGGAGGGAACCGGAGATGGTAGACAGGGGATTGTTGTACAGGGAATGGATGCAGAATCGAACCATTCTCGTGATGGTCGGCCTTTTTTTAGCGGCGGTCAATCCATTTGAAGTGTTAAATACCTATCTGGTCTATCAGGGCTGTCTGGATACCCACGGAGCATATTGTAAGTTTTATGTGAATTCTTTGGAGAGCGGAATGCTGAACTTGAACTGGGCGCCCGCTGTCATTTTGGCGGTTTGCTTATTCGGACTGGAGCGTACGAAAGGAACGATTGATGCGCTGTTCAGTCTGCCTTATTCCCGCGCTCAGGTGTTTCACACTAAATTTTGGCTCGGGGCGGCGCTCATTACCGGCGCTCAGGTGATCGGCTACGGGCTGGCTGAGCTGCTCATTCTTCTGTTAAAGCCTGAGCGCGTATATTTCTTTCACCATTACAGCGTCGGAGAGATTATTGTGAGTGTTTTGGCTTTTACATTGGTTGCGAGCGCGGGCTGCTTAACGGGGAATACGTTCGCCCAGCTGTTAACGGCGTTTACCGTGTCGATATCACCATACTTGATCATTACGTTGCCATTGTCCAATGTAGAAGTCATCTTCGGAGCCGGCATGTATGAGCTGATGCCGTCAGTCGATGCTTATATCAAAGTATACAATTTTTTTCAATATCTGAATCCAATAACGTACGGTGATACCGATTGGGTATCTGCCAGCAAGTATATATTAATTATCCCGGCAGTGATGAGCATTGTATTTTATGCCATCGGGTACTTTTGCTATGTCAGACAGCCGGTGGAACGGAACGGCCGTTTTTTTCTCTGGAGACAGCTTGACCGGCCCATTCAGATTGTGGTGATCATAATCGCCGTTCTCGGTTTTGGCCTGGCAGGGTACTCGACGGGACATACGATGACAGGGTATGTGGCCGGGATGCTGGTCGGAGGAGCGATCGGATTTTTGGTCAGTTATTTTGTGATTTATAAAAAAACGAAGCATGTGTAAGAGAGGAGGGCCGGAATGATACCGCGGGGATTGTTGTACACAGAATGGAAGAAAAATCAGTGGTTGTTTTTATGCAGCGGCATTCTTTTAATGGCGGCAAACCCTTTTATGGTTTATAACAACTACTCAACATATCAAGAATGTTTGAATAACCCAGCTCTTCAAGATTGTGAATTCGTTGTCAATTATACGAATGGGTCGCTTCTTTCCTTCAGCTGGATTGTGAGTGTCATCATTGCTGTCTTCTTATTAGGCTTGGAACGGACAAAGGGAACGATGGATGCTTTGTTAAGCATGCCTTACAGCAGAGGCCAAATCTTTCAGACGAAATTCTGGCTCGGCGGGGCAGTCATTGTTGCTCCTCAGGCGATAGGCTATGGAGCGGCGTCATTGCTGATATCTTTGCTGAAACCGAGCCATACGTACGATTTTGATCATTTTTCAATCGGAATGATTGTCATCAGTTTTATGGCTTACGCCTTGTTAATGGCATCCGGCGCATTAACGGGACAGATATTCGCCCAGTTGTTAACGGCGTTTACCGTAACGGTTCTGCCCTTTTTACTCATCGGTCTGCCGGCCGCGAATTTGGAGGTTGTTTTCGATTTTAGTGTGGGAGATCAATTTTCTTTTATCAGCAGTTATATCGAATCCCGTCTTTTTATATTCGTAACCCCTATTGGATATGTGTTGAACGACTGGATCAGAGAAAGAGATTTGGTTTTAATCATTCCGATTGTGATGAGCCTAGTCTTTTATCTGATCGGTTACGTCAGCTTTCTGAAACATCCGAATGAGCGGAACGGCAGATTCTTTCTTTGGAGAAAATTGGACCGGCCGGTGCAGATCTTGGTGATTGCCTTTGCCGTTATGGGTTTCGGCGTTTTCGGATATGGGGTCACAGACACGATGTTCGGCTATTTAGCCGGCATTATCTTCGGCGCGATTATCGGGTTTTTCATCAGTTATTTTACGGTTTACAGGAAGTCAAAGCATATGTAGATCTGTTTGAAAATGAGCAGTTTGGAGGAAGGCAAGGTGCCGATTAGCGGTTTGCTTTATAAAGAATGGAAGCAGCGGCAGACGCTGCTGCTTCTTACAGCGGGGTTCTTAGCTATTTTAGGCCCTTTGGCAATTATAAATGAGTATTTTCACTATAAGGATTGTTTGAGTGCGCTTCATGAATATTCAGGTTCAGTTTGTACGTTCAGCATTGATTACAGCAATCGGAATTTGATTGGGCTGCATTTCATTCCTCCGGTTATGATAGGGCTTTTTCTGATAAGAGCAGGCCGGGCTGAAAGGATGTTTACACTGAGTCTTCCGTATTCGAGAAGCCGGATATTTCATACGAAGTTTTTCTTGGGAGCAGCCGTGTTAGCCGGCTCGCAGTTTGTTTCTTACGGAGTATCTGACATATTGTTTCTAGCGCTTAAACCTGACGCTGTCCATCATTTTCAATCATTCAGCGCAGGGATGCTGGTCATCAGCTTGATGATTTATGCATTAGTGACAGCTGCCGGCACGATAACGGGCAATTTAGCGGCGCAGCTGATCACGGCGTTCACGGTTTCCGTCTTTCCGATCGTGGTTATGACGATTTACCTGTTAAACGCTGAGTTCCTTTTTGGCAGGCAGGCTGAGCCGGATATTGATTTCCCTTGGAGCGGATTTCTGATCTATTTCATGCCTGCCGCTTACATCCATACCTCATGGATGTATTACATGAAACACGCATTGTTAATCTCCGCAATTATGGGATTTTGTTTCTATCTATTCGGCTATGCGAATTTCCTGAAAATGCCGAGTGAACGAAGCGGACATTTTATCCTAAGCAAACACATTGAACGCACCATTCAAGTGCTCGTCATGGTGCTCAGTATGCTGGGAAGTGCGGGGGTATGCGGATATGCTTATAACGGTTCGTATACCGGTTACATATTCGGCATGCTTATCGGCGCGGTGATCGGGTTTTTCATCAGTTATTACTTCATCTATAAAAAAACGAAACAGATATAAGGGGGAGTGGTGTACGTGATAGAAGTACAGCATATTGATCATTCATTTAAAATCGGCAGGAAAGGCAGAGAGAGTGAGGTTCCGGTATTGAAGGATGTCTCTTTGACCGTTGAAAAAGGGGAAATCGCCTGTATCGTCGGGCGGAGCGGTTCCGGAAAATCAACGCTTCTGAATTTAATTTCCGGATACATAGCGCCGACGAAGGGCCGTATCGTCATTAATGGCACTGATGTGACGGGCTTCAGTGAAAAAGAGTGGGCGCAGTTCCGCCTCGGGCATTTCGGTTTTATTTTTCAAAGTTTTCAGCTCATTCCGAGTCTGACAACCTATGAAAATGTTGAAATGCCGCTTGCCTTAAAAGGCGTCAAACCGTCTGAACGCAAGCAAAAAGTCGCGGACATGCTGAAACGGGTCGGACTTGAGAATCATGCGAATCATTATCCGAATGAGCTGTCAGGCGGCCAGCAGCAGCGTGTCAGTATCGCAAGAGCCCTGATTTTAAATCCGTCGATTATTTTAGCTGATGAGCCGACGGGAAGCCTCGATTCAGAAACGGAGCTTGAGGTGCTTGCGTTAATTCAGCAGCTGAACCGGGAGCGCGGGATTACATTTGTCATCATTACGCATGACGATGAAGTCGCTTCAATCGCGCATTCAAAATTCCAGCTGCATGACGGTGTATTAAAAGGGGGCGTTACTGTTGAGATTTAAGGATCAGATTCACTTTATCAGAAGAAATATGAAGAAAAACCGGCTGCGTGTTTTCATGACGGTGCTGGCAACGACAATGGCGTGCGCGTTTTTGGTCGTGCTGTCGTCCGTCGGATTCGGCATCCAAAAAACGATTACAGACATTACGATGAGCCAGCAGATTGTTACGGAAATCAATGTGCTCGGCCAAGAGAACGGAAAAGCTGTGAAGAAATCAGACTTGGAAAAGTATAAAAATGTCAAGTCTATCGTTGAAAGAACACAAGTGTATGAACCGAATAAAGCGTCGTTAGGAAACCGAACAAATGAAGATTCAGCCATTGTGCTGACAAACATGAACGATGAAGTCAAAGCCAATATGGAGCTTGATCAGGGAAGGGTCGCCCGTACAGAGAATGAAATCGTGGTCGGCTATGATTTTGCGAAGAACCTATTGACGAAAAAAGAGGCTGACGCTTACGACAAAGAGTTAAAGGATCACCAAGGCGACATGTCGGAGGTGAAAAAACCAAAAGGCTATACGAAAGACCTGCTTAATAAAACGATACAGCTGAGCATCTCCAAAACAAACAAAGACGGAGACGTTGAGAAAACGAAAACGTACGACTTCAAAGTAGTCGGAATTACAAAAAAACCGTCCCAAGATTGGATAGAGGATACAAATATTTTTGTGAGTGATCAATTCAAGAAGGACTTCTCAACATTCTTGGATCTGAAGAATGGAAATGTGGAAAAAAACATCAATGTGTATGCGGACAAATTCGATCATGTCGATCAGCTTACCCATGACCTCACGGATGACGGCTTCTATGTCAGGTCTGTCACAACCGAGCTGAAGGGCGTCAATACCTTTTTCCTCGTCTTTAAAATCGGCCTGATCTTTGTCGGCTTTATCGCCGTCGTGATTTCTGCCATCGGTATTTTCAATACGATGACGATGGCGGTTACGGAACGAACGCAGGAAATCGGGATTATGAAAGCGATCGGCGCAAGCCCGTCCATCATCCGCAGAATGTTCCTGATGGAAAGCGCCTATATCGGGATATTAGGTTCTGTCATCGGGATTATCATTTCTTACGGAGTGAGTTTTGCCGTCAATCTGGCTGTGCCGGTTATCTTGAAAGCGGTAGGGGGAAACACCGGAGCTGAAGATCTTCATTATACCTTCTCCTATATCCCGCTCAGCCTCGTTGTGATCGCAGTTGTCATTTGTGCGGGGGTCGCGGTGATTTCCGGTATGAATCCGGCCCGCAAAGCGACAAAAACCAATGTTCTGACTGCATTAAGAAGAGAACTGTAAAGGAAAAAAGCCGGCTGGACATCAGCCGGTTTTTCCTCTATCTATCAGAAAAGGGCGGATACCATGTTTCACATTTTGTTAATAGAAGATGATAACACTTTGTTTCACGAGATGAAAGAGAGATTAACGGGCTGGTCATTTGCGGTGCACGGAATAAAAGATTTCAGCCGGGTCATCCGGGAGTTTTCCGAAATTAAGCCTGATTTGGTGATCATTGATGTACAGCTGCCGAAATTTGACGGCTTTCATTGGTGCAGAATGATACGCTCCCAATCAAACGTGCCGATTCTCTTTTTGTCCTCGCGCGATCATCCCGCGGATATGGTCATGTCGATGCAGCTCGGGGCAGATGATTTTATTCAGAAGCCTTTTCACTTTGATGTGTTAATCGCGAAAATACAGGCGGTGTTCCGCCGTATGCATCAATACGGCACAGAACCGGCCCTGATGAAAAGATGGTGCGGGGCGGTCATTGACACAGAAACCAACACGGTCAGCCGTAAAAACGGTTCGTTCGAGCTGACCAAAAACGAAATGCTGATCTTAAAACTGCTGGCTGAGCAGAAAAATAAAATCGTCAGCCGGGAAGAACTCATCAGAAGCCTATGGAATGATGAGCGTTTCGTCAGTGATAATACGCTGACGGTGAATGTCAACCGGCTGCGGAAAAAACTCGATCAATTAGGCATCGGGAAAATGATTGAAACCAAGGTGGGGCAGGGATACATCGCAAAGGAAGAAGACGGTCTTTATGATTAAATCATTTCTGCTCGAAAGAAAAAGCTGGATCGCGATGTTTCTTTTGCAGCAGGCTGTGCTCCTTTTTGCGGCATATATTGATCCGTCTATTCCGTTTTTTTCGGTGCTGTATTTCGTTTACCTGTCGCTTCTTGTGTTTCTTGTATTTCTCTTGTTCCGCTATCGTAAAGAGACCGCCTATTATAAAAGCTTAAGAGAGTGGGACGCCAATTTAGACATGTCTTATCTTAAAGCGCCTGAAAGTCCGTTTGAGTCTATCGTTGAAGAAAGCATTGAAGGGCAGACGGAGCAGTTAAGAAAAAGCTCCCTTCATCTTCAGGCGGCGTCAGAGCATGAAAAGGACGATCTGATGTCATGGATTCATGAGGTCAAAACACCGCTGACAGCGATGCATCTCATGATCGAGCGCCTTGATGAACAGCAGCTGAAAGCCCCTTTGCTGTATGAATGGCTGCGGATTCACCATCTCCTGGACCAGCAGCTTCATCAGAAACGATTGTCCTTTATTGAAAATGATTTATCATTCCAGCGAATTCAGCTCAGACCGCTCGTTTTCAAAGAAATTAAAAATCTGCAATCATGGTGTATACAAAAAGGGATCGGGTTTGACATTCAGCTTGATTCACCAGACGTTCACAGTGACGGAAAATGGCTTTCCTTCATCATCAGGCAGCTGTTAAGCAATGCCGTCAAATACAGTGAAGCGGATGACATTACCGTAAAAAGCTATGAACAAAACGGCCGGGTGCATGTGGATATCGAAGACCGCGGCATCGGCATCGAGCCCAAAGATCTTCCGCGCATTTTTGAAAAGGGATTTACCTCGACGCGAATGAGGCGTGATCACGCGTCAACGGGGATGGGCCTGTATTTGGCTCAAAAAGCCGCGGCTCCGCTTCTTATCCGGATCAGCGTGCGCTCTGAGCCGGAAAGCGGCACGGTTTTTACCTTGGTGTTTCCGAAACAGAACGATGCCGTCAGCATGTTCAGCGTGTGACAAAAGTGTCACATGCTTTTCTCTTTTGTTCGCTTAATCAAACGAAAAAAACGGTTTCTGTTTTTAAAATAAAGATAACCAATGTAAAAGGAGAATCATAACGTGATGATTTTAGAAGCAGGCAATATACAAAAAAGCTACGGAAACAAGCTGAATAAACAAGAGGTGCTGAAAGGAATTGATCTTCAGATTCACAAAGGGGAATTCGTCAGCATTATGGGCCCGTCGGGATCAGGGAAAACGACCCTTTTGAATGTGCTTTCCTCCATTGATAAAGTGAGCACGGGCACCATTAAACTGAATGAGACGGAGATTACATCCATGAAAGAAAAACAGCTTGCCGAATTCAGAAAACGGCATCTCGGCTTTATTTTTCAGGATTATAATTTATTGGACACCCTGACCGTGAAAGAAAACATACTCCTGCCATTATCCATTACGAAAATGTCTAAGAAAGAGGCGGACCTGCGATTTGCCGAGACGGCAGAGGAGCTTGGGATCTATGATTTGAGACATAAGTATCCGAGTGAAATTTCCGGCGGGCAAAAACAGAGAACGTCTGCCGCAAGAGCTGTTATTCACGAACCGGGCATTATTTTTGCTGATGAGCCGACCGGAGCGCTCGATTCAAAGGCTGCCATGGATTTACTGAATAAACTCAGCCGCCTGAATCAAAAACGCCGCGCCACCATTGTGATGGTGACGCATGATCCGGTTGCCGCCAGTTATTCCGGACGTGTGGTTTTCATTAAAGACGGCCGTGTGTATACACAGCTGAATAAAGGCGGTCAGGACAGACCGGACTTTTTTCAGGATATTATGAAAACGCAAAGTGTATTGGGCGGGGTTCAGGCATGAGTATTCATCATTTGATCTTCCAGAACCTGAAAAAGAATATGAAAAACTATTACCTTTACGTTTTTGCGCTGGTGTTCAGCGCCGCCCTTTATTTCGCGTTTGTCACGATGCAATACGATCCGGCGCTTGATGAAATGAAAAGCTCCATAAAAGGAGCGGCGGCAATCCGGGCCGCCTCTGTACTGCTTGTGGCGATCGTGTCGGTATTTCTTTTATACGCCAACACCATTTTTATTAAACGGCGCGGCCGGGAAATCGGCTTATTCCGATTAATCGGCATGACGAAAATGCACATTTTCCGCATACTCAGCACAGAAAATTTCATTTTGTATTTCGGATCGATTTGGATCGGTATTTTTGCCGGCTTTTCTCTCTCGAAATTATGTATGATGATGCTGTTTCATACAGTCGGTGTGAAAGCCTCTGTCTCACTGTTTTTTTCAAGCAAGGCGCTCGTTCAGACGTTAATTGTGTTCGGGGCAATTTACCTGCTGATTATGATGATGAATTACTTATTTATTAAACGGCAAAGCATTTTGTCTTTATTTAAAACCGCGTCATCGTCAGAAAGCGGCATAAGGCGGCTCTCTTGGGTGCAGATGGCGATCGGCGTTGTCGGTATTGCGGCCATTATCGCCGGCTATGCCGTGTCCGCAGATTTATTCGGAGGCAGTTTTACGAGCATGAATGAACTGTTTTCGGCAATGGTGTTTATTCTCGGCTCGGTCATTATCGGAACCTATCTGTTTTATAAAGGTTCGGTCAGCTTTCTGGCAAATCTCATCCGGAAATCAAAAGGCGGGTATCTGAATGTCAGTGAAGTGCTGTCTTTGTCATCCATCATGTTCCGGATGAAGTCAAACGCCGTCCTGCTGACGATTATTACGACTCTTTCGGCGCTGGCAATCGGTTTGCTGTCTTTAAGCTATATCTCGTACTATTCCGCGGAAAAATCGGCTGAGCAAAATACAGCCGCGGACTTTGCGTTTGATAACCAAAAGGAGACTGACTCATTTACCGCTTTATTGAAGAAAAACGGAATTGAACACAAAATGAAAACAATCAAGACCATTCAAGCCGGTGTCAATATGAAGAACATCATAAACGGCGATATGAAAAGCTTTCAACAAGACCCGTCCAGCTTGGCGCTGCCGATTATAAGCGAGAAAGACGCAGAAGGGACGGAGCTTTCTGACGGAGAAGCCGTGTTTACCGGATATAATGATATGATGAAAAGATTTCTCGACCTGAAAACGTCAGGTTCCATTGATATAAACGGCAAAACGGATAAAATACCGCTGGCGTATAAGGGCTTGAAGAACGACTTCCTCCTGTCATATACATTTACAAGCGGAGGGCTGCCGACCGTTATCGTCACGCAGCAGGTATTTGATCGGATCGAGAAAGATATCGACCCGTCCATCCAGGGAAAATCAAATCGGTTTTTCGGCATTACACTCAAACGTGAAGAGGACATCCAAAAAGCTGATGGTCTGTTTCAGGCGCAGCACTATTCTGACGGCGCGCTTTCACAATTTGAAACGGCTGACACCCAAAAGAAAAATATGGGGCTGATCATGTTTATTGTCGGCTTTTTGGGATTAACCTTTCTGATCACCTCAGGCTGTATCCTTTATTTTAAACAAATGGGCGAGTGTGAGGATGAGAAGGCTGATTACACAATATTGCGGAAGCTCGGCTTCACAACGGGGGATCTGCTGAAAGGCATCCGCCGGAAGCAGGCGTATCATTTCGGGATTCCGCTCGTTCTCGGGCTGTTCCACAGCTATTTTGCCGTTCAGTCAGGATGGTTTTTATTCGGAACGGAAGTGTGGACGCCGATGATCATCGTCATGGCGCTGTATACGCTGCTGTACTCCATCTTCGGCATGCTGTCGGTGCTTTATTATAAAAAGGTCATTCAATCCGCCTTGTAAAACAAGTTGAGGAGCCTCCGCATAAGCGGAGGCTTTTTTTGTATGAATAGAAGAAAGCGATTTTTAAAAGAATAGACATACGTCATTTTTTCGCGCGGGGGAGCCTTATGCAGAAGTATTTTCAATTGAAATCTGAAACAGGAGCCTTTCATCTTTTTTCCAAGGAACACATTTTCACGCTGTTGATCATCGGATTGCTGGGGGCGGGCGTGATCGTATTCCGGAAAAAGCTCAACCAGAGGTGGCCGAATCGCGTTTTCCGATATGTGCTGTTCATTCTTCTAGCCGTGTCGCAGATCGGCTATCATATATGGCTGCTATGTCATCATGCCTGGTCGCTGAAAACAGCTCTGCCGCTGCAGCTGAGCGACCTTTCCGTCTATTTGGCGATGCTGATGGTCATGACAAAAAGCGAAAAACTGTTCGCCTTCCTCTATTTTGCCGGTTTGGGCAGCGCCGTACAGGCGATGGCAACACCTGATTTAGGGGCGTATTCTTTCCCGCATTTTCGGTACATCGTGTTTTTCGTCTCCCACGGCTGTGTTTTTCTTACCTGTCTATTCATGGCCGCTTCAGAAAGGTACAGGCCGTCGGCGCGCGGGCTGTGGGTATCGGTGCTGATCGTAAATCTGTACGGGGCGTGTGTCTTTTTTATTGACCGTGTGCTGAATGCAAATTACCTATATTTAATGAAAAAATCGAAGACCGCTTCGCTTCTGAACGTTTTCGGACCTTGGCCGTGGTATCTTCTATCAATGGAAGCGGCGGTGATATTGAGCTTTTTCATTCTGTATATCCCGTTTTGGCTGCTGAGGAAAAGAGCATGAGGCCGGCCTGTTTTTATGAATACAATCATTTGTAATTTTTTCAACATTCCGGCATTATTTTTTTCAGATTCTGGTGTTGAAAAAAGGCGTCCGCGGCGATAGAATGAATGTGCTATGATAACGTGTTCGATACGGAGCCGCGGCTTGCGGTTTCCGTTTTTTCATGGGATTTTTTATAGAGAGAGGGGGATCGGTATGCCGCGCGCTTTGAAGATATTAATCATCGGAATGTTTATCAATGTGACGGGCGCATCTTTTTTGTGGCCGCTGAATACGATCTATATTCATAATCATTTAGGGAAATCGCTGACTGTTGCGGGGATTGTTCTGATGCTGAATTCCGGTGCCAGTGTGGCGGGGAATTTATGCGGCGGATTTTTGTTTGATAAAATCGGCGGATTCAAATCCATTATGCTCGGCATTATGATCACATTGGCAAGTCTTCTCGGACTCGTTCTGTTTCACCAATGGCCTGTTTATATTTGGCTGCTCATCATTGTCGGCTTCGGTTCCGGTATCGTGTTTCCGGCCAGTTACGCCATGGCGGGAGCGGTATGGAAAGAAGGCGGGCGGAGAGCTTTTAATGCGATTTATGTAGCTCAGAACGCAGGTGTCGCCGTCGGCTCGGCACTCGGCGGGATGGTTGCGGCGTACTCGTTTACGTACGTGTTTTTAGCCAATGCTATGCTGTATGTGCTGTTTTTCCTTATCGTATTTTTCGGGTTTCGAAATATCAAAACCGGAAATGCGAGCCAGGTTTCTGTCCTGGACTACGAGCCTGTCAGCAGCAGAACGAAATTTACGGCGCTTCTCATATTGAGCGGCGGGTATGTTCTCGGGTGGATTGCCTATTCTCAGTGGTCCACAACCGTTGCGTCACATACTCAAAGCATCGGTATGCCGCTTTCATTATACAGTGTGCTCTGGACCGTAAACGGAATATTAATTGTCGCCGGACAGCCTCTCATAGGAGTTGTTTTGAAAAAATGGTCCGGTGCGTTAAAAACGCAGATGGTCATCGGCTTTTGTATTTTTATCGTCTCGTTCGGCGTGCTTCTCAGCGCCAAGCAATTTCCGATGTACCTCACCGCAATGGTGATTTTAACCGTCGGAGAAATGCTTGTCTGGCCTGCCGTGCCTACCATTGCCAATCAGCTTGCGCCTAAGGGGAAAGAAGGGTTTTACCAAGGATTCGTCAACAGTGCGGCGACGGGCGGCAGAATGATCGGGCCGCTTCTTGGCGGCGTGCTGGTTGATCAGTACGGAATGAGCGTGCTGCTGTTGATCCTGATGGTGCTTCTTGTTGTCAGCATCGCAGCGACGGTGCTGTACGACAAACGCCTGAAAACCGTTAGTAAACAAAACGTCCAAGTGCGATGACGACATAAAAAATCCCGCTGTTTCGGCGGGATTTTTTTGTTTATACGACCGGAAGCACGTTGACCGCGTCCTTAACGTTTAAATATGTCTTTAATGAAGAAAAGCTGGCATCAAGCTGATTCATTCTCATGGCGAGGGAAGGCTTGATCCCGGTGATAATCAATTCCGTGCCGATTAATTTAAGCAGGTGGTGCAATTTGAAAATCCGGTCTGCGGTCTGTTCGTTTACCTCGGCCAGACCTGATAAGTCTATAATTAAGTAATCATCTTTAGATGCGGTTAATATGTCCGTCAAAGTTGTCACGATTGAATCAAATCGTTCTTCCGTTAAGTTTCCCACTAACGGCAAAGCGGAGATGCCGTTTCGGATCGGAACAATCGGCGTTGACAGCGTCGTGATTTCTGCGAGGGAATCCTCAAGGAGCTTTTCGTATTCTTTCTGCTCTGTGATGTCTTTTTGAAAACCGACAAAATAGAGCTTGTCTTCAACATACAGAGGATCAATGTTGAGTTCATTCCAAAATGGGGTGCCGTCTTTTTTGACATTTTTCAGCCGCACCGTGATCTTTTCTTTCTGGTTTAAGCTCTTTCTTATTTTCGCGACTTGTTGACGGTCGGTTTCTTTGCTTTGCAGAAATCTGCAGTTCTTACCTAATATCTCTTCGGAAGAGTAGCCTGTCATATCCATAAATCCCTGATTTGTATATATGATGGGATTGTCCTCAAGAGAGGGGTCTGTAATCACCACGCCGATACGTGCGTGATCAAGCGCCTTTTTGATAAGCTCCAGCTGCTCCGGTTTTCCGAATACATTTGAGTCAGCCATGTAAAACCCCCTTTTGGCCGTAAAGCTGCGCGCTTTTTCAGCCATTGTTTCTCCCCTTTTTAAATGAATCTACAGTAACCGTAGCATAACATATGTTCTGATTCAAGCAGCCGAAGTTTGCAATTTGTCATTCGGGCTTGTCCTCATATACACTGAATATATAAGGGGAAGGCACATCATCGCTAAGTAAGTGACTAGGTCATTGTCACTGGGTGAAAAATGAATCTAATGCATCAAGCTTACCGATCATGTGTTCACATATAATGGAAGAAACAAGCTTTTTACTTTCCTGCTCAATCGCCGGTATGTAGATATCGAAAATCATCGTATTCGTAAGGGGGCTGGATGGCCTGAAGTCGCTTTACTAAATAAGGGCTTTAGGAAGGTGATGAAGATGCTGCATCAGGTAATAATTGCTTGTGTAATTGGAGGAATCATGGGGGTTCTCGGTCATGTGAAAAAGAGAGGCAGGCTGGAGAAACCCAGAATGACAAAGCGGTTTATCTATCTCGGTTTTTTGGAAGATGGTTTTATCGGAATGGCTGCTTCCATCTTACTTGTCTTATCCGCTGACCCCGATTCAGGAATTCAACTCGTCATCTTATCCATAATCGCAGGCTACGGCGGAGAAGCTGTTCTCAGGAGCTTTGATTTTGTCAGAGAACAAAACAGTGATTCGGCCGAAGCAAAACCACACCAGCAAAAAAATCCTCCATCAAAATAATATCCCCGCTCACGACCCGTTCCGGGTACATTCCCATTGTATACAAACCTGCTTGCACTTATGAACAGAATTCTATAAAATACAGGTAAGATTACGGTAGCGATAAGAACAGTGAAGAGGAGCAGTAAGAAGCAGATTTTGCAATCAGAGAGTTGACGGCCGGTGCAAGTCAATCAAGTCTGTTTCCGAACTCGCCTCAGAGTTGCAGCGGCAAAACCGCTGACGCATAACTGCGTTAAAAGTATCAAGTGAGTGCGGCTTAAAAGCGCGCTAACGAGGGTGGTACCGCGGGAAACAAAAATCTCTCGTCCCTTTTTGGGATGAGGGAGTTTTTTTTAGTTTTAGAATAATCTGAATATAATCTTCCTCATCCCGTCAATACTTGGACTACATACGCCGTATTCAATCAGAAGGAGGTTTTTACGTTGAGTTTTCAGCACGAAAAAATAGAAAAGAAATGGCAGAATTACTGGTTGGATCATAAAACGTTCGCCGTCAGTGAAGAGAATGACAAGCCGAAGTTTTACGCGCTTGACATGTTCCCGTATCCTTCAGGAGCCGGCCTTCATGTCGGACATCCGGAAGGCTATACGGCAACCGATATCCTTTCGCGCATGAGACGCATGCAAGGATACAATGTGCTTCATCCGATGGGATGGGACGCGTTCGGGCTTCCTGCCGAGCAATACGCGCTTGACACGGGGAATGATCCGGCTGAGTTCACAAAACAAAATATAGATAATTTCCGCCGTCAGATTCAATCGCTCGGATTTTCTTATGACTGGGATCGTGAAATCAATACGACTGATCCGGACTATTACAAGTGGACGCAATGGATCTTCACTAAGCTGTACGAAAAAGGGCTCGCTTACGTAGACGAAGTGCCGGTCAACTGGTGCCCGGCGCTCGGAACGGTGCTTGCGAACGAAGAAGTCATTGACGGCAAAAGCGAGCGGGGCGGCCATCCGGTTGAACGCCGCCCGATGAGACAATGGATGCTGAAAATCACCGCTTATGCGGACAGGCTTCTTGAAGATTTAGAAGAACTTGACTGGCCGGAAAGCATTAAAGACATGCAGCGCAACTGGATCGGACGCTCAGAAGGCGCAAACGTGCATTTCGCGATCGACGGCACTGATGACACGTTTACCGTGTTTACGACAAGACCGGACACGCTGTTCGGCGCGGCTTATGCCGTACTGGCTCCTGAGCATGAGCTTGTGGAGGCCATCACGACACCTGAACAAAAAGAAGCGGTAGACGCTTATGTTAAAGAAGTTCAGGCGAAAAGTGACCTGGAACGGACGGATCTTGCGAAAACAAAAACGGGCGTCTTCACGGGCGCATATGCCGTAAACCCTGCAAACGGAGAAAAGCTGCCGATCTGGATAGCGGATTATGTCCTCGCCTCTTACGGAACGGGCGCTGTAATGGCCGTGCCGGCGCATGATGAACGTGATTTTGAATTCGCCAAAGTGTTCAGCCTGCCTGTCAAAGAAGTCGTAAAAGGCGGAAACACGGAAGAAGAAGCGTACACGGGAGACGGAGAGCATGTCAATTCCGGCTTTCTGAACGGACTGAATAAAGCGGAAGCGATTGAAAAAGTGATCGCCTGGCTTGAAGAAACGAAAAACGGTGAGAAAAAAGTGACATACCGCCTGCGTGATTGGCTGTTCAGCCGCCAGCGCTATTGGGGCGAGCCGATTCCGGTTATTCATTGGGAAGACGGCACGTCAACAGCCGTTCCTGCGGAAGAGCTGCCGCTGATTCTGCCGAAAACCGATGAGATCAAACCGAGCGGAACAGGTGAATCACCGCTTGCCAACATTAAAGAGTGGGTGGAAGTCACTGATCCTGAAACGGGCAAAAAAGGCAGAAGAGAAACGAACACGATGCCGCAATGGGCGGGAAGCTGCTGGTATTTCCTCCGCTTTATCGACCCGAAAAATCCGGATCAGCTCGCTTCACCTGAGAAACTGGATAAATGGCTGCCCGTTGATATTTACATCGGAGGAGCGGAGCATGCCGTGCTTCACCTTCTGTACGCGCGTTTCTGGCATAAATTCCTCTACGATATCGGTGTCGTGCCGACGAAAGAACCGTTCCAAAAGCTGTATAACCAAGGAATGATTCTCGGGGAAAACAATGAAAAAATGAGTAAATCCCGCGGAAACGTCGTCAATCCGGATGAAATTGTGGCGTCTCACGGAGCAGATACGCTCCGCCTGTACGAAATGTTTATGGGGCCGCTTGACGCATCTATCGCCTGGTCTGAATCAGGTCTTGACGGAGCGCGCCGCTTCCTTGACCGCGTATGGCGTTTGTTTATCGAGGAAAACGGCGAGCTGACGGGCAAAGTGACAGAAGGCGCGGGCGAAACTCTTGAGCGCGTCTATCATGAAACGGTCATGAAAGTGACAGAAAACTTCGAAGCCCTTCGTTTTAACACGGGCATTTCTCAGCTGATGGTCTTCATTAATGAAGCTTACAAAGCGAATGAACTGCCGAGAGAATATATCGAAGGTTTTGTGAAGCTGCTTTCTCCTATTGCGCCGCATTTGGCGGAAGAACTGTGGGAAAAACTCGGCCACGAAGGTTCGATTGCATACGAGGCTTGGCCTGCTTATGACGAATCAAAACTGGTGGATGATGAAGTGGAAATCGTCGTCCAGCTGAACGGAAAAGTAAAAGCGAAATTAATGGTTCCGGCTGATGCTGATAAAGCAGCATTAGAACAGCTCGCACAAGCTGACGAAAAAGTAAAAGAGCAGCTTGAAGGAAAAACGATCCGAAAAATCATTGCCGTACCGGGCAAGCTTGTCAATATCGTGGCAAACTGACCGGACGAAGCCCCTCTCCTACAGAGAGGGGCTTTTTTATCAGGCCTCTATCATAGAAATTGCACCGCGGGCTTTGGTATACTTAACACCATAAAGATGAATGGGAGTGTCACACATTGAAAATAAATGAAATCAGCACAGCCGTACTGGAAGAAAAATTAAAAGCGGGAGAAGAGCTGTATCTGATTGATGTCAGAGAAGACGAAGAAGTTGCCGAAGGAATGATTCCGCAGGCCGTTCACATCCGCATGGGGGACATCCCTGAGAAGATGGATGCGTTAGACAAGGACAAGGAGTATGTATTTATCTGCCGTTCCGGAAAAAGAAGCATGAACGTTTGTATGTATTTACATGAGCAGGGCTTCCGTACGGTTAATGTTGAAGGCGGCATGCTGGAGTGGGAAGGCGAAACAAAGCCGAAGAAATAACGCTTTGAAGTGGAAGAAGAAAAGGGACGTGCGTCTTTTTCTTCTTTTTTTATAAAAAACGGGAGGCGAATCAGGTGAAACCGATGATCCGCGCTATGAAAACAAACGATATCAAACAGGTCCGGCAAGTCGCAGAACGAAGCTGGCATCATACGTATGAAGGGATTATTCCCAGACACATTCAAGATCAGTTTCTCGAATCCGCCTATCAGGATGAGATGATGGAACGCCGGCTCTTGCATTCTCTGTTCTTTGTGGCAGAAGAAGAGGGGCGAGTGCTCGGTTTTGCAAATGTCACCCCGGTTCAAAAAGACGGAAATGCGGAGCTGACCGCCATCTATATTGACCCGGATTGCCAGGGAAGCGGGATAGGAACGGCACTCCTTAAAGAATGCATCAGGCAGTCCGGCGGGGTAAAAAAGCTTTATGTCCATGCAGAAAAAGAGAACCGCATCGCCTTGTCCTTTTATCAAGCGAAAGGGTTTCAATGGGTATGTGAATTTGAAGAAGACTTTAGGGGACACACCTTACAGACGGTCAAACTGGTGCTGAACATATAAAGCGATCCAGCCTTTCCGGGGCCGGATCGCGAATGATCAGTGATAAGCCGGGAGCCGGTCTTTGTGCGCTTCAAATAAGTCATCGCACAAAGATATGATGTCATTCATGGAAAGCTCGGCGCTCGTATGCGGGTCAAGCATGGCCGCCTGATATACGGCTTCCTTTTTTAAAGTAACGGCCGCTTCGATGGTTAAAAGCTGTGTGTTAATGTTTGTTCTGTTGAGCGCCGCGAGCTGCTCCGGAAGTTCGCCCGAATAGGACGGCATAATGTGGTTTTTGACGGCTGTGCAAGGCACTTCAACGACCGCTTTCGCTGGCAGATTCGGTATCAGCCCGGTATTCAGCACATTGCCGCCGAATGTGAACGGACGGCCCGTCTCCATCGCTTCAATAATTCTCGAACCGTATTCTTTTGAGCGTTCATGCGTCAGGTTTTGGTTGTTGATGATGCCGTCTCTCATCGTTTCCCAATTGTTGATTTGTTCCGCGCATCTCCTCGGATATTCATCAAGCGGGATTTGGAGTTCATCTATCAGCTCCGGATACCGGCTTTTTATAAAATACGGGTGATATTCGGCATTATGCTCAGATGATTCCGTTACGTAGCAGCCGAATTTATCCATCAGCTCAAACCGCACCATGTCCTTATGTTTCGTCTTTTGTTTTTCGCGTGCCCGTCTTTTGATTTCCGGATATAAATCAATTCCGTCCTTTTTAATCTCCAAAAGCCAAGCCATATGGTTGATGCCGGCAATGCGTTCTTCCGTACCTTCATGATCCATGCCGAGTGAGTCAAACAGATCTTTGGTACATACCTGGACGCTGTGGCACAGGCCGACCGTTTTGACATTTGTATGTCTGAGCATCGCTCCGGTCAGAGAGGCCATCGGATTTGTATAGTTTAACAGCCACGCATCCGGGCAGACCTCTTCCATGTCTTTTGCGATGTCAAATAAAACGGGGATGGTGCGAAGGGAACGGAAAATGCCGCCTATCCCGACGGTATCGGCAATCGTCTGACGGAGACCGTACCGCTTCGGGATGTCAAAGTCAATGACCGTCGCGGGTTTATAGCCTCCGACCTGAATGGCGTTTATCACATAGCCGGCGTGTTTCAGCGCCTGTTTTCGGTCATCGTAGGAGATGATGGATATACTCGTATTGTAGCGGTCTCTCATGTTTTCCAGCATGAGCTGGGATTCTTTCAGCCGTACAGCGTCAATATCATAAAGCGCGAATTCAAACCCGTTTAATGCTTCAGTCAGTAAGCAGTCCCCCAGTACATTTTTTGCGAAAATCGTGCTTCCCGCTCCGATAAACGTAATTTTCTTCAACAGAAATTCCTCCCTTTTCTTCTCAGCCTTTGACCGCCCCGGAGGACAGCCCTGAGATAAAATATTTTTGAAGCGCCAAAAACAATACGACCATCGGCAGCATCGCCATAATCGCGGCTGCGGCGACTAAGTGAAGATTGTTCGCGTTTTCGCCGAAAAATCCCGTCATGGCCACGGTCAATGTCTGCACCTGTTGATCTTGTAAAAAGAAAATCGCAAATTGGTAATCGTTCCAGATAAACACGCAGGAAATAATGCAGACCGTTGCGGTAATCGGTTTCAACAAAGGAAACACGATTGTATAAAAAGTCCTGATCAATCCCGCGCCGTCCATCCTGGCGGCTTCCTCAAGCTCTTTCGGAATGGAAGAGCGGATAAACCCTGAATATAAGAAAACGGTCAGCGGCATATATGCAGCCGTATTAATGAGAATGGCTGCGGCATGCGTATTGATCAGCCCCGCATCAGCGACCATCTTGTATAAAGGAACCATGGAAGTCAAAGGCGGGATGATCATGATTGAAATCAAAAGGCCGAAGATGATTTTGTTCAGCTTTGTATTTCTTCTTGCGAGCGGGTATGCGGCAAGCGAACCCATGAAAATTAACAAAGCGGCGGAAACGGCTGTAATGATGATCGTGTTCAGAAAGGATTGCCCGAGAGAGGCACGTTCCCATGCTTCACGAAAATTCTGAAATGAAAAGACGGATGGCAGCGACCATTTTGAACTGTAGTCTCCTTTTGCTTTTAATGACGTGGTCAGCAAAATATAAAAGGGGACAATATGAACGCACGAGATAACGGCTGCCAACAGCGTAAAAATCCGCATTCGGGCTGTTTTCATGACATTTCCGTCTCCTTTCGCTTGAAATACACGAGAGCCGAAAAGCTGATGACAAGAATAATGACGGACATAAATACTCCTTGGGCGGCGGCATATCCCGCATCCTGCCGTTTAAAATATAAATCATACATAAACGTCGACATCGATTGAGAGGAATTGCCCGGCCCGCCTGCGGTCAGCGCGAAAATGACATCAAACAGCTTCAGCCCTCCGATGATATTGATGACCATGTTGATGGTGACAGCCGGCATCAATAAAGGCAGGGTGATGGTGAAAAACGGCTGAAGACCTCCAGCGCCATCCATTTTTGCGGCTTCGTAATAATCTTTCGGAATGCTTTGCAGCCCCGCTAAATATACAATCATCGCAATGCCTGCGTATTGATACGTGTTAATCATGACGATAATCCACGGGTTTGCCGCAGGGCTTGCCAAGGCGTTGACAGGACCGATTCCCAGTGCGCCAAATACATCATTCAGCGCACCCCCGTCATATGAGAAAATAAAATACCAAATGTATCCCATAATCAGCGGACTGATAATGACGGGCAGGTAGACGATCGTTCTTGTGAGCGCCTTCATTTTTAAGCTCTGATTCAAAAGCAGCGCATATAAAAGTCCGAGCATATTCTGAAAAAAAGTGCTTCCGATGCCGTAAAGCAAAGTGTTTTTCACAACAAGCCACGTGTCCGGATCTGTAAAAAGCCTTTTATATTGAGTGGCCCCCACCCATTGATACGTCTGTGAGAAGCCGTTCCAGTTTGTAAATGTGATAAAAGCGCCTTTGACAAACGGAAAAATCATGAAAATAAAAACCGTGGCAAGAGCGGGAACGTACATCCACCACAGTGACGCGGGTTTTACCGGCTTTTGATGTTGAAATCCTTGAGTTTCTCTTGCAAGATCACTCATTCTTTTTCAGCTCCCCGTGAATCAGATTGAAGCCGGAGCCGCTTATATTCCCTGCCGAGTTTCGCTGAAATTTCAGCGGGGGTTAAGATATCGGCCATCAGCTCCTGCCCGGCTGTTCCCATCACATCCCACATTCCGTTCGGCAAATAAAGGCGGTCAAAATAAGGCTGCACCTTAATATGCTGATAGCGCTTATAGTCATTTGCGTAGAAAATGTCCGTTTGCACATTCACTAATCCGGCCGGAAGCGAGGTCGCTTCGGCAATTGATTTTGCATGCTCGGGGCGGGCCATAAATGCGATAAACTGTTTCGCTTCTTCAAGCCGCGGGGAATCCTTGAATGCCGCCAGCGTGTAACGTTCGCCTCCGATCCAAACCGGCGCGTCTCCCTTGTGGACGGCCGGGGTCGGTATGATGCCGACTTTTACCTTCGGATTGATTTGAGCGACGTCTTGGCCGAGGGTGCCGCCCTGCAGCGTAAAGGCGATTTTGTTTTGCGCCATCAGTTCAATGAGCTGGGACCGTTTTGCCGTCACGGCATCTATATTGAGCAGGTTTTCCTTTTGCATCTCTTTCAGTTTGTCAGATAAATAGGTGAAGTGTGTCCAGCGGAAGGTTCCGTTTAACAGCTGTTTTTTGTAACGGTGTGCGGGATCTGTGATGAGAAGCGGTGCGGCGAATTGATCGTAATATTGGGCAAATGAGCTTTTCTCATAGCCGGCAAACCAAAAGGGGGTGATTGTTCCGCCGCTTTTTTCTTTAATCTGTTTCAATGCCTTCATAAAATCATCCATTGTTTCCGGCGGTTTTATTCCGTATTTTTCCAACAGTGTGCGGTTGTAGGCCAGTCCGTCCTTTGCCTGATTCAGAGGGAAGGCGTATATTCTGCCTTTGGCGTCTTTGAGCATGTTGTTTAAATTCGGATCGAGCCGCTTCGTCCAAGACATGCCGCTGAGGTCAGCGGTATATTCTCCGTAGCGGATTTTGGCCCAGCCGTGTGTGTCGAAAAGATCGGGCATATCACCGGCCGCCATTCTGACCCTCATCATATTTTCGTAGTCATTGCCTGGGAAATGAACGTTTACTTGAATGTCCGGATGTTCTTTTTGGAATGAATCAGCCAACTTTCTGAATACGGCGCGTTCGCTGTCTGAGGATATGGTGGAATAGACTGTCAATGTTTTCTGCTTTTCTCCGGCGCCGCTCTGTTCTGCCGAGCAGCCGGGAAGGATCATGCAAGTAAAAGAAAGAAACAAAGCCAGTAAGCGTTTCATCTTTTCCTCCTTTAAATATGATAGTAACGCTGCGGGACACGTCACCTCCTTTCTTGTGAGCCGCAGCTTTGTCTGACAATCAATGAAGTGGGGAGCGTCACGGCCAGCGGGACGGTTCTGCCGTTTAAACGGTCGAGAAGCAATTTGACACCCGTCCGGCCCATCTCTTCCGTGTATACTTTTACCGTTGATAACGGCGTGCTGGCGTATTCTGCCTCATCAATTCCGTTGAAGCTGACAACCGCCGTATCGCGCGGGACTTGAAGGCCGGCTTCCTGCAAGGCTTTTAAAGCGCCGACAGCCATCGAATCACTTGCGATAAAAAAGGCATCGGGGAGACTGCCGCCTTTGATGGCTTCATTCATCAGCCGGAACCCTTCGTGCATGCTGTATTCGCCGATCAGTACATGCTCCGGCTCGGCGCCGGCCATTTGTAAGAAAGCGGTCAGACGCTTATCCTCAATCGTTTTATTGCTGTTTACGCCGTCTATGACGGTATGCTCCCGCTCCCGGCCGCCGATATAACCGAGCCGCTGATAACCGAGCGACAGAAGATGTTCTATCGCCTTCTGCGCTGCGGCATAAAAATCCACGCTGACGGAATCGTAGCGGGCGGGATCGGGGGTGCCGTTAACAAATACCGCGTGCCTGAAAGCGGCGCTGATATTCGTAAGCGCCTCGTCTTGCAGGCTGCCGATGACGATCACGCCGTCCAGTTCGTGAAACATATGCTCTTGAAAAGAACCGAGATGGATAGAAGATGTGATAAAAACTTTTTGCCGAAAGCATTCTTCCTCAATGCCTTTTCGGATCGCCGAAAAATAAGGATCCTGCCGTTCTTCTTCCGGTGACAGACAGCTGACAACGCCGATCAGGGGCGCTGAATCGCTGCGGCTGCGGTTCTTCCGTTTTTTTGCCGACGGCTGATAGCCCAGCTCATCGGCGATCCTCAGAACTTTTTCTCTTGTTTCATCAGTCACGGCCAAAGAGTCATCCTTATTCAAAATTCTCGATACTGTCGCGCTGGATACAGATGCCTGTAAGGCAATATCTTTGAGACGGACCATTTCGCATCTCCTTTTTACTAAATATTTACTAAATAGAAATGACCTGGTTATTGTTAAAATGATATTATCATACGTTAGTAAGCGTTTTCAACAACTATTTTTGGTTGCTTTTAGTAAAAATCAGTAAAAAAGAAAATCTGTTTTTCTCTATCATATTTCAATTGAACCGGAATAAATTGATAGAGAAAGGAGAGGGTGATGTGCTGAAGATAGCTGTTTTTGATGAGGAGCATGAAAAGGATCTGCAGACTGAAGTCAATACATTTTTAAAGGGGATTTCTGATGAACAGCTCGTTGATATTAAATATACGGTAGCGGCGGCCTGTGATCCTGAAGGTGAGCAGCTTTATTGTTTTTCCGCTCTCATTTTATACCGAAAATAAAAAAGCCCGGACGAAATGCCGGGCTTCTTTGTGCATTATGCTTTTTTGACGCGGGGGCTTCTCGGTTTTTGGTATTTCTCCGCTTGTTTGATTCCTTTTCTCTCGCTCGCTAATGACTTGTACAGAGACACGATCATCAGAAGGATCACGACTGAAAACGGAACCGCGGCGAGAATGGCCGTGTTTTGCAGTGCGGCCAGACCGCCGGAATATAATAATACCGCTGCCACGGCGGACTGGATGATGCCCCAGATGATTTTCACCCGGTTTGACGGGTCTAATGAGCCGTAAGACGTTTGCATTCCAAGCACAAATGTCGCTGAATCCGCTGATGTAATAAAGAATACAGCGATCAGAACAAGCGTTAATACGGATGTCACCATTGTCAGCGGATAGTGGCTGAGTGCGCCGAACAGCATCGTATCCGTTGACATTCCCGCGACATTGAATACGCCTTTCTGCTGAAGATCCATCGCGGATACACCGAAGATCGCAAACCATAAGAAAGCCAATATACAAGGTGTCACCAACACCCCGATTAAAAATTCCCGGATCGTCCGGCCCCTTGATACACGGGCGATAAAAATGCCGACAAACGGCGACCAGGATATCCACCAGGCCCAATAGAAAATGGTCCAGCTGTTAATCCATTCGCGTTTTTGGGGATCATTCGGAGACAAGCGAAAGCTCATCTGCACGATATTTTGGATGTATTGGCCGATAGAATCGGTAAATGAGTTCATAATCAGCACCGTCGGGCCTGCAATGAGCATAAAGATCATTAAAATACCCGCGAGCGCCATGTTGGTATTGCTTAAGTATTTAATCCCTTTGCCGATTCCGCTCCACGCAGAAATCAAAAATAACACGGTCACGACAGCGATCAGGATCAGCTGAATGGAAAATGTTTTCGGAATGCCGAATAAATAATGCAGACCGCCGTTGATCTGAGTCGCTCCGAGCCCTAAGCTTGTCGCCACACCGACAACGGTCGCAAACACCGCGATACAGTCAATTGCTTTGCCGATCGGCCCGTTTACTTTATCGCCCAAAAGCGGTGTCAGTGTGCTGCTGATCAAACCGGGCGCGTCTTTTCTGAATTGAAAATATGCGATACATAAAGCGACGACCGCATAGATGGCCCAAGCGTGCAGCCCCCAGTGGAAAAATGTGTACCGGAGCGCATCACGAAATGCTTGGGGCGTTTCTGTTTCACCTGAGGGAGAGCTGATGGCGTAATGGCTGATCGGTTCCGCAGCCCCGTAAAATACCAAACCGATTCCCATGCCCGCGCTGAAAAGCATGGCAAACCATGATAATAAGCCGAATTCCGGTTTTTCCCCGGGTTTGCCGAGTTTTATTGTGCCGATCGGACTCACAATGAGAAAGAGACAGAAACCGACAAATATAGAAACGACCAGCAGATAATACCAGCCGAAAGAATCCGTAATAAATTTTTGTGCCGTATCAGTGACTTGCTGCAGGCTGTCAGGAGAAATGGCCCCCCATAAAACCGCAGCTGCTGTGATGACAATCACAATCCAAAAAACACTGGAGATGTTCTTCTTCAAACGTTCTCACCCTCTGACTATTTTTTTCAATACGCCATTTTGTTTTAGTGTGGTCGTACGATTGCAGATCATTCCTTTCTTCCTATTCCCTCAATCAGGTGAAACAAAACGCAGAAAACTCTATCATGTTTTTGGTCAATTATCAACGGGGACGCTCAGGTAAATGCGCTTTAAACCATTTAGAGCGAGCGTGAGAAACGTCCTGCATTCAAACCGGCGAGACGACCCGTGACAAAGGCTGAAGTGATATTGTAGCCCCCGGTATAGCCGTGAATGTCGAGTATTTCTCCGCAAAAATATAAGCCTTCCATTTTTTTAGACGCCATTTGTTTCGGCTCAATCTCTTTTACGGAAACACCTCCGCCTGTGACAAACGCTTTGTCCAAAGAAAGCGTTCCGTCAGCGGCAACCGTAAATTGTTTGCAGTCTTTGACAAAAGCCCTGAATTGATCCTTCGGCAGTTCCGTAAAGCTTGTCTGCGGATCAAGACCGTTCCGTTCCAGAAGAAAAAGCAGGTACCGTTCCTGCATCCACGGCTTCAGCGCGTTTTTGAGCGCTTTTTTCGGTGCGTCTTTCAGTTCCTTGTGCATCTTTTGAAATAACTCTTCCTCGTTGATGCCGGGAAACAGATCGATGCGGAGTTTGACCTCTGGCTGCTTTTTCAGTTCTTTGACGACAAACTGGCTGCAGCGGAGAATGGCGGGGCCTGACAAGCCGAAATGGGTAAACAGCATGTCCATCACATGTGTGACGATTGGTTTGCCTTTTTTATTCAGGACGCTGACGGCCGCGTTTCTAAGAGACAGCCCCTGAAGTGTTTTTTGTTTAATAAACGGTTCTGACGACGTAACCGGCACTTCCGTCGGAAAGAGTTCGGTCACGATATGACCGGCCGCTTCCGCCCATGCATAGCCGTCTCCGGTGCTGCCGGTATGCGGGACTGATTTTCCGCCGACCGCGATAATGACGGCGTCTGCGTTAATGTGTTCGTCATTGTTTGTCGTAATGCCTGCTGTCCTGCCGTTCTCGTACCGCACTTCTTTGATTTTTTCATTTGTGCGGGTGGTGACATTCAGTTGTTTTAATCGGTTCAAAAGCGCATCGACAACGCTTTGCGCTTTGTCCGTCACCGGGAACATGCGCCCGTGGTCTTCTTCTTTCAGCTGAATGCCGAGTTTTTCAAAAAAGGCGATGATATCTTCATTATTAAATTCGGAAAACGCGCTGTATAAAAAGCGGCCGTTGCCGGGGATGTGTTTGATGATTTCTTCAACGGGGAGGCGGTTGGTCACGTTGCAGCGCCCGCCGCCGGAAATCGCCAGCTTCCGTCCCAGCTTGTTTCCTTTATCGATTAATAATACGTCCGCCCCTTCTTCGCCTGCGGCAATCGCAGCCATTAAACCGGACGGACCGCCGCCGATCACAATCACGTCATAATGTTTCATATTTCATCAACAACTTTCTTTTTCACGTATAATAGGCGGAAATGTCCGCTTTCTGCTATTATAGCGAAAGAAAGGGAATCCTTAAACGTATTTTGTTTTTTAAAGGGTTTTCCCAAAAAGTTTCCCGCTGTAATTATTACCGTCTAATTGCCCAGTTGTGTTAAAATAGAAAAGTTGAATCTTCGTAGAAAATGGTGATGAGGAAACATGTCAAGCAAATTGTTAAGGGGCACGTTCGTGCTGACGCTCGGCACCTATATATCGCGGATTTTAGGGATGATTTATCTGATCCCGTTCGGAGCGATGGTCGGAGCGACGGGCGGAGCTTTGTTTCAATACGGATATAATCAATATACACTGTTTTTAAACATTGCCACGATGGGATTTCCCGCCGCGGTTTCAAAATTTGTCTCGAAATATAACTCCAAAGGAGACTATGAGACGAGCAGGCGGATGCTGAGAGCGGGAATGTCGGTTATGCTCGTAACCGGGATGATCGCTTTTTCAATTCTTTATATTTCGGCGCCGTTTTTTGCGGAAACATCTCTCGGCGGCACGAGTAACAACGGACTTACGATTGACCACGTCGTTTATGTCATCCGGATGGTCAGTCTGGCACTTTTGGTCGTGCCGATTATGAGTCTTGTGCGCGGTTTTTTCCAAGGTCACCAGATGATGGGGCCGACAGCCGTTTCACAGGTTGTGGAGCAGCTTGCCCGGATCATCTTTTTATTGGGCGCAACGTATTTGATTTTAAGAGTGATCAACGGCGGCCTTGTTATCGCAGTCGGATACGCGACTTTCGCGGCGCTGATCGGATCATTCGGAGGGCTTGTCGTCCTTTATATTTACTGGAATAAGCGGAAGGGCGATCTCCTGGCGATGAAGCCGAATCTCGTCCCGTCTGCGAACTTAAGTTATAAAAAAATGTTCATTGAGCTTTTCAGTTATGCCGCTCCTTACGTATTTGTCGGACTGGCGATTCCTTTGTATTCATATATCGATACGAATACGTTTAATAAAGCGATGATTGCGGCGGGCCATAAGGATATCAGCCAGGACATGCTTGCGATTGTCACCCTTTATGTGCCGAAGCTTGTCATGATCCCGGTTTCTCTGGCGACCGCTTTCGGTCTGACGCTGATTCCGACGATTACTGAATCGTTTACGAGCAGGAATTATAAGCTTTTGAACCAGCAGATTAACCAGACGATGCAAATCATTCTGTTTTTGGTTATTCCCGCCGTTGTCGGGATGTCCGTGTTATCGGGGCCGGCCTATACGTTCTTCTACGGCTCTGAAAGTCTTCGCCCGGATATCGGACAGGATATATTGTTCTGGTACGCGCCTGTCGCGATTTTGTTTTCTCTGTTTACCGTAAACGCCGCGATCCTGCAAGGGATTAATAAGCAGAAATTTGCTGTCGTGAGCCTTTTCATCGGCGTCATTATAAAAGTGGTGCTGAACGTGCCGCTGATCAAGCTGTTTCAGGGAGACGGGGCCATCCTGGCAACGGCGCTCGGTTATATCGCTTCTCTTCTGTACGGTTTTATCATGATTAAGCGCCATGCGGGCTATTCGTATACGGTACTTATAAAACGGGTCATTTTAATCGCAGTCCTGTCCGTCCTGATGGGAGTCGCGGTCAAGCTGACTCAATGGCTGCTCAGCTTCTTTGTAACATACCAAAGCGGCCAGGTGCATGCGGCGATTGTCGTCTTTGTCTGCGCCGCTGTCGGCGGTGCGGTGTACATGTTTGCCGCGTACCGAATCGGATTTTTACAGAAAATGTTTGGAAACCGTCTGCCCCGCGTTTTGAGAAGTGGCAGGCATTCCGCCCATTAAGAATAATGAATAGTCCGCTTATCGCGGGCTTTTCTTTTTAAAGGAGAGGATCAGGATGAGACTTGATAAGCTGCTCGCCAACAGCGGATTCGGCTCAAGAAAAGATGTGAAAAAAATCGTCAAGGCTGGGGCTGTCATGATTGACGGAGAGCCGGCGAAAGATGTGAAAACCCATGTCGATCCGGAAAAACAGGACATCACGGTATACGGAGAGCCGGCAGATTATCGTGAATTTATTTATGTCATGATGAATAAGCCGCAAGGAGTGCTGTCCGCTACCGAAGACAGCCGCCAGCAAACGGTGGTTGATCTGCTGACGCCTGAAGAACAGCGATTTGAACCGTTTCCGGCGGGACGTCTTGATAAGGATACGGAAGGCTTTTTGCTTCTGACCAATGACGGGCAGCTCGCTCATCGCCTGCTTTCTCCGAAAAAGCATGTGCCTAAAACATATGAGGTCCGGTTAACTTCACCTCTGTCACCGGAAGACATCGTTCATCTGGAAAGAGGCGTCTTCATTGAAGGAGGCTATAAGACGAAGCCGGCAGCCGTTGAAATCATTACAGAAAGTCCGGATGAAACGGTGATTCACTTGACCATTACAGAAGGCAAATATCATCAGGTGAAGCTGATGGCAAAGGCTGTCGGAAATGAAGTGGCTTATTTGAAGCGGCTTTCGATGGGGGCTGTTTCTCTTGACCCGGATCTTAAACCGGGAGAATTCCGCGAGCTGACTGAAGAGGAGCTCGAAACGCTGAGAGGCGCTGAAGTGTAATCGATATCAGAAAAGCCCAAAACAGATTTGTTTTGGGCTTTTTATATAGAGGAACAAAAAACAAGGCAAAGACGCTGCTTTGCCTTGCAGCATGTCAGGCCGAAAAGGGCCTTATGTAATTGTTCGCTTAAGATGTAATTTTCACTTTTTTTCGTGTTGTCTCCCACTTGCCTCGGCTAGGACTATGAACAAGATCATTGTATGCTAACACATTTAAGTCTCGCTGAATGGTTCTAGGTGTAATGCCGAATTCATCAACCAGTTCCTGTGTTGTCACAAGGCCTTTTTCCTGGATGAACATGTAAACTGATTTAATCCGAGTCAGCATACGATTTGTTGAAGGTTTCAAAAAACCACTCCCTATCATAAGATCGGATGGACTTGATATACCACAACTTTCGACTCTAAAACTTCGTACGAATAAGCAACAAAGGATGACATTCTGTTTTTTCTCTTTTAACTGCCTCCATTATACACGATATGGACGACATGAATCTAGGAATAAGCGCAGATAATTTTTTCCAAATGGGTGCCGCCTTGGTGCATTACTATGTCCGGTCCGCTTTTATTATTATGGAAACTGAAACTTTTTTTATACATGTCCGTATGAAAACGGGGGAGTGAGAAGTTTGGGAGAATTATTGAATGCAAACATTGTCTGCGCCGGTTATGCTGACAGGCCGAAGGTGATTTCTGATGTATCTCTGTCAGTCAACGCTGGTGAAATTGCCGGTTTAATCGGAGCGAACGGCGCGGGGAAAAGTACAGTGATAAAGGCGGTTCTCGGGCTGTCCCGGGATATAGAAGGCGATATTGAGTGGAATGATTCCTCTTATGCTTACATACCGGAGCGTCCGAGTTTTTACGATGAACTGACGCTTTGGGAGCACCTCGAGCTGACCGGGTCATTGCGGGGTATAGAAGGGGAAGAATGCCGTGAGCGGGCAGGGCGGCTGCTTGAAGAGTTTTCGCTGACGTCTGTAAAACATGATTTGCCTTCCGGCTTTTCAAAAGGGATGCAGCAAAAATTGATGCTCATACAGGCATTTTTGGCGAAGCCGGATATTTACATCATTGATGAGCCTTTTATCGGACTTGATCCGATCTCAACAAAGCTGTTTACCGACATGCTGATTGCTGAGAAAGAAAGGGGCGCGGGGATTTTAATGTGCACTCATGTTCTGGATACGGCGGAAAAAATCTGCGACCGGTTTTATTTGCTGGATCAGGGCGCTCTGCTTCTTCAAGGCACGTTAGAGGAGCTTCAGGAAAAAACGGGGAGCCGTTCACTGCTGGATTGCTTTTATTCAGCGGTTCGGAGCAGTCAGCGATGACCGGGCGGGCTTTGTTTTTTCAAAGGCTGTTTCATTATTGGCGGTATCAATGGAAGGTGTTCCAGCCGGTCATTGATTGGACGGTCGCGCTGTATATCGTTCTTCCGGCTGCCGCATTTGCCGTTTATCAATATGCTGATTGGCTGAACGGCAGGGGGCTTCTTAATGGAGCGGCAGGAGTATTAGGATGGGGCTGGCTGTATGTATTCAGTGCCCTGCTATTGTGCACGGGTTTTATTCATACCTTTTTGCTGGAAGCGGATCACGTATTTTTGGTGCATGCAAAACATCTGATGCAAAAGCTGAAACGATACGCGCTTTTGTATTCGATGTTCCTTTCCCTTATCAAATGGGGTGCGCTTGCCGTATTGTTATTTCCCTTATGGCGCCAATACGGTGACTGTACCTTACCGGCATATTCAGGTATGTTTTGCTGTCTGTTCGGCTTCCATACTGCAATATTAGCGGTGCACCGGCACAGAAAAAACAGCAGGCGGACATTCGGGACTCAGGCGGTGGGCTGGCTGAAAGTGATGGTTCTGATGGCGGGTGCGTTTTTTATGATCGTCTTTGCCGCCGAATGGTATTGGCTTTGGCCGGCGGGCTGTATATTGTTCATCTGTTCCGCTCTTTTGACTTGGAAAGGGACGGAGACATTATCAGCCTTTGAGGAAGAAGTGCTTGAGGAGAACAGGCGCAAGCTTTCATTCGCGGCCTCTGTTTTGATGCTCAGCCATGATGTGCAGCTCCCGAATGGTAAAAATAAAGGGCGGAGCAAGCCGTTTTTATATCCCGGCTCAAAGCACATCTTTACAAAACGGTCGGCGTATACGGCGTGGAAAGAATTGTTCTTTAAAGTGCTGATCCGAAACGGCGGGTATCTCCGGCAGCTTTACCTTTTAACCGCGGCTTTTACGGCTCTTATTCTCGTTCTTCCGCTCTTAGTGAAGCCGGCAGTCCTTATTTTATTTGCGATCGTCAGCCGCTATGCCGCGTCGCTTTTATTTGACCGGATCACGGATAAACCGGTTTTAAGCGGTATCAAGAGAGACAGTGATGATTATTTCCGGGCGCGAAACAGCGCATTAACCGTCATTCAAATCATCTGTTCCGCCTGGTGTCTCATTGCCGCGATTCTTTCCGTTCTTTATATGTGAAAATCCCTTTCCGAAAAAGGAAAGGGATTTTTCTTAATGTCCGTTCAAAATAAAAAGCTGAATAAAAAACAGCACGGCGAAGATGATGACTAGAGGATGGATTTCGCGCCATTTTTTCTTAGCTGCTTTAACAAGCGGATATGAAATGAAGCCAAGTGCGATTCCGGTTGAAATACTGGACGTTAAAGGCATCGCCAAAATGACGAGAAAGGCCGGGAACGCTTCATCAAGCTCATTCCAGCGGATATTCGATACCGCACCCATCATCAGGCTGCCGACAATAATCAGAGCCGGTGACGTAATCGCGGACACTTCCGATAAGACGCTGACAAGCGGGCTGAAAAACATGGAAACGGCAAACATAACGGCTATCGTCAGCGCCGTCAGACCCGTTCTTCCGCCGGCCGCCACACCTGCTGAAGATTCAACGAACGCGGTCGTCGGGCTGGTGCCGAAGATGCTTCCCACCGTGGTAGCGGTCGAATCAGCCAAAAGCGCTCTTCTGGCATTCGGCAGCTGATTGTTTTTGATCAATCCCGCTTGTTCGGCGACACCGATCATGGTGCCGGTCGTGTCAAAAATCGTAACGAGAAGAAAAGAAAACACAACGGCGTACAGACCGTGATGCACGACATCCCCGAGGGCACCGAACGGATTTGTAATCAAAAGCCCCTCCGGCAGGTGCGGGAAGGACATGAATCCTTTCGCGAAATGGATCTGTCCGGTCAAAAAGGCAATGATAGCGGTCAGCGCCATTCCGATGAACAGAGCCCCGTTTACATTCAGCACCATCAGTACAATACTGATGATAAGTCCGATAAGCGTTAAAATGACGGCGGGCGAATGAAGATCGCCAAGTGCGACCAGATTAGATTTATCAGCCGTGATGATTCCGGATTGGCGTAAGCCGATAAAAGCGATAAATAAGCCGATGCCGGTCGTAATTCCGTATTTTAAATTGTCCGGAATCGCTTCTATAAGTTGTTTTCTTAAAGGCGTTAACGATAAAATAATAAAGATGACTCCCGCGATAAAAACGGCGCTGAAAGCCGTCTGATACGTAATGCCGCTGCCTGTGCCGACAACGTGAAAGGCAAGATACGCGTTTAAGCCCATGCCGGGGGCAATGGCGATCGGAAAATTCGCAGCGAGAGCCATCCATAAAGTTCCGACAATGGAAGCGATAATCGTCGCGGTGAATACCTGGTCAAACGGAATTCCCGCATTGGAAAGGATCACCGGATTGACGACAATGATATATACCATTGTGAAAAAGGTGGTCAATCCCGCGGTAATTTCTCTTTTTATTGTCGTTTGATGCTTGTCGAGATGAAACATAAGTACCTCCAATGACGAACATTTTTTCAAAACATCATCTATATTATTCGTTTTATCGACATTTTGCAAGTCTTTATCAAGAAAGGGGATTTGTGATGAACTGGGAAGTTGAAGTCATCAGAAACAAAGAAGATCTGATCCGTGACACGCAGAAGTTTTTGCAGATCAACAGCGTAATGGACGAATCAACAGCCGGTCCCGGCCGGCCGTTTGGAGAAGGCGTCAATGCCAGCCTGACGTCACTGTTGGAATTCGGTGAAAAAGAAGGTTTCACCGTAAAGAATCTTGACGGCTATGCGGGCCATATTGAATGGGGAACGGGTGACGAAACCGTCGGCGTTCTGTGCCACGTCGATGTCGTTCCGCCCGGAGACGGCTGGACGAGCGATCCGTTTTCAGCCGATATCAGGGACGGCCGGATATATGCCAGAGGCGCCATAGATGATAAAGGGCCGACAATGGCGGCGTTTTATGCGCTGAAAATCGTCAAAGACATGCAGCTTCCTTTATCCAAACGCGTGAGAATCATCATCGGGACGGATGAAGAAAGTGATTGGAGATGCGTGGATCACTACTTCAAACACGAAAAAATGCCTGACATCGGCTTTGCTCCTGACGCAGATTTTCCGATCATTAACGCGGAAAAAGGAATTATAGATGCGTCACTGCGCATTGCAAAAAGCGCTTCTGATAAAGACGCAAAAAACGGGCTTCTGTCATTCCGTTCAGGACTGCGCTTGAACATGGTGCCGGATGCGGCTGAAGCGGTTATTGAAGGGAACGGTCTTGATGCCGTGCACGCATATTTCAGCAAATGGCTTGAGCAGTCAAAAACACAAGGTGAAGCAGTTTCGGAAAATGGAAAACTGACGCTTCGGGTATACGGAAAATCATGCCATGCGATGGAACCGGATAATGGTGTCAATGCCGGCTTAAAGCTTGCTGAATGCCTTAACGGAACAGAGCTGGATGAAGCCGGAAAGCACTTTGTCAAAACCGTCAGTGACTATTTTTCAAATGATACACGAGGCAAAAAACTGAAAATTGATTGCAGGGATGACATCAGCGGAGAGCTTACATTGAATGTCGGCACCTTTACATACAGAAAGGGTGAGGAAGGAGAACTCGGCATCAACATCCGTTATCCCGTCACTTCAGACAGCAAAGTCATCCGTGATGCTTTTACGTCTGCTGAAGAATTCCGGCTTGAAGAATTTAAAGACAGCAAACCGCACCACGTTTCTGCCGATCATCCGCTCGTAAAGACGCTTCAAAAGGTTTACGAAGGACAGACGGGAAAGAAAGCGGATCTAATTTCAATCGGCGGAGGAACGTATGCGAGATCCCTTTCGGCGGGCGTCGCGTTCGGGCCACTGTTCCCCGGCCGGCCTGACAGCGCGCATCAAAAGGATGAGTACATTGAAATCGATGACCTTCTCCGGTCAACCGCTTTATACGCCGAAGCCATTTATGAGCTTGCCAAGTGATAATAAAAAGGGACGCCGAAAGCGGCATCCCTTTTTATCATTCAAATGACCATAAATCCGTTGATAAATAACGTTCTCCCGTATCGGCCGTCATACAGATGACGATCTGTTCGGAAGGGAGGCGTTTGGCGGTTTCAATGGCGGCGAAGCAGGCGGCGCCTGAAGACGGGCCGACGAGTATACCTTCTTCCCGGGCCAGACGCCGTGTTGTCGTATACGCATCTTCATCAGATATTTTCATGATTTCATCGTAAACGTCCTGATTCAGTATGCCGGGAATAAATCCGGGGCTTGTCCCGACAAGCTTATGAGCGCCGGGTTTTCCGCCAGACAGGACGGGAGATCCCGCAGGCTCGGCGACATGAACAATCATATCCGGGAAAAGCTCCTTCAGCGTTTCTCCGGTTCCGGTAATGGTTCCGCCCGTTCCTGCCGTTGCCACAAAAGCACCGAGCGGTCTGTTGAGCTGCTGAACGGCCTGATAGATTTCAATGGCGGTCGTTTTTCGGTGGGCATCTGGATTAGCGCCGTTATCGAATTGCATCGGGATAAAACTTCCCGGAATCTGTTCGGCGAGTTCTTTCGCTTTTTTGATGCTGCCGGGCATTCTTTCCGCCCCCGGTGTTAACACAACCTCCGCGCCGTACGCTTTCAGGAGGTTGATGCGTTCTTTCGTCATTGTGTCAGGCATGACGAGGATTGCCTTGTAGCCGCGCGCCGCCGCGTTCATCGCCAGGCCGATGCCTGTGTTGCCGCTTGTCGGTTCGATGATGACAGAGCCAGGTTTTAAATGCCCGCTGTTTTCCGCTTCAATGATCATATTGTAAGCCGCTCTGTCTTTGACACTGCCGCTCGGGTTAAACGATTCTAATTTTAAATAGACCTGTGCTGCATGTTCTGGCTGAAGGCGATTGAGCTTTACGATCGGTGTGCCGCCGATCAGCTCCGCCGTGCTGTTTACGATTTTCAAGGCCGGCTCATTCCTTTCTGTATAAAACGTTCGGTACATAATATCCTATCATAATGAGCGGACAGGGTTCTCCTCTCCGCTTATCCGTTTTATAATAACACCATAACCAAAGAGGGGGAGATCCTCGTATGAAAGCTTCATTGCCGCATTATTTTATCGGCATTCCGATTCCGGCTGACATTGCTGAACCGATTTGGGAAGCAGCCAAAAGGGAGCCGGCGTTGTCATTCAAAAAATGGGTGCACCCGCATGACTATCATATTACACTCATTTTTCTCGGAGCCGCGGATGAAGAACGGCTTGCGAAATTATCGTCTCTGCTCGCAGATGCGGCGTCGGCAGCGCAGCCGTTTACCGTACAGTTTCAGCATCTGGATATTTTCGGCGACCGCAGACAGCCGAGAGTGCTTCACCTTGAGCCCGAACGGAATGAACTGCTCTTTGATTTGCGGGAAAAAACAAAACAGGCTGTTTTGAAAGCCGGTTTTCAAGTGGAAAAACGGCCGTATCACCCTCATATGACGATGGCGCGGAAGTGGGCGGGAGACCGGCCGTTTCCTGACGATGTGCCGTTTGAAAGCGGCAGGGTGCAAAGTGCCGTCAGCCGGTTTTCCCTGTTTCAGACCCATCTTGACCGGTCGCCTAAATACGAAGAAATCGCACAGTTTCAATTGACATAAACAAATATTCGGAGTGGAGAAATCACATGGCACAGATCATCAAAATTCACGACTGCATATCCAGATATGAACTTGATCCATATCATTATATGAACCAGTTTATCCGGCTGAAGAAAGAACGCTGGGAGGCGCTTCTTGAAGCGTTTGACCGGATGACGGAAGAAAAAGAAACGGAAACGGCTGCGGGCGGGGAAACCGATCAAGCGCCGGCCAGGAAAAAATTTTCTTTGAAAAAGAGAAAAGAAGAAAATACGGCCGATATAAATGAAAAGAGGCACCAATGGTTTGATGAGCCGGAGGGAGAAGAGGCGCTGTTCGGGAATCTTCCGTCTCAAAAGTCTGAGCTCGCGCCTTTTTTCAAAGATCAGCTGTATGACTTTCAATTAAAATGGGCGAGCTCCACGCTTTCTCAAAAGTCTGAGCTTTCGCAGGCGGTCAAAAGGGACAGGATGTTAAAAATGCTGGCTCAAAAGCTGCCCGATTCCTATTTTGTGATGTATCATCCGGTTCTGCAAATTCAGCAGGCGTCCGTCGAACTGAGCATGATCATCATCTCGCCGCTGGAGATTTTCTGCGCCGCTTTTATGGAAGCGGAAGAGGACAGCGTATATATCGGATCAAAACACCGTTTTTGGGAAGAAAGGGGCTCCGGCAGCACGCGCCAAGTATTGAATCCGTCTCTCAGCCTGCACCGGACAGGCTCGGTCGTTTCGCAAATCGTAAAAGAAAAGCAGGCCGACATTCCCGTGCGGAAGCTTTTGCTCAGCAGAACATCTTATATTGATTACCCGGAGCCGCCGTACGGGCTGGAAATAGCTGATAAACGGACTGCCGCAGAGTGGCTGGAAAAGCAGCAGAAAAATACGGCGCCGATCAAGCACCACCAGCTGAAGGCGGCGAAGGCTCTTTTGTCTTACGGCTTGAGCGATTCAAGCCGGAGACAGGAATGGCTTGATTAAAACGGACGTTTGCCGGCTGTCTCTTCATCTATGAAGCAGGTGAAAACAAACGATGAGTCAATGGTTTTTTATTATTAATCCGGCCTCAGGGGGCGGGCGGGGCCGGCGTGTCTGGAAATCAGTTCAAAAAGAGCTGACCAGGCGCGGGGTTAGCCACCGCTCTTTTTTGACCGGGCATCCCGGACATGCGGAAGTGCTGGCGAGACAGATTTCAATGATGCAGGATCATAAGCTTAAGCGGCTGTTCGTCATCGGCGGTGACGGGACGATGCATGAAGTCATTAACGGACTGAAAGGAACGGATCAGATTGAGCTGACCTTTGTGCCTGCCGGTTCGTACAATGACTTTTCGAAAGGGCTCGGTATTAAGAAGTCGGCGCTCCTCCAAGAAATCAAAAGTCTGCACCGCCCGCTCACACGGAAATTTTTTGCGGGAAACATCAACTTTTTTCATGACAAAGCGCAATCACTTTATTTTATTAACCACCTGTCTGTCGGCTTCGATGCCTCAGTTTTGAAGGCAGCCGCGAATTTTCCGTTTTCGCGCGTTCTTCGGTTTTTGCGTCTCGGCTTTGTGATTTACCCGCTCGCGCATTTACATACGGCCACGGGGTTTCAGCCGTTCAGATTTGTTTGTAAGGCAGACGGCCAGAGGCATGAATTCCGCAATGTCTGGTTTGTCATTGCGGCTAATCACCCTTATTACGGAGGCGGCATGAAAGCGGCGCCTTCAGCAAATCCCCGTCAAAACCATTTTGATATTGTCATCGCAGAAAACCTGTCCTTTTTCTCGCTGTATCGTTTTTTATGGGCGATGAGCTTCGGCCGGCATATCAAAATGGAAGGAGTGACGATGATAAAGGGGAAGGAATTCGTTTTTGAAACAGATGGGAAAATTCCGTTTCACGCTGACGGCGAGCTGATCGGAACGACGCCGTTTCGGCTTATGCCGGGCGGTACGCCGTTGAAAATAAAAACATAATAAACAAATGAAACCCGTCACATGTTTCACGGCAAAGAGCGGTTCGCGGCATAAATCTTCAGAATTCACAGGTGTTCTTGCTAGTTTTGCTTGACGAAGTTTGTGCTGTAGCGCTAAAATTTATAGGACGGCTATTGATTAGCATATGAGACTCTCAATAGCTGTCTTTTTTATTCTCATGAAATTGTTTATGACAGGCCGCTCCGCC
This sequence comes from Bacillus sp. IS1, assembly GCF_032461585.1. NCBI lineage: Bacteria > Bacillati > Bacillota > Bacilli > Caryophanales > Bacillaceae > Bacillus > Bacillus sp. IS1. The sequence continues at coordinate 35,963 of NZ_JAWCWR010000008.1, read as the reverse complement.
AATAGTGAAAGGCTGGAGGCCTATTCTAAAATATTTTAAGAAATGATGGGTTGAACATTGATATGAACTGGTTGGGACAATTACTAGGTAGCGATTGGGAGATCTTCCCCGCCGGAGGAGCTACAGGAGATGCATATTATGCGAAACATAACGGCCAACAGCTTTTTTTAAAACGTAATAGCTCGCCCTTTTTAGCCGTGTTATCCGCCGAAGGCATTGTTCCGAAGCTGGTTTGGACGAAACGGATGGAAAACGGAGACGTCATTACGGCTCAGCATTGGATGGCGGGCAGGGAGCTGAAGGCAAAGGATATGAGCGGACGCCCGGTGGCTGAGCTGCTCCGCAAAATCCACACATCAAAAGCTTTGCTCGACATGCTGAAAAGATTGGGAAAAGAACCGCTTGATCCGGGCGCCCTTTTGTCGCAGCTGAAGCAGGCCGTCTTTGCCGTGCGGCAATTTTCGCCGCTTATTCAGGAAGGCCTTGCTTATTTGGAAGCTCATGTGGATCAGGTGCAATTCGGTGAAAAAGTCGTTTGCCATTGTGATGTGAATCATAATAACTGGCTTCTGTCTGAAGACAACCAGCTGTATTTAATAGATTGGGACGGCGCCATGATAGCCGATCCGGCCATGGATCTCGGCCCTTTATTGTATCATTACGTCGAAGAGCCAGCGTGGGACAGCTGGCTTGGGATGTACGGCATGAAGCTCACGGAAGGGCTTCGGCTGCGGATGGCGTGGTACATGTTATTGGAGACCATCACCTTCATCGCCTGGCACAAATCAAAAGGAAACGACAAAGCGTATCATGATGCCATGGAAGAGCTTCATGCCCTGATGAAGCGGATTGTCAAGTAGTCAGGAGTACGAATCCATCTGCTCCACCCATTGGGACAAATGGTTTTGGTGCTCCTGAATATGCGTGTCGATGGAATCGGCCGTGATGCCGGACTGGCTGTAGCGGTAGACATCCTCGAGCACGTTTTTTATATTTGAATCAAGCCCGGTGTTGGCCATCAGTGATTTGATGACGCGCTCCAGCTGTTCATACTCGGCAACCGTGCCGCAGCAATCCAATTGGTGGTCGGCCAGTATGTCCTTTAATAACCGGACCTGATGTTCGCTTGTTAAGCCCATGATTCATATACACATCCTTTCTGTGTCATACATTGTGCAAAGCGGTGCGGTTTTATGCATCACATGAGTGTTCCGGACCGGGGAGCCTCTTTTTTTATGCAGCCGGCGCCTTTAAAAGGCGCTTGCGGCTCTTTATGTTTCATGGTATGTTGTTACTCGAAATTATAGATAGAGGTGTCAATCATATGAGAATGCGCCATAAACCTTGGGCGAATGATTTTCTGGCAGAAAACGCTGACATCGCCATCAGTGACCCGGCCCAGTATAAAGGGCGGTGGAACACGGTCTTTGGCAATGACAACCCGATCCATATTGAAGTCGGTACGGGAAAAGGGCAGTTCATTTCAGGAATGGCCAAGCAGAATCCGGATATCAACTATATCGGGATTGAGCTGTTTAAAAGCGTCATCGTCACTGCCGTCCAAAAAGTAAAGGACAGCGGGGCTCACAATGTCCGTTTGTTAAATATAGACGCGGAAACACTGAATGACGTATTTGAACGGGGAGAAATCAAGCGCGTATATTTAAACTTTTCTGACCCGTGGCCGAAAAACCGTCACGAAAAGCGCCGTTTAACATTTAAAACATTCTTGAAAAAATACGAAGAAGTGATGGGCGAAACAGGTGAGATTCATTTTAAAACCGATAACCGCGGGTTATTCGAATACTCTCTGAAAAGCTTTTCCGAATACGGCCTGCTTCTGACGGAAGTCAGCCTTGATCTGCACAACAGCGATCCGAAGGGCAATATTATGACAGAATACGAAGAAAAATTCTCCGCGCTCGGCCAGCCGATTTACCGGGCCGAAGTTGAATGGAGAACAAAAGACAGACTCTGATGCGGGAGTCTGTTTTTTTATGCCGCCATTTGCTACCATTACATCAGGAGGGATCAAGATGGAGACATTGAATATTGGGAATATTTCACTAACATGGCTGGACGGCGGTGTAACGCATATGGACGGCGGAGCGATGTTCGGCGTTGTCCCGAAGCCTTTATGGTCGAGAAAATACCCCGTAAATGACAAAAACCAGATTGAATTAAGAACAGACCCGATTCTGATCAGAACAAACGGCCTGAATATATTGGTTGACGCGGGTATCGGCAGAGGGAAATTCTCTGATAAACAAAAAAGGAATTACGGCGTAACACAGGAATCCAATCTGAAACAATCTCTTTGTGAACTCGGGCTTTCCTGTGAGGACATTCATATTGCCGCGATGACCCATCTTCATTTTGACCATGCATGCGGCCTGACGGAGTACAGCGGAGAGGAGCTTGTCTCTGTTTTCCCGAATGCCCGCATTATCACTTCTGCGACAGAGTGGCGCGAAATGAGAAATCCTAATATCAGATCGAAAAATACATATTGGAGAGAAAATTGGGAGGCGGTACAAGATCAGGTCGAAACCTTTGAGAACGAGTATCAGCTGACAGAAGGCATTACGATGCACCACACCGGCGGCCACAGCGACGGCCACAGCGTCATCGTCTTAGAAGACGGAGGGGAGACGGCTGTGCATTTTGCCGACCTGATGCCGACGAACGCGCATAAAAATCCGTTATGGGTGCTGGCCTATGATGATTATCCAATGACTTCCATTCCAGAAAAGCAGAAATGGCAGACGTTCGCGGCAGAAAAAGACGCCTGGCTGATTTTCTATCACGACGCGATTTACAGAGCGGTAAAATGGGGCGAAGACGGCGAAGTGGCTGCATCTGTCAAACGGGAGAAAAAATAAGCGGATCGATGATTTACCTGTATGAATTTCGGGAATAAAAGCAAACCTAAGACAAATTGCTTTGAAAGGAAGAGACAGGTGAATCAATTTCAAGTGACGAAAGATGGAGAAATCAAAACAACTCTGCGCGGATTAGAAGTGCTTTCTACGCCTTTTTTAAATAAAGGGGTGGCCTTTACACAGGAGGAAAGAAAGGAACTCGGGCTCGAGGGATTTCTGCCGCCGAAAGTATTGACAATCGAAGAGCAGGCGAGGCGGGCCTACGAACAATTCAGTTCGCAGCCTGATGAGCTGAGCAAAAATGTCTACTTGACCGCTCTCCATGACCGGAATGAAACGTTATTTTACAGGCTGTTAAATGATCATTTAGGCGAAATGTTGCCGATCGTATATACGCCGACCGTCGGCACCGCGATCCAGCGTTACAGCCATGAGTACAGAAAACCCCGCGGTCTGTATTTGTCAATAGATGACCCTGAAGGAATGCGCGCCGCATTTCAGCAGTTCGGAAAAAATGAAAACATTGACTTAATCGTTGCGACAGATGCGGAGGGCATTCTGGGAATCGGTGACTGGGGCGTCGGCGGCATCGCCATTTCTGTCGGAAAACTCGCGGTGTATACGGCGGCGGCCGGAATTGATCCGTCACGAGTGCTTGCGGTCGTATTGGACGCGGGGACAAATCAGGAAAGCCTCTTAAATGACCCGCTTTACGTCGGAAACCAGCATTCAAGAGTGCGCGGCGAGAAATATGACCGCTTTATTGATGAGTATGTCTCGCTTGCCCGGGAAACATTCCCGAATGCGCTGCTTCATTGGGAGGATTTCGGTACGGCTAACGCCCGCGGCATATTAAAACGGTATAAAGATAAAGTCTGTACGTTTAACGATGACATTCAAGGAACGGGCGCGGTATCGCTTGCAGCTGTTTTAGCGTGTGCGAAAGCATCAAAAGTGCCTTTAAAAGAGCATAAAGTCGTCGTCTTCGGCGCGGGAACGGCCGGTATCGGAATTGCTGAGCAGCTGCGTGAAGCCATGGTGCATGACGGATTAAGCGAAGAAGAATCCTACAGCCATTTTTGGTGTATCGACAGAAACGGATTGTTAACGGATGATATGAAGGACTTGCGTGATTTCCAGGTTCCGTACGCTCGCCCTGCTGATGAAGTGAAAGAGTACGGCCGCAGCGGTGAAGGCGGATCAATCGATCTGGCGGAGACGGTGCGTCAAGCCAAGCCGACGATTCTGATCGGCACATCCACCGTATCAGGCGCATTTACGGAAGAAATCGTCAAAGAAATGGCCTCGCATGTCAAACGGCCCGCTATTTTGCCGATGTCAAACCCGACGACATTATCAGAAGCAAAACCTGAAGATTTAATTAAATGGACGGAAGGCCGCGCGCTTGTCACTACGGGAAGTCCATTCCCGCCTGTTGCGTATAACGGCGTTACCTACCATATCGGACAGGCGAATAACGCGCTCGTATTCCCGGGACTCGGGCTCGGAACGATTGTGACGAAAGCAAGGCTCATTACGGACAATATGTTCGTTGCCTGCGCGAATGCCATCGCCGGTATGGTGGACGTCGGCAAGCCCGGTGCGCCGATGCTTCCGAAAGTGGAGGATCTCAGGACGGTATCGGCAACCGTGGCGGTAGCCGTAGCGAAAGCAGCCATTCAGGACGGTGTAGCGGAAACGGAACCCGAGGATCTGATCCAAGCGGTGCAGGACGCGATGTGGCACCCCGTATATAAACGAATTCGGCCGATGTAACCGAATAAAGCCCAAAACGCTGATGGTTTTGGGCTTTATTTTTTGCTTGTCTGAATTATGAGGCGACAGAATCAATGACATCGACAATCTGGCCTGTTTTTGCATTGACCATAACTTCATATTGCTCCAGTTCGCCGAATGCCGAACGTGTCACGCCGGTTTTGTATACCTGGATGGTTTCTCCGTTTACCTGGTAGGGCTCGGGCTCTGTGTAAATCCATGATCCGTCTATCGGCCCGCGCTGTTTAAAAGCCGCTTTCACGATACGGAGCGCTTTTTCTGAAGAGATATAAGGTTTCATCGCATACTTTTTCACTGCGATGGCAGCGCATAATCCGACTCCTGCACCTAAGAGAAAATGACGTAATTTCAATATGAAGCACCTCCAATTATGTCGTAGTTTTTATTATACAGAAGATGCCAGACGGTGTTAAGTAAAGCGGCGGTTTTCCAGCCCATTCAATCTGAGCGCTTGGAAAACGGTTGTTTTTCTAATAAAATAAAAGCATTACATAGAAATGAGGGGAAAATATGAATGAGGAAACGAAAACGCTTTTCCGGACGCTGACGCAGCTTCCCGGCGCACCGGGAAATGAACATCAGGTCCGCTCCTTTATGAAACGGGAGCTTGCGAAATATGCGGATGACATCGTGCAGGACAGACTCGGAAGTGTTTTCGGAGTAAGGCGCGGCGCTGAAGATGCGCCGACCGTTATGGTAGCCGGCCATATGGATGAAGTCGGGTTTATGGTAACGCAGATTACGGATAACGGCATGCTGAGATTTCAGACGCTAGGCGGCTGGTGGAGCCAGGTGCTGCTTGCCCAGCGCGTCGAGGTGCAGACGGATAACGGACCGATTATCGGCGTCATCTCAAGCATCCCGCCCCACATTTTAACAGATGCCCAGCGCGCAAAGCCGATGGAGATCAAAAATATGATGATTGATATCGGTGCCGATGACAGAGAGGACGCGGTCAAAATGGGGATCAGACCGGGACAGCAGGTCGTGCCGGTCTGCCCGTTCACCCCGATGGCCAACGAGAAGAAAATATTGTCCAAAGCGTGGGATAACCGCTACGGCTGCGGGTTAAGCATTGAATTATTAAAAGAGCTGCAAGGAAAAGACCTGCCGAACAATCTGTACGCCGGGGCCACCGTTCAGGAGGAAGTCGGCTTGAGAGGGGCGCAGACAGCGGCCAACATGATTCAGCCTGATCTCTTTTTCGCGCTTGATGCCAGCCCGGCAAATGATATGAGCGGCGATAAGGAGCTGTTCGGCCGTCTCGGCGAGGGGGTGCTGCTCCGCATTCTCGACAGAACGACGGTCATGCACCGCGGGATGAGAGAGTTCGTCCTTGATATGGCGGAAACGCACAATATCCCTTATCAATATTTCGCTTCAGGCGGGGGAACGGATGCCGGACGGGTCCACATCTCAAACAGCGGGGTTCCGTCTGCCGTCATCGGCATTTGTTCAAGATACATTCATACAAATGCCGCTATCATCCATGTCGATGATTATGCCGCGGCGAAAGAAATGCTCATTAAGCTGGTCATGGCGAGTGACAAACAGACGGTCGAAACGATTAGAGAAAATGTGTAAAAAAATAAGCAGTCAATAAGTCCTTTTGAATACTTATTGACTGCTGTTTTTACATGATGCCAGGTAACACATATTGCTTCTCAATATTATTATCAAAATTGTTCCAATTCAAGCATTGAGATGAGTAGCGATTTCACAAAGTCGAGTGACATTTTCAATTTTTATTTGTTCTGCAAGGAGGTATGTTTATGACAAAAAAGACAAACATAAAATTTCCTCTTGTCTCTAACTATCTTCCTCTTGATCTGATTAATACTGAGGTGGTGAGTTACGGTAAACGTCATAATTTAATAAAGTCAAAAGAGGATCTTTTGGAATGGTTAAGGTTAATGGGGAAAGGAACCCCTTTTTTCAGTCAATTAACTTTAAAAAATGCACAAGATGAATTGACCGCTGTGATGGTTGAGAAAATACTAAAGTTTCGATCAATACTAAGAGAAAATTTCGAGAAAATTGCAGATGGTGAAGAACCTGGAGAATCTTTTATCACTTTTTTAGAAAAAAAGATTGAATCGGCTCCATTTTCATATAAGATTCTCGATGCTAAACTTGCCCGTATTCCGATTGGGAAAATTGATGATGCAATTATATCGCTCATCGCTTATGAAGGTTTATCGCTTATATATACAAAAAAGATCAAGTTAATGAAGCGATGTGCTAATGAAGAATGTGTCTTATTATTCCTTGATAACACCGGAAGAAGAAAATGGTGTTCAATGAAGATATGCGGCAACAGAGAAAAGGTTTCCCGTCACCTTAAAAAAACATAGAACAAATTTTCTTTATTGTATTGTCGAAATCATCTTGCACTTTACTTTAATTTTGAATAATCACATATAAATAAAAAGTTAATGAACAGCCTTATTTCAATATTCTTTTGAGTAAGGTTGTTTGTCTTTTTTAGAAAAAACAATCAATAAGTAACTTAACGGCTTTTACGGAAAATTAAAATGTCGCTCATAAAACAACCAATTTGCAGCTAAAACCCAGTTGAATTATAAAAAAGGTTAAAGTAACAAACAGGAAAATGATATTTCAAGCGTTCTTAAAAGATCATTTTTGAATAGAAGAACGATCTTTGAAAGAGAGAAGGATTATAATTTCAGATTTATAACCCTTTAAAATTAAATTGACAGGTTATTTTAATTGTTTTAAACTTAGTGAAAAGGAGGGGTTATATTGAAGATTGAGCAAACAGCAGAAAATCCACAAAGTAAAAAAGGATATTATTTCAAAAAAATGAAAGGAGGAGGAAAAAGTCCTTTAAAAGTAAATGTTAAAGATGCTTCAACAGGCTTATTAGGTGGTTTTATAACAATTTTAATCTTGTCATTGATAACCTATAAAACTGGATCTCTGTGGCTGATGGCGCCTTTTGGGGCAAGTTGTGTACTGGCTTTCGGAGCGTGGAATGCCCCTTTATCACAACCTAGAAATATTATTGGCGGACACTTCATCTCGACATTGACTGGACTTGTTATATATAATCTTCTTGGTTCTCATCCCTGGACATTGGCTTTAGGAGTGGGGCTAGCTATATTTTTTATGGCGGTTACAAAGACTACTCATCCACCTGCTGGAGCGGACCCTATTGTAGTTATTCAAGGGGCGTATGCTTGGAGCTATTTAGCTTTTCCGGTTTTTGTGGGATCTGTAATTATTGTTGCGGCAGCAGTTATTATTAATAACTTGCGAAATAATCGGCAGTATCCCACTTTTTGGTTTTAATCAATTTCAACGAGCAGCATATGTATCCGTTATTGCGCAGATTTCGCTCTCCTTCCTTACATATAAAGAAAACAAATATATAGTTCGTTTGAGGTTGAGTAAAATAATTTATGAATGAAGTGAAGAAAAAGAGGGCTGTGGGAATAATTTATTGCGGACAAATTCTTTTGGATTCGAGAAAAAAGTCTGAAAAGTAAGATTTGATACCATTCTATTGTAAATAGGTAAGCAGGACCGCATAAAGGCGGCCTGCTTATTCTGTTTCAAATAAATAAGAGAGTGCTTTCATCGCTTGATTGACGGTTTCGACCGTGATATTGGCTTTTCCGGAAAGCTCTTTCAGCGGATGATGAAGTTCTTTCGGACGGATGAGGATGAGCGGCTTTCCTTTTGCGATGGCATAAGAAGCATCCATCGCGGTATTCCACTGTTTATATTTCTCGCCAAACAGGGCGATCACAAAATCGGCTTTTTCCATCAGCACCTCTGTACGGAAATTGTTGATATCAGAAGCTCTGGCGTCTTTTAAAACAGAATCGGGCTGCACGCCCATAATCTCTTCTCCGATATTGTCTGAGCGTTCATGGTTTTCCATCGGGCCGACAAACGTAATCGGCAGGTCCAGCGCCGTTGCTTTTTGTTTGATCTCATCCCGCCAATCACTGTGGATTTCACCCGCTAAATACACGACAAACTGCATCTTTTGCCCCTCCTTATGTACATATTCAGATTTTCGTACGGCTACAAGCAAAATGGTAAACGAAACTTGCTTGATAATGCAAATGAAATATGATAATGATATTGCATATAGTTGGTCTTGCCGTAAACAGTCTGGTATGATCCAATTGGACAAACATCAGCATATAAAAAACTCATAATCCAGATGGAGGAATGACAATGAAAAAGATTGAAAGCACGGAAGAATTGCAAAAAGCGGTACAAGACGATTGGGCGGTATTTATGTTTTCAGCGGATTGGTGCCCGGACTGCCGCTTTGTGGAGCCGTTTCTCCCTGAGCTGGAAGCGGACTTTCCTGAATTCACTTATTACTACGTAGACCGCGATCAATTTATTGATACATGCGCGGAATGGGAAATTTACGGCATTCCGAGCTTTATTGTGTTTAACGGAGGAAAAGAAGTGAACCGCTTCGTCAGCAAAGACCGTAAAACAAAAGAAGAAATTGAGCAATTTTTAACCGATTCCCTTGCTAAAGCATAAAGGAGGCCACGGGCTTTGAAAATGACGTCAAGGAAGCTGGCGGATTTATTAAAACAGCGCCTGCAGCACGAGAACCGATCCTTCTTTTTTGACAGAGAAAAAGACACCCTCCGTGTTGAGGATCAAACGACCAAAAAAGGCATCACATTGGAGCTCCCGCCGATCATTGCGAAGTGGGAGACGAAAAAAGAAGAAGCGATCGACGAAATCGTCTACTATGTGTCAGAAGCAATGGAGGCGATGGAAGGCAGCGGACAGGAGATGTCCGGAAAGGAAGCCGGAATCTATCCGGTCATCCGCTCCACATCATTTCCCGATCAAACGAGCGACGGCATTCCGCTCGTGTATGATGACCATACGGCCGAAACGAGAATCTACTACGCGCTTGACCTCGGTAAGACGTACCGCTTAATTGACAGCCGTATGCTCGAGAAAGAAAAGTGGACAAAAGAACGGATCAGGGAGACGGCGTCATTCAATCTCCGCTCTCTTCCTTCGGTTGTGAAACAGGATACGGTTGCGGACAATTATTTTTATTTTTTCAGGGCGAATGACGGCTATGACGCCAGCCGGATTCTCAATGATTCGATTCTTCATGAATACAAGCAGGCCGCTGAAGGCGAATTGGCGATTTCCGTCCCGCATCAAGATGTATTAATACTTGCTGACATTCGAAATGAATCGGGTTATGATATTTTAGGGCAAATGTCCATGAGCTTCTTTGCAAGCGGCACGGTGCCGATTACGGCCCTTTCATTTCTGTATAATGAAGGCAGACTGGAACCTGTGTTTATCATGGCGAAAAGCCGGCCGAAAAAGGATTAGAAAGGATTTTTCTTATGAACGCTTTTTACAATAAAGAAGGTGTGGGAGATACGCTTCTGATCTCTCTTAAAGATGCGGCACGCGAAGAAATCGGCTATGAAAGAGAAGGCGATGTCGTCAGAATCTTTAACAAAGAAACAAAAGAAACGACGGGCTTTAACATTTTTAACGTGTCTTCTTACTTACAGATTGAGGACAACGGCCCCGTCGCTTTGTCTGAGACATTCGTTCAGGATGTGAATGAAATACTGAACAGAAACGGCGTTTCAGAAACGCTGACGGTTGACCTTTCTCCGAAATTTGTTGTCGGTCACGTTGAATCGAAAGAAAAACATCCGAATGCGGATAAACTGAATATCTGCCAAGTGAATGTGGGAGAGGAAACCCTTCAAATCGTTTGCGGCGCGCCGAACGTGGACAAAGGGCAAAAAGTCGTCGTCGCTAAAGTCGGCGCGGTAATGCCGAGCGGACTTGTGATTAAAGACGCTGAATTAAGAGGCGTTCCGTCAAGCGGCATGATCTGCTCCGCGAAAGAACTCGCTTTGCCGGATGCGCCGGCGGAAAAAGGGATTCTTGTTCTTGAAGACAGCCGCGAGGCCGGCGAAGCATTTCAATTCTAACTCCCATAAATAAGCGCACAGAATCGAATGATGTGAGAGAAAGCCGTTAAGCAGGCCTGCTTAACGGCTTTCTTCAGTTAGAAGCTTAATCTTTTCTGAGCCGCCCGGCAATGGTATACTAAATATCGTCCCAGACTACTAAAAAGGGAGTTAGAGAGTGATTAAACATGAGTTGGCTGAATAAATTTTTTGACTTATTTTTAGGTGAAAAAGAAGAAGAGCATGAACGTGAACCGAACACGCATGCCCAAATCCCGAAACAGCAGATACCGGATCAGCCAGAAGGCAAATTAACGCGCATGGAAGATCCTAAAATATATTACGAATATCCGAAAGGGAATTTCCGCTTCCCCGTCGTTCCGGACGGCTATAAGCGAACGGAGCAAAACCAAAGACAGCGGGAAAGGCACGAACGCCGCCAGCCGTCCCGGGGTTATGCCGCCGGGCAGGAGCAAACCGAGCGGAAACAGCATACACATAAAGAGCCTGATACGGTGAAAAAGCCCTTTAAACCGTCATCCATTCCTTCACCGGTTTACGGCTTTCAATCTCAGCACAGCATAAAAAAAGCGCCTATTTCCGAAAAGCGGCGTGAAGAGAACGTAACATTGCTGTCAGAGGAGCAATTTGTTTCGCCAAAAGCCGGTCAGGAAACGGAAAAAGAGCCCGTCTTCACAACATCCGGCATAACAAAACAGACGAATGACCGGCCAGAACCGTTTGCGAAACAAGAAATGGAAGAAATCCCGGCCGTTAAAAAAGAGGAGCTTCACACCGAGGCTGAGAATGCAAAAGAGCAAGTGTTTGCAGCAGCAGAACCGCAGCAGACTGAAGAGCGGGAGCACACGGAAAGCGCAGAGTCTGCCGGCTTTACAGAAGAACAAGAGCATGAACAAACCCGCCCGCAGCCTATAATAGAGTCTGAGTATGAAGCATCCCGAACGGCTGAAAACACAGAGGAACAAGCGGCGCCGCAGGAGGAATATCAGGAGCCTGAGCCGGAAAAAGCACCGCCTTTTGAAACCGCAGAAGAACCGGTGTATACATACACAGAACCCGGATACGATGAGGAAGTTCAGCCGCAGTCTGAAGACAAGTCCGAATCAGCTGAAACCGACGCGAAACAGGAAGCAGACTCTCAGCCTGAGTACAATGAAGCCGAGCGGCATTCAGACCCCGAGCCTGAACCTGCAAGCATCGAGACGGCCGATGCCCAATCCCGGCCTGCCGAAGAAAAAACGGAGCATCGCGGACAGCCTCAGCCTGTGAGAAAAGCGGAGCGGCCGAAAGAGCGCAATGTACCGTTTAACGTCATGATGCTTAAAAGCGATAAACACAAGCAGACGAAGACGCCAGAGGGCGGAGCGAGCTATGTCTTTCCGAATCTGTCGCTTCTGGACGTACCGCCGGCGCAAAGACATGACGACCAATCGTGGATTGAAGAACAGCGCGAGCTTTTAAACGTTACACTGAAAAACTTTAATGTGCGCGCCCAAGTCGTTCATGTCACACAAGGCCCGTCCGTCACACGTTTTGAAGTGCATCCTGAGCCCGGAGTGAAAGTAAACAAAATTACAAACTTAGCAGATGATATTAAACTGAGCCTGTCTGCCAAGGATATTCGGATTGAGGCGCCGATCCCCGGTAAAAACACGATCGGCATTGAAGTTCCGAACCGCGTAAGCAAAGTCGTCGATTTAAGGCAGATGATCAGAAGCGCCGCTTTCAGGACGAATCCGTCTCCGCTTACAGCCGCGCTCGGTGTCGATATTTCCGGAAACCCGGTCGTCATTGATTTGAAAAAGATGCCGCACGGGTTGATAGCGGGTGCGACAGGATCGGGAAAAAGCGTCTGCATCAATACCATTTTGGTCAGTCTGCTTTATAAGGCGGATCCGAGTGATGTCAAAATGCTTCTGATTGATCCGAAAATGGTCGAGCTTGCGCCTTATAACCAAATTCCGCATTTGGTCAGCCCCGTCATCACGGACGCCAAAGCCGCGACCGCCGCGTTAAAATGGGTTGTGGAAGAGATGGAACGGCGATATGAACTGTTTGCCCATTCGGGTGTGAGAGATATCGGCCGCTTTAATGAATTAACCGCCGATCATAAGACAGGCGAAAAGCTCCCGTACCTCGTAGTGGTTATTGATGAGCTTGCCGATTTAATGATGGTCGCGCCGAACGATGTGGAAGAAAGCATTGCCAGAATCGCGCAGAAAGCGAGAGCCTGCGGCATTCATCTGCTTGTCGCGACACAGCGTCCGTCTGTCGATGTCATTACCGGAATGATCAAGGCAAACATACCGACGAGGATTGCATTCTCCGTCTCAAGCCAGGTAGATTCCAGAACGATCATCGACATGGCGGGAGCGGAAAAGCTGCTCGGAAAAGGCGACATGCTGTACTGGGAAAACGGTACCGGAAAACCGGTGCGCCTGCAGGGCAACTTTGTATCCGACAGAGAAATTGACCGCGTCGTCTCTCATGTCAGAAAGCAGCTGCCGCCTTCTTATTTGTTTGAACAGGAAGAACTGATCAGGCAGGGAACCGCCCTCAAGGAAGAAGACGAACTGTTTCCTGAGGCGTGCCAATTCGTCGTGGAGCAAAACAGCGCCAGCACCTCAAGCCTTCAAAGAAGGTTCAGAATCGGTTATAACCGCGCCGCGAGGCTGATTGACATGATGGAAGCCGAAGGCATGATCTCAGAAGCGAAGGGCAGCAAACCCCGTGAAGTGCTGATTACGGCCGCTGACATTGCTCAAGAATAAGAATATCGTTCATTTTTCTCACAAACATGGTATGATAGTGGATGGACCATCAAAACTGCATCACTGTCACGCGCTGAAATATCATGCGGCAGGTTTAATCAAAAAGAAAGTTACAGATACTGACGATAACGTAAAAATAAATGGAAGCGCCGCTGTGCGGGCTTTTCGCCCGCGGCGGTCGCAAAATGAAATGAGCGTCATATACTGGGGAACAGATAGACGTTTGTTGGAGGTACGATTATGACTGTTTATCATTTTGTTGGAATAAAAGGGACAGGTATGAGCCCGCTTGCTCAAATCCTGCATGATACAGGGTATCAGGTGCAGGGATCGGATATCGAGAAGCAGATTTTCACTCAGGCTGCCCTTGAAAAAAGAAATATCCCGATCTATCCGTTCAGCGCCGATAACATCAAACCCGGCTTAACGGTAATCGCCGGTAACGCATTCCCTGATTCTCATCCGGAAATCGCAAAGGCGCTCGCTGAAGGGATTCCTGTCATCAGATATCATAAATTTTTAGCTGAATATATGAAAAAATATACAAGTGTCGCGGTAACGGGCGCACACGGCAAGACGTCCACAACGGGCCTCTTGGCACACGTGATGCAGCAGGCGAAGCCGACTTCGTTTCTTATCGGGGACGGAACGGGCAGAGGAAATGAAAGCAGCGAATACTTTGTATTTGAAGCCTGCGAGTACCGCCGTCATTTCTTAAGCTATCAGCCTGATTATGCGATTATGACGAATATTGATTTTGACCACCCTGATTATTTCGCCAACATTGACGATGTGTTTGATGCTTTCCAAAACATGGCGCTTCAAGTCAACAAAGGCATCATTGCCTGCGGTGATGACGAGTACCTGCCGAAAATTCACGCCAATGTGCCTGTCGTGTATTACGGCACGGGAGAAGAAAATGATTTTCAAGCGAGAAACATCGTAAAAAATACGGAAGGCACGACATTTGACGTCTTTGTCCGCAATACGTTTTACGATACGTTCTACATCCCGGCATACGGCCATCACAATGTCCTCAATTCCTTAGCGGTCATTGCGCTCTGCCACTATGAAGAGATAGACGTGAACATGATTAAGCTCGGACTTGAATCATTCGGCGGCGTCAAACGCAGATTCAATGAAAAAGTGATCGGCAGCCAGGTACTGATCGACGACTACGCCCACCATCCGACTGAAATCAAAGTCACGATTGAGGCGGCGCGCCAAAAATATCCCGAACGTGAAATCATCGCGGTATTTCAGCCGCATACGTTTACACGGACGCAATCATTCCTGGATGAATTCGCAGAAAGCTTAAGCGCGGCCGACCGCGTGTATCTGTGTGACATTTTCGGCTCTGCCCGCGAGAACGTCGGCAAGCTCACGATCACGGATCTTCAGGAAAAAATCGATAACGCAGAACTCATTGAAGAAAATGACACATCCGTGTTAAAAGCGCATGAAGGTGCAGTGCTGATCTTCATGGGCGCCGGAGACATTCAAAAATATATGAGAGCCTATGAAAACGTCATAGCGTAACGAAAAAGCAGTGGGGCTCTCACTGCTTTTTTGTGCGTGCTGCAAAGGGATTTACCGAGAAACGGAGAAATAGTATACATACAGATCTTTCATATATGTTTATCATTTTAAGAATTGGGTATATACCACTATATCCTGCAATAAGGAGGTATTAGATGATCATCATTCTTTACTTAAGCGTCGCACTCATTGCCGTTGCATTTCTCATCCTTGTCATCTATCTGTCCAAAACATTAAAGTCCGTGCAGATGACCTTAACAAACGTTGCCTCGACTTTAGACGGCCTTGAAGGGCAGATGAAAGGCATTACCGCAGAGACAACCGAGCTGTTACATAAGACAAACCGTCTCGCGGAAGACATTCAGGAAAAATCAGAGAAATTAAATACGGTTGTCCATGCTGTCCAGGAAGTGGGAACTTCCGTCCAGCAGTTTAATACATCCATAAAGCAGGCAGCAGGTTCCGTTACGGCCTCTGTAAGAGAGAATCAGGATAAGATCAGTCAGGTTGTCACCTGGAGCCAGGCCGCTATGGAAATATGGGACAAGTGGAAGCAAAAGAAAAAAACATCGCTTTAATCATAAGAAAAATCCACTAAGGAGGAATCATAATGAGCAAAGATGGAATCAATAGTAAGGATTTTTTAATCGGAACGCTGATCGGGGGAATTATCGGCGCGACAACGGCGTTGTTTCTGGCGCCTAAATCAGGTAAGGAGCTGCGCGACGATCTCGGCAGTCAGGCTTCTGCGTTAAAGGATAAGACGGACAGAATGACGGCCGACGCGAAAGAAAAAGGCTCTCAATATGTCAGCATCGCCAAGGACAAAACATCTAATATCACCCAGCTGGTAGCTGATCAGTCAGGCCAGATTATGAATAAAGTAAAGGATTTAAAAGACCGTTCTAAGAGCACACTAACCGAGAAAGCCGAAGAGACGAGAAGCGAAATGCAGGACACGGCCCAAAGCATCAAGGCCGAAGCGGAAGACGCCGGGGAAAAAGCCGGTCAGGCAAATCGCTGATCCTCAATAAGGAGAGATAACCGACATGACAAAACAGCTGATATCGTCTGAAGAAGAGTTCAAAAATGCCGCTGAGAAAGAAAACACGCTCGTGTTTTTGAAACACAGCACAACCTGCCCGATCAGCCAAGCCGCGTTTCAGGAGTTTGACGCCTTTGCATCGGAGCATTCGGAAGTGCCTTCTTATTACCTGCAGGTGCAGGACAGCCGGCCGCTTTCAAACTATATCGCCGAGACATACGGCGTGAAACATGAAAGCCCGCAAGTATTCGTCATTACAAACGGCGAAGTGAAATGGCACGCGTCTCATTCACAAATCACAAAAAACGCAATAGAGCAGCACCTCTCATAATTGCTGGCCGCCGGTTGATACCGGCGGTTTTTTTTTGAAAAAAACTATTGATCATTTCAGCCGGATCATGTAGGATATCAATATACGTTACTTCAATGCATAAAAGCTTAAAAGCGTTTTGGTGATAAAGTAAAATGTGAAAAAATTTATTATTTCATATTCCTATTTTCGCATAACTGTAGTAAGATGCATGTTAACCATTAAAATAAAACATAGCATAGAAGGGATGAAAAAGATGAGCAACAAGGAATTAGAGAGCCTAAGACAGCAGGCAGACGCACTAAACTTAGAAATCCTTAAATTAATCAATGAACGCGGAGCCGTTGTAAAAGAAATCGGTAAAGCAAAGGAAGCACAGGGTGTCAACCGATTTGACCCTGTCAGAGAGCGTACAATGCTTAACCGCATTATTGAAAGCAATGACGGCCCATTTGAAAACTCAACGATCCAGCATATTTTCAAAGAAATTTTCAAAGCCGGACTTGAACTTCAAGAAGAGGATCACAGCAAAGCGTTGCTCGTCTCCCGGAAGAAAAAAGCAGAAGATACGATCGTTGATATTAAAGGTGAAAAAATCGGTGACGGCGATCAGAGATTCATCGTCGGACCTTGTGCCGTAGAAAGCTATGAGCAGGTTGCCGAAGTAGCGGCCGCAGCGAAAAAACAAGGCATTAAAATCCTGCGCGGAGGCGCGTTTAAACCCCGCACAAGTCCGTATGATTTCCAAGGTCTCGGCGTTGAAGGCCTGCAAATTCTTAAACGCGTCGCTGATGAATATGACCTCGCGGTGATCAGTGAAATCGTAACGCCCGCCCACATTGAGCAAGCGATTGATTACATTGACGTCATTCAGATCGGCGCGCGGAACATGCAAAACTTTGAATTGCTGAAAGCGGCCGGCTCCGTTAAAAAGCCGGTATTGTTAAAACGCGGTCTTGCCGCAACAATTTCAGAGTTCATCAATGCAGCTGAATACATCATGTCACAAGGAAACGACCAAATCATTCTTTGTGAGCGCGGAATCAGAACGTACGAAACGGCAACGAGAAACACACTCGACATTTCTGCCGTGCCGATTTTGAAACAGGAAACTCACTTGCCGGTGTTTGTTGACGTCACACACTCAACAGGACGCCGCGATCTCCTGCTTCCGACAGCAAAAGCGGCGCTTGCGATCGGCGCTGACGGCGTGATGGCCGAAGTTCACCCTGATCCTTCCGTTGCCCTTTCAGACTCTGCGCAGCAGATGGATATACCTGAATTCGAGAAATGGCTGAACGAATTAAAGCCAATGCTGAAAGTAAAAGCATAATACAACTCCGCTCTTTAAAGGCCGCCTCGCGCGGCTTTTTTTTCGTATCTTCATTTTATTTAATTATAAAATGAAAGTGAACGTTTTCATCACTGGGAAAAACGTGTATAATTTCATGAGAGATATTTAAATTTGATGAATAATGAAAAATAATGTACACTACTGACTTACGCTTACAATCATAAACGACAGAATGCGAAATCGTACGACATTTCTTTACATAAAGTGTTTATGCTATAGATAAGGATAAGTGTATCCAGTAAAAGGAGTGGTTTCAGTGAGCAACATTACGATATACGATGTGGCCAGAGAAGCAAATGTCAGTATGGCAACTGTTTCCCGCGTCGTGAACGGCAACCCGAATGTAAAACCGACGACCAGAAAAAAAGTATTGGAAGCCATTGACCGGCTCGGCTACCGCCCGAACGCGGTGGCAAGAGGGCTTGCAAGCAAAAAAACGACAACGGTCGGCGTCATCATCCCTGATATCTCAAGCATTTTCTACTCGGAACTTGCGCGTGGAATTGAAGATATCGCGACGATGTACAAATATAATATTATTTTAAGCAACTCGGACCAAAATCTTGAGAAAGAACTGCATCTGTTAAATACGATGCTCGGCAAACAAGTGGACGGTATCGTATTTATGGGCGGCAACATTACGGACGAGCATGTCGAAGAATTTAAGCGCTCTCCTGTGCCGATCGTCTTGGCGGCATCAGTGGAAGAACAGGGCGAGACGCCTTCTGTCGCCATTGATTATGAACAGGCGATTTATGATGCCGTTAAGCTTTTCATTGATAAAGGGCATCGCGATATTGCATTCGTCTCCGGACCGATGCAAGAGCCGATCAACCGTTCGAAAAAACTGCAAGGGTACAAACGGGCGCTTGAAGAAGCGGCGATTCCGTTTAACGAGCAATTCGTAGCGGAAGGCGATTACACCTATGATTCCGGTATGGAGGCGCTTCAAAGCTTGATGGGCCTTGACCGGAAACCGACGGCGATTCTTTCTGCGACGGATGAAATGGCCCTCGGCATTATCCATGCGGCCCAAGATCAAGGTCTTTCGATTCCTGATGATCTTGATATTATCGGTTTTGACAATACGAGATTGAGCCTGATGGTCCGCCCTCAGCTTTCAACAGTCGTGCAGCCTACGTACGATATCGGCGCCGTGGCGATGAGACTTTTGACAAAACTGATGAACAAAGAGCCGGTTGAAGAGCATATCGTCGAATTGCCTCACCGCATCGAATTAAGACAATCAACCAAGTCATAAAAAAACGGAAAAGCAAGCTTCACTCTGAGGGGTGGAATCTTGCTTTTTTACTTGAGTAAGGAGAAGATATGAAACGTTTTGATTATCTGACGCCCGTTGGCTTTATGTTAGGCTGTATTATTGTCGCAATCGGTATTCTGTCAGGGACGGGACTGGCGGGAATCAGTTCATTTTTAGATCTGACTTCTTTTTTAATCGTCACAGGCGGCCTTGCTGCGGCGATCTTTATCAGTTTTCCGCCGAGGGATTTAAAGAAAACCCCTTCTGTTCTGAAACAGGTATTCTCCCGTCAGGATGACAATGTGAAAGAGCTTGTCAGAGTATTTGTCAGCCTTTCGGAGCAGGCGCGCAGGCAGGGGCTGCTGTCTCTGGATGACCAGGCGCGTGAGATCAAGGATCCGTTTTTAAAAAAAGGGCTTTTGCTTGCGATTGACGGCTGGGACGAGGAAACGATCCGGCTGGTGATGGATTCTGAGATCGCCGCGATGGAAGAAAGACACAGAAAAGGAAGACGCGTTTTTGAAAAAGCCGGTGATTTCGCACCCGCCTGGGGAATGATCGGGACGCTCGTCGGACTCGTTCTCATGCTCAAAAACTTAAATGACCCGCATACCCTCGGACCGAACATGGCCGTTGCGCTATTGACGACGCTGTACGGAGCGCTGCTTGCCAACTTGGTATTTATCCCAATCGCGGCAAAGCTTGAAGAAAAAACGGAAAGTGAAATTTTCATCAAACAGGTCATGATCGAAGGGGTTGTCGGCATCCAATCGGGCAAAAATCCCCGCAACCTCGAGAGTCAGCTTGTCGTCTTCAGCTCAAGAGAAGACTGGCGTAAAGGACAGCCTGCGAACAAGAAAAAGGGCGCTGTCCATGAAGCTTAGAAAAGAGCGTTTTGAAAGAAGAAACAAACCGGAACATTCCGGCGGTTCACCGAGATGGATGGTGACGTTCGCTGACTTGATCACGCTCATTCTCGTGTTCTTTATATTGCTTTTTTCGATGTCGCAAATAGACGCGGAAAAATTTCAATCTGCCGTTTCATCGATTCATACAAACGGCAGCGGGGGTGAACCGGCGTCATCAGACAAAGCAAACGAAAATAAAGAACAGGATTTGCTGTTACAAAACGTGAAGACATACATAAAAGCGCATCATTTGAGTTCCAAATTGACGGCGAAGCGCGATGAGCGCGGAGTGGTCCTTGTGCTGCAGGAGGCCGTTCTGTTTCAGACCGGAAAAGCGGATGTGCTGAAAAACGCCGAGCCGGTTCTGCATCAGATCGCGGTGCTTTTAAAAACAATTCCGAATGACATACAGGTAGAAGGCCATACGGACAGCCGCCGGATTTCCACCTATCAATTTCCGTCGAACTGGGAGCTGTCGTCTGCAAGAGCGGCGAGTGTGATCCGGTATTTTACCGCGAATGAAGACTTTTCCGCCAAACGGTTTATCTCTGCCGGGTATGCGGATACGAAACCTGTGAAGGACAACAAAAGTCCCGGACATATGAAAGAAAACCGCCGTGTAGAAATTGTGATCAAAAAAACGACCTCCTCATAAGGTCGTTTTTTATTTTGTCTTATACCGCTGCTCAGACCGGATGGCAAAAAGTGCTTTTTCCACGGTTTGGGCATTTTTTTCTGAAATTTCTTCTTTGCGGGGAATCGGAGGATATAATTGTTCAGGATCACTCCAAAAAGCGGGCAACGTGCAGGGGGAGTGCTTCTGCCATTTATCAATCCATTTCTGCGGTATGCGTTCCCCGGGATCAATCCCTTTCATCTCAAGCCAAATGCGGCTCCATGCTCTCGGGACGACTCTCCAAATATCGTATCCGCCGCCGCCGACCGCGATCCATCTGCCGCTGCAATATTGATGGGCTAATGAATGAGCGAGCCGCGGGATCTCCTGATAAATGGAGATTGTATTGGACAGGTGTGTCAACGGGTCGTAATAATGGGCGTCCGCACCGTTTTGGGTAAGAATCACATCCGGTTTAAAAAAAGCCGCGATTTCTGAGGCGGCCGTTTTGTAAGCGTGAAGAAAGGAATCGTCCTCTGTGAAAGCGTCCAGCGGAATGTTAAAAGAATAGCCGTAGCCTTGCCCGCTTCCTTTTTCCAGTACCTGTCCCGTCCCGGGAAATAAATAACGCCCGGTCTCGTGAAAAGATACAGTGCAGACATCAGACCTGTCGTAAAACGTAAATTGAACGCCGTCGCCGTGATGGGCGTCTGTATCAATGTATAGCACTTTTGCCCCGTAGTTCTTCTGGATGTATTGGATGGCCACGGCGCTGTCATTATAGATACAAAAGCCTGAGGCCCTGCCGCGGAAGCCGTGGTGAAGGCCGCCTCCTAAATTGCAGGCGTGCCTAGCTTGTCCCGTCATGACATAATCAGCCGCCGTTAAGGTGCCGCCCACCAGAAGTGACGCGGCATCATGCATGCCGGCAAAAACGGGGGTGTCTTCCGTTCCGAGACCGTAGCTTTCTCCTTCTGCGGCAGGGAGCCGGCCCGCACCCGCTAGTTCCACCGCCTGTATATAATCCTCCGTATGAACGAGAGCCAGCTCATCTTTAGCGGCCGTGCGCGGTGTGACGATATCTCCTTCGTCAAACGCATCCGCCGCCTGAAGCAGATCGTATGTTAAAAGCACGCGGCGCTGATTGAACGGATGCTCCTGATGAAATTGATACGTCTGATAAGAAGGCGAGTAAACAAAAACGCTGTCTCTCATGGCTGATCCCTCAAATGTTTCGGCCATAAGACATTGTATCCGGCTTCTTGAACGGCACGGATAAAAGGGAGCGGATTCATCGTCTTCACCCGGAAGACGAGAATGTTCGACCCGGCGGAATCATGGGGATAGACGAGCACACTCAGGATTTGCAGCTGAAGATCACGGCACATGCAGCTGAGATCAGCAAGGCTTTTTGTCATATCCGTCACCAGGATTTCCACCTGTGATCCCGGCTGGGCCGCGCCTGTCAGGCTGACGAAAGTCCGGAGCACGTCGGTTTTCGTTAAAATGCCCGTCAGCTTATGGTTTACCGTAATCGGCAGACAGCCGATGCCGTGCTCATAAAAGGAAGCGGATATTTCTTCCACAAAGTCAAGCGGATGGGCGCAGATGACATTCCGCTTCATAATGGTCTCCACTTTGTTTGTCAGAAACGCGCCGCGTTCCTTTTGGTCAAAGCTGCCGGGGCCGGCCTGTTTAATGTCTCTGTCTGTGACAATACCGATGACGTGCAGCTCGTCGTCGATGACAGGGAGATGGCGGATATGATATACCTTCATTTTACGGACGGCTGTTTCAATGGAGTCGTGTTTTGAGACGGTGATGACGTCCCGTTTCATGATTTGTTCTGCAATCATCTTTTTATCCCCTTTGTATGTCAGTCAATACATAAATCGCTGATAAAAACGAAGCCTGTCGAACTGTTCAATTGACTCCTGACTGACGTGCCTGCCGATGCGGGCCATCAGACAATTGGCCGGGTGAGAGCTGATTTCCGGTTCATCCGTTGCGAACCAGACAAGACCCCCGGCACTCATCATCTTTTCCATGATCTTCCTGTATGCCCATACATCTTTTTTCATTCCTTTTAAATCCCAATGCCAGTAATATTCCGTCGTCATGATGATGTACCGTTCCATCTGTTCATCCATCATGCTGACTGTCAGCAGCGTTTTTCCGACAGAACAGCCCCTGTAGCCGGGAGCGACCTCGATCGCCCCGAGTTCAAGGAGGTCTTCCATATTTCCGTCAGACCACCGTTCAAGCGGATCAGGATATAAATACGTCACATAGCCGATAATCGTCTGTCCGTCCCTGGCGATAATGATCCGACCTTCAGGAAGCCCGGCGATCTCGATTAACGCTTTGTGCTGTTCATGAGGAAGGCGAAAGGCTGTCAGGCCTTCATGAAACTCATACTGTGCTAGGTCCTCTGGAGGAACGGGCCCTTCTACTAAAAGAGGGCCGGCTGCTGTCTGAATTGATGAAGAATGGTACGTTTTATGATGTTTCACTGATTCACCGCCTGTCGGTTCTTAATAAAAACACATCTCTCTTAAGCATAACAAAATATAAAGCGTTTTCAATAGGGTTGTAATTTATATTTTAAAAATTGAGAAAACTGTGAACATCTACTATAATTAGTCTATAGATAAGCAAAGGGGGATGTTGCATGAATTTGAAAGCGTTGCCGGCGGAAAAGGGGAATTATCATCTGCGAAATTATGAGGAAACGTACCGCAGCTTCGATTGGAAAGAGGTCGAAGCGGAGTTTTCCTGGCATCAGACGGGGAAGCTGAATGCGGCGTATGAAGCAATTGACCGTCATGCCGAATCATTTCGAAAAAACAAAGTAGCGCTGTATTACAAGGACGCAAACCGGGATGAAAAATACACATTTAAAGAAATGATGGAGGAATCGAACCGGGCGGGAAATGTACTGAGACGGTATGGAAACGTGGAAAAAGGGGACCGCGTTTTTATTTTCATGCCGCGTTCGCCGGAGCTTTACTTTATCATGCTCGGCGCAATTAAAATCGGTGCGATCGCCGGTCCTTTATTTGAAGCGTTTATGGAAGGCGCCGTCAAAGACCGCCTCTTGAACAGCCAGGCAAAGGTTGTCGTGACGACACCTGAACTGGCCGAACGGATTCCGGCGGACAGCCTGCCCGACCTCGAGCATATTTTCATTGTCGGCGGCAGCAAAGAAGCGGGAGATAAAATCATCCATTATGATAAAGCGGCTGAGGGAGAAAGCACGAGACTTGATATTGAATGGATGGACAGAAGAGACGGCTACCTGCTTCACTACACATCAGGATCTACCGGAACGCCCAAAGGTGTGCTCCACGTTCATGAAGCCATGATTCAGCAATACCAGACCGGCAAGTGGGTGCTTGATCTTAAAGAAGGCGATATTTACTGGTGCACTGCGGACCCGGGCTGGGTGACCGGGACGGTGTACGGGATATTTGCGCCGTGGCTGAACGGAGCGGCGAATGTGATCGTCGGCGGCAGATTCAGTCCGGAAAACTGGTACGGCACGATCGAGAAGCTCGGTGTCAGCGTCTGGTACAGCGCTCCGACGGCTTTCAGAATGCTTATGGGCGCCGGAGATGAAATGGCATCCAAATTTGACCTTACTTCACTTCGTCACGTCCTGAGTGTCGGAGAACCTTTGAACCCCGAGGTCATCAAGTGGGGACATAAAGTATTCGGCAAGCGCATCCACGACACGTGGTGGATGACAGAAACGGGCGGACAGCTCATCTGCAATTATCCTTGCATGGAGATCAAGCCGGGTTCAATGGGGAAACCGATTCCGGGAGTGGAAGCGGCGATCGTTGACAATCAGGGAAATGAGCTTCCGCCGTACCGAATGGGAAATCTCGCCATTAAAAAGGGCTGGCCGTCGATGATGGATTCCATTTGGAACAACAAAGAGAAATATGATTCTTATTTCATGCCGGGCGGCTGGTATGTTTCCGGAGATTCTGCTTATATGGATGAAGACGGTTATTTCTGGTTCCAAGGCAGAGTCGATGATGTCATCATGACATCCGGCGAGCGCGTCGGCCCGTTTGAAGTCGAAAGTAAACTTGTTGAACATCCGGCGATTGCCGAAGCCGGCGTCATCGGAAAGCCGGACCCTGTCCGGGGAGAAATTATTAAAGCGTTTATCGCGCTCAGAGAAGGGCATGAGCCATCCGATCAGCTGAAGGAGGACATTCGCCTCTTTGTAAAACAGGGGCTTGCCGCGCATGCCGCACCGCGGGAAATTGAATTCAAAGATAAACTTCCGAAAACACGGAGCGGAAAAATCATGAGACGTGTGCTGAAGGCATGGGAGCTGAACCTGCCGGCAGGCGACCTGTCCACAATGGAAGATTAAAGACGGCGTTGACATCGTATCTTATTTATGTTAAAAATGAGTAAGCTTCATACGAAAAGGTTTTGATTGAGACAAGTAGGGTATCTGATTGTTCAAGAGAGCTGATGGCCGGTGAAAATCAGCACATAAGATATGCCGAATACACTCATGAACCGCTTTTGCGAACAAAGCCATTCCAAGGCTTTCAGTAGTGAAAGAACGGACACGGTCCGTTATCAAAAAGAGTGATAAAAGCTTTTTTATGCTTTTATTAGTAGGGTGGTACCGCGATTATATCGTCCCTTCGTTTTAAACGAAGGGGCGTTTTTTATTTTCATAAACAAAGGAGCAGACAAAATGACTAACTTATTAGAGGATTTATCATTCCGCGGCTTAATCCAGCAAATGACGGATGAAGAAGGACTGAATAAACAGCTGAACGAAGAAAAAATCCGTTTATACTCAGGGTTTGACCCGACGGCTGACAGCCTGCACATCGGACACCTTCTGCCGATATTGACACTGCGCCGTTTCCAGCTTGCAGGCCACCATCCGATTGCGCTTGTAGGCGGCGCGACGGGACTGATCGGCGATCCGAGCGGCAAAAAAGCGGAGCGTACGTTAAATACTCAGGATATCGTTGTCGAATGGTCGCAAAAAATTAAAAATCAGCTTTCCCGATTTTTAGATTTCGAGGCCGGAGAAAACCCCGCTGTCATAGCGAACAACTTTGATTGGATCGGAAAGCTGAGCATTATTGAATTTCTCCGTGACGTCGGAAAGAACTTCGGAATTAACTACATGCTTGCGAAAGATACCGTAAGCTCAAGAATTGAAACCGGGATTTCTTACACGGAATTCAGCTACATGATCCTGCAATCCTACGATTTTCTGAATCTGTACAGAGAAAAGAACTGCAAACTCCAAATCGGAGGCAGTGACCAGTGGGGCAACATCACGGCCGGTCTTGAACTGATCAGAAAATCTGAAGAAGAAGGGGCGAAAGCTTTCGGTCTTACCATTCCGCTCGTCACAAAAGCTGACGGCACGAAGTTCGGCAAAACGGAAGGCGGCGCCATTTGGCTTGATAAAGAAAAAACATCGCCGTACGAATTCTACCAGTTCTGGATCAATACAGATGACCGCGACGTCGTCAAATATTTAAAATACTTTACTTTCTTATCAAAAGAGGAAATTGAAGCTTATGCTGAAAAAACGGAGACGGCTCCTGAGAAAAGAGAAGCGCAGAAACGTCTCGCTGAAGAGGTGACTGTTCTTGTACACGGCCGCGAAGCGCTTGAGCAGGCCGTTCATATCTCCCAGGCGCTGTTCAGCGGCAATATTAAAGAGCTTTCCGCTCAAGACGTCAAGGTAGGATTTAAAGATGTACCTTCGTTTGAAAAAGACCGCTCTGAAGAACTGTCTTTAGTAGACGTGCTTGTGGAATCTAAATTGTCGCCTTCAAAACGGCAGGCCCGCGAAGACATTCAAAACGGAGCTGTTTACATTAACGGCGAGCGCCAGACGGACATCGGGCATCTTCTGACTGCGGAAGACCGCATTGAAGATCAATTTACCGTACTGCGCCGCGGAAAGAAAAAATACTTCCTGATCACGTACTGAAAATAAAAAGCAGTCCGGCCGCTCAATGCGGCAGGCTGCTTTTTTATGTTTTGTGAATACTGCACGGGGAAATGAGTACAGTACATAGTATAAGCAAAACAGGGAAGGGGTGCTGCGCCGTGAATTTCATGTTTACCATCGCAAAAGAAAGATTGCAGCGGGATCATTGGGAACAGCAGCAAAGCATAAACGCCGAAGCCAAAGCCGAGGAATCAGAGACGGAAGAAGAAAATCCGACATCATAAAGGGAAAGCCTCCATTCTGCGGAATGGAGGCTTTTGATTGTCACCATATCAGCCTGACGGCGGCCATCAGCACGACTCCTGTGATGACCGTGATGGATAAGCTTTTTGTCCGCATCGCGCAAAGCAATGTCGGGATGAGAACGATCATTGCTTTCCAATCAAAGGTCAAAGCGCTGTTTGTTTTCACAATCATGCTTTCCGTTACCAGAGCCGTCAAAATACAAAGCGGAATAAAGGAGAGCCATTTTAAAGCCAACTCAGGCATCTGAATGTTCCGGACAAATATAAACGGAACAATGCGCGGCACAAGTGTAACAATCATGCAGCCGAGTATAATCCAGATCATTTGTGTGCTGATGCTCATTTGTCTGTCACCACCCCGATCGTTGCCACAATCACGGTTGAGGCGATGACCGCGATGTGTGACGGGACGAAATACGATAACAAGACCATAAAAATGATCATATAGAGAATTAAGGAGAGGCTGTGCTTCAGCTTTTCCGAAGCGGACGACTGCAATTGCAGCACAAGCAGCGCCGCAAACATAGCGGGCAAAGCAAAGTCCAGGCCGAGCGCATAAGGATCAGATATCCATTGTCCGAGAAGCCCGCCCATCACGCAGGAAATAACCCAGCACATGTAAGCGGTTATATTGAGACCGTTCATCCACTTATCGTATAACCTGCCGTTCTGAGCCGCTTTGTTCACCGCTACCCCGAAAGATTCGTCAGTAAGCAAAGCCCCGAAGCCGATATTTTTCGCCAAAGAGTATTTCGTGAAATACGGCGCGATGGTCAGGCTCAGCAGAAGGTGCCGCAGATTGACGATAAACGTCGTTAAAATAATAGCGGAAATCGGACTCCCGGAAACAAGGAGCGAGCAAATAATAAATTGGGCGGCGCCGGCATAGACACACAAAGATAACAAACAAATTTCAAGAATGCTTAGATGAGAGGCAACGCCAACGATGCCGAAAGCAAAACCGATGCTCATATAGCCCAGCAGCGTAGGCACACAATCCCGCACCCCCTGTAAAAACGTATCGTTCATTTCCCGGGAAACGGCGGTTTTTTGCACTTCTGTGTTAATCATTTTTTATACTCCTTTCATAGAGATTATAATGATAACGACTAATGAAAAAATCAAAGAAAATACGGTTCACATTTATATGAACCGATTTCCGGTGACGACATGAAATAACGAATGGTTTTGTTTCATCAGGCCCTCAACTTTTTCAGCCCCTACTTCTTTCACAAGCTCCGCGAACATCAGATCGTGCCTCATATATTCCATGGCCACGAGAACGAGAGCGGGATCTTCTGATTTAATGGCCCAGGCATTCGTCTGCGGAGAAAAATTGGCGATTAAGACTTCTTTATTATCGCGGGCAGCTATCGTTAATCTCCCGCCCATCCGTTTCTCCGCCACTTCAGGAGACATATTATGATTTGTCGTATTTCCAAGCTTCACTTCCGGAGGGCCGAACACAATCGAAAAGACGGGCAATTGTTCGGCGGCGCGTTTGTTAGCGGCTTCTTGAATAAAGGGAATCTGCTGTTCCCAGACAGACAGCCACAACTCTTCCTCGGCTTTTTCAATCATATCCTTCATCTCATTGATGACATGATCATTCGTGCTGATGCGGCGGATGACATTCATCTCCTGCTCGCTTTCCAGCGCCAATAACTTTTCCTCAAGGTAGCCGAATGAGCTCTCGAAATCGTGCCGGAGCCGGTCGATTAATTCCTTTCCGGCCAGCGGGGCATATGTAACCGGATCAGACGGCACAATATGGACAGCGCCTTTATCAACTAATTTCCCCAATACTTCATAGATCATTGAGCGGGGGACGCCTGACCTTTTGCTGACTTCATATCCGGTAACAGGCGAGTGTTTCAACAAGCCGATATATGCTTTACATTCATATTGAGAAAATCCAAACTTCTGTAATTCTTTCAGAACATCCTCCATAAACATCCTCCGTAGTGGTTATTCATGAAACTACTATAATGTAAGCGATTATATCTTGTCAATGGGACTTGAGTGCTGAAAGAAAGGTGCGCCTGTTTTGTCGCTTTCCAACTTAGTTTATGGTGAGTTACATGTATGGCTTTTGTGAAAAACGTTGCCGTAGACCCACACGAATGCCGTTTGATACGATAAATTCAAGAAGTTAAAAGAGGAGGATCACGGTGGAAAACACCTCTAAAATCGCTTTTTTATCGGTTATAAGCAATTCCCTGGTCGTCATGCTCAAAATAGTGGTGGGGATAATAACCGGATCTGTCGCGATACTTTCTGAAGCCATTCATTCTTTTTTAGATTTGATCGCCGCCTTCATTGCCTTTATCTCCGTCAGGATTTCAAAAAAACCGGCTGATACAGGGCATCCGTACGGTCATGGAAAAGTCGAGAATCTGTCGGGGACTATCGAGACGATTCTGATTTTTGCGGCAGGGATTTGGATGATATATGAATGCGTTCAAAAACTGGTCAACCCGGCGCCGGTTCATCTGCCCGTATTGGGCATTGTTGTGATGCTTGCGGGGGCTCTCATTAATTTGATCGTTTCGAAGTTCGTAAAAAGAGAAGCCGAAAAGGTTAATTCCGTGGCAATGAAATCAAATGCCCTGCATTTACTGACTGACGTGTACACATCATTAGGCGTAGCGGCAAGCCTTTTGGTCGTTACCTTAACGGAGTGGTACATACTTGATCCCATTATAGGTATGGTGCTGGCGGTGTATATCATATATGAAGCGTTTAAGTTAATGAAAGAAGCATTCCCGCCGCTGATTGATACCCGTTTGTCGGAAGAGGAAGAAAAAACAATTTTAAAGATTATTGAAACATTTCAACAGGAATTTATTGAAATTCACGATTTTCGTACAAGACGCTCCGGCCCGCAGGAGTATATTGATTTTCACCTGGTCGTAGCCTCTCACGTGACGATTAAAGACGTGCACGACCTGTGTGACCGCATTGAAAGAGATATTACGAATGAATTCAAACAAGCACAGGTAATGATTCACCCCGAGCCGGAGAGCGAGAGGAAGAAATAAATCGATCTTATGTTTGCGTTTGTTCCCGGCAAAATGCCTGCAAAAGGCCCGTTCCCACGGGTCTTTTTGTTGTATAAATGACTATTTCTCGCTCATATGAGAGAGAAGCTTATACACGTGAGGGGTTCATTTCATACGTTATGTTGTAAAGAAAAAGGGAGGTGAACAGAATTGAACGCTATTTCTGTTAAAGAAATTGAACATGGAGTTGCCGTTGCGGAAAGAGAAGGTTTAGGGGAGTATTTATACCAAGAACCGGTTTCTAAAAAATGTTCGCGCCGTTCCCGCAGCAGAAAACGGACACACCGTTCCCGCAGCAGAAGACGGACGCATCACCGGACACACCGTTCCCGCAGCAGAAGACGGAGCCATCACCGGACACACCGCTCCCGCAGCAGAAGACGGACGCATCACCGGACACACCGCTCCCGCAGCAGAAGACGGACGCATCGCCGGACACACCGTTCCCGCAGCAGACGGTCTCATCAAAAACGCACCCGCAAACGCTGTTTTAAATGCTGACTGCAGACTCTATTACAAGTAACGGGGATCTGCTATAATGGCAAGAGAACTGCATAAAAGATCCGGTATCATCATCTGCGGACACTGAACTGACAACATGGCGCTGTTTGTTCGTGTCCGTTTTTTATGTCAAAAAAGATGCCGGAGGATAAAAAGGAAGGGATGACGCCGAATGAAGCTGAATGAGGATTTTTATAACTCTGAAGGAAAGACAGTCTCTTTGCCAAACATAAGCAGCAAGCTTTTGCATATCACGGACAGCGGGCATATCAGCATTGACTTCATCAGCATAAGCAGGCTGCGGAAGGCTTCAAAAATCGCGATCTTAGGTGACAGCGTCGCCCGGGGGCTGCGTGCGGAATACGGCTTTGGTGACATTCTGAAAGACCGGACAAACGCTGAAATAACCAATCTGTCTGTCAGCGGCGTTAATATGAGCAACAACGGAAGCGGTAACATTTATCAGCAGGCGCTTAAAACAAAGGGACATGATGTCATCATTGTCCAGGGAACAGATGATGATTGGTGCAACCACATTCCCATCGGCACAGATGAAAAGGATATCACCACATTTTACGGTGGCTTCTGCCAAGTGATTCAGCAGCTGCGAAGCGGAAATAAAGGCGCGAGCATCATTGTGGTGACCCCAACGAGACAAGCAAAAATATCAAAAGGAAAAATCGTCCGCCGTGATACTGATAAAAATAAACTGGGTCTGAAGCTGGCTGACTATGTGAAAGCCCAAAAAGAAGCCTGCACACTCCTCTCTGTACCGTATGCCGATCTGTTTGATACTGATCTTATCGACCCGTATAATCCCGCTTTCCGCAGCATGTGCATGTCAGAAGGTCTTCATCCGAACGAGAAAGGGCATCAAATCATATTTCAGGAAATCTGCCGGAATTATTATTACTATTATGGGTAACACAGCGCTAACAGATTATTTTCGGATTTGCTTTTCTAAAAGCTCAATTATTCTTTGAGATGCGTGTTTTTGCGCTCTCAAAAGCGAGACGATATTACCGGTAAAACCGATTAAAATGATAAGCAGCAAAATGATCATCCACATAGCGAACCTCCTGTCGGGTTTTAAAACATTCTCTTTTTATTTTACTTATGATGGATGGGCCGGAGAATAGGTCTAACTGATGGTGTTTTTTGAGAGCCGGTGAAAAGTCCATAAAAAAAGCACAGACTGAACAGGTCTGTGCTTTTTTCTCTTATTTCAGCAGGTTCAATGATTCACGATTAAAGGCTTCCAAATCGTCAGGTGTTCTGCTCGTTACGATGTTATGGCTCACGACGACTTCTTCATCCTTATAATTTGCGCCGGCATTGATTAAGTCTTTGCGGATGCTGCGGAATCCCGTGATATCTTTTCCTTTAAGAAGGTCGGTATCAATCAGCAGCTGCGGGCCGTGGCAGATCGCGAAAACGGGTTTCTGATTTTCCACGAATGCTTTAGTGAATTCACCCGGGCGGTCATCTCCGCGCAGAAGATCCGGTGAAAAGCCTCCGGGAATCAATAACGCATCGAATTCCTTGGCGTCTGCGTCTGAGATCGCTTGATCGATCTTTACTTTCTCACCGTGCTTGCCCGTCACTTCTTTCCCTGCTTCCAAATCTATTGTCACCACACTGTGGCCCGCTTCTTTAAATGCGTCCGCCGGGCTTGTATATTCAATATCCTCAAATTGATCTGTCATCAGAACTGCGATTTTTTTGCTCATACATCATGCCTCCTGGGAATTTGTATATGACAAGAATATCAGGCAGATTCCCGCCTCACAACGTATTTGCTTATGAAAAAAGACCCCTCTGAAAAAGAGGAGCCAAAAGGTACGGAGGTCTGCTGAAACTTACGTGTTTAACTTGAGATAAGGCAAGAAATCGAACCAATTACTTTTTGCGTCTTTTTTTATGCTTTTTACACCCGCATTTCCCCGGATCTCCCGGATCAATGACTTCGTGAATTGTTTCTTCCTTATAAACGTGGCGGGGAACATAACGGATATGCTCTCTGTTAATGTGTTTGATGGGATGGACGTAAACCACTTCTTTGTCAGTATACTTGTCAGTCACAATATACTTAGGGTCACAGTAATACACTTTCGATTTTTTACCCATTCATCTCACCTCCCGTACTTTATTAAATGCTGGCAAGGAGGGTTTTGCATCGGACAAGTACACCGTGGCAAGTCCACAATTTTTCATATGCAATTTCGTTTTTCTGGTTTTTCCTGAATCCGCCTCAAATTGGAACGGTTAACCCTTTTTGAGCGGGGAAATCTATAAAAAAGAATTCAAAAACGATTCTTTTCTCAGGTCAATCGAGATGCATACATCTTTAGGGGGATTTCAGAATGCTCGATGAAAAAACGATTGAAATCATTAAAAGCACAGTGCCGGTCTTAGAAGAGCATGGTGAAGAAATCACAGGCCGATTTTATGACCTGCTGTTTCAGCATCACCCTGAGCTGCTGAATATCTTTAATCAGACAAATCAAAAGAAAAAAACACAGCGTACGGCCTTGTCGAATGCTGTGATTGCGGCCGCAGCCAATATTGACAGGCTGGAAAACATCGTTCCCGTCGTCAAACAAATCAGCCATAAACACCGGAGTATAGGTGTTAAGCCCGAGCATTACCCAATCGTTGGAAAGTACTTGTTAATCGCGATAAAGGATGTGCTAAAAGACGGGGCCGCTCCTGAGGTCATTCAGGCATGGGAAAAAGCATACGGCGTCATTGCAGACGCTTTTATCGGAATTGAGAAGGACATGTATGAACAAGCGGAAACGCAAAAAGGCGGCTGGAAAGACTATAAGGCATTTACAATTGATAAAAAGGTAAAAGAAAGTAAAGAGATAACGTCGTTTTATTTAAAACCGGAAGACGGACAAGTTCTCCCCGAATTCAAAGCGGGGCAGTATATCAGTGTAAAAGTATACATTCCGGACACGGGCTATACGCATATCCGCCAATACAGCTTATCCGACGTGTCCGGTAAGGATTATTACCGGATTTCCGTGAAAAAAGAAGGGGTTGTTTCCTCATATCTGCATGACCAATTACACGAAAAGGATTCAATTGAGATCAGCGCTCCGGCCGGGGATTTCGTATTAGACCCTGATTCCAAAAACAATCTGGTTCTCATCAGTGCCGGTGTCGGAATTACCCCGATGATCAGCATGTTAAAGACGGTTGCCAAAACCCAGCCGCAGCGAAACGTTCTCTTTATCCATGCGGCAAGGAGCGGAGAGTATCATGCGTTGCGGCATGAAGCTGAAGAAGCCGCGGAACACTCATCCGTTGACACCCTCTTTATTTACAGCGAGCCGTCCGAACAAGACCGTTCAGAAAACATTCGTTTTCGGGAAGGCCGGATTGACAAACAGCTGTTAGAAGAAGTGATGACAGATAAAGATGCTGA
The DNA here is from genome assembly GCF_032461585.1 of Bacillus sp. IS1. Lineage (NCBI taxonomy): Bacteria > Bacillati > Bacillota > Bacilli > Caryophanales > Bacillaceae > Bacillus > Bacillus sp. IS1. Next base: position 2,248 of record NZ_JAWCWR010000008.1, on the reverse strand, counting down.
TTTTTACCTGTGCGGATCACCGTCGTTCATTAAAGAAATGAAAAAGCTGATTTCTGAATTCAATACACCGCCGGAATCCATTCACTATGAATTATTTGAACCCCAGCTGAGTATGGTGTGACGGAAGAAGGAAGGATTTTAATGTATGAAGCACCCGGATTGGGTGCTTTTTTATTCTCTTGCGAGGAAAGTTTGCTGCTCAACATTTTATGTTAAGCTTGCTTAATTAATGAAATAAAAGACACATGGCCCGCGCATCAAAGAGTACGGGCTTTTTGTCAACTTGGAGCGGCGATTTGACGATTAGAGATTGGTATGAGGCAGCACTGAATTTTTACTTGCAAAAAAGTTTAAAGACAGGATGAATGGTTACTTGTTTGGATACAAACAACGACTTTAAAGGAGGAAACAGTATGAGATTAATCAGTTTAGATCATATAAAGAGATAAACTTGTCATAGACACGAAATAGTACGAATGCTTTGCGGTTATTCTATCCAATGGAGCTGCAAGGATGGCTCCGCTCCCCACATACGGGGAAACAAAGATAATTATAAATCATGGCAAGGTCACCCGCGTTAAATGGGACGAAGGCTATTTCTTCTATGCATACTGCACATGGCTTTTTTTCTGATAATAAGACGCTCCCTATTTCCACGCTATCTCCTCCTCAGCGCCAACAGGCTTTCCGTCTTGGACTTGTATCCAATTAAACAATTCTGGAAAGCAGGATGAGTCCCTATTTCTTTGTGATTCCTTAATATAAAAACAATATCCCGCCAATGGCAAGCAATAGGAACGATAATTAAATTGGATTGCAGCATGCTATCCGTTAAATCTTCGTCAAACAGACTGGCAGAAAGCACCAAAAAGAATATTTGCACACAGAATATTCCTCTTTTTACATCATAATAGATAGTATTCAATAATCCATCTCTAATTTGTTTTTTTAGACAAAAAAGAACCAGACACGCATCAGCAACTCGTTCAATTTTTGTTAGGATCAGAATGATTTTAAGTACTTTTGTACTTCAGTCTCCCCTTGCTTAACTGTTAAATTCTCATTTGTGGCTTCAGCCGCTTAGACATTATTAAGAAAAGTAAAACTCAAAACTGATGTTACTAAAAGACTCAATGCGATTTTTCATTTGTTTCTCCTTTTTTGGGTTTGTGGTACTATTATCCTGTAATTACTTTAAAAGGACAAGTCAATACATTTTTTGGAGGTTGTTTATGACGAACGAGTATAAAAAGCCCGTTTTATTTACAGTTTCTGCATTGGTGATCATTTTCCTAGTGTTTTTCTCATTAAAAATCTATAACTATTACAATCTCGAATATCCTAACTGGGAAGGTAAAAGTAAGGATCACAACTGGGAAGTAGTCTTTAAAAAGAATGAAGATACTCCAAAAGAGTTTAGCGGGGAAATTCTTTGGATTGGCGATAAAGATAAAACTGATAAAACTTATATAGAATCCATAACAATAATGAAAGATAATAAAGCACTTCTTGATTCTTCAGATTTTAACAGCGATATCCCTATGAAGGATTATTCAGGTGGTACCTTTAGCGATGGATCAGCTAAAGAAAAATCATTTTCATTTTTAGAACGCTTAGAAGAATCTGATCTAAAAGGATCTAAGATAACGGTTCAAGTGAAATGGAAACAAGATAACCAATCATTCAGTACGGAAAAGTTCGTTCTTTCAAAGAAAACGATATTTAATCTCTAAATTTATTGAGTTTATTCTAACCAGTTTCTAATCTGAACTGGGAGAAGATTTAATTAAATAAGTCCAAGACGGAAAAGCCTGCGGACACTGATCATTGTACAGATATACTGTGCTCTGATTGGTGTCTGTTTTTTGTTTTTCGGAAGCATCGATAAAGAAGTGCTGAATATTGCGTAGGAGTCAATCTGAGGGCATTTCCTAAAAGGTGGGGAATGGGGTTGGCAAAGGATGAAACGAGCCGGGAGCGGCTGATTTAAGGGGAAATAACAGGAGGAAACATATGCAAGATTTAATCATTGAATATAAAAGCGCATTGAAAGATGTTAAAAAGATGTACCGGCAGTTATCGGCGGTTGCTGACAGTCTCTTAACCGCTGAACAAAAAAATGATAAAAAGATAATTGGGGGCATGATAAACGACCTTGAATATACAATCGAATGGCTGCAGAATGGGAGACAACCCGGCGCCCGCCGTGGTGCTGATCGTAGGGATGTGTATAAAAGAACAATTCTGG
>NZ_JAWCWR010000007.1:0-184696 GCF_032461585.1 Bacillus sp. IS1 | reverse complement strand
CGGTGTTTTCCGTCGGGCCGTAGTTGTTGACGATCGTGTACGGCTGTTTCACCGCCCGCTTCAGCTTATCGCCGCCGACGAGAAGCATGCGGAGAGAGGTATTTTCCAGCTCCATAAATTGTTCGGCCAGCTGCGTCGGCAGGAAGGTGATGGTCACGCCGTTCTCCTCGAAATAGTGATTTAAGCGGGTGATATCCAGCCGGATCGCTTCGTCAATGACGTGAAGCTCCGCGCCGATGGTCCATGCCGGGAACATTTCCCAAATGGAGGCGTCAAAACCGAAGCCCGCGTATTTGGCGCTCTTATCATCCGCCGTCATGGCGAATGCGTCGTGATGCCAGAAGCACAGGTTTACCAGCGCATGGTGTTCGACCATGACACCCTTCGGCTGTCCGGTCGTTCCTGACGTGTAAATCATATAAGCGAGATGATCCGCCGTTGTTTCCGTCTGCGGGTTCGCTTCATCGTTTTCATCAAGCGGCAGGCTCAGAATGGAGCGTCCGCCGTCAAGCAGAATCGTTTCTCCGTTGTAGCTTTCCGGTACGTCCAGCGCTTCCTGTGTGAGAAGAAGCTTGGCGCCGCTGTCCTGCAGAATGTAGCTGATGCGCTCTTCCGGGTAGTCGGGGTCAATCGGCACAAATGCCGCGCCCGCTTTCAGGACGCCGAGTACGCCCGCGGCCATTTCCAAGGACGGTTTCGTCAAAATGCCGACACGTTCGTCAGCCGTGACGCCGCAGTCCATGAGGATGCGCGCGATCCGGTTCGCCCTTGCGTTCAGCTCGCCGTACGTCCATTTCGCGCCGTTGTATGCCGCGGCCGGCCGGTTCGCGTAGCGGGCGGCCGTTTCCTCAAAGAGACGGTGAACCGTTTTGTCCCGCGGCACAGAAATTGTTTTTCCTTTCCATGCGTTGAGGAGGGCTTGTTTTTCAGCATCGCTGATCAGTGAAATCTCAGGCAGCTTTCTGTCCGGGCTTTCTGCCGCTTGCTTCAGAATCCGCAGGAACCCGGCGCTCCACTTTTCAATTGTTTCTTTTTTAAACAGATCAGTCGCATATTCAAACTGAAGGCCGAGGCCTTCTTGATCCGTAAACCCGCCGAGTGTCAGATCGAATTTCGCCGTGCCTTGGTTCGACTCATACGGAGTGATGCGCAGGTTCTCCAGTTCCAGTGTTTCTTTATCCGGATCTTCTGTCGTCACCATGACTTGGAACAACGGATTTCGGCTCATATCTCTCGGCAGGTCAAGCTTTCCGATCAGATCCTCAAACGGATAATCCTGATGCGCCAGCGCGTCGAGATTGGTTTGTTTCACCTGTTCGAGCAGCCCGGCGAAGGTCTGCTCTTTGCGCGTTTCATTGCGAAGCGCAAGCGTATTGACAAACATCCCCGGCATTTCCTGAACTTCGGCGCTCGTTCTTCCGGCTGTCACCGAGCCGATAATGATATCGCGCTGCCCCGTGATTTTGCTCAAAAAGACATGGAACACGGCGTGAAGCACCATATGAAGAGTCGCTCCCGATGATTCCATTAATTCACGCACCGCTTTTTCCGTTTCACGCCCCGCTCTGAAACGGACGGATTGTCCTTTAAAACTTTGGACCGGCGGACGGGGAAAATCAGTCGGCAGATTCAATTCAGGAAGCTCGCCGGAAAATGCGGAGAGCCAATAACGCTCATGGTCTTTCATCCGTTCGGCCTGCTCAGGTTCATTCTGCCAGACGGCGAAGTCTTTATAGTGCAGGTTCGGCGACGGCAGGCTTCCGCCTTTGTAAAGATGAGCGAGCTCTTTGACCAGCATGCTTCTGGACACGCCGTCGGCAATAATATGATGCATATCCAGCAGCAGCAGGTGTTTCTTTTCGTTCAGTCTGACAAGAGCGGCCCGAATGAGCGGAGCCGCGCTCAGATCAAACGGCTTAATGAATGCCTGAATGATAAGATCCGCTTTCTCCTCGTCCGCTGCTTCAAAGATGTGCAGGTCGATGTCAGCCTGTTCTGCGATCTGCTGCATCGGGCGGCCGTTTTGATCGATAAAGGACGTCCGCAAAGACTCGTGGCGATTGATCATCTGATTGAGCGCTTCCTGAAGCCTTGAAATATTGACTTCTCCTTCCATCAGAAGAACGGACGGCATATTATAGCTGATTGTCTCCCGGTCAAGCTGGTTCAGGACGTACATCCGTTTTTGGGCGGATGATAACGGGTACGCGTCTACACTGTCTGCCGGTGAGATCATCCGATATCCCTCAGATACCGCTGATTTTTCGATATATGCGGCAAGCAGGCGGACAGTCGGCTGTTCGAACAGCGCTTTTAACGGAACCGTTTTGTCCAGTTCAGCCTGAATATTGGCGAGGAGCATCATGCCTTTTAAAGAGTGCCCGCCATAATCAAAGAAATTATCGTCGATGCCGAGCGTATCCGTACCGAGTGTCTGTTTCCAAATGCGGCACAGCTTTTCCTCCAATTCCGTTTCCGGCAAGGCTGAAGCTGTTTGCGCCGTTTGGCTGACGCCCGGTTTCGGGAGGGCGTTTTTATCGGTTTTTCCGTTGGCTGTGAGCGGAATGCGGTCTACTTGCACGAAATAGGCCGGGAGCATATGAGACGGCAGTGTTTCGGAAAGCCGTTTGCGAAGCTCAGAGCCTTTCAGCTCGCTGCCGGCTTTATAGTACGCGCACAGTTCCGGCAGCCCGCCTTCGCTGACTGCGAGAACGACCGCCTCCTGAATGCCGTTTACGCTTAACAGCACGGTTTCAACCTCTTTTAATTCAATGCGGTAGCCCCGGATTTTCACCTGATCATCCGCACGGCCGATAAATTCAATCGTCCCGTCAGAAAGCCTGCGGACGACATCTCCCGTTTTGTACATCAGGCTGTCCGGTGAAAAAGGATTTGAGAGAAATTTCTCCGCCGTCAGCTGCGGACGGTGAAGATATCCTCTGGCAAGCCCCTTTCCGGTAATATAAAGCTCGCCGCTTGCGCCCGGAGGCACGAGCTGCATTGCTCCGTCCAATACAAGCGCGCCGGTATTCGCGATCGGGCGGCCGATGACGGGACGCTGCTCATATTGATCAAGGCGCTCCATATTGATCCGTCCGGCAATGGCGCCGATCGTCGTTTCCGTCGGCCCGTAGTGATTGATGAAGTCGGTATGGGCGTATACGTCATGAAACTTGCGGACATCGGACGTGATGATCTTTTCTCCGCCGAGCACCACTAAACGAAGCGGGCTGAAACGGCGTTCTGACGTAAAACGGGCTGTATTGACGATCATATGGAACAATGACGGCGTCAGTTTCATATACGTAATGCCGTTTTTCTGTATATACTCACCAAGCTGATCAGGCGCGGTGTACGTCTCTTTCGGCACAATGTGCAGCTCGCCGCCCGCCTGAAGAATCGGGAATATAGCCGTATAGCCGAGATCAAATGCGTAAGAAGACAGCAGCACAGATTTGTCAGCTTCGGTCAAACCGGCTTCACGGCTGAACCATGTGACATAATTGATTAGATTGCGATGCTCCAGCTGGACGCCTTTCGGTTTGCCCGTTGTTCCCGAAGTATAAATGATATAGGCAAGCTGGTCGGCGCCGGGCTTCGTTTCAAGCCGGCTGGCGCTTTCGTTCTGCCATTCTCCGTCTTCCATTACGATCGTTTTTCCTTTATAAACGGCGGCAGCGGTCATGTTTCTCTCATTGACGACCAGAAGCTTCGTTCCGCTGTCTTCAAGAGAGTAGCGGATTCTCTCTTCAGGAGTCTCCGGATCAATCGGGAGAAATGCCGCTCCGGCTTTCATGACGCCGAGAATCGCGGTAATCAAGTCGGCCGAACGATCCATCATAATGGCCACGATGTCCTCACTGCCCGTTCCGCAAGCCTGAAGGTGGCGGGCAAACCGGTTCGAGCGTTCATCAAGCTCACGATATGTCAGACTTGTTCCGCCCGCAACCGCCGTGAGATCAGGCGTTTTTTGCGCTTGCCGTTCAAACAGCGAAACAAAAGTGCCCTCAGGCAAATCCGCTTCCGTACGTTTTTCATCAGAAAGGAGCGCTTCCCGTTCAGGAGCGGACAGCAGGCTTGCGTCGGACAGCTGAATATCCGGATTTTCAGCGCAGGCTTTAATCAGGTTGACAAAATGAGCGCTCCAGCGGCGGATGGTTTCGTCCGCAAATAAGGCTTTCGCGTAATCAAAGCTCAATCCGACCTCTTCTCCGCGTTCAGCCGCTTCTAAGGAAAGATCAAATTTAGCGACATGATGATGCATGGAGTATGAAGAAATCTCCAAATCTCCGAGCCGCAGGGCCGGGATCTCCATGTTCTGCATATTAAATAACACGCTGAACAGCGGACTCCGGCTTGTGTCCCTCGTTAACGGCAGTTTTTCAATTAATTCTTCAAGCGGATAGCTTTGATGCTCAAAAGCTTGAAGGCTCGCTGTTTTCACCTCATCCAGAAATTGTTTGAACGTTTTTTTGCCGGCAGGATGCGACCGAAGCGCAACTGTGTTGACAAACATGCCCGGCACGTCTTGGAGATCAGGATGCTGTCTTCCGGCCGCCGGAGACCCGACTACGATGTCTTCCTGCCCCGAATATTTGGACAGCAGCACTTGAAAAGCGGCTAACAAGAACATGTACATCGTCGTATCCGTATCAGCCAGCAGCTTCTTAATCTGCGCCGTCACCTGTTTATCAAGCCCGAAGATGACGCGTTCCCCTTCAAAACTGCGCTCGGCAGGACGCGGGAAATCAAGCGGCAGATCCAGCACCGGCAGATCGCCTTTGAACGTATCAAGCCAGTAGGCTTCGTGCTGATCGAGATTTGCTTTTTCACGCTGCCAGACTGAAAAATCCTTATAATGAATCTTTGGCAGCGCAAGCTCCGTGCCTTGATAAAGCTTCGCAAGATCACCGATGAAAATGCCCATTGAGCTTCCGTCCGTAATAATGTGGTGCATGTCAATCAGCAGAAGATGCCGGTCTTCTTCAAGCCGGATCAGCTTCGAACGGACAAGCGGCGCGCGGTTGAGCGCAAACGGTCTGATAAAGGCTTTTGTCAGCTCTTCTGCATCTTCTTCCCGGCCCTCGGCGGTTTCAAGCTCAAACGACACATTTTTATGAATGGTCTGCACGACTTCTCCATCTGCCATGTCAAACGACGTACGCAGTGTCTCATGACGGTTGATTAATGCCTGCATGGCCTCCTCAAGACGCTTTTTGTCTACTGATCCTTCCAGCAGAAGTACAGCAGGGACGTTGTAGCTCGTGCTGGCCTGTCCGAGCTGATTAAGGATATACATCCTGCGCTGTGCTGAGGAAACAGGATAATGCTTCTGATAAGGCGCTTGTCGGATCGGTTCAAACTGCTGCTCCTCCTCGCTCTCATGCTGCAAATAATGCGCAAGCTCCTGAATGGTCGGCTTTTCAAATAACACTTTAATCGGCACTTCTTTTTGAAAGTGCTCCTGAATTTTAGCGGTCATCATCATGGCTTTTAAAGAATGTCCGCCAATCGTGAAGAAATTGTCAGTCACACCCGCTTTTACACCGAGAATGCCTTCCCAAATGTCCGCGAGTTTCTGCTCCGCTTCCGTTTTCGGCGCTACGTATTCTTTTTGAACGGCTTCAGCCTGAGGCTCAGGCAGCGCTTTTTTATCAATCTTTCCGTTCGCCGTCAGCGGAAACTGATTCATCTGGATGAAGTGCGCCGGAATCATGTATTCCGGAAGTGATTCCGAAAGCGTTTTGCGCAGGTCTTCCGGCGAAAGGGCTTGGTCTGCGGTAAAGTAAGCGCAGATTTCATTTTCATCCGCTTTATTTTTCCGGATCACAGCCGCAGATTCCGTCACATTCTCCGCCTGGCTGATTTTCGCCTCGATTTCGCCGAGCTCAATTCTGAAACCGCGGACCTTTACTTGGTTGTCAATTCTGCCGAGAAACTCGATCGTGCCGTCCGGAAGCCACTTCGCCAAGTCCCCCGTCCGGTATATCATTTCATCCGGTCTGAACGGATCGCGTACAAACTGCTTCTCCGTTAATTCAGGCAGATTCACATAGCCTCTTGCCACTCCGCTTCCGCCGACGCACAGCTCACCGGGCGCGCCGATCGGCTGGAGGTTGCGGTTTTCATCCATAATGTACGCAGTGGAATTTCCGATCGGCTTCCCGATCGGGATCGAGCCGTCGTAGTCCTGATCAATGAGAAAACTCGTCGAAAACGTCGTATTCTCCGTCGGCCCGTAGCCGTTCCAAAGCGACAGCTCCGGTGATGCCTTCCTCACTTTGCTGACGATATGCGGCACAAGCGCATCACCGCCGATGATGAGGTGCCGGAGCGTGTTAAACATGCCGGCATCCTTTTGGGCAAGCTGATTAAACAGCGGAGACGTCAGCCACATGGTCGTGATCCGCTGCTCTTTCAGAAATTGGGCGAATTGTCCGGCGTCAAGCAGCGTCTCTTTTTTCACCGGATGCAATGACGCTCCGTTCAGCAATGCGCCGAAGACTTCGAAGGTTCCGGCATCAAAGCTGACGGCTCCCGTTTGCGCCATCCGGTCTTCTTCATGAACCGGCACGTAATTCGAATGTTTGACGAGCCTGATGATATTTCTGTGTTCAATCATGACGCCTTTCGGTTTGCCGGTCGATCCGGATGTATACATGATATACGCCAAGTCGTTGCCGCCAGCGGGGAGATTCAAGTCTGTTCCGCTTACCGTTTCATCCGCGCTTTCATCCAGCATGACGACCGGGACTTGCAATGCGCCCGCTTGTTCTTGATATGCCTGAACCGTCAGCACGAGCCGAATCGAGCTGTCTTCCGCCATAAAGCGGAGACGGTCCTCCGGAAAAGCCGGATCAATCGGCACATATGCGCCGCCTGCTTTTAGGACGGCAAGCATTCCTATAACGGTTTCCGCAGACCGGTCGTTCATAATAGCGGCGGTCCGGCCTTTTTCCAGCCCGCTCTTCACAAGGCGTCTCGCCAGGCGGTTGGCCGCTTCGTTCACTTCACGGTAGGTCCATTCGCGTCCCGCTTCTTTTATTGCGCTGCTTGCAGGCGTCCGGTTTGCCTGTGCTTCAAACAAACGGTGAACGGCCTCCTCTTCCGGAAGCGCCGTTTTCGTATCATTGAATACCTCAACAATCTGCCGCTCTTCTTTGCCTGAAACAAGGCCGAGTTCCCGCACAGGCGCGTCAGGCGTTCCGACCGCGGCTTTCATCATGCGGGTCAGATGGTGCGCCGTTCGTTCGATGGCATCATGGGCGAAAGCCGCTCCGTTGTATTTGATTTTGACAGTCCACGTTTTTCCCGGATACACGATGAGATTGAAATCAAAGCTCGTCTGCTCAAAAGCATGTTCCACTTTAATGGAAAAGCCGAGTCTTTCCTCCATGCCCCCGTTTTCCAGCTCTTTGTCCAGCGGATAGTTTTCAAACGCGACCAAATGATTCAAGAGGCTGCCGTCCAGGGCGGAGCGCTTTTGAATGTCATAGAGCGGCACATAATCATAGCGCTCGGCTTCCACGGCGTTTTTCTGAACTGCCGCCATCACGTCCGAAAAGGCTGCATCTTTGTCAATCTTGATTCTGACGGGAATCGTATTGATGAACAGCCCCGCCATCGTTTCTATGCCGTTGATTTCTGAAGGACGGCCTGATACGACGGTGCCGAACACCACATCGTCTGTATAATTGTATTTGCTGAGCACCGCACCCCAAACGGCCTGAAACAGGTTAGGCCCCGTGACTTGATGCCGGTTGGCGGTCTGCTGAATCTGCGCGACCAGCTCCTCATCCCAGACAAAAGAATATTCTTCATTTTGGTAGTCTTTCTTTTCTGCTGCCAGACGGCCCGGGAGCAGGCTCGGCTGTTCGAAATCCGCCAGGCGGCTGCTCCAATATTGTTCCGCCTCCTCATAATCCCGGCCTCCGAGCCATTTGATATAGTCAGAGTAAGGTTTGCCCTGGCTTCCCCCGGCGGGCCGGCCGGCACGAAGCGCTTCATAGTTTTGGAACAGGCTTTTCATCAAAACGCCCATACTCCAGCCGTCCATGACGATATGATGATTGCTCCAGACGAGATACAGCTCCTTCTCACTGAGTCTGAACACCGCCGCTTTAAAGAGAATATCCTTCGCCAGATGAAAGCCCTGCTGCTGCACGCTGCGTTTATAGCGTTCAATATATTCGGTTTGGCGCGCTTCATCTAATTGACTGATATCTTCATAGTGCACCTTCGTCTTCCGCTCCGCCAATACGACTTGGCGCGGTTTTTGAAGCTGCTGGTGCACGAATACCGTACGCAGGATGTCATATGTCCGGATCAGCTCATTGACGCTTTTTTCAAAAAGCTCCAGCTGAAAGCTTCCGTGGATCCTAAGCTCTAATTGTGTGAAGTAGGAGGAAGAATGCGGATCAAGCAGCGCATGATACAGCATTCCCTCCTGCATCGGTGTGAGTGCATACACCTTTTGAATTGATTTTTTGCTCATATGTCACCTCTGTCTTTTCTGTTAGAGAATTTCCATTAATTTATCAAGTTCATCAAGCGTCAGATCATCATCGCCAAGATCGCTAGGCGTAAGCTCAGGTCCGTCTTGGGCCAGGCAGTGATCTATGATTTTCAAGAGGTGCCCTTTAAAGCTGTCACTGAACGATTGAATGGTTTTTTCATGAAATTCGAGAGAATGATAGGCAAACGTCATCGTCATCTGCCCGTTTTCTATAAATCCGACAATATCAAGCGCATTCGGCTTCTCTGTGTCAGGGCTCAGCGATTGTCCTGACGGCATCCCGGATCTTGTAAATAAGCCGGAATCCGACATCTCATTAAACTGGCCTAAGTAGTTAAAGCTGATATCCGGATCAATCTCAAATGAAAGATTCTCTTTATGCTCAGGCGCCGTTACATAACGCAGAATGCCGTAGCCGACTCCTTTGTTCGGGATGTGTCTGATGTCTTCTTTCATTTGTTTCAGCTGATATGAAAGATCGTCGGCGTGCTTCATCTCAAGGATCATCGGATACATGCTCGTAAACCATCCGACCGTCCGGGTGATATTCAAGCCGTCAAGAATGTCTTCGCGCCCGTGGCCTTCCAAATGAACGCCGATCGTGTTTTCACCCGTCCACTCTTTCAGCGCCAATCCGAGCGCCGTGAGCAGGATGTCGTTCATTTCGGTGTGATAGGCTTCATGTACGTTTGTCGTCAGCTGTTCAGTTTGTTCAGGCGTCAGAGAGAAGCTGACCGTTCTCGTATGTTTCATACGCTGATCACCAGACTGCCTGTCTTTCGGAAGCTGAGTGCATACCTCTTTTTCCTCAAGCTCTCTCCAGTAATCCGCTTCTTTCAGAAACGCCTTCGTATTTGCGTATTCTTTGATTCTCTCGGCAAATTCGGCGAATGAATGTGTTTTCGGCGGCAGCGCGGGTTCATTGCCTTGCTTCAGCTGCGTATAAACGGACGTGAAGTCCTCCAGTAAAATCCGCCAAGATACACCATCCACGACTAAGTGATGGATTGCGAGAAGAAGGTGGTCTCCATCTTCAGCCCGGAAGAGCCCGGCTTTCAGCAGATGTCCTGTTTCCAGTGAAATACTGCTTTGAAGACGGTCTGCTTCCCTTTCGATACGGTCCTCATGGTCTTCAGCAGGTCCGTTCAGCTCAAAGACGTTCAGTTCAACAGACGCATCCTCAAGCCCTCTGTAATACGGTTTTTGTTCACGATAAATCATCCGGAGCGCATCATGGTGCACCGTCAGGACATGTAATGTTTTTTCTGTTATCTCCGGATCAAAGCCGTCTTTCGCGTGAAGCATGACGGATTGGTTCCAGTGGTGTTTGTCCGTGAAGTTTTTCTCAAAGAACCAGCGCTGGATCGGCGTTAACTCCGCTTCGCCTTCGACAGGTCCCTGGTCGGCCTGCTTGCCTTCCGTACGCTCCACGTAGGAGACGAGCTCTTCGATGGTCGGGTGCTGGAAGAGATCTTTCATCTCCAATTTGTAGCCGTGCTGGTTCAGGCGGCTCGCCATTTGGATGCCTTTGATCGAGTCGCCGCCGAGCGTGAAGAAATTATCGCTTACGCCGATCTGATCAAGACCGAGCACTTCCTGCCAAATGTCGGAAAGCAGCGTCTCCATCTCCGTTTCCGGCGCTTTGTACGCGGCGCTTCCCGCTTCAATGTCCGGTTCCGGCAGGGCTTTTTTGTCAATCTTTCCGTTTGCGGTGACCGGAAGCTCGTCCATCTCCACCCAGAACGCCGGCACCATGTAGTCAGGCAGCGTGTCTTTCAGCGCGGCTTTGAGCGTTTCGATATCGTCCTGCTGAGGCGCGACATAGGCGCAAAGCGCGGTATTGCCCGCTTTGTCTTCCACCGCCGTCACCGCTGCGTCATGAACGTCCGCAAGCCGGGCGAGGCGGACTTCGATTTCTGAAAGCTCGATCCGGTAGCCCCTCACTTTGACCTGCTGGTCGATACGGCCGATGTATTCAATGCCGCACTGCGCGTTCCATTTGACGAGGTCGCCGGTCCGGTACATGCGCTCGCCGGGCACGAACGGATCTGCGGTAAACCGCTTCGCCGTTTCTTCCTCACGGTTCAGGTATCCGCGCGCCAGACCGCGGCCGGCCACACACAATTCACCGGCAATGCCTTCCGGCTGCACCTGATCGCCGTCGCCGAGAATATAAACTCTCGTATTGGCAATCGCCCGTCCGATCGAAAGCGATCCTTCCTCCGGATTGATGACGCCGCTTGTCGCGACGACGGTGTTTTCCGTCGGGCCGTAGTTGTTGACGATCGTGTACGGCTGTTTCACCGCCCGCTTCAGCTTATCGCCGCCGACGAGAAGCATGCGGAGAGAGGTATTTTCCAGCTCCATAAATTGTTCGGCGAGCTGCGTCGGCAGGAAGGTGATGGTCACGCCGTGCTCTTCGAAATAGTGATTTAAGCGGGTGATATCCAGCCGGATCGCTTCGTCAATGACGTGAAGTTCCGCGCCGATGGTCCATGCCGGGAACATCTCCCAGATGGAGGCGTCAAAACCGAAGCCCGCGTATTTGGCGCTTTTATCATCCGCCGTCATGGCGAATGCGTCGTGATGCCAGAAGCACAGGTTCACCAGCGCATGGTGTTCGACCATGACACCTTTCGGCTGTCCGGTCGTTCCTGATGTGTAAATCATATAAGCGAGATGATCCGCCGTTGTTTCCGTCTGCGGGTTCGCTTCATCGTTTTCATCAAGCGGCAGGCTCAGAATGGAGCGTCCGCCGTCAAGCAGGATCGTTTCTCCTTTGTAGCTTTCCGGCACGCCCAGCGCTTCCTGTGTGAGAAGAAGCTTGGCGCCGCTGTCCTGCAGAATGTAGCTGATCCGCTCTTCCGGGTAGTCGGGGTCAATCGGCACAAATGCCGCGCCCGCTTTCAGGACGCCGAGTACGCCCGCGGCCATTTCCAAGGACGGTTTCGTCAGGATGCCGACACGCTCGTCAGCCGTGACGCCGCAGTCCATGAGAATGCGCGCGATCCGGTTCGCCCTTGCGTTCAGCTCGCCGTACGTCCATTTCGCGCCGTTGTATGCCGCGGCCGGCCGGTTCGCGTAGCGGGCGGCCGTTTCTTCAAAGAGACGGTGAACCGTTTTGTCCCGCGGCACAGAAAGTGTTTTTCCTTTCCATGCATTAAGGAGGGCTTGTTTTTCTGTTTCATTCACCAATGAAAGCTTAGAAAGTTTCGCAGCCGGATTTTCCGCTGCGGCTTCTAACAGATGAAGCCAGTAATGCTTCCATGTCTCTGCCGTTTCCGGTTTAAACAGCGCGGTGTTATATTCAAGCACAAACGTTAAGCCTTCGTCTGTGTCCTCAGCCGTCATTGTCAGGTCAAACTTGGCTGTTTTTCTGTCAAACGGATGGTGCTTCAGCTCAATTCCTTCCATGACCAGATCTTCCGCATTTGCATTTTGCATTGAGAATACCGCATCAAACAGCGGATTTCTGCTCGTATCACGCTGCACCTCAACCTTTTGCAGAAGGTCTTCAAGCGGATAATCCTGCGCGTCAAATGCATGTAAAGCGGTTTGTTTCACTTCTTTAAGATAGTCCGTGAACGTTTTGTCCGCCTCCGGATACGTACGAAGCGCGAGTGTATTCACAAAAACACCGATGACGTTTGCGAGATCCGCATGTGACCGTCCCGCAACCGGCGAGCCGACAATGATGTCATGCTGTCCGCTCAGTTTTGAGAGAAAGGCGCTGTATGACGCCAGCAGCACCATGTACATGGTAGAATCCGTTTGTTTCGCAAGACTGCGAAGAGCCGACGTCTGTTCCTCAGTCAGAGAAAAGACCAGCTTGTCTCCTTCAAAGGTTTGCACGGCCGGACGGCTGTAATCAGCCGGCAGCGTTAATACCGGAAGCTCGCCGTCAAGCTCCCGAAGCCAATGCTCCTCCTGCTTGCGGTACTGCTCTGATTGAATAAATTTCTGCTGCCATACCGCATAGTCTTTATAATGAATCCGCAGCGGCTCAAGCGTTTCGCCGCCATATAAGCGGGACAGTTCATCTATCAGCACGCCGACTGAAGCGCCGTCCGAAATGATATGGTGCATATCAAACAGCAGCAGGTGGTCATGTTCAGCCAGCTTGACCAGTCCCGTTCTGACGAGAGGAAGCTGATCCAGGCGGAACGGCCGGATAAAGCTCTGAATAATCCGTTCAGCATCTTCTTCAGAGGCTTCATAATATTCCATGTCGATATCAGCTTCCGCCCATATGCGCTGAACCGTTTCTCCATCCTTTATGTCAAATGTCGTTCTGAAGGCTTCATGGCGTTCTGTCAGCTGTTTCATGACGGATTTCAGCTTTTCTGCATCAAGCTTTCCTTTTAAGCGGAGCACAGACGGCATGTTATAGCTTGTTTCAGCGCCCTCCAGCTGCTGAAGCACGAACATCCGCTTCTGCGGTGAAGAAACCGGATACGTTTCCCGCTCGGCCGCCGGTGCGATGCTCTCAGCCGCCTTCCGCTCAGCCCCTTCAATCAGCTGCGCCAGCCCCGCAGCCGTGGGAGAAGTGAACAGATCCTTTAAGGTAAGCTGCACGCCGAATGTCTTCTGGATAAGGGCCAGCAGTTTCATCCCCGCTAACGAGTGGCCCCCGATCTCAAAGAACTGATCATGGACGCCGACACGTTCCATTTGCAGCACCTCAGCCCAAATATCCGCCAGTTTTTGTTCTGTTTCATTGCGCGGCGCCGTATATGCCACGGCATTCGCTGCGGTCACATCCGGCATCGGCAGCGCCCGTCTGTCGATTTTTCCGTTCCCTGTAAGAGGCAGTTCATCCAATTGAATAAAGACGGACGGAATCATATAAGCCGGCAGATCCTTCGCCGTATGCTCCCTCAGCTCCCGGGAAGAGATTTCTCGGAGGCCGACAACATACGCGCAAAGAAGTTTGTCACCCGCGCCCTGATCCACAGCGAGCACAATGCATTCCTGAATCTGGTCATGGCTTTGGAGCTGATGCTCAATTTCGCCAAGCTCAATCCGCTGACCGCGGATTTTCACCTGATGGTCGATACGTCCGATAAACTCGATATCGCCATTCGGCAGCCATCTGGCCAAGTCGCCCGTTTTATACATCCGTTCACCTTCCTTAAACGGATGCTTTACAAATTTTTCTTCCGTCAGTTCAGGACGGTTGTAGTACCCTTCTACGAGACCTTCCCCGCTGACGCACAGCTCTCCCGCGATACCCGCCGGCTGAATGCGTCCGGCTGAGTTCATGATAAAGACTTCCGTATTGCTGACCGGTTTCCCGATCGGAACGGAGAGCGTATCCTCTTCAATGACATCCACCGGATGGTATGTCGCAAACACCGTGCTTTCCGACGGGCCGTACATATGAAGCAGTCTTCCTTTTCCTACTGCCGCCAGCGCCTTTTTGACATGTTCTACAGACGCTCTTTCGCCCCCGAACATGATTTTCCGAAGCGTCGTCAGACAGGACGGCTCCATATCAACAAGCAGGTGGAACAGGGCCGTCGTAATCATCAGAATGCTGACGTTCTCCCGTTTGATCACACGGGACAGGCGTGACATATCCAGCACCGTATCTTTCGGGACGATCACAAGCTTTGCACCGTTTAACAGCGAACCGAACATATCAAACATAAAAGCGTCAAAGACGTAATTTGACAGACCGAGCACTGTGTCCTCTTCAGAAACGGTCAAATAGTTCGTATTTTTTACCGTCCGCAAAATGTTGGCATGTGTGACGATGTTTCCTTTCGGCGTTCCCGTCGTGCCTGATGTATAAGTGAGATTGGCAATCGTTTTGGAATCAAACGGCAATGCTGGATTGTGAGAGTCCTTTTCATAGCTCGCCTCATCATCAGCAAGCACAATGACGCCTTGAAAACCGGCCTTTTCCGCAAGCGGCTTGAGGCTTTGCTGAGTCAGGAGCACATTCGCCCCGCTGTCGCGGAAGAAATGCTGAATCCGCTGAACCGGATGCTCAGGATCAATCGGCACATAGGCGGACCCCGCTTTTAACACAGCCATAATGGAAACAATCATATCCATTGACCGTTCACACAGAACAGCCGCGGTTTTTCCGCCTCCTCCGACCGAAAGAATATGCCGCGCAAGTCTGTTGGCGCGTTCATTCAGCTGCTGATACGACAGGGTTTCCCCTTCGAACTGAAGAGCCGTCCGGCCAGGGTTCTTTCGGGCCTGTTCTTCAAAGATCTGCACGATCGTTTGCTCTTTCGGGTATGCCGTGCGTTCCGGGTTGAACTGCTGTAATTGAGTCAAAGCCTCCCGTTCAGAAAGCAGATCATATTCGCTGATTTTCGCATCCGGCTGAGCTGCCGCGCTCTCCAGCAGACGGACATAGTGCGCAAGCATGCGATCCGCAGTTGAGCGCTTAAACAGCTTCGTGCAATAATCCAAATCAAGCGCAAGGCCTTCCGCTGTTTCCCGGGCCTGCATGGTCAGGTCGAATTTGGCGATATTGAAGTTTGTTTCATGAAGAGCCAGCGTCAGATTACCGATCTCCGGAATTCCGTCCGAAGCATTTTGCAGACTGAACATCGTGTCAAATATCGGATGCCTGCTCATGTCCCGGGGCACGTTCAGCTCCTCGGTCAGCCACTCAAACGGATAATCCTGGTGGGAAAACGCATCCAGCACCTGCTTGCGCACATGACCTAACAAGCCGGCAAATGTCTGATCCTGCTTCACGGAGCTTCTCAGCGCGAGCGTGTTGACAAACATCCCGATGAGCCCCTCGGTATCGGAGTGATTTCTTCCCGCTGACGGTGTTCCCACGATGATGTCTTCCTGTCCCGAATACTTAGAAAGCAGCGTATAGTATGCCGATAACAGCACCATGTAAAGGGTGGCTCCGTTTTTCTCGGCAAGCTTCTGCAGCCGTTCCCGCAGCATTTTCGGCAGCTTGGCGGACACGCGGTCACCTTCAAAGCTTTGCACCTGCGGCCGCGGATAATCAGGGAGCAGCTGAAGCACCGGCAGTTCCCCGCTGAAGACTTCTTTCCAGTACGCCCGCTCCTTCTTGTAGCCTTCTTTCGCCCGTTCCGCCTGCCATACGGCATAATCTTTATATTGAATGCGCAATTCAGGCAGCTGATTTCCGCCGTAGATGTCAGCCAGTTCCTTCAGCATGATGGAAATAGACACCCCGTCAGAAATCAGGTGATGCATATCAAACAGCAGCAGATGGCGATTGTGACCGAGCGTTTGCAGGCCGATTCTGAACAGCGGCGCCTCAGATAAATCAAAACGGCGCACAAAGTCCTTCATGACCTGTTCATTCGTTCTTCCGCGCGCTTCGATCATTTCAATATGAAACGGAACATGCTCGCCAATCACCTGTCTCGGCGTGCCGTCCTCTGATTGAAACGATGTTCTGAGCGCTTCATGCCTGCTGATTAAGGCAGAAAATGCACGCTCAAGCTTTTCACGGTCTAAAGCGCCCTCAATCATGGCCGCAGCCGGCATGTTATATCCGACTCCCGCGTCTTCAAATTGGCTCGCGATATAAGTCCGCTGCTGAGCGAGCGAAAGCGGATAGCTCGCCTGCTTCTCAGCCGGCTCAATTGCATTGAATGCCGGTCCTTCGTTTCGGTTTTCCGCATAATCGGCAAGCGCCGCAATCGTCGGATGCTCAAACAAGTATTGCAGCGGAATTTCAACGCCCATTTGCTTATGAATTTTCGTCAGAAGCGTCATTGCCTTTAATGAATGACCGCCTGACTCGAAGAAATGATCATAAATGCCCGCCTTGTCCATTCCGAGGACTTCCTGCCAGATGACGGTGAGCATTTCCTCCGTTTCATTTCTCGGCGCGGCATATTCGGATGAGCTGACAGCCTGCACATCAAGCGCAAACAGCTTTTTGCGGTCCGCCTTCCCGCTCGGCGTGAGCGGAATTTCGTCCGTTTTTGTAAAGTAAGCGGGCACCATGTAATCAGGAAGGTGCTTGGACACATACTCCCTGTACTCGGCAGGGTGAAACTCGGTTCCTTTTTCCTGAACGATATATGCGCAGACATCTAAGCTGCCCTGCTGATCCGGCCGTGCCAGCACGACGGCCTGCGCCGCGCCCGGAGCTTTTCTGAGCACCGTTTCAATTTCTCCCAGCTCAATACGGTAGCCGCGGACTTTCACCTGATCATCTTCACGGCCGATATATTCGATCGTCCCGTCCGGCAGCCAGCGCGCCATATCACCCGTGCGGTACATGCGGCCGCTTCCGTTAAACGGGTCCTGTAAAAACTTCTCTGCGGTCAAATCCGGAAGATTTAAATAGCCGCGGCCTACACCGTCACCCGCGATATACAGCTCACCGGCCGTGCCGTCGGGCTGAAGCCGCTGGTGCTTATCCAATATATACAGACGGGCGTTGCCGAGCGGTTTTCCGATCGGAACGTACGCCGCCTGTTGATTCATTCCGTTATCCGCTGACACCTGATGCACGGACGCATCTACACACGTTTCTGTCGGCCCGTAGACATTCGTCAGACGCGGCGTCCTGCCCGATTGATGAAAGAGCGTCATCAGCTGTTCAGCAACAGCCGCGGACAGGCCCTCTCCCCCAATGAGCATGTGGCGCAATTCAATTCCGCTGACATCTCCCGCCGCAACCATCATCTGCAGATGCGCAGGCGTTCCGTCAGTGGCTTCAATCCGGTTTTGACGATAATAGTCCAGCAGTGCCGAGCCATTCGTCACAGTCGTTTTCGGCACGATATAAAGCGTCTGTCCCAAAAGAAGCGAAGCGAAAATCTGTTTGACGGACGCATCA
The DNA here is from genome assembly GCF_032461585.1 of Bacillus sp. IS1. Lineage (NCBI taxonomy): Bacteria > Bacillati > Bacillota > Bacilli > Caryophanales > Bacillaceae > Bacillus > Bacillus sp. IS1. Next base: position 167,378 of record NZ_JAWCWR010000007.1, on the reverse strand, counting down.
AAATGAAACGGAGCCAAAAGCGCCATTCTTAACGTCTGCTCACCGCATTGATAAATCTCCTGCTGCAGTGATTGCACCAGATGATGAACTTGCCGGTGCTCAATCATCACGCCTTTCGGCCGCCCCGTTGTACCTGACGTGTAGATGATGTAAGCCAGCCGGTCTGATTGAATGCCGACACCGTCCGCAGCCGTCTCATACTGAACAGCCTCGTCAAAATCAATCCGTTCGGCATCCGCTGCAGGCGCCTGTATTCCGGCTTCCGTCAGAACAGCCTTCGCTCCGCTGTCCTCCAAAATGTACTGAATCCGATCCGCCGGAAAGTCAGGATCTATCGGCACATAGGCGCCGCCCGCTTTCAAAATTCCCAATATTGCCGCAATGACACGCTCAGAACGGCCAAGCAGCACCGCGACAGGAGAATCGGCTGATATCCCGGCTTGAAGAAGGCGTCCGGCAATACGTCCTGACTGTTCATGCAATGTGCGATAGGACAATGTTCGGCCTTCATACACAACCGCGGGTTTGTCAGACAGTGACTTCACTTTCTCTTCAAACAGCCCCGGAATCGTCATCTCCTTGCGGTAATTCACCGGATTGCCGGAGGCCCGTTTCAGCAGCCGCTCTTTCTCGGATTCAGAAAGAAGAGTAAGTTCATCAATTATGCGATCAGGAGATGAAATCGCATCTTCAATCAGCGTGATCAAACGTTCAGAAACAGATTCAATCTCTTCCCCCTTGAAAATGTCGCTGCGATAGTCAAAATCAATTGTCAATTTCCCGGTGTCCCATCGTTCCTTCACATGAATTGAAATATCATTTGTACCGCTTCCGCTGAAAATAGGGTCTGTCAGGAAGGACAGATTCTCTTTTTTCTGCCACTGCATCACCTGGTACTCCAGAGCCACCGTAAACAATCTGCTCAGCGAACTTTTCGAAGCGCGCAAATCATTGACAAGCAGGTTATACGGATACTTTTGGTGGCGGAGAATTTTCATCAGATCCTTCATCCGGCCTTTAACGAATTCCAAGAACGACTGTCCTCCGTCAACGCTTGTCCGCACAGGCACCGTAGATACGAACATCCCGAGCATCTGCTTTTCTTTCGCATTCGTCCGGTTTCCCATAAACGTACCCGTGACAACGTCATCACGACCGGTCACTTTGTAGAGATAAGTGATCAGAGCTGACTGGAACAGAGACAGTACGCTGACTTTATGCTCCTCGCAGAATGAATGAATGCGGCCATATAAGTCGTGAGGAATTTCTTGAGAAAACCGTTTTGCATCAAGACCCGCATCTGCCTGGCTCCGTTTCAGGGACACAAGCTCCGGCACGGTCTCAAACTGCCCGTTCCAAAAATCCCGATCCTTTTTAAACCGCTTCGACTGCACATATTCCTGCTCTGTCAGCACATGCTCAATAAAAGAAGGGATCTCCGTCTGTTCCTCACTTGTCCCGCCTGAAAGCTCCAAATAAATATCAGTAATCGCATTGCCCAGAATCGTCATGGAAATCCCGTCTGAAATAATGTGATGCACATTAGCGTAAAACCAGACCTCATTTTCACTGATCGTGTGCACGGAAAAACGGAATAAATCCTGATCATATAACGCCAGAGGCTTGCCGGCTTCTTCACGCCCCCATTTGGACAGCTCGTCCGCAGAGCAGCCGGCTTGCCTGATATCCGTGTGCCCGATAGAGAGCGGACGGTATTCGCTCACATATTGAACGGGCTCCCCCTCATCATCAAGCCGCAGACGGATTCTCATCGACTCATACCGCCGGACGAATTCCTGTATCGCTTTCTCAACGTAATGAGCCTGTACGCCGTCTTCAGAAATGAGTTTCCCGAAACCGGCTAGATTTGAAATGCTTGTGTTCGGATAGAATTTTTCTGTATACCAGATACGTTTTTGAGCATTTGTTAAAGGATAAAAAGTTATTTCCATATGTGTGCGCCTCCCCTTTTTAAGATAAAGTTGTCAATTCTCCCTTAGAAACAGCCTCCCTCTATGTCCCTAACTCATTCTCAAGCCAAAAGAACCACTTACCTCCAAAAACGATCCCGATTCAATCACCGCCGAAATCCGTCATCCGTTCACCCGCGCAGTCCGAAATGCGGCATCAAATTTATGAGAAATCAAGACAAAAAGCCATTGATTGTAAGCACGAAAGGTTTACCTATTTCTGCATGTATTTCTATATATCTACTTACGTTCACTTTATATGAAAATATTGTTTTTATCACCGAAAAATGGGTGAAAAGTTTCATGCGGCACACCGAAAAAAAATCCGACGAATCCAGAGGGTATTTTGCGGCATCCCGCAATTTATTTTCAAAAATATTATTTACGTAAAATTAAAAATCTTTAAACTATAATGAAAATCTGTCGAATATCCAGTTATGACAGAATGAAAAAAATTTACGTACGTAAGCTGACCCGGAAAAAACAGCGCAAGAACCGAAACAGACGGCCCGAATGTTCGCAATATGATTTCATTAAACCGCAAAAAAAGCACTCTATTTTACATAGAGCACTTCAAAAAGATTCCTTTATTGCAGTTTTATCAATGTTGATTAATTCCATATAATCTTTTCCCCACTTATACATGGCGTCCAGAATCGGCATAAGGCTTTCTCCTTGCGCCGTTAAAGAATACTCCACTTTCGGAGGGACGACAGGGTAAACTTCCCTGTGAACGATCAGATCCTGCTCCAGCTCCCTGAGCTGATTCACAAGAATTTTGTGCGTAATATCCGGAATTAAAGCTTTCAGCTCATTAAACCGCTTCGTCCCTTCTTTTCCCAAGTGCCACATAATCAGCATTTTCCACTTCCCGCCTATCACGGCAAGCGTCAATTCCTTTTCGCAATTAAACGTTTTCTCATCCATTCGGCTCACGGATAATTCTCCTTCCTCTTACTTTTTGTACGGTCATCATCTATTCATACACGCTTACTTTTTCACCCAACTTTCGTCAGTTTATACTACCACGCAGTTTTGCTGAATCAAAGCGCATTGCCTGCGGGGACAGTATCCTCAAAGTAACTATTAGACTTCAAAGTGCGTACTTCTCAACATGCGGAGCACTCTATAGAATGGAAATACATGAAAAAGAGGAGTGGATATAAAGTGGAATTACAGCTGGCATTAGACTTAGTAAATATCCCGGAAGCAATTGAACTTGTGAAAGAGGTCGAACAATATATAGATGTTGTAGAAATCGGCACTCCCGTTGTCATTAATGAAGGACTGAAAGCCGTGCAGGAAATGAAAACAGCCTTTCCTCACTTGAAAGTGCTTGCCGATCTTAAAATCATGGATGCAGGCGGTTACGAGATCATGAAAGCGGCAGAAGCGGGAGCCGACATCATCACCGTTTTAGGGGCGACAGACGACTCAACAATCAAAGGGGCGGTTGCCGAAGCAAAAAAACAGCAGAAAAAAATCCTCGTCGACATGATTAACGTAAAAAACCTTGAAACACGGGCAAAAGAAATTGACCAACTCGGTGTTGATTATATATGTGTTCACACAGGTTATGATCTTCAAGCAGAAGGAAAAAATTCATTCGAGGAACTGACGGCGATTAAAAAAGCGGTCAAGAGCGCTAAAACCGCAATTGCCGGAGGCATTAAACTTGATACGCTTCCTGAAGCCATCAAACAAAACCCAGATTTAATCATTGTCGGCGGAGGCATTACGGGAGCTGACAATAAAGCGGATGCTGCTGCTAAAATGAAACAGCTGATCACACAAGGATCATGAAAACGACTGAATACTTACATGAAATACTAAATGAAATATCCCGCACCGCAGCATTAATATCCGACAGTGAAGCTGACAAGCTTGCGGATCAGATTTTATCGGCAGATCAAATCTTCACGTCCGGAGCGGGACGTTCCGGCTTTATGGCTAAAGCGTTCGCCATGAGGATGATGCACATCGGCCTGAACGCTTACATCGTCGGTGAGACGCTTACCCCTCCCCTCCAAGAAGGCGGTCTCGTCATCATCGGCTCAGGCTCAGGCGAAACAAAAAGTCTGCTTCATACGGCTGAAAAAGCCAAAAACCTTAACGGCATCATCACTGCATTAACGATTAACCCCGCTTCAAGTCTCGGCAAACTTGCGGATCTTACAATAACGATTCCCGGCTCTCCTAAGGAAGAGACCGGCGGAGACAGAAAGACGATTCAGCCGATGGGTTCTTTATTCGAACAAACTCTTCTGCTGTTCTACGATGCGGTTATTCTAAAAATCATGGAGAAAAAAGAATTGAATTCAGCAGACATGTTTACAAAGCATGCGAATCTGGAATGATTTGCTGACGGCCTTCTTATCAGATGGCCGTCTTTTTATCGTCCTGTTTCGCACGACACTCGCAGACGAAGATACCTCGCCGGTGAGCTTATCGCTATAATAAGTCAATTGACGATACACCCGCAACCATTCATTTCTGAATAGGGAAACGGCAAAAAACACTTTCTGATCGAATTTTTAATGAATAAAGTTGATTTGTGCGGATGGTTTTACAGATATTCAGCTGAATTGCGGCTGAGAAATATATTTTAACAGCTTTACAGCCGGCCGATTCTGCTTTATTCTTGGACCAGCTTTACAGCAATTTAAAACTGGAGGTGATTGATACTCTTGAAAACATTAAAAGCACTGCTGCTTGTTCTTATCATCATTGCCGGAGCAGTCGCGGCCCTGATCAAGGGTGATCTTTTCTCCGATAACGAGCAGACCGTTCAGAAGAGTGATTACGACAAAGTAATCCTATTTCCGTCCGATCGATATCCGGAAACAGCAAAGCATATTAAGGACGCGATAAAAGAAGGACATTCCAGCATATGCACCATTGACAGAGACGGAGTACATAAGCGGCGTGAGCAATCTCTTAAACATGTGCCTGTCAAAACGGGATACGATAGGGATGAATGGCCGATGGCGGTTTGTAAACAGGGCGGAAACAACGCCTCCGTAGAATATATTTCTCCGGCAGACAACCGCGGAGCCGGCTCTTGGGTCGGACACCAGCTTACCAATGATCCCGACGGAACGAGAGTATTATTTAAAATCAAGTAAAAAACAGGAGGAACAGCGCATTGATTAAATCATGGAAACCGCAAGAACTGGCCATTTCTTATCATCAATTTACAATCTTCCAAAAAGATTCAGAACCGCCTGTTATCGATTGGACCGATGAAGCCATTGAAAAAGGATATGCGGAAGCTGACGGAGCTGTTTCATTTGAGGCAAGGAGAAATACGAGGGCATTTATCGTCCTCAGGCTTAACACAAGTGAACCGGTAACATCCTATGAGAAAAAAGCGACTGTTCCCTTTGAGGCTGTAAAAGATGGAATTGAGATTGAAAGCGTGATGTCAAAGCGGCTTTCTTTTAATATTCCGAAAGGCCGATACAGCCTTACCTGTTATTCAGTGCCTGCCGAAATATCCGATCTTCATGCGGATACGTATATTATTGATGCAGCCGCAATGTAAAAGAAATCCCTGAGAGAATCATATTTCTCTCAGGGAACTTTTATAAACTTTTACCGTTTGTTTCAATTACATTCTGATACCAATAAAAACTTTTTTTCCTGATCCGTTTCAAATCCTTTTCATCTTCTTCATCTCGATTGATATAGACAAAACCGTAGCGTTTTTGATAGCCGTTCAGCCAGCTTAACAGATCCGTGAATGACCAGCTGCAGTAGCCGATGAGATGAACTCCATCACTAATGGCCTCTCTGCACTGTTCAAGATGGGAGCGTAAATAGTCAATTCTGTAGTCATCCTGAATTGAGCCGTCTTCTTCTATTTTATCGAATTCCCCCAGCCCGTTTTCTGTTATAAAAACCGGCAGCTCATAGCGGCTCGTTATACGCCGGAGGCCGATGCGCAGACCTATCGGGTCAATCGTCCAATCCCAATTACTCGTCACGAGATTAGGATTCTTTTTCGTTTTAAACAGCCCCGGTATACCGGTATCCTGGTTTGTCCCTTTCTGACCAGTCGTGTTCATTTTCCCCTCCGATACACCGTCAAGAGGATTTCTTTCGTACGTAATCGTCTGATAATAATTAACACCGATAAAATCCGGCTTGCCTTTCGCAAGCAATTCCATATCCCCGGCTTCAATGGCGGGCGCCCAGCCCTTTTCCTTTAAATAATTGAAAGGAATTTGCGGATAAGTCCCCCGGCAATACATATCAAGCCACCAATGGTTCATAAATTCCTCTGCGTTTTCAAATGCAGTTATGTCTTCAGGGTGACTTGTAAGCGGATAAGCCGGTGAATAAGCGAAGCTCGGGCCGATCAAACCGTCAGGAACATATTGTCTGAAGGAGTCAATCGCTTTGGCATTAGCTAAAAATGCGATATGATTCGCTTCATAAAATCGTTTTCTGTCCTTTACGCCAGGCGGATGTGCAGCTGTAATAAACCCGTTATGAAAATTATAATTCTGCTCATTTAACGTGACCCAGTATTTCACCTTGCCGGCAAATCTTTTGTATAACGCAATGCAGTAATCATTGAAATCATCAATAATTTTTCTTGATTCAAAGCCGCCGTATTCATCCATCAGCGCCTGAGGCAAGTCCCAATGATAAAGAGTCAGCACCGGCTCAATATCGTTAGAAATCAATTCATCGATCAAGTCTTCGTAAAATGCGACCCCTGATTCGTTAATTTCCCCTCTGCCATTCGGAAAAATTCTCGGCCAGCTGACAGAAAATCGGTAAGCTTTCAAACCCATTTCTGCCATCAAGGCGATATCTTCTTTATAGCGCTCATAATGGCCGACTGCTGTATCACCATTTGAGCCTTTAAACGTTTTACCCGGTATTTTCGTGAATAAGTCCCATACTGAAGGTCCTTTACCGTCTTTATTCCAGGCTCCTTCAACCTGATAGGCAGCCGAGGCTGACCCCCATAGAAATGTATCAGGGAACAGGCCCTGTTTTTTATGTATCATGTGTTTCATCCTCCTGATGCGTATGATATTGATATCATACGTTATGAAACGCGTTTCAGAGCAATCCCGATAAAAACAAAAAAGCATCCGGCTTGCCGGATGCTTAAGAATGATAATGCCGCTTTTCCAATTTATGAGGCGGAGGCTTCGGGACAAACCCATTTTGTTTCATCATGTTAAAGCGCCTGTCCATATGCTGTTTAATATGTTCTGCTTTTTCTTTCGGCAGGACCCCGTACTCAACATATTTGGATATGACATGTTTTCGTTTTTCGAGCACTTCTTTTTCAAGTGATTCAATTTCTTTTTTCTGCTGTTCCGTGAGTGACATTGTTGAAGGCATTTTTGTTCCGGCGGCGTGTGCCGGCATTGTGAAAACCATTGCTGTAATGAAAAACGCAGCTAAAGACAATGCAGCTTTTTTCATGACTCTTTCCTCCTTTAACGTTTGTTATATGTTGCTCCCCCATCCATTTTTTATGCAAAAAAAGAGCGAAATTATTCGCTCTTTTCAATCGATTCGTCCGGCAGCGCGTATGTGACATACGTTCCCGCTACAAAATCGTGGATTGACCGTCTGTCTTCTCTCATTCCGACCATGAATGCGCTCACGATCACACCGATTCCAAACGTCACGCCATATATCAGGCCGCCCACAAGCACTCTCAAAATCATAGTGAGAAAGCCTACCTGAGTTCCGTCTTTTTTGACGATGCGGATACCGCAGATCTTTTTGCCGATAACATAACCGTTCCAGTATACAGGGAGCAAAATACCATAAAGAGTCAAAATAATGCTGATCATTGCGCTCTCATTCGGATCTTTTCCTGTTGCCAGCATAAAAATAATCGCCAAAGGCACTGAAGTAATTAAATAGTCGAGTACCACGGCTCCCAATCTGATCCAAAATCCCGCCGGTCTGTAAATATTCATCGTGTTTCTCCTCGCTATGGCTTCAAAATCACTTTAATGTTGCCATCTTCTTTTTTGTCAAATATATCATATGCAGCAGGAGCTTCCGCAAGACTCATTTTGTGTGTAATGATATCCGTCGGATCAATTTCATTTTGTTCGATCATTTGATACAGCATCGGCATCAGATGAATAACGGGTGCCTGGCCCATTTTTAAAGAAACGTTGCGTGTGAAAAAATCGCCGAGCGGAAAGCCGTCCGCTTCAGAAATGTATGCGCCCGTGAGCTGCACGGTTCCGAACTTCTTAACGGCTTCTGATGCTGTAAGAATCGGACTGATCGTTCCGAACTGATTCGGTTTTTGCTCTGTTTTTTCTTTTGAAAGCGGCGTGCCGTCCATTCCGACACAATCAATCACTACATCCGCGCCCCCTGACGTTTGTTCATGCAGCAGTTTCCCGATCTCATCATGTTCTGAAAAATTGAAGGTCTCTGCTCCGTTTATGCGTCTCGCATGTTCAAGGCGGTGCGGGACTTGATCAACTGCGATAACCCGTTTAGCTCCTTTTTTCCACGCGAATTTTTGCGCCATTAAGCCGATCGGACCTGATCCCAGAATCACGACTGTATCTCCTTTTTTCACTCCGCTGTGCTGGACGCTCCAAAAGGCGGTCGGCATGACATCTGACAGAAGCAGCACCTGCTCATCTTCAAGCTCACTGTCTGCCGGAACCAGAAAAGAAGAGAAATCAGCATAAGGAACACGTAAATATTCAGCCTGCCCGCCGGGATAATTACCGTTAAACTCCGAAAAACCGAATAAGCCGCCGGCATCTGTATGAGGATTTGGATTAGATTCATCACACTGGCTTTCCATCTGGTGCTTGCAATAATGACATTCTCCGCAGCCGATGTTAAAAGGAATCACGACCCGGTCGCCTTTTTTCAGCTTTTTGACTTGACTGCCCGTTTCTTCAACGATTCCCATCGGCTCATGCCCGACGATATAACCCGGATCGGCGGGTATTCCGTTTTTATATAAATGAAGGTCTGAACCGCATATCCCGGTTGCGGTGATTCGAACGATGACATCTCTCTCATCTTGAATGGCGGGTGCCGGGACTTCTTTCACTTCCATATGTTCTTTTCCTTGGTATGTCAGTGCTTTCACACTTGGTCAGCTCCTTTTTCATCACTCCTTCCCTTTTCACCTGCTTCTAAACTTGGCCGGTATGTTATTCGGCCCGCTGAATATCCCATTGAAAAGGATCTTCAAGCTGCGACCAGTCGGAATCGAACTCAGACGGCGTGAGCAGGCACTGATCCAATTCCTTTGTAATGGCTGCTTCATCTAAATCTGTTCCGATAAACACCAGGTTCGTATGACGGTCTCCGAATTGGTCGTCCCAATCTTCCAGAATCTCCGGTTCCTGCTGTTTGATCTGCTCCTGCTCAAGTTTCGGCATTGCCGCCACCCAATAAGAAACAGGCTCAATCGAAACCGCCGGACCCGCCTGAGACATCAGCAGCGCAAGGCTGTTGCGGGTTGCGCACCAAGCAATTCCTTTTGCGCGCACAATGTTGTCAGGCATTGATTGATGCAGCCAGCTGTCAAAACGAGCGGTATGAAACGGCAGACGCCGCGAGTACACAAACGAAGTGATGCCGTACTCTTCCGTTTCCGGAGTGTGCGCTTCATGACCTGCCGTCAGTTCCTTTATCCATCCTGCTGATGAACTCGCTTCCTCAAACTCAAATAAACCGGTATTCAATATGTATTCGGCGGGCACTTCTCCGCGGACGGACCGGATCAGTCTGGCACGGGGCTGTAATGCGCGAAGGACCGTTTCCAGCTGTTCAAGCTCTTTTTCGCCCACCATGTCGCATTTATTTAAAATGAGCACATCACAAAACTCGATTTGGTCAATTAATAAATCGGCAATCACCCGTTCATCCTCTTCTCCCGCCGCTTCCTTCCGGTCAAGAAGGCTGTCACCGGACTGGAAATCATGCCAGAAGCGGTTTGCATCCACCACGGTCACCATTGTGTCCAGCCTGCAGAATGTTGTCAGATCAATACCCATTTCTTCATCTATATAAGAAAATGTCTGGGCAACGGGAATCGGTTCGCTGATCCCTGTTGATTCAATCACAATATAATCAAATCTGCCGTCTTTCGCGAGTTTCTCAACTTCGACTAATAGATCCTCACGCAGCGTGCAGCAGATACAGCCGTTGGATAATTCTACGAGTTTCTCATCCGTCCTTGACAAGCCGCCTCCCTGCTTCACCAATCCCGCGTCTATATTTACTTCGCTCATGTCATTGACGATGACGGCAATTTTTAAACCGTTGCGGTTTTGTAAAATATGATTCAAAACGGTCGTCTTTCCAGCACCAAGATAGCCGCTCAATACTGTAACCGGAATTTTTTTCATATAAATAGCCTCCTGACAAAATAGAATGATTACGATTTATATCCCGCACCTGCCCCTTTTTCATCATGATGTACATTGTTATAAATCGTAACCGTTACTATTTATTCTGATATATTCTCCGTTTAAAATCAAGTGAAAAATAATCAATCATAAAAAAGACACGCTGTCATACGTGTCTTCCGCCCAAACTTAAACATCCGCAGGACTGTTTTCAGTGCCATAGCTTTTTCTCCAAAAATAGCCTGCGGCCAGAACAAGCACAAATGCGAGCAATGCGATACATGAAAAAGAGATAAAACCGATCGCATAAGTTCCCGTCATCTGCTTCAATGATCCTAAAATATTGGGAAGGAAAAAACCTCCTATGCCGCCGGCCGCTCCGACGATTCCCGTCACCATACCAATTTCTTTTGCAAAGTGCTGAGGGACAAGCTGAAATACTGCTCCGTTGCCCATACCGAGCGCCATCATTCCGATAAACAACAGAACGATCACCGTTGAAAGCGGAGGCAGGCTGCTGACTCCCGCCATACACAGAGCCGCGATGATAAACAGTACAGCGAGAACTTTCGCACCTCCCGCACGGTCTGAAATCCAGCCTCCTGCAGGGCGAAAGAAACTGCCCGCTGCAACACATATTGTGACGAAATCACCGGCATGGATTTTTGACAATTGATATTGATCAACGAAAAAAATCGCCAAAAAACTTGATAATCCCACAAAACCTCCGAAAGTGACGCCGTACAAAAGACAGAAACACCATGTCTCCTTCTGCCTGAAAACGTGAAGATAGTTTTTAAGCGGCTGCGGTGCGGGCTGTGCAGGAGAGTCCTTCGCCATGACGATAAACAGTATAAAAACGATCATCAACGGAAGAAGCGCAATTCCCATTACACTGTGCCACCCAAACTGTTCCGCAAGGCGGGGACCGAACAATGTCGCAAACAAAGTGCCGCTGTTGCCGGCACCTGCTATCCCCATCGCAAGCCCCTGCAAGTGAGGCGGATACCACCGGCTCGCCATCGGAAGCGCGACAGCAAAACTTGCGCCCGCCACGCCCAGCAGAATGCCGATCGCATACAGCTCAGTCAAAGAACGGCCGCCGAATGCCCCCCAAAGCAGCGGGATCATTGTAATCAGCATCCCGATCACGGCTGTTTTCTTCGGACCGATCCTGTCCGTTAACACGCCTAAAATGATCCGAAACACAGATCCTGATAAGATCGGCAGAGCCACGACAAACCCTTTTTCAAAAGAAGATAACCCGAAATCCTGAGAAATATAAACGCCGAGCGCCCCCAGCATGACCCAAATCATAAAACTCACATCAAAATATAAGAAGGAACAGAGCAGAGTGAGCGGATGGCCGCTTGTTTTTAATTCCGACAGCTTCATAACATTCTCCTTTCCGGTCTTCTATCATTTCAAATTGCTGAATCAAGAATATATGACCGGCATTCACCGGAAAAGACATGTGTAAGATAATGCGACACATTTAATGCGTTAATCAGGCAATGTGCCATAATTTCTCATAGAGAAGCAAAACTTACAGGCAGCTGCAAAGGAGGTTTGGCGAATGAAGAAACAACGATTAATTGCAGCAGGGAACGGAATGGCCGGAATCCGCTGTATTGAACACATTTTAAAGATGAACCGTGACATGTTTGAGATTGTTATTTTCGGAACCGAACCTCATCCCAATTACAATCGCATTCTCTTATCCTCCGTTTTACAAGGTGAGGTTTCGCTTGATGACATTACGCTGAATAGCCGCGAATGGTACGAAAAAAACGGAATTACGCTTTACACGGGAGAAACGGTTGTACACATTGATACAGAACGGCAGGTTGTCACAACGGATCGGAAGCGCAGCATGACTTACGATCATTTCATCGCGGCAACTGGCTCCTCTCCTTATATTCTCCCCATACCCGGAGCAGAGAAAGAAGGCGTCTGCGGCTTTCGGACAATAGAAGACTGCCAATCCCTTATCAATGCGGCCGGCCGGTATCAAAAGGCGGCGGTCATCGGCGCCGGTTTATTAGGTCTTGAAGCGGCCGTCGGCTTACGGCAGCTCGGCATGGACGTCAGCGTCATTCACCACTCTTCCGCCATTATGCAAAAACAGCTTGATCAAACGGCATCCCATCTGATGCAGAAAGAACTGGAGCGAAAAGGCTTAGTCTTTCTTTTAGAGAAAGACACGGCATCCATTACAGGAAACTCACGGGCGGAAGGCATCCGTTTCAAAGACGGTTCTTCCATAGAAGCAGACCTGATTGTCATGGCCGCCGGTGTGAGGCCCAATATCCGATTGGCTGCATCTGCCGGACTTTCAGTGAACCGAGGAATCATCGTCAATCAATTCATGCAGACGAACAAACCGAATGTGTATGCCGTCGGTGAATGCGCGGAGCATGACGGGATTGTATACGGATTGGCTGCACCGCTTTATGAACAGGGAAAAGTGCTCGCACAGCATCTATGCGGCGTTCCGTGTGAAGGGTTTCAAGGCTTTGCACAATCTGCGGCCTTAAAAATAGCTGGTATTGATGTATGGTCGGCAGGAAAGGTGCACGAGGATGAACACACAGCCGGCATATTGTTCCATGACGATCATGCAGGCATCTACAAAAAAGCGCTCTTTGAGGACGATAAACCGGCCGGCTTTATTTTATTCGGGGACACGCGCGGTAAACAGCGGCTTCTCGACAGTCTTGTGAAGCAAAGAGACATTTCCATCGTGAAAAAACAGCTCATAGAACCGGATCAAGGCGGTATATCCTTTGAATCCATGCCTCCCCATGAAACCATTTGCCAATGCAGCTCAGTGACCAAGGGCTCCATTGAAGAAGCGGTGAACAAATATGGCTTAAAAACCGCGGAGGAAGTGAAGCACATGACAAAAGCGTCCGGGTCTTGCGGAGGATGCAGGCCGCTCGTCGAAGACTTGCTGAAGTATATGGCAAGCGATGATTACACAAAACCTTCCCGCCAGCCTTCGTTTTGCGGCTGCACCGATTTGACGGAAGAAGAAGTCATCGCGGAACTTCGGCGCCGTCCGTTCACTGATGCCGCCGAGGTAATGAAAGAGATCGGCTGGAAAACAGAAAACGGCTGCCGCATTTGTATTCCGGCGCTTCACTACTACCTGGAAAGGATGCGGCCTGATTTTATGCAGTTCAATGAAATATCGGCAGAAGAGACATGCACCCTGATTCCGCAAATGTACGGCGGACTGACAAGTGCGGCAGAGCTCAAAAACATCGCAAACGTCATTGAAACATACGGCATCCCCGGCGTTTCAATTACTGACAGTCACCGGCTGAAGCTTTCCGGAATCAGGCCAAATGACCTTGCAAGCATCAGAAAAGCACTGAACATGCCGGTTTTCTCCCCCCGGCACCGCTGGACGATTCAAATCAAAGCATGTACGTGCGGACAGCATCGCTCCTTTCAAGAGCTGGCAAGCAGGATTGAACGAGATACCGACACACTTGCCGTCCCCGCTTATGTATCCGTCAGCTTGTCATGTGAAAACAATTGCACCGATGTTTACATTCAGGATATCGGCGCGCTTCAGACACAAACTTGCTGGGAAATTTATATCGGGGGCGTCCGCGGAAAACAAGCCCGCGCCGGCAGCCTTTTTTGTGTGACGAATAACGAAGACAGTATCGCCGCTATGATGAAAGGCCTTATTCAATATTATCGCGAAACGGCTCACTACAACGAAGCGATTTATCAATGGGTTGACAGACTCGGCCTCGTCCATATCAGAGAAATGCTGTTTGAAGAAGATATGCGGACACAGCTTCTGAAAAATCTCCGTTCAGACATATCCCTGCCTGTCTGCCGGGAAAATGCCATACGAAAGGATGAAGCTTTTTGACTGAACCGATGCTCCGTTATTTCCGTGACAAACTGCAAGATGTCCAATCGGAAAAAACATATGAGACGCAATGCCCGTTCTGCAGCATGCAATGCAAAATGCAGCTTACGGAACAAACCTTCGCGGCACGGAAGAAATACACTGCAATCGGCATTGATAATCCGACGACACATGGCCGTTTATGTACAAAAGGCATGAATGCCCATCAGCATGCCGTGCACTCTTCCCGCATTACACGCCCCCTGCTTAAAAAAAACGGTGAATTTGTGCCTGTCTCTTGGGCTGAAGCACTGAAACGCATAAAGGAACAAATCAATCTGATCCAAACCGAACACGGCAATGATGCGATGGCCGTCTATGGGAGCGCCTCAATTACAAATGAAGAAGCCTATCTGCTTGGAAAGTTCGCACGGGTCGGCTTACAGACGAAATACATCGATTACAACGGGCGGCTCTGTATGTCTGCCGCAGCAACGGCGGCCGGCCAGACATTCGGCGCGGACAGGGGCCTGACGAATCCATTATCGGACATTCCGCATACACGTGTCATCATCCTGGCAGGCACGAATATCGCGGAATGCCAGCCGACGATCATGCCGTATTTTGATAAAGCGAAAGAAAACGGGGCTTACATTATCGCCATTGATCCCCGGGAAACGGCGACGACCAAAATAGCCGATCTTCACCTGAAAATCAAGCCCGGCACAGACGCCGCCCTGGCAAACGGACTCGTCAAAATCTGCTTTGACGAACAGCTTACAGACAAAGACTTTATCCGCACCCGCACAGACGGATTCAATAAGCTCAAACGGCATACCGACGCTTTGGATCTGAAAGAGATCTCCGAGCAGACAAGTGTTCCTTTGGAGCATATGCGAAAGGCCGCCGTGAAGTTTGCCAAGGAAACATCCGGCATGCTGTTTACAGCGCGGGGGATCGAACAGCAGACTGACGGTACCGCGGCGGTGAAAGCTTTCTTAAATATGGTGCTGATCACCGGAAAAATCGGCAAGCCCTTCTCAGGTTACGGGGCGATTACCGGTCAAGGCAACGGACAAGGCGCGAGAGAACACGGCCAAAAAGCGGATCAGCTTCCGGGCTACCGTTCTATCGAAATTGAAGAACACCGGGCGCATATTGCGAAGGTGTGGGGGATTCATCAGGATGAGCTGCCGCGAAAAGGCGTCTCAGCCTATGAAATGATAGAAAAAATAGATAGCGGCGACATCAAAGGACTGTTTCTCATGTGTTCCAATCCGGCTGTTTCCGGCCCAAATGCGAATTTCGTCAAGCAGGCAATCAAGAAACTGAGATTCTTTGTCGCAGTTGACTTATTTATTTCTGAGACCGCGGCATTCGCGGATGTGATTTTACCCGCGTCCTCTTATTTGGAAGACGAAGGCACGATGACAAATGCAGAAGGCCGCGTGACATTAAGAGAAGCGAGCCGGCCATGTCCCGGAGAAGCGAAACATGATTGGCAGATTATCTGTGACATTGCCTCGGCTCTTGGTAAAGGGCATTATTTTCCCTATACGTCGGCGGAGGAAATCTTTAACGAATTGAGAGAAGCGAGCCGAGGCGGGGTTGCCGATTATTCAGGCATCTCATACGACAGGCTCAGACGTGAAGGCGGCATTCATTGGCCGTGTCCGGAATCTGATCATCCCGGAACTGCGCGCTTGTTTACAGAATCATTTGCTCATCCGGATCAAAAAGCGGCATTAAGTGTGATTCCAAACGAACCGGCCATCCCGAAAGAGAAGCCGACAGCCGATTATCCGCTTTATTTAACGACAGGCAGAGTCATGTCTCACTACTTAACGGGTGTCCAAACGAGAAAAAGCTCTGCCTTGGCTGCAAGACATTTCGAATCCTTTGTGGAAATCCACCCAAAAACGGCGGCCGACTATCATATCGAAGACCGTGTTCTCGTGAAGATAGAATCCCCCCGGGGCAGCATCACGGTCCGGAGCAGATGGTCGGAGAACGTACGAAAAGACACGTTGTTTGTCCCCATCCATTGGTCTGACACGCAAAACGTCAACGATTTAATTGGTGAAGCCTTGGACCCGGACTGTAAAATGCCCGGTTTTAAGATGTGCGCGGTACGAATCAGCCCTATATAATTTTTCATAAATTTTTTAGATTTTTTAGTATTTTTTGTTACATTTCATAACATGCATCTTAAATATTTGTTTTTGCTGTGCTACGCTAAAAAAAACAAAGATAAGGAGCGGATCATCTGATGGGAAAAAAACAGCTAGTCCTTGTTGGAAATGGAATGGCCGGGGTAAGAGCGATTGAAGAAATACTGCGTGTTTCAAAAGACGAATTTGAGATTACAATATTCGGGGCCGAACCTCATCCCAACTATAACCGAATCCTTCTGTCAAAAGTGCTGCAAGGCGATACCGACATTCAAGACATTACGTTAAACGATTGGAACTGGTACAAAGAAAACAACATTCAGCTGTATACCGGTGAAACAGTCATCAAAGTCGACACGGAAAACAAAACCCTCATCACCGATGCAGACAGAATCCAGCCTTACGATGAACTCATCCTGGCGACAGGCTCTGTCCCTTTTATCCTTCCGATTCCGGGCGCAGACAAACAAGGCGTCACGGCATTCCGGGACATAAAAGATACAGACACGATGCTCGCCGCGTCAAAACAATATAAAAAAGCAGCCGTCATCGGCGGAGGACTGCTGGGTTTGGAAGCCGCACGCGGACTGCTGAATCTCGGAATGGACGTGTCTGTCATCCACCTCGCCCCATTCCTGATGGAGCGCCAGCTTGACGCAGCGGCGGGACGCCTGCTGCAAAACGAATTAGAAAAACAAGGCATGACCTTTTTCCTTGAAAAGCAAACCGAAGAAATTCTCGGTACTGACCGTGTCGAAGGCGTACGCTTCAAAGACGGCACAAGCATCGAAGCTGACCTGGTCGTCATGGCGGTCGGCATCCGCCCGAATACACAGCTTGGCACAGAAAGCGGCATTCCGGTAAACCGCGGAATCATTGTTAATGATTATATGCAGACTGACATTCCGCACATTTACGCGGTCGGTGAATGTGCCGAGCACCGCGGAATCGCATACGGTCTTGTGGCGCCGCTCTATGAACAGGCGAAAGTGCTCGCAAAGCATATTTGCGGCATTGAAACAAAACCGTATGAAGGCTCCGTTCTCTCCACTCAATTAAAGGTATCAGGCGTCGAAGTCTTCTCTGCCGGTGACTTTAACGAATCAGAGGACAAAAAAGCGATTAAAGTGTTCGATGAGCAGGACGGCATTTATAAAAAAATCGTCCTGAGGGGCAATCAAATTGTCGGCGCTGTTTTGTTCGGCGACAGCAGCGAGGGCAGCCGCCTGTTTTCAATGATTCAAAAAGAAGCCGATATCTCCGAAACTTCCAAGATATCAATCTTACAGCCTCTTGACCAGGAAGCAGGCGCAAGCATGACCGCGGCGATGAGCGACGATGAAATCATCTGCGGATGCAACGGCGTTTCAAAAGGCGCGATTATTCAAGCCATTCAGGAAAAAGGCTGCACATCAACGGACGAAATCAAAGCATGCACCGGGGCATCCCGTTCCTGCGGAGGCTGTAAACCGCTCGTGGAAGACATTCTTCAATATACACTGGGCTCAGAATTTGACGCGTCCGCGCAAAAAGAAGCGATTTGCGGCTGCACATCACTGTCGAGAGATGAAGTCGTAGAAGAAATCAAAGCCAAAGGGCTGTCCCATACAAGAGAAATCATGAACGTGCTCGGCTGGAAAACGCCGGAGGGCTGCTCCAAATGCCGTCCTGCCCTCAACTACTACTTAGGCATGATTAATCCGGCTACATACGAGGATGACAGAACATCCCGTTTTGTGAACGAACGGATGCACGCCAATATTCAAAAAGACGGAACATACTCAGTCGTGCCCCGTATGTACGGCGGCGTGACCAACTCTCAGGATCTCCGCAAGATCGCCGATGTCGTCGACAAATATGAGATCCCGCTCGTTAAAATGACCGGCGGCCAGCGGATTGATCTCATCGGCGTCAAAAAAGAAGACCTGCCGAAAGTATGGGCCGAGCTTGATATGCCGTCAGGCTACGCGTACGGAAAAACACTCCGCACGGTAAAAACGTGCGTAGGCGAACAATTCTGCCGCTTCGGCACGCAAGACTCCATGGCACTGGGCATTGCGCTTGAGAAAAAATTCGAAGGGCTCAATACGCCTCATAAGGTTAAAATGGCCGTGTCCGCCTGCCCTCGGAACTGTGCGGAATCAGGCATTAAGGACCTTGGCGTTGTCGGCATCGACGGAGGCTGGGAGCTTTATGTCGGCGGAAACGGCGGAACCCATTTGCGCGCCGGTGATTTGCTGATGAAAGTAAAAACGAATGAAGAAGTCTTAGAATATGCGGGGGCTTACCTTCAGTACTACAGAGAAACGGCAAACTATCTGGAGCGGACATCCGCATGGCTTGAGCGCGTCGGTTTATCTCATGTCCAATCCGTATTAAACGATCCGGAAAAACGGCAGGAGCTCAACGACAGAATGAATGAGACACTCTCTGTCCACAAAGATCCGTGGCAATACTTCCTTAAAGATAAAAAAGCATCTAAAGATCTATTCGAAAATGTCGTCACGACTTCATAAAACAGTAAGGGGGAACGGACATGGTTAATAAAGATATGACAAAGGTTTGCATAGGCAAAGTAAACGAATTACCCGAGGAGCTAGGAAAAACCGTATATATAGAAGATAAAGAGCTTGCCGTATTTAAGCTTTCTGACGGGAGCGTCCGCGCCGTCGAAAACCGCTGTCCCCATAAAGGGGGCGTCCTGGCTGAAGGCATCGTCAGCGGAGAATACGTCTTCTGCCCGATGCATGACTGGAAAATCTCCTTAGAAGACGGAAAAGTCCAAGAGCCGGATCATGGCTGTGTCAAAACATACGAAACACTGATTGAAGGAGAGAATGTATACCTCCTGTATTGAGCAAAGACCGGATCACTTTTTCAAGTGGTCCTTCATTTTTTAAATTGCTGAAGGGATGACGCCATCATGAAAAACGGAATCGTATATTTTGTCGGTGCCGGACCAGGAGACCCGGGGCTGATCACCGTAAAAGGAAAACAGGCTCTGGAGAAAGCGGATATCATTTTGTATGACCGGCTCGCAAACCCAAAGTTTCTTGAATATGCCTCACCGGACTGCCGGTTCATTTATTGCGGAAAGCTGCCCGACCGTCATTTTATGAAACAGTCTGAGATAAATGCCCTGCTGATTGAAAAAGCGGCGGAGGGCTGCACCGTCGTCCGCTTGAAAGGCGGAGACCCAAGTGTGTTCGGCAGAGTCGGCGAAGAAGCGGAGGCGCTTCATCAGCACGGCATCCGCTACGAAATGGTGCCCGGCATCACCTCGGGAATCGCAGCGCCGCTGTATGCGGGAGTCCCCGTCACTCATCGTGATTTCGCTTCGTCCTTCGCGATGATCACCGCTCATGATACATCATTGCAAGGCAGGCCGAATCTCGACTGGGAAGGGCTTGCCCGAAGCGTTCAAACGCTTGTGTTTTACATGGGCGTTAAAAATCTGTCATTTATATGCCGGCAGCTTACGGAGTACGGAAAATCCCCTTCCGTTCCCGTACTCGTCATTCAATGGGGGACGTGGGGGCGGCAGCGGAGCGTTAAAGGAACGCTTCAGGATATCCATGAAAAAGTTCAAAGCCAAAACATCACCAACCCTGCCATTATCGTCATCGGTGATATTGTCAATTTTCAAACACACAGCTGGTTTGAAAGCAAACCGTTCATCGGGCGGCATATCATGGTTGTCACTCATGGCGATGAAGAACATACATTGACAGACAAGCTGCGCGAGTATGGCGCCGATGTTATCGAATGGCCGAAGCGGATCGTTAAAAAAATGCCCGCAAACGAAAACATCCTGAAACAGATCAGCACCTTTGAACAACTATTTTTCACATCGCGCCTTGCGGTATGCGAATTCTTTGACACACTGGCTTTCAAGCAGATCGACATCCGCCGGGTGACCGCAAGCCTGAATGCAGCGACTGAGGCCGCAAAGACGGAACTGACAAAACGGGGCTTTCTCCTATCCGAATGTCAAATTGATTCTCCGCATTCACTCATTGTAGGAAGCCGTCAAGCAGCAGAAAACTTGTCAGACTCAAAATCATGCCCGCTTTATATCACCCATGAACATATCGCGGATGAGCGGTTCACTTCCATGATCGAACGCACGATCAGTGAGTCTCCTCTGCAAATGATTATCTGTACGGGCAAAGAATCCGCTCAGCATTTGATCAGCGCCGGAAAACAAATCGGCATATCACCGGATTCGTCAGCAAACCGCCCTCCCGTCATCTGCATGGGCGAAGACGTCCCCGCCGGCTGCGGGTTTACCGCCGTGAAAAACCAGGAGCAGTTATTTGCGTTTATACGAAATGAAATGAAAGACATGCTCGTTCACGGCTGATACGCCGGAATGCTTTTCTGACCCCCCAGGCTCAACATCGGGGGTCAGCCCTTTTTTATTGTGTCACCAATTTTTTATGGTGAGTCGAATACATCGCCATCTGATCCGCCTGCGGGTCCAAATAGGCTTTGGCGCTGTTCACGGCGGTCGGCCCCTCCGTGAAACCGCCGGCAATCAATCTGAGCTTGCTTTCATAGTGGGCGGCGTCACCGGCGACAAACACGCCCGGAAGATTCGTCCGCATATGTCTGTCAGCTTTAATCCTGCCTTCTTCAATCTCAAGCCCCCAGTCCTTCATCGGACCGAGATCAATTTTAAACCCGTGGTTGATAATGAGCTCATCAAGCTTGATGACTTCAGAAAGTCCGGACTCAGTTTGGCAAACGGTGACGCTCTCGATCCGTTCCCCTGTGCCGTTGAGAAGCTTCAGACGATACGGCGCAAGCACCCGCACGGAAGACCGCTTCATTTTCGCCACGCTGCTTTCCAAACCGCCGAACTCCTCCCTGCGGTGCAAGACGGTAACAGACGCCGCAATCGGTTCCAGCTCATTCGCCCAGTCAACCGCGGTATCTCCCCCTCCGGAAATCACGACATGCTTCCCCTGAAACGCATCAAGCTTCTCCACCTTATAATGAAGGTTCTTTCCCGAATAACGGCTCGCATCCGCGCTGTCAAGTTCATTGACCTCAAGCGTTCCCATGCCGACGGCCAAAATCACCGTGCGTGTATAGTGCTTTTCCCCTTTGGAACTTTCCAGCACAATGGTTCCGTCATCCAGCCGTTCAAATCCGGTCACCCGCTGATTCAACACGATATCCGGCTCAAATGTCGCAGCCTGTTCCTTCAGCTGCTTAATCAGCTGTTCTCCGGCAATCCCGGGTATTCCGCCGATATCACGGATGATTTTTTCGGGGAAAAACATAGACACTTTCCCTCCGAGCCGCGGCAGAAACTCGATCACTTTCGTTTTCAGCTCGCGCATCCCGCAATAAAAAGCCGCAAACAGGCCGATCGGGCCTCCGCCTATAATCGTGACGTCGTACACCTCATGATTTTCCGCCATCGTTCTGCCTCCCGTTTATATCTATACTTCATATATCTTTAATTGAGAATCAATATCAATGAAAGTATAACACATATTGAGGAGCAGTGTTTATTCATTTCTCATCTTGCGGGAAAGGAGTGATTCAGAAGTGAGGTTCTGAGATTGATAAGCGGGAAGGTATTAAAACTGAAACCAGTACGGCGACTGGTTTCTTTTTTATCTCTTTTTCATCAGCATGATATCGAGATACAGCTGGCACCTTGTCCTGAAGTCGTTTAAATTAATTGATGTCATGTCAAGAATCTGTTTGATACGGTAGTTCAATGTGTTTTGATGAATAAAAAGCTGTTCTGCGGCTGGTTTTGTTTTGCAGTTATTGAGGAGATAGATTTCTAACGTTTTCAGCAGTTCTGTACTGCTTTCTCTGTCTTTGGCTTTTAATAACGCTAAATCATTGTTTACATATTCCAGTGAGGCGTTTTTTTCTTCGATACTTTCAAGATAGCGGTAAATCCCGAGCTTACTGTATTCGTACGGGATATTTTCCTGGTTTCCGGTAATTTCGGCGGCCTTTATGACTTCAAGGGCCTCTATATAACTTTTGCCGAGCTTCAGGATGCTGCTGTATTCATTGCCGATTCCGATATAGATGGGAGTGGGGATCTTCTGAAAGTGAAAATGAGTCAGCAGTTTGTGGATGAATTCAGATGCTGCCGAAGTGCCGGAGCTTTTTTGCGAGAAGCTTGCGACGACGATGACAATATTGGAATCAATGGTTAAGACGTGACTGACTTTATCCCGCAAATTCAAGTACGATTTGATGTTTTCCTTCACATCTTCGACTGCCTCCCCATCCCCATTTGCGGCGTGCAGGACGACTACCGAAAAAACCGATGGCAGCACGGCGTTCATCTTTTCCGCTTCCCGCCTGAACTCCTTTTCAGAGGAGAATTGCTGAAAGATCGCCCTTTTCACCAGGTCTTCCGCTCTCTCTTCTTTTTCCTGTTTCAGCCGGTTCGTTTTATAGATGATTTTTCCGACATGGAATGAAGTTTCATATAAAAAGTCGAGCTCCTCGTCCGTCAAGTTTCGGTCGAGCTCCTGAATCCAGATGTAGCCCATCACTTCCCCTTTATGTTTTGCGCTTACAACCACTCTCTGATTCAGTCCGATACTGTCTATTTTTTCGACACGGAACGGTTCAGGAACGGTTTTCAGCTTTTCGATCACCCCGTCCTTCAGAAACCTTTCAAAAATCTGCACGGGGCATTTTTTTGAAAATATCGTCTGCTGGTTGGCGGAGTCGAAGTGATTAATGTAGTAAGAATTATAGGCAAGCAAAAAGAAATCCGCGCTTTCCAGAATAACGGGCTTCTGCAATTCATAACTGATGAAATCAATTAATTTATCAATGTCCGTAAATGAAAAAACTCTCTCTAAAAGCTCTTCCATACCTATTTCTCCTATGCTCTTTTTATCTTTATCATACTCTGCGGGGTGACTTTTTGTATAGAAAAAAATTCACATATTCCCAAAACGGAACGATCCGAAAGCCTGTATCGTGAAAAGAGGAAAAAGGGCGGTCCCTTCTTCCTCTCGTTCCTTGCTTTTATTGAGAAAGTGTATCACGGTAATCATGAAACTGATCTGTGACATCTTTTGACGGAGCCTGTGTCAATAAGCTGACGACAAATACAGCGGCAAGGCTTACAGCAAAGCCCGGAATGATTTCGTACAAAAAGTCTGAAAGACCGGCATTCGCCCAAATGATTACGGTAATCGCTCCCGCAATCATGCCGGCGAGTGCCCCCCATTTCGTCATCCGTTTCCAAAATAAACTGAGCAGTACGACCGGCCCGAATGACGCGCCGAATCCCGCCCATGCATAGCTGACAAGACCAAGTATCGTGTTGTTTTTCTCCCAAGCGAGCACCAAAGCGATGATTGACACCGCAAGCACTGCCATTCTCCCCAGAAATACGAGTTCCTTATCAGAAGCCGAACGCCTGAACATGGACTTATACAAATCCTCTACTAAAGAACTGGACGTAACGAGCAGCTGAGACGAAATCGTACTCATAATGGCCGCTAAAATCGCAGAAATGAGAAATCCCGTAATAATCGGGTGGAACAGAATATTGCCGAGCTGAATAAAAATGGTTTCCGGATCAGCCAGCTTCAGTCCGTGCTGGTGGTAATACGCGATTCCCGCAAGACCCGTAAACAGCGCGCCTAGTGCAGACAAAATCATCCATCCCATTCCGATCCGTCTGGCGCGTTTGATTTCTTTCACAGATGTGATCGCCATAAAGCGCACAATAATATGCGGCTGCCCGAAATAGCCGAGCCCCCACGCAAATAAAGAAATAATGCCAAGGACGGTCGTCCCTTTGAACATATTAAACAGTTCCGGATTGACGGAACGGATATCGGCAACGGTTTCCCCCGGGCCGCCCGTATGGAAAATCGTCACAATCGGCACGAGAATAAGCGCCGCAAACATAATGATCCCTTGAACAAAGTCCGTCCAGCTTACCGCCAAAAAGCCTCCGAACAAGGTGTAGGCGACAACGACGCCTGTCACGACCCACAGTCCCGTGTGGTAATTCAACCCTAAAATGCTGTTGAATAAGACGCCTCCGGATACCATGCCGGATGATACGTAAAATGTGAAAAAGACGAGAATGACAAGACCCGAAAACAGTCTGAGAAGCTTCGTATGATCACCGAAACGGTTTTCAAGGAAACCCGGAATGGTGATGGAATTCCCCGCTTTTTCAGTATACGTTCTCAGCCTCGGCGCCACGAAAAGCCAGTTCGCCCACGCCCCGAGCACAAGCCCGAGCACAATCCAAGCGCCGCTTAATCCTGTCGAGAACATGGCGCCCGGAAGCCCCATCAAGAGCCATCCGCTCATATCCGCCGCTCCCGCGCTGAGCGCTGTGACGGCAGGGCCTAAAGAACGCCCCCCGAGCATGTAATCCGTCAGATTTGACGTCCGTCTGTAGGCGAAATAACCGATAAACAGCATGCCCGCCATATAAATACAAATGGAAATAATCAACTGAATGTTTGCTATGGCATTTCCTCCTCCGCTTTATATGTTTATGGTGAAATGGACACCCCCCGCGAGGAGGATGCCCATTCAGTCCCTCTTAAAACGTTTCACTGATTGTTTTCGCCTGCATGTGGAGGGCCAAATAATCCGGGCCGCCCGCTTTTGAATCAGTGCCGGACATTTTGAAGCCTCCGAACGGATGGTAGCCGACAATCGCTCCCGTACAATTGCGGTTGAAGTACAGGTTGCCGACATGGAATTCCTGTTTCGCCCGTTCAATATGTTTGCGGTTATTTGTAATGACCGCGCCTGTCAAACCATATTCAGTATTGTTGGCCACTTCTAAAGCTTCATCAAAGTTTGACACTTTAGAAAACGCCACGACAGGCCCGAAAATTTCTTCCTGCATGAGTCTGGCTTTCGGATCAAGGTCAGCGAAGATCGTCGGCTTGATAAAGTAGCCTTTTGAATCATCTCCGGTGCCGCCGCTTACTAAACGGCCTTCTTCTTTTCCGATTTCAATGTAGCTCATGATCTTGTCGTAAGAACCTTGGTCGATGACAGGTCCCATATACACGTCAGCGCTGTCAGGGCTTGCCGTCACTTTTGATTCAGTGATTTCGATGACGCGCTCTAATACTTGATCATACACTTTTTCATGGACAACTGCACGTGAACCTGCAGAACATTTTTGTCCCGCGAAGCCGAATGCTGATGTAAAGATGGATTGAGCCGCCAATTCAATGTCCGCATCTTCATCAACGACAACCGTATCTTTACCGCCCATTTCTGCAATGACGCGTTTCAGATGCTGCTGTCCCGGCTGCACTTTCGCCGCACGTTCGAAAATTCTCGTACCGACTTCACGTGATCCCGTAAATGTGATAAGGCTTGTTTTCGGATGGTCAACAAGATAATCGCCTACTTCTGCTCCGCTTCCCGGCACAAAGTTGACTACGCCTTTTGGCAATCCGGACTCTTCAAGCACCTCAACAAATTTTGCTGCAATAACAGGTGTAGCACTCGCAGGTTTTAGAACCACTGTGTTTCCAGTAACGATCGGCGCCACTGTTGTTCCTGCCATGATCGCAAACAAGAAGTTCCACGGCGGAATAACAACTGTCACTCCAGTCGGCGTGTATACATATTGGTTTTTCTCGCCTTCGCGGCTGTTGACCGGCTTGCCTTTTGCCAATTCAACCATTTGGCGCGCGTAGTATTCCATAAAGTCGATGGCTTCCGCCGTATCTGCATCAGCTTCGTTCCAAGGTTTTCCCGCTTCCTTGACGAGCAGGGCGGAGAATTCGTGCTTTCTGCGGCGGACTTTGGCAGCTGCGCGGAACAAAACGGCCGCTCTTTCTTCAGGGGATGTGTATCTCCACTCTTCAAATGCTTTCGCAGCTGCCTCAATCGCTTGCTCAGCGTGCTCCTGGGACGCCTTTGACACTTTTCCGACGACTTCTTCTTTATCAGCCGGATTGATTGAAACGATTTTCGCTTCCGTCTCTACCTTTTCACCGTTGATGACGAGCGGATAATCTTTTCCCAGATACTCATTTACCGTCGCAAGCGCTTTCTTAAATTCTTCAACGTTCGATTGATCTTGGAAATTTGTGAATGGTTCGTGTTTATAAGGTGTAGTCATTGTCATCTCTCCCTTTTTTACTTCTTAGTCATCCCTTTAAAGGCGAATGCGATGTTTGAGGGGCGTTCGGCGAGCCGTCTCATGAAATAGCCGTACCAGTCATCCCCGTAAGGCAGGTAGACTCTCATGCGGTATCCTTCTTCCACCAAGCTGAGCTGGGTTTGCGAGCGCATGCCGTACAGCATCTGAAACTCAAAACGGTCGTTTGGAATGCCGTGCTCTTTGGCAAGCTGTTTTGTAAACTCGATCATTTTGTCATCATGCGTGGCAACTGCCGTATAATGTCCTTTTAAAAGCTGTTTGCGGATGAGTCTTTTATAATTTTCATCGACGTCGCTTTTTTCAGGATAGGCCACCTTTTCCGATTCTTTATAGGCCCCTTTGACAAGCCGCAGAAACGGATTCAGCGGGCTGAGGTCATCAAGATCCTTCTCCGTTCTGTACAGATAAGCCTGCACCACGGTGCTTACATATTCATACCGGCTCCGGAAGTCTTTAAAGATATCCAGCGTTTTCTGGCATCTCGTTTCATCTTCCATGTCAATCGTCACCATGACTTTATGTTTTTCAGCCGTCTGGAGGATTTTCGTCATATTTTCATAGACGAGATCGAGATCTATATCAAGACCTAAAGACGTCATTTTTAATGACACTTGGGAATTCAGCTGTTCATCAGCGATTAAGGCGATGGTCTGCATGCACTCCTCGGTGCGTTCTTTCGCGACATCACCGCTGTTGACAAATTCCCCCAAATGATCGACAGTAACTGACAGCCCCTGGCTGTTCAAATGTCGGATTGTCGGGATAGAACTGCGGAAATCCATTCCTCCGATGATTTTGCCGGCTGCCACACGGCTTCCCCAGCTTCGCGCCATCTTATTGAGAAAGCTGCTCTTGGATAAAAATAAGAAAAAATCTCTTGTAATCACTTCCAACCTTAACACCCCGCAATCTAAGAAGTATTTGTATGAGTCTATTGTAAATGGACAAAACATCCTCTCACAATATTCTAAAAATACAAAGATTCTGATTAATTTTTGTGGTTTTACCACAATCAGCTTCTTAGATAGCAGGCGGATTATGCCGAAAAAAGGCGGACGGAAATGACGGCAATCGTCAATTTCCGCCTTTTTCCCCCCACGCCTCTTCGACGGTCTGAATCAATAGCCGATTCAGTTCCTCCGTTATGTCAGGTTTCGGCGTTTTGATCGTTTTGACATAGTGCCCGATGCGTTCTATTTCTTCTTCTATAAATGCATGAATGATCGTATTTCTCGGTTCCGGAGCCAGCTCCTGACCGCTTTTTTTCCTTGTAAGCAGTGTATTGATTTCAGAAATGAGCGCTTCATCCGTCAATAAGGCATCGGCCAGTACGGGAAATGACATCGGCGGTACGGAGCCGAATGTTTCAATCCATCTGCAGGCAAGGAGAGGACGCAGAACGTAAAAATACTTTTTAATCTTCACTTCACTGCCCCGCAGTTCCGTTTTTTCATTCCGTTTTGCCATATTGAGATAATGATAGATGCCGGCTTCAGGCGAAAAGGCGCGGATTTTCAGTTTTCGAAGCTTTTCAGCCGCTGAGAAAGCTTCATAATAGATCATCTCAGAAGAGAGCCATTCCAAAAGAGGCGGATTTGATTTTTTAAAAAGCCTAAGCGCTTTTCTCAGTTCCCAGCCGCTGATGTCAAGCATGTCATGAATCGGCTCTTCTATGACATCCCTATGCGGTTCGATCGAAAAGTACCATTCTTTTTTCGGCACATAGAGAAACCGTACATCGTAGTCGCTGTCGCTTGACGGAAATCCCCATGCGCGGCTCCCTGATTCTACGGCGTAAAGCACCTTGACGCCGTGCTGTGCTTCAATTCGTTTTAATTCTTCGATGATCCTTTGTTCCATCTGTATCCGTCCTTTTCCGTGATCATTCCTGAAAAAAGCCCAAGTACTTGGGCTTTTCGCTGTCGTCAGCCTTTCAGATGCGCTTTCAGAAAGGCCAGCTTTTCCGTATGGAAAGAAGGTATGTATTCATGTCCGAAATACCGGTAAACCTTCAATTCTTTTTCCGTTTCCAGATGATTGTAAGCGGCAAACACCGTCGACGGCGGAGTCACGCGGTCAATCAGCCCGATGGACATGAGCACCGGAACCTTTACGCGGTCCGCCAGATTCATGATATCAAAATAGGCCAGTGTATTCATCGCGGCCTTCTCCGTTTCAGGGCTGCCGTTCTTTCTGAAAAAGGAGTTAATCTCAAGATACGGCTCATCAAGAGCGACATCAATGGCCCGCTCAAAATTGCTTAAATAAGGATAATCGGCCGCAACCGCTCTCGGAATATCAGATAGTGCCGCCGCGGCGATTGAAAGTCCGCCTCCCTGGCTCCCGCCGATGACGGCGATCCTTGTTTCATCCACTTCATCAAAGCCGCTGATGACTTCCAAAGCCCGGACGGCGTCTAAGTACACGCCGCGGTAATAATATGTATCTTTATCTAAAATCCCTTTCGTCATCCAGCCGGGAACGTGTCCGTGCGGTGAGACGCTTGTATCTGTGCTGCTGTGCTGACCGCGGACAAGCATGCCGAACGCGGCATATCCGTGAAGCGCCCAATTTACGATGTCATGTATATCCCCGTCATAGCTTGCGTTATAGCCGTGATATTTCACGATGGCCGGATGCGGTCCTTGCCGGTCGGGAACGGCGTACCATCCCTCAATTTCCGCCTTGCCGAAGCTTCGGTATGTCAGCCGGAATACTTTCACGCCGTCAGCCGGGTAGCTTTCAGCCTTCAATTCAGGCTTTGCCTCTTCCTTTGCAAGC
Organism: Bacillus sp. IS1; assembly: GCF_032461585.1. Classification (NCBI taxonomy): domain Bacteria; kingdom Bacillati; phylum Bacillota; class Bacilli; order Caryophanales; family Bacillaceae; genus Bacillus; species Bacillus sp. IS1. The sequence continues at coordinate 138,057 of NZ_JAWCWR010000007.1, read as the reverse complement.
TCATGTAATGATGATGCCCAAAAATCCGAAAAGTCATGAGGAGCGGTTTTATTTGGTTTATAGGTTTGCAGTTGGTCGAGCGGCAAGTCGTATAATTGCATATCCGATTATTCTCCTTTGTTTTATAAGATTTAATTTTCTGACTCTATCTTAACACGATTTTACACTCATTTTCTAAACATTTTAATAAACGTTTGTTTAAAAACAAAAAAGCCGTGCGCTCACAGCGTCACGGCTCTTTTTACATCGGCTGATACAGGTCCCAGCCGATTTTTAACGTTTCTACGATATAATCGGCTATTTCTTCTGGTTCCAGATTATCCGTCGCCACTTTTGAATTATGTTTATCATAGATGCTTTGGCGCTCGTTAAAGAGCTGCTGCATTTCATCCATGGAACGGTTATGCAGAACGGGACGGCTTTCAATCAGCAGATCAGCCCGCTGCTTCCAATTCTCCCATGATAAATCAAGATGGAGCACGAGACAGTTTTCAAGGCAGCACTGTCTGATTTCCTCTTGTTTAAACGAACCGCCCCCAAGCGACACAATCTTGAATTTCGTATTGCGGCAGATATCTAATATATAATCCTTTTCGGTCTGACGGAAAAAGGCTTCACCTTTTTTCTCAAACATTTCAGGGATGGACATATTGAAATCTTTCTCAATCTGCAGATCAATATCAATGAAGTCTCTGTATAATTTCTTAGCGACCAGCTGGCCGATTGTTGTCTTTCCGACACCCATGAATCCGATCAGTACGATATTTCTTTCTCTTACGGGAATGGCACGTTTTGCGTTCATCTTCGGCGAAATCCTCCTAAGAAATGAAAAAGTTATGTTTATTATATGATAACTCAATATTGAAATATAGAGATAATGCAATGAAAGAAAACCCATCCTTTATAAGAAGAGATGAGTTTTTCTTTCTATCGGAGCGTAATGCGTTCCACCTTTCCGACAATGAAAATATAAGAAAATGCCCCGATAAATGCGACAGCGCCGACAAACAGAATCGCTCCGTTATATGAACCGGTCGCAGAAACGATAAACCCGATGATAAGCGGGGTGATAATACCGGCCATATTGGCGAAAAAGTTAAACACGCCTCCTGCCAATCCGATTGTTTCGCTTGGCGCCACCTCACTCAGCATCGTCCAGGAAATATTGGACATGCCCTGCGCAAAAGAAGCAATGGATAAGATCGTCAAAACCGCAGGAGCAGAATCCGTAACATTCGCGAGCACGATGGAGCCTGTCAGCAGAAGACCGAGGATGACGGGCGTTTTCCGGGCAACGTTCACCGACACGCCCCGTTTCATCATTCCGTCAGACCAATATCCGCCGAACAATACGCCGAAAAAGGCGGCGATATACGGAATTGATGCGGCGAAGCCGACTTTTAAGAAAGCCATGTGCTTTGCCTCCGCCAGATAAGTCGGAAACCATGTCAAAAAGAAGAACAGCGTGGAGGCTACGGCAAATTGGCCGATATACAAGCCGACAAGCTTGCGGTATTTAAGAAGCTGGACGAAATCCGGCCACGTGATCCTGCCGGCTGATTCTGACACCTCTGTCAGTCCGCCGCCTTCTCTAATATAATCAAGCTCTTCCCGGTTCACTTTCCGGCACCGATTCGGCTCGTGATACATTTTGAACCAGAAAATGGAGAAAACAAGCCCGAGCACCCCTGAGGAAATAAAGACGGCGCGCCAGTCAAATGCCGTTAACACCCAGAATAAAACCGGTGTGGCGAACGCCAGCCCCACATATTCCCCCGCCGTATAAGCACCCGTCGCAAAGGCGCGTTCCCGCCTTGGAAACCATGTTGTGACAATCCGGTTGTTTGCCGGAAACGCAGGCGATTCAGCCAGCCCGATAATCAGGCGGCAGCCGAATAAAAATCCGAAACTGGCCGCAAAAGCCTGCACTCCGGTGAAAACCGACCAGATCAATAAAGAAACGCCGTACGTCCGTTTTGACCCGAATTTGTCCAAAATGAGCCCGCCGGGAATCTGCATTCCCGTATAAGTCCAGCTGAATGCGGAAAAGACGACGCCCAAAAGCGCGGGGCTTATGTTCAGCGATGTCTGAATGGACGGGGCGGCGATGGATACACTGGCACGGTCTATATAATTAATCGCAGTGATAAAAAACAAAAGAATCAGTATCACATAACGAGCGCGAGTCGGTTTATTGCGGACGGGACTGAAGTCCGTCAGCTCCGTTTCATTTTTCAATGGCTTCTCCCCCCTTACTCGAATGAAATTAATTGTACAACACTTCGGTCAATTATTTAATACTTTGACGCAAAAAAGCGCTAAACAATTTGTGTGCCGCACTGACCGGATGCAGACACCCCCCGCTTATAAAAGTGTCTGCCCTTTTCACCTGTTTATCCGTATCGCACCCGGGGAAAAAGTACACATATGATAGACAGTTACGGGAGGATTACCGATGAAACTGAGTTTTTGCACGACAGGATTTAAAAAAAAGCATATTTTCGACATCATTTCTTTCGCGAAGGAGCACTCCTTTGACGGAATCGAACTGTGGTACGGACACACTAAACAATATATAGAGGAAATCGGCCCGCTCGACAGGCTTGATCAGCAGCTTCAGGAGGAAGGCATCGGGGTGCCTGCCGTCAGTTTGTACACTGACTTCGCCACTCAGGATGAAAAGCAGGCGTTAAAGGATGTTCAAAGGGCATTAAGGGCGGCACGACAGCTGCACAGCCCCTTGATCAGAGTCTTTGCCGGCAATCTTCCTTCGCATCGGACATCACCGGAAAAGTGGCAACGTGCGGTTGATCAATTTCAGCAGGCGGCACGGCTCGCAGATGACTATGGAGTCGATATCGGGCTTGAGATTCATTACGATACGTACGCGGATACACCGGAGGCGGCGCTGGCATTTTTGGAGGATGTCGGACATCCGCGGGTCCGCACCATTTTTGACGGCTCCAACCTACACGTCAATCACGTTGACCAAATGCCCGCTTTAGAAAAACTGTATCATACCGTCAGCCACATTCATCTGAAAAACTATCACTGGAATTTTGACAACTGGTATCTCAGCAAGCCAACTCCGATTTTTCAAGGAGATCTCGATCAAAAAGCATTTTTAAAAGAGCTGATGAACAGACAATATGACGGTTTTGTTTCTCTTGAGTATTTTGGAGAACATGCCTTTACGCATATAAAGGAATCGCTCCGCGAATATACGTCTGTTTTTTCCCGCTGACTCTTCGATCGAAGGGTCTTTTTTTGTATCATATAGAAAAAGGGGGATATCATGATGATCATTTGGATAAATGGGGCTTTCGGTTCCGGAAAAACACAAACAGCGTTTGAGCTGCACAGAAGACTGAAACCGTCTTACGTATATGATCCTGAAAAGATGGGGTTTGCGATGCGTTCGATGATACCGCCGGATATCGCTGAAGATGACTTTCAAAGCTACCCTCTGTGGCGGGAAATCAATTACAGCATGCTTTCCTATTTGTCAGATACATATCAGGGCATCATCATTGTGCCCATGACCATTACGAACGATCAATACTTCCATGACATGATCAGCAGGCTGAGACAGGATGGCCGGACCATTCACCACTTTACCCTGCTGGCTTCAAAGGAAACATTGCTGAAACGCCTGCGCACCAGAGCGGAAGGAAAAAACTCCTGGGCCGCAAAACAAATCGACCGCTGCATCAACAGCCTGTCTCATAGCCTCTTCACAGAACATCTCCATACAGACCAAATGTCTATTCAGCAGGTCGCAGAAACGATCGCTGCCCAAGCAAATCTGCCTCTTGAGCCTGATTCGAGAGGCAGCCTTCGAAGATTCACCGACAGATTGATGGTGAAGCTGAATCATATCCGCATCAAATAAAAAAACGTTTTGAAAACATGTCCCTGACCCATGCAAATGGATCAATAAATAAAAAGTCCCTCTGAAGGGATGTTTTTTCAAATGAAGAAAAAAATTTCAGAAACATAGAAGGTATTTTATGGATAATCATCTAATTATTAACACTGTAATACATTTCATTTGAAAAGGGAGTGTTCGAAATGAAATTCAAAAAAGTGTTAACCGGTTCTGCACTGTCTCTTGCCTTACTGATGTCTGCTGCTCCTGCCTTTGCCGCATCACCAACAGCATCCGTGGAAAATAGCCCAATCTCAACGAAAGCAGATGCCGGCATTAATGCCATCAAACTCGTTCAAAGCCCTAACGGCAACTTCGCTGCTTCTTTCGTTTTAGATGGAACAAAATGGATTTTCAAAAGCAAATACTATGACAGCAGCAAAGGGTATTGGGTAGGGATTTATGAAAGTGTAGATAAATAAAAATGAGATAAACAAAAACCTCCCTTTCAAAAGGGAGGTTTTTTCATTCTATTTCCACCAATCATCAAACATTGATGCCGGCACCTGGCGCTTATGCTCCGTACTGAGGTAGCGTTTTTCCAGCGCCTCAATCACTTCGGAAGAAACGTCCTTGCCTTCTAAATAATCATCAATGTCATTGTATGTGATGCCGAGTTCGGTCTCATCAGTCTGCTGCGGTTTTTCATCAAGCAGATCGGCCGTCGGTAATTTCAAATACAGGCGTTCCGGCGCGCCGAGCTCTTCTAATAAACGTCTGCCCTGGCGTTTCGTTAATCCGGTCAGCGGCAGCAGATCAGCTCCGCCGTCACCGTATTTCGTGAAGAAACCGGTCACCGCCTCGGCCGCATGGTCGGTTCCGATGACAAGCAGCCCCTCTTGTCCGCCAATGGCATATTGAGCGATCATTCTCATTCTGGCCTTTACATTTCCTTTGTTAAAGTCAGACAGCTGATCGCCCGTGTCTTTTTTGTACTGATCAGCGAACGCGCTGACAGCGGACTTAATATCAAACGTCCAAGATTTATCAGGCTTAATGAATTTGAGCGCCATTTGGGCGTCATCCTCATCCTGCTGTGTGCCGTGCGGAAGGCGGACGGCGATAAATTCCGCGTTTCCGCCTTCTTCTCTGATGCTTTCAGCCGCCAATTGGGCGAGGCGTCCCGCAAGCGTGGAATCCTGCCCCCCGCTGATGCCGAGCACAAAGCCTTTGGCACCTGTTTTTTTCAAATATTGTTTCAGAAAGTTCACTCTGTCCTCAATTTCTTGTTTCGGATCAATTGAGGGCTTTACATGGAGATCATTCATAATTTGTTTCTGGATGCTCATCCCAATCACTCCTCCTGCATTGTTTCTTTATGATTCATTTCCCGTTCATGCTGAAAATGAATCATGCCACTATGTACGACTCTCTGTTAAATATAGCACAGGTGCGGATTTTAAGTGAATCAAATACACCGGGATCAGCTGATTTCCACCCGCAGCGCCGTGATGCTGTCTCCGTTGCATTTTCCTTTTTCGATCGGACAGGATGAAAACGCGACGAGGAGATCCATTTCCGCACGGAGCCGTACATAATCACCCGCGTCAGAAAGAGGCGTTTCGACTGATAAGTTCCCCTTCTCATCGAGCACCGTGTTCATAAAGATGGCAAATGGGTAATGCATATGCGGCCGCGGCACCCCGAACGGCTCAAGCGCCCCGCTCATATTGTCATAGCACGTATCCTGGAGCTCGTCTTTATGCTTTCCGTATAAAAGCCTGTTCATATCCGGACGGCAGGCGGGAAGCAGCAGGTCATGCTTGCCGACTGTATCCTCAATCAGCGTCAGCATCGGCTTGTATAAATTCGAATAAATATGATCACCCGTTTTTACATGAATGGACTGGTTGGCATCAATCGTCGCGCCCTGATCAAGATGTTCATAAAAGTCCTTGGCATGATACGCCGTAAAATCAGCCACCTGCTGCCCTTCCACATCGACTACTTTTATAATCTGCCCTTTGTGAACCTTCAGGCCGAGCCCTTTTTTCGGCGGTACGATAAATTGCTGTGTCATCAGACTGCTCCTTTTTTTCTTCTATTATGAACCCCGGCCGTTTGTTTCATGTAAAGCAATTTATTGGATGTATATTCCCCTTCTGACGGCCGCAATCTAAGCTTTGATAAAGGGGTTGAACTTCATGAGTAAATCACAGGACCAGCCTAAAGGGAATCTCGCTTGGTGGCAGCTCTCCTTAATCGGCGTCGGCTGCACAATCGGGACGGGCTTTTTTCTCGGGTCCAGCATCGCTATTGTCAAAAGCGGATTTTCCGCGCTGATCTCATTTCTTATTGCCGGGCTTGGCACCTATTTTGTCTTTGAGCAGCTCGCGAAGCTCTCGGCCAAACAGCCCGAAAAGGGGTCTTTTTGCGCTTATGCGAGAAAGGCTTTCGGCACTTGGGCCGGTTTCAGCAACGGATGGGTGTACTGGTCGTCCGAGATGCTGATCACTGGAAGCCAGCTGACAGCGATCTCGCTATTTACGAAGCATTGGTTTCCGAATGTGCCGCTGTGGATTTTCGCCTCCATCTATGCGGTGCTCGGTCTCTTGATTATATTTACGGGGCTGTCCGTTTTTCAAAAAACGGAAAATGTGCTCGCTGTTGTCAAGACGGCGGCGATTGTTATGTTTATCGTCATCGCCATATTGGCGCTGTGCGGTATATTTTCTCATAAACCGGATGTGCAGGTGCCGAACGAATCAAAGGATTTGTTCCCGCACGGAGCGATGGGGTTATGGACCGGATTGATTTATGCGTTTTACGCCTTCGGAGGAATTGAAGTCTTGGGGCTGATGACCGTGCATTTGAAAAAGCCGGAGGAAGCCTCAAAATCAGGCCGGCTGATGCTTGCCGTTCTTGCGGTGATTTACGTCATTTCTCTCGGCCTGGCGCTGCTGTTAGTGCCGCTGGGCAAATTCACCGAACAGGACAGCCCGTTTATTACATCGCTGAAGGGTTTTCATTTAGATATCATTCTTGATATTTTTAACGGGATTTTTATTATTGCGGGATTTTCCACGCTCGTCGCCTCGCTGTTTGCCGTGACGACATTGCTTTGTACGATGGCAGATGACGGAGATGCGCCGAAATGCTTCAGATTAAAGGAAAACAAAAAAATCTGCTGGCCTGCGCTCGGATTGACGTTTGCCGGACTCATCGTCTCCATCATCCTGTCATTGGTGCTGCCGAAAAATATATATGAACACATGACGACCGCGGCGGGCCTGATGCTTCTTTATACGTGGCTGTTCATTTTGTTCTCGGGCAAGAAACTGCTCGAAACGACAAAGATGGGAACCGTACAGATTGTTATCGCCCTTGTGCTGATTGTCGCGGCCGTCTACGGGACGCTGTTTGAGAAATCGAGCCGGCCCGGTTTTCTGGTCAGCCTTTGTTTTCTCGCCGTCATTGCGATCGTGACATGGATCGTACAAAAAAAGCAGGGACACAGCCCTGCCGGATCATAGCTTATTTCGTCGGTTTAAACAGTCTCTTCAAATAAGAAAAGGGACACTTTGACACTTGCGTCTCATCATCACGGAGGAAATATTGCTTCCATTCTAAATTGTCTTTTCCTCCGTACCACCCCAATCGGGGATGAAGAGGGGCTTCATCATACGCCTCTAAGCGTTTTCTGATCAGCCGGCTCATGTTTCGTCCGAACGCGGTTGAATCATTTAATCCTTCGAAAACCCATCTCGGCTGAAACGCCAGCATAAAAAACGGGAAGCTTCTGCTTTGTCTCGCTTCATGCGCAGGCGTCGCGCACAGAATAAAATACGGCTCGCCGTCAAAGCAGAACTCCCATTTATAATGTTCAGGGTCTTCCGGTATGTCTTCCGGCCAGTCTTTCGGATCGCAGCCGCTCAGCCGGTTTAAAAAAGACCAGAACAGCTCTTCATACGCCTCAATGGAATAATACTCAGCTAAATCCTCAGGCGTATCAAAAATCACAAGCAGCGACGCGTATTTTCCGGTATTCCTTGAGATCTTTCCGTACTCGGACAGCAGTAGTCCCACTTCCTCCGGGGTTCCCTCTTCGCGGGGATCACCCGCAAAGGATATCCGGAGCTGATCTGTCAAAAATCCCTGACGTCCGGGAATGCACGGAAACGCGTCCGCTTTATCGCCTACTTTTTCTGATAGAAGCTCAAAAGCGATTCTCTGCCAATTTGGCAGATCCAATAACTTTTCCTCAAGGCAACTTTTTGTGTACAGCTCGCTTGCCATCGGCCCACCTCCAGTATCGTCATGATACGTTATGATGGAGATAGGCGATGGGTGACTCTTCTATTTATGAGATGAGCATTTGAATCCCCTGCCATCCGAAATAAAACCCGAAAACGATCAAAGACACACCCGCCGCTCCCGTCAGCCAGCGGAGCGCTTTTTCATGAAGGAGATTTCTGAAAGTGCTCGCGGCGACCGCCATGCAGAAATCCCAGATCAAAATGCCGAGAAGAATGCCGGAGCTGTAAATCAAAAGCTGATTTGCATCGAAGGATTCAGCGGTTTTAGCGAGGATGCTGCCGTATATGCCGAGCCAGAATAAAATGCTCAGCGGATTGGAAAGAGAAATAAAAAATCCCGCGCCGAATGTTTTGTAAAAAGCCGGTTTTCCTTTTCCGCTTCTGACATTCATGGCTTCCCTGATATTTTTTAGCGTTTCGACTCCCGTATAGGTCAGCACGAAAAAACCGAAGAGCCACAAAAACGTTTTTACAAAAGGAGCGGTCAAAAATTGAGACAGCCCGAAATAGATCAGAATCATATACAGCCCGTCCGCGGCCATAGCGCCGAGACCGAAAATCCATGCATGCCAAAAGCCGTTTTTGATGCCTTTGTCAATTTGCGCCGCATTGACCGGTCCGACAGGTGCTGACAATGACAGCCCGAGAACGATGTAGCTTAAAAAGATGTTCATTGGCTTCCCCCTCATTCATGCAACTTGTACAAGTTATTCATGAATGGGCCGTGCTATGATACATTATTTTAATTTCTCAAGCTCGTCTTCCATCATGTCCGTCGCTTTTCCTAAAAAATCGAATATCAGCCGCAGTTCTTCTTCTTTATATTGCCGGCAAAGGCTGATCGTGGACTGGGATAAGGAGCTGAACAATTGCTTCACATTCGCTTTTCCTGCTGTCAGCGGCACGATGATCACACGCCGTTTGTCTTCGGGGTCTTTTTTCCTCATGACATATCCCGCTTTTTCGAGCCGGTCAATGAGCGCCGTTACCGAACCTGTGCTGAGGCCGGTTTTTTTCCCAAGCTCGCCTGCGGTCATCGGGCCTGCTTCATTTAAGATATCAGCTGATTTCAAATCGGTCGGAAACAGACCGAGAGATTGAGCGGCGGCCTGATGAAAAAGGATCGTTCTTGTGGCCATCTTCCGGAATAACTGTATCGCGGTTTCCTCCGTCTCGCTTCTGGTATTTCTTGTTGACAACTGACAGGCCTCCCTATAAAATCAATTTATCTTGACGATCAAGATAATTTTCGGCAAATCTAATATGATCATAGCAAATTTAATGATCAAAAGTAAGTATGGGAGGAAAAAAGCATGGAACAAACAGCCGCGAAGGACGCCACGACAAAGTTTGTCGTCATCGGTCTTTTGCTGGGCATTTTAATGTCGGCTATGGATAATACAATCGTTGCCACTGCGATGGGAAATATCGTGGCGGACCTCGGAAGTTTCGATAAGTTCGCGTGGGTGACGGCATCATACATGGTAGCCGTTATGGCCGGTATGCCGATTTATGGAAAACTGTCCGATATGTACGGACGCAAACGTTTCTTTTTATTCGGTCTTATTCTTTTCTTAATCGGATCTGCATTATGCGGAATCGCCCAAACAATGGATCAGCTCATTATTTACCGCGTTATTCAGGGAATCGGCGGAGGCGCGCTGATGCCGATCGCCTTCACGATCATTTTTGATTTATTTCCGCCGGAAAAACGCGGAAAAATGTCGGGCATGTTCGGTGCCGTTTTCGGCCTTTCCAGCGTTCTCGGGCCGCTTTTAGGCGCGCTCATTACCGACTCCATCAGCTGGCACTGGGTGTTTTACATCAACGTGCCGATCGGTATTTTATCATTGTTTTTCATTCTGCGTTATTATAAAGAGTCCCTTGAACACAAGAAACAGAAAATCGACTGGGCCGGCGCAATCACGCTGGTGGTTTCCATTGTCGGTCTGATGTTCGCTCTTGAGCTCGGCGGAAAAACGTATGATTGGAACTCCGTGCAGATCATCGGTCTGTTCGCTGTATTCGCCGTGTTCTTTATCGCCTTTTTTATTGTGGAAAGAAAAGCGGAAGAACCGATTATCTCATTTTGGATGTTTAAAAACCGTTTATTTGCTACGGCACAGATTCTGGCGTTCCTTTACGGAGCCACGTTCGTCATTTTAGCGGTGTTTATCCCGATCTTCGTTCAGGCTGTGTACGGAAGCACCGCGACAAGCGCGGGCTTTATTTTGACGCCGATGATGATCGGTTCTGTTATCGGAAGTATGATCGGCGGAATTTTCCAGACGAAAGTGCGGTTCCGCAATTTAATGCTGATTTCCGTGGTCGCTTTCTTTATCGGAATGCTGCTGCTTTCCAATATGACACCGGATACGGCGCGTACGATGCTGACGGTATTCATGCTGATCTCAGGATTCGGCGTCGGCTTTAACTTCTCACTGCTGCCGGCCGCGTCCATGAACGATCTGGAGCCGCGTTACCGCGGAAGCGCCAACTCAACAAACTCGTTTTTGAGATCATTCGGCATGACACTCGGTGTGACGATTTTCGGAACCGTCCAGACGAATGTGTTTACCAATAAGCTCACAGATTCATTCAGCGGCATGAAAGGAGCGGGCGGCGCGATGCAGAACATCGGAAATCCGCAGGAGATCTTCCAGGCCGGCACGCGCGCTCATATTCCGCCGTACATTCTGGATCGCATTATTGACGCCATGTCGCAAAGCATCACATATGTATTTACGCTTGCGCTGGCGCCGATCGTCATTGCGGCCGTTACCATTTTGTTTATGGGAAAAGCGAGAGTAAAAACCTCTCAGGAAATGGCGAAAAAAGCGAATTAAAAAAAGCAGTACATGGCGTTTGTCATGTACTGCTTTTTTGTTTACTCTGCGAAATGCGGAGCGAGAATATCTTTCAGCACGTTTGCGCTGCGGCTGAATTGAGCCTGTTCTGTTTCATTCAGCTCAAGTTCCGTCACACCTGCGATGCCGTTCCGATTGACGACGGCCGGAACGCCGATAAAGACGTCGTTAACACCGTATTGGCCGTCCAGATATGTGCTGACGGTTAAAATGCTGTTTTCATTACGCAAAATCGCTTTTGTGATGCGGGCGAGGCTCATCGCCACTCCGTAATATGTCGCGCCTTTTTTCTCGATAATATGGTAGGCCGCGTTTTTCACATCGTCAACGATCTGATCCAGCTCGTCCTGTTTGTAAGCTGCATTTTTCTCCAGCAATTGCTGCACCGGCACTCCGCCGATATTGGCGTGACTCCATACAGGAAGCTCGGTATCGCCGTGCTCGCCGATAATGTGGGCGTGTACGTTTTGCGGAGCGGCTCCGAAGTATTCACTCAGCATATAACGGAATCGCGCAGAATCCAGTGTCGTGCCGCTGCCGATGACGCGTTCTTTCGGCAGCCCGCTGAATGTCCATGTCGCATAAGTGAGAATGTCGACCGGGTTTGTGGCAACGAGGAAGATGCCGTCAAATCCGCTTGCCATTACTTCACCGACAATGCTTTTAAAAATGGCGAGATTTTTTTCGACCAGCTCAAGTCTCGTTTCGCCCGGTTTTTGATTGGCCCCTGCACAGATGCACACGATATCGGCATCCTTGCAATCCTCATATGTGCCGTAAGACGTTTTGACCGGATGAGGCGCAAATGCCTTTCCGTGATTTAAATCCATGACATCTCCCATGGCTTTTTCTCTATTTACATCAATGATCACAAGCTCATCTGTGATCCCTTGGTTAATTAACGCAAATGCATAACTGCTTCCAACAAAACCTGCTCCGATTAATGCTACTTTGTTCACTCGTTCGTTCATCATGTATGCTCATCCTCCAGTGTTTCGTGGTGTCTGTATTTATCTTGTGAAGTATTTCACATTTATATTGTGCAATACTTCACAAACTTTTGCAAGAGAAAAGTTTGATTTTTGGACAAAAAAATACCGGTGATGGTTTCCAGATTGTTGACAACATCCTAAAACGGAACCGTTTTAGGATGTTGTCATCTTTTCAGCGTGATTGATTTCCTAACAGAAGCAAGGGTTTGATGTGATGATGGCCCTATCCATTAATGCGGAAGATAACCATTCAAACCAGAGTTGTTATACAAACCATTCTGCACATAATCAAAGCCGGGATGGTTCTGTCCGGGCACTTGGGCGCTGCCATTGTTAAAAATCACTTTGGCGTCGGCCGTATCCGCATTCGCAGGCAGCGTCAGCGTGTAAATTCCATCTGCATTCTTAGTCATGGCTTTCCCCGGCCACGATCCGGTTAATTCTATGGCCCCGCCTCCATCATGTTTGTAAATATAAGCATTTACATTGCCCCAATGATCCGGATTTTGATAGCCAATGATGTTGGTTTGGGACGGGTCTTTTTTGACAAACGTGTATTCTTGGGTTCTCGATGCACCCTCGCCGTTCGTTCCGGTTAACTTGACGTTGTATGTCGTGCCGATTGGATCTTCTTTCCCGATCGTTAATCGGTCTCCATCCTTAAATGCTGTCTCCTGCCCATTATTGATTTGGTAAACGGCTTTTGCTGTTTTCGCATTTGCACGCAGGGTGACCGTCAGCTGATCATTGAAAGAATGGACTGCCTCTGTTTGGTAATTCTCAAGAAAGACATGAGGCGCATTTCCAATATCATCAGGATAAAGGACAGCCGCGGATCTGGCATTGATCGTACCTGTCAGTTTGCCGTTCGATACTTGAAATGAACCGGCGCCGGCCCTATTATCATACCTGCCGTCAGGTAATTTCGTTGAAGTATTGATGGTGACAGAAGATGATCCTGCATTTGCCAGCACAACGCCTTTTGAGCCGCGCTGATTCATAAATATTTGATTGTTCCCATTCGGATTTGAGAGTTCCTCAGGCTGCCCGGCCATTTCATTGTGAAATTGGTTGACCGCAGTGATCGCCTGATCTTTAAATAAGGCGCTCCCGCGATCTCCTATTTGACTTTTTCCGGGAAATCTTACACCATTTCCTCCGCCCTCAGGTCTGGAAAAGAAAAGAGGCGTGCTTCCTGAGCGGGAACCAATCACTGCCCAGCCTAAACGAATATCGTCATCACTCATCCATGTGGACTCTTCATCATCATTGGCATACGTATCATGTGATTCCACCCATGTGACTAACTTGTCCGCAGACACGTCAGATGCATAATGGGAGATATTCGACACACTCAGATTACGATTCTTTAAAGCGGATCTGATGGAATGCCCATAGTTAGAAGCCGTCACATTCATATAATTCGCATAAGCAGTATCTCTGGACGCGCTGTCTTGCAGGATTTCTCCGTATTGGAACTCCGCCGATGTATTTGTGATATTCGGCCAAAATTGGCTGCCGTAATTCCCATCATCCGGAAGCTCTATATGCTTGGCGGCATCATAGCGGAACCCGTCTGCTCCGTCATTCAATGCTCTTTCCAAGAAACCTTTCAGGTAGGCTTGCACCTCAGTATTCTGAGTATTCCAATCATACAGCCCAAGCAATGCATTTTGAGTGATGTCCCATCGGTCCGACCAATTTTTAATTTGTGTGTTTCCATGGGTCCAGTTTGGAATACTCTTAATCTCGTCAGAAATCGCGCCATAATCGCTGGTGGTATGATTGACAACCGCATCGACAATGACTTTTACGCCATACTTTTCCGCGGCTGCACACATGTCCTTAAATTCTTGTTCAGTTCCTAAGTAACGGTTGCCGATTTGGTACGATGTCGGCTGATAGAGCCAGTACCAGTTCGACATGCTTTTATCTCCTTGGTTCCCTTCCTTTACTTGGTTAATCGGAGACGTCTGAATGGCTGCATAACCCGCATCACGAATCTCTTTCATATTTTCTGTTAACGTATTGAATGACCAATTCCATGCATGAAGGATGGTCCCGTTTTTGACCGATGAATCGGTCACCTCATTCGATTTGTGTGCAGTTTCAGCGTTTGCAGCCGCCGGGCCTGACAAAACCAAATGAAACAGCAGTAAAAATCCGGCGAATAACGGCAGTAAAGAGGTTTTGAATCGTTTTTTAAACATTTTTGACACTCCTTATTTGATTTTTGAAGACTGACTGCGGAGTCAAAAATTCCTCTTACTCTTTCTTCAGCTTCCTCCTTTCAATTGTTGTGAAGACTGGAGAATTCTGTTAACGCTTACATTTGAACTTATCACACACTCTCTATCAAAGCAACGCGGCAGAGTGAATTCAAATCTTTATTCCTATCAAATAAAAAGACTTTTCTCTTATAAACAAAAAAAGAAACCACCATCAAGATGATTTCTTTTTTATTTCTTTTATCGCTCTTCTGTAAGACAGCTTCACAATGACATACCGAAGCAGAAACAGAATGCCTCCGCAGACGATAAAAAGAAAGATCATTTTCAGCCAAGCAAAGAATGTATGGGGAACCCCCCTGTCGTACATCGTAAGCGCCGCTGCCGCAAAAGTGACCGCAATTGAATCTATCCGCTGCTGCTTCACCCGCTTTTTCAGTTCTTCTTTGGTGTCTATTCTCGGCATGAGCATTCCCGACGCTCCCGCCCTGATGCAATAATAAACAATTATAATGAAGAAAACCGCCAAGCTTCCGGCCCATTCCCTAAACGGACAGTTCAGAACAAGTCCGCGTACGATGATGTCAAGCAAAGACAGTGTGCCCACAAGCATTCCGACTTCTGACCAAATCATTCGTTCTTTCTCTTTCACACTCTCACTCTTTCCATTCACGTTTGAAAGTCCGTTCCGACGCTGATTCATGACTTCCTCCCGTACTATTAAGAATGGCTTACAACTCCCATTATATCTTGCCGATTCATAATGATAAAACCGAAATATCATTGACAAAAATATTAATAAGGACCCCAATTGATCAGGACGCCTATGCAAATAAACACGAGGCCGATGACAAACCAAATCAGCGCCAGCGGAATCATGAAGCGAAGCCACTTTACGTACGGAATGCCGCTGGCAGCCAGTACGGCCATCAGCACGCCGGAAGTCGGATTGACACAGTTTACGACGCCTTCTCCGAGCATGACCGCTTCAACCGCGACCTG
The DNA here is from genome assembly GCF_032461585.1 of Bacillus sp. IS1. Lineage (NCBI taxonomy): Bacteria > Bacillati > Bacillota > Bacilli > Caryophanales > Bacillaceae > Bacillus > Bacillus sp. IS1. Next base: position 122,784 of record NZ_JAWCWR010000007.1, on the reverse strand, counting down.
TCTCGTGATGCCCATCAGATCGGCAAGCGGCGCCAAGATCGGAATAAATACGACCGCCTCCCCTGAGCCCGATGAAATCAGAAAATGAAGCAGGGCGCTGGAAATATACATCCCGATTGCGCCTGCCATCGGGCTGAAACCGTGCAGCAGTGACGCAAGTCCATTGACTACCGTATCAAGCAGCTTTCCATGTTCCAGGATAACGGAAATGCTTCTCGCCATTCCGACGATCAGCGCGCCGTAAACGAGCCCCTGACAGCCTGTAATAAATGTTTTTGCGACATCATTTGCCGCCATTCCCGCAATCAGGCCGGACACGATTGAGATAAAAATGAACACGGCGGCCATCTCTGAATCAGACCAGCCAAGAGTAAGCGCACCGTATAAAAAGCCGGCAAGCGACAAAGCCGCAACAGCCAGAATCAGTTTATGGCGGACAGTAAACGGGACATGCTTGTCCTCCGGCTCAGAAACCTGCGGGAGTGAACCTGCCGCCGGAAACCAATCGTTCCCCAGCAGACTGGCTTCCTTTGCTTTTCTGAGTTTTCTCGTATACCGATAAATATATAAAATAGATGATAGCAGAAAACAAATGTAGACGGCAATCCGCAGGCCGATGCCGGAAAACAGCGGCAGCTCCGCGATGCTTTGTGATAACCCGAGCGGTGAAGGTGATAAAATCGTCGCGTTAAACCCGGCATAACAGCCGATATAAATGACTGCCGCTCCGGCCACGGCGTCCCATTTCAGCGAACGGGCGACAATCAGGCCGATCGGAATAAAACCGATCACGGAATTAACGACGATGCCGGTTGTGCCGAGGATCGAAAATAGAGATCCGACAATCGCAATAAACAGCAGCTGTTTTGTGCGGAACGTACTGATGACATTATTGATCAATCCATTGATGGCGCCCGTTTTCTCCAAAATCGCAATGGTGCCGCCTGTAAACAGGATTAAAAAAATAATCGGCGCGGAACTTGTCATCCCTTCCTGAATCGCGGTAAAAAAAGCGATCGGGCTGACCGGAGACTGGTCTAAAGAATGATAGCTTCCCGGGACGGCGGACGTCACACTGCCCTTTGTCACCCTGTCAAATTCCCCCGCGGGAACGATGTACGACGCTATCGCGCATAGTAAAGCGACAATGAACAGTAGCACATAAGCATCAGGCATCACAAACAATTTCTTCTTTTTCAATACAGGTTCGGCCTTGGGAACAGCCATACCATCACCATCCCGCTTTAAATTTATAAACTATTCAGAAAATACAGATATGTGTGCTATATTATATACAGACCGATTGCCTGTTTTCAATATCAAAAATAAAAAACAGACAGCTTTTGAAGGAGGACTTACGGCATGAACAGACTCACAGAGCATGAAAAGCAAGTCATTATGGATATTTTTGACCACCTGCACGCCAATCCCGAAGTAAGCTGGAAAGAATATCAAACAACTGAATATCTGACTGAAAAACTGAAAGAGGCCGGCTGCCGGACCCGCACGTTTGATGATTGTACCGGTGTTGTCGGCGAAATCGGAGAAGGCTCGCCCGTTGTGGCTGTCCGGGCGGATATTGACGCGCTGTGGCAGGAAGTGGACGGTGTCTTTCAGGCGAACCATTCATGCGGACATGATTCACATATGACGATGGCGCTCGGCACGATGATGCTTTTAAAGAGTCAGCCGAAACTTCCGAAGGGCACCATCCGCTTTATTTTTCAGCCGGCGGAAGAAAAAGGCGGCGGAGCACTGAAAATGATTGAAAAAGGCGTACTGGATGATGTTGACTTCTTATACGGCGTGCACGTGCGCCCCGTACAGGAAACGGCAAACGGCCGATGCGCACCGTCCATTCTGCATGGCTCAAGCCAGCATATAGAAGGCCTGATTATCGGAGAAGAAGCCCACGGCGCGAGACCGCATCTCGGCCTTAACAGTATCGAAATCGCCGCTCTTCTCGTCCAAAAACTCAGCTTCATTCATCTTGATCCCGGCATCCCGCATTCCGTGAAGATGACAAAGCTTCAGGCAGGCGGAGAGAGTTCCAATATCATTCCGGGAAAAGCATCGTTCAGCCTTGATCTCCGCGCACAAACCAATGCCGCCATGGAGAAATTAACCGCCGAAACCGAAAGAGCCTGTGAGGCGGCGGCTGCCGCATTCGGCGCAAAAATTGAACTGCAAAAAGAACACAGCCTCCCGGCAGCCGAGCGAAACAAGGAGGCGGAAGCCATCATGGCATCTGCGATCAGCAGCATTCTCGGAGAAGAACATGTGGATGAACCTCTTGTGACAACCGGAGGAGAGGATTTTCATTTTTACGGGTTAAAGGTGCCGAACTTGAAAACGACGATGCTCGGCCTGGGATGCGGTCTGGAGCCGGGACTTCACCATCCCCAAATGACATTTGACCGAAGCGCCATCTTTACTGGCGTTGAGATATTAACGGCCGCCGTCCTCAAATCGTTTGAAGCGTAAAAAAAGCAGCCCGTTACAGGGCTGCTTTTCTTCATTACTTCTTCAAATCTTCAATTGAATTGACGTTTTTCATATACTGAGGAACGACCAGACCCATCTTGACGCCTGTCAGACTCGTTCCTACATCTTCATATTTGCCTTTATATTTAGACGCATATGCCTTATGGGTATTCGGAAGCCAAGCAGACAATGACGCATCCGCGCTGCCTGTCGCAATCGCAGTCCACATCGGTCCTGCCTCCACTTGCGTCAGCTTCACGTCATAGCCAAGGTCTTGAAATACTTTTCCGACCACGTTCGTACTTGCGATTTCACTGTCCCACGCCACATAAGCCAGGTTGATTTTATCACCTTTTACTTTATGAGCGCCTTTTGTCCATTGAGCTACTTGATCTTTATGTTTTTTCACATATTCAGCAGCGGCTTTGGCCGGCTTTTCGCCTTCCTCAACGGCAATCATGACTTCTCCCATATCGTCCTGCGTCCATTTGAACTGGCTGAGAACTTTGGCCGCGTTAGGCTGTTCCTTACTGAAGCCGGTTCTTGTAATCGTATGAATCTGCTCGGCAGTTCCGTACGTTTTTTTCGGATCATCAAGGAACTTCAGCTTGTATCTGGAGAACATCCAGTGCGGCGTCCAGCCCGTTACGATGATCGGCTTTTTCCGGTCATATGATTTCTTCAATGTCGCCGTCATGGCAGCACTTGACGCCGTGACGACATTCCAGTCTTTCAATCCGTAATCGTTCACGGCCTCATCCGTCAGGGCCATGATCCCCGATCCCGGATCAATACCGATAATGGTTTTGTTCACCTGGTCCGCAGCCGTTGCCTTACCATCAGTCTGCGAACCGCAGGCAGCCAAAGAAAGAGCCAGCGCAGCGGTAACGCCGACACCGATGATTTTCTTAAGCATCAGGCATTCCCCCTGCTCTTCTTCTTCACTTTAATGTTTTGCGTGATACGGTCGAGTGTAATCGCTACGATGACGATCGCGATACCCGCTTCCACTCCGACACCGGTTTTCAACTGTGTCACGGCGCTGTATACTTCAGAACCGAGGCCCGGCGCACCGACCATGGCCGCGATAACGACCATTGACAAAGCAAGCATGATGCTTTGGTTAATACCGGCAAGAATCGTTTTTGTGGCAAGCGGAAGCTGCACCTTGAACAGACGCTGAGACGTCGTTGAACCGAATGCTTCCGTCGCTTCGATCAAATCAGCCGGAACTTGTTTAATACCGAGAACCGTCATGCGGATCGTCGGAGGCATCGCGAAAATAACAGATGCCACGACGCCTGGCACAACCCCGATATTAAAGAAGAAAATCGCAGGCAGCAGATATACGAAAGCCGGCATGGTCTGCATTAAATCCAGAATCGGTGTGACAATGCGGCGGACCGTTTCTTTCTGAGACGCCCATATGCCGATCGGAACCCCGATAATAATGGAAATCAAAACAGATGTGACGACAAGCGCCAACGTTTGCAGCATTGGCGACCAATAACCCAAATAATCAATAACAAGGAATCCGATTAACGTAAAGAGTGCAATTCCTCTCGTACTGATCCACCAAGCGAGAGCTGCAAAAATAACAGTCAATAAAATAGACGGGATGAAACCCAAACCGCTCACAATCGCGTTTACGAAAGCGGCCAAACCGTTTGAGATTCCGTCAAAGAAACCTCCGAACGTCATGGTAAGCCAGTCAACAAACCGGTCAACGATATCTGCTAACGGAATTCTAGGCAATCTGTCCATTTACTTCACCCCCTGAACAGAAGAATCCTGAGCTTGTTCAGCAGAATCTTCAACATTTATATAATCGTTATTTCCTGAAAGCGCGCCGATTAATGCGCCTTTCACGACAATGCCTTTCATGCGGTCCTTATCGTCCGTGACGGCGATCGGAATATTCGCATCAGACACGACATCGAAAATTTCCGTCAAGTACGTGCTTTCGTGCACAGTCGTAAATTCAGTATTTAAAATATCCTGAAGCGATAAGTCGGATTCCACCGCTTTTTTCGCATCCGCCGCGTGAATGACGCCGAGAAGCTGTTTCTGTTTATCAACGGCGTAAATAGAAGAAATACCGAGATTCTTCATGAGCTGCAGCGCTACACGAGGCCCTTTGTCAATCCGCACGGTTTCAGCGCGCTTCATGATGTGGCCCGCTGTCAGAACTTTGGATAAATCAACGTCCTCAACGAATTTCTCAACGTATTCATTGGACGGGCTCATCAGAATTTCCTCAGGCGTCCCGATCTGAACGATGTTACCGTCTTTCATCAGCACGATTCTGTCGCCGATGCGCAATGCTTCATCAAGATCATGCGTGATGAAGATGATCGTCTTGCCGACAGAGTCATGAAGGTCTAAAAGCTCATCCTGCATGTCTTTGCGGATCAGCGGATCAAGCGCACTGAAAGCTTCATCCATCAGAAGAATGTCAGGATCATTCGTCAATGCGCGGGCAAGTCCGACACGCTGCTGCATTCCTCCGCTGAGCTGATCTGGGAATTGGTGTTCAAAGCCTTCAAGACCGACAAGTTTAAGCGAATCAAGCGCTTTTTGCTCACGCTCTTTTTTGTCGACGCCTTGAAGCTCCAGGCCGTATTCCGTATTTTCAAGAATTGTTCTGTGCGGAAACAGCGCAAATTTTTGAAAGACCATGCTGATTTTTTTCCGGCGCACTTCCCGGAGCTGGTCTTTTGACATATTTGTTATCATGTCACCATCAATATAAATATTCCCGGCAGTCGGTTCAATAAGCCGGTTTAACAGCCGAACTAAAGTTGATTTACCGCTCCCCGATAGACCCATGATGACAAATATCTCCCCATCATATACATCAAAGTTTGCTTGATTGACACCAACGGTTGATCCGGTCGCTTTCAGGATCTCTTTTTTGTTTTTTCCGCTGGACAGCATCTGAATGGCTTTTTTTGTCTGTTTTCCGAAAACCTTAGATACATTTTCGACTTTTATCTTAATTGGTTTCTCATCCAAATTCATATTTTCCCTCCATAATAAGCAATCTTTAATACCGTAACACGTTTGTAATAAGTCAAACAAACATCATAATCCCTTTTATTTTGTATCATTACTTTAAAAACATCCCTGTGTCTTATTTTCCTCTGGTATGCTTCTAAATACTCTCTAATCCTCCTTATTGAGGATAAATTATAAAGGAAACCGGGCTTTTATCAGGCTTGAGAACGTTTCCATCGAATGTGCTGCAAACTGATTTCCTATCCTTTTTTTACAAATACAAGAATTTTTTTGCGACATTGTCCCGGAAAAAGAAGTTTTCGCCTCCTGAAAATAAGGAATTTTAAGGAAAAATATAGGTCTGCCAACAGACAGCTCACTAAAAAAAGCACCCCAAAAGGGTGCTCATTGCGCAAGCTCTGTCTGTTTCGTTTCTTTTCCGAGAATAATAATGGTGATGACGGCAATCAGGATAGCCGCACAAAAGACGGCGAAAATTGCTGTAAACGAAACGTTCCGGGCTGCAAGCGATCCGACGAGAAGCGGACCGAAAATGCCGCCGATTCTGCCGACAGCCGCCGTTGTGCCGGAACCGGTCGCACGGATCGCCGCAGGATACTGCTCCGGTGTATAGGCGTAAAGCACGCCCCATGCGCCGAGATTGAAGAAGGACAGCAGCATGCCGGCTGTGAGCAGCATGGCCAGTGAATCCGCGGCACCGAAGAAATAAGCGCTGCCCGCCGTTCCGAGCAAATAGATGACTAAGATGGTCTTCCGCCCCGCTTTTTCGATCAGCCACGCCGCAGAGAAATATCCGGGAAGCTGGGCAAGTGTCATCAGAAGGACGTATTCGAAGCTTTGAATCATGCTGAATCCTTTCATCAGCATCACGCTCGGCAGCCATAAAAACATGCCGTAATATGAAAAGACGACGCAGAACCAAACGACAGACAGCAGCACCGTCGGCCGGATATACGGTTTCGTCCAGACACTTCCCGCCTGCCCGCGTATGCTTTTTTTCTGCGGCAATGCCTGATGCGCCGGTGATTCCGGAAGGCTTTTCCGCAAGTACAGCGCATAAAATGCGGCCAGCGCCGTTAAGAGCAGCGCGGCCTGCCAGCCGAATGACGGTATGACAAAGTAGGAAATCACCGCCGCAAGAAGCCAGCCCGCGGCCCAAAAGCTCTCAAGCAGCACGATGATCCGTCCCCGCTTTTCGGGAGCGGACGCTTCTGACACGAGCGTCGAGGCGACAGGCAGTTCCCCGCCAAGCCCCATTCCGATCAGAAAACGCAATATGAGAAAAACCGTCAATCCCGTTGCGAAAGCGGATATGCCGCTTCCGACAGAAAAGAATAACAGCGTGATCATAAACACTTTTTTCCGGCCGATCCTGTCGGCCAGCATTCCGAATACAAAGGCGCCCGCTGCCATACCGATGGAATTGACGCTTCCGATCCATTTCATTTGATCGGGTGTTAAATTCCAATCAGTGTGAAGCGCGGCGATAATAAACGATAAAATTCCGACATCCATCGCATCAAACAGCCAGCCCATTCCGGCAATCGCCAGAAGTTTTCGCGGAGTGACGGCAGGTTGTTTGTTCATAAGCAGCACCTCAAATCGAAAATGATTACCGTATAAGTTTACACCTGTCTTTACACATTGTCATTATCTTTTTTCGCAAAAAAATCCCGCTTGCCGTAAGCAAGCGGGGTGTTCGTTAATTCTTTAAGACTGCGTTTTTAATATTATCCTGAAGCTGTTGAATCCGTTTCGCGCCGTCTTCTCTGATACGTCTGTTCTCTTCTTCGATCTGTTTCGTTTCCTGCATACCGCTGACAATCGTATTCCAAGACGTTTCAATCGTCTCAATGTCAATGCTCGGACGGCCTGCCATACGGGCAATCTCCACGCTTTGGTTTGAAATATTTTCAGCGTTGCGCTTCAGCATTTCATTCGTGCGGCGGTCAAGCTCGCTCATTGAATCAGCCACAAGCTTTTGCCGTTTGACTGTGACAGCCTGAATGATGCCGTTTTTGAAAATCGGAATCGTAATGACGAAAGCGGAATTGATTTTCCCGATGAGCTTCGTATTTCCGCGCTGAAGGAGGCGGATCTGCGGCGCCGTTTGCAGCGCCACCATCCGCGCCATATCTAAATCATACACACGCTCCTCAAGCGCCTGAAGCCCGTCACGCAGCGTATCAAGCTGCATTTGCGCAAGCTGGTTTCCGCCTGCCGCTTTTTCTTCATAAGAAGGAATGAGCGCCTGCATCTCCTCAAGCTTCATCTGCCCGGCAACGACATATTTTTCAAGCTCCATGTAGTAGTTAATGTTGTTTTCATACATCTCTTCTAGCGTATGGTTCGTCTTTGCCATTTCATCTTTGTATTTTGAAATTTCGACGTGGATTTTTTCAATTTCTCCGCCCAGGGTGCGGTACTTTTGAAAAATCTTTTCAATCATGCTGTTGCCGCGTTTGAACATTTTAGCGAGAAATCCTTTTGGTTCATCGAAATCATTTTTGTCGAAACGGTCCATGATTTTTCCGAGCTGCGTCAGCATTGTGCCTGAATCCGTGACACTTGTTGTTTTCATCATATTTAAGATGCGGTCGGAGAACTTCGAGATTTCAACTGCCGGTTCTTTTCCGTACTCAAGCAGCTCCATTTGGTTTTTCACGTCAATCTGCTGCGAAATGCGCTGCACTTCAGGGTCTTGGCGCAGCTGCACCCTGATGTCATCTGCTTTCTGTTCAGAAATTTCTTCATTTTTATCAAGAACAAGCGGATTTTGATTTTCTGTCATGTTTATTTACTCTCCCTGCTTTTGCGTAATGGTTCTAAACAGCTTTCTTACGAGTGACGGCTCCTTATATTCCTGCCGAAACACCATGTCCTCCAGCCAATGGACATCAAATTGGCTTTCTTCAATATAATGCTCAATGTCCTGATGGCCCGGCGGATTATACAGGATGATATCGACGCCGAATTTATTTAAAAACAACAGAGCGGCGGCGTCAGAACGTGTGAGTTCGCCATTTTGTTCCGTATGATATAAAACGAGTTTCGGAACGGTTTGGGCGTAATCAAACGTCTGAATCAATTGCAGCAGCGAAGCGGGCAGGTTCGTCGCCTGGCGGAACAAATAGATTGCGGCATCCCTTGCCTGCTCGCCGGGCAAAGCCTTCAGCCCGGGGTTTCTGCACATGTCAGAAATCACATTGGCGATGGCGCTCTGCACACCTGAAGGCAGATGCTTGTACTGCCAGATGTTGCTTCTTTTCAGCCTGTCCGCGTCAATCGCTCCTTCTTCGTTCAAAACCTGACTGTAGTGATACTGGTAGTTGGCTTTCAGCTCTTCCGTAAACGGAAAACTGCGGATCATGTGTGTCTCCTGATAGTCTGCGGCGGTATGGAGTCTGTTCCAATATTCTTTCGTATCTTTGGAAACCCCCATCACTTTCGCAAAAAGGTTCGGAACGGCCACCCGCTCCCTGTCCGCTTTAAATTGCGGCCGGATAAACGCCCGCTCCTTCGCAATGAGAAATAACTCATCATACGTCGTTTTTAATGTCACGGACTGCGGGGTATGATCCCTGAACTGCCAAGGCTTATACATCATAGATTCCTCATGATTCAGCACATGCTCAATTTCTTTCGTTGACCGGTAGGCCGTCGTGGACGTTCTGTCCGGCTTTTCTTTCGGGAATGGCTCAAGGCCGCCTGTTGCGGGGAGCTTTATCACAAAGCTGAGTTCCTCATCCGGATCAATCAAGCTGAACGGATCTTCCGCAGCCGGATGAAACAATAGGACGTCACAGCCGATCAGCATTATATAATAGAGAAAATAGAGCTGGCTTTTGGTAGCGTCTCCATACCACACCACCTTCGGCATCTCACGCTCTATATCGGCTTGTTCGAGCCATGGATTCAGGTGGTTCAGCGAAAACTTTGACACATCCAAGAGCACACGCCGGAAATCGGGATGATTCAGCCCGTTTTCATGCCGGTCCGCAAAGGTTTCCAAAAGCGTCATAAACGCGGTTCTCAGCCGGCGGTGCATAAGCGGATCAGCGTGTTTGGCAAGCAGCCTGCCTCCATCGAGAAACGCGACAAACCTGGAAACCGAAAGCCCTTTCTCCTTTTGATTGACGGAATGAATGTGCTGGAGCGCCTGAAACGTTTCAGGCGCGATAGTCTTATCCAGCGTCTCGCTTAACACATGGATGTTTTCATGAGAAGACAGCTCGAAAAGCTTATTGTAATACTCCGTCTCATCATAAGGAGTGCCCAAAATCCGGACGGCAAGCCGGGTAAACGCCAGCCCGTTTTCCCGCTCATAACCGGGACGTTCCGGCAGCGGCCGCATCAGAAACGTTTCCCAGTCATCGTTTTCCGGCTCGGCCTTTCGGATCACCAATTCTTCCTGCTTCATCATTTTCCTCCTTTCTCTTCATGATTATCGGTACAAAAAAGGAAGGAAATGAACTCTCCCTCCTTTTTTGTTTTATTCTTCTTTAGATGCAGCCGTTTGCTCTTGAACCTGCTTTTGTTTGTTGAAATAGTGGATAATAAACGTTACCACAAACGCAGCGATGATGATTCCGAAGAACACCACGTGCGGCATTTCATAATCAAAGGCGCTCGCCGCCATTTTCACGGCGATAATCCCGATCAGCACAAAAGCCGTATTTTCAAGCTCAGGGATTTTATCAATTAAAACAAGGAATACTTTTGCGACTGTACGCATCATGAGAATGCCAAGCATACCGCCGATCAAGAGCACCCACACTTTTTCCGATACCGCAAACGCGGCCAGAATGCTGTCAACAGAGAAGGCCAGATCCATTAACTCAACTGAAACGACAGTGGCCCAGAAAATTCCGAACGTACGGACCATCCATGAATTTTTCTTCATGCCTTCCGTATCGTCATCACCTTCTCCGATCCAGAAATGCTTAATGACGAGCCAAGCCAGGTACAGCGCGCCAAGCACTTTGATCCACCAGAACTTAATGAGCAGCATTCCGATCCCGATAAAGATAAAACGGAAAATATATGCCCCGAACAATCCGTATGTTAATGCTTTCTTCCGCTGTTTTTCAGGCAGATGCCTTACCATCACCGCAAGCACTAACGCATTGTCGGCCGACAGCAGCCCTTCCAGCAGAACCAAGGAACCGATCAGCCCCCATGATACAGGGTCAGTCAGCACCTCACCCCACATTTTCCAATCAAAAAAGGAAGCGTAGGTCGACATAATATGATGTAGAAAATCCAAGTTTTTTCCTCCTATTTAGTAAAACGGTAATTTCCTGCTTACACCTGCAAGCCGTAATTCCGGCAAAGTGATGCCAGACCGCCGGAAAACCCGCTGCCGATGGCGTTAAACTTCCACTCAGCCCCATGGCGGTAAAGCTCACAAACGACAACCGCCGTTTCAATCGAGAAGTCTTCCCCTAAATCGAAACGAAGCAGTTCATTCTGGCTGTTTTCATCGACGACGCGCACGAACGCGTTAGACACTTGTCCGAAATTTTGGCCGCGCGCTTCCGCATCATGAATCGTGACGGTGATGCCGATCTTTTCAATATTTGCGGGTATTTTTGAGAAGTCGACGATAATTTGTTCATCGTCTCCCTCGCCCTCGCCCGTCCGGTTGTCTCCCGTATGGATGACGCCCCCGCTCGGGTGTTCCAGGTTATTGTAGAAAACAAAATCAAGATCATTTACACAGTTGTCATGGGCATCGACAAGAAAAGCCGACGCGTCAAGGTCAAAGTCATGCCCTCCGGAGTACTTGTTCGTATCCCAGCCTAAACCGATCACCGCTTTTGTAAGACCGGGGTTCGTTTTTGTCAGATCAACACGCTGTCCTTTCGCCAATTGAATAGCCATGTGCTGTCTCTCCCTTCTGTGTTTGATATGGTTCAGCCGATTTGCAGGCCGTAATCTGTCGCAATACGGGCCAGTCCGCCTTGGTAGCCTGAGCCGATCGCGGAAAATTTCCATTCGCCGTTATGTCTGTAAAGCTCCCCTGCGATAATGGCTGTTTCAATTGAGAAATCTTCAGCCAGATCATAACGGATCAGCTCTTCATTTGTTTCTTCATTGACAATGCGCACGAACGCGTTGGAAACTTGTCCGAAGTTTTGGCCGCGCGCTTCCGCTTCATGAATCGTGATGACGAATGAAATTTTGTCAATAGCGGCAGGCACCGCGCTCAGGTTGACCCTTACGCTTTCGTCATCGCCTTCGCCCTGGCCTGTCAGGTTGTCGCCTGAATGTGCGACAGAGCCGTTTCCGCCTTCAAGCTGATTATAGAAAATGAAATCATCGGGCGACGCGCATCTTCCTGCTTCATTTAATAGAAAGACGCTGGAATCTAAATCAAAGTCATGTCCGCCGTCGTATTTGTTTGTATCCCAGCCAAGGCCGACAACGACTTTAGAAAGACCCGGATTTGTTTTAGTCAAATCTACTTTTTGTCCTTTTGCCAATGAAATTGCCATGAGTGCACTCTCCTTTTTATCGTTTAGGCGTATCGGTTAACGATATCGCCGATTTTTGTATCGTTTGTGCCTTCTCCTACTGCGGCGAATTTCCACTCGCCGTCCTGGCGGTAGATTTCAGCCGCGATCAGGCTCGTTCTGCCTGAATAGTTATCTCTTAAATTGTAAGTCACCAGTTCTTCGCGATTAGCCTGATCAACAACGCGGATGAACGCGTTTTGAATCATGCCGAAGTCCTGTTTTCGTCTGACGCAGTCGTAAATATTGACGACAAACACAAGTTTATTAATCTGAGCGGGCACTTTCGCCAAATCGATGAGAATTTGTTCATCATCGCCGTCGCCTTCACCCGTCAGGTTGTCACCCGTATGTACGACACCGCCGCACCGGCTTTTCAGATTGCCGAAATAGATGACGTTTTTGCTGTCTGTCATTTTATCATTTTCAAGCATCAGTACGGAAGCGTCACAGTCGATATTGGCACCGCCTCCGCCGAACAGCTTTCCGAAAAAGCCCCCGGATGATACAGGGTCCCAGCCGAGTCCGACCAGCAGTTTTGACAGGCCGGCTTTTCCTTTTGTTAAATCAATCCGCTGTCCTTTTTGTAAAGAGATCGCCATATGATTCACTCCTATTCTGTAAGGGTGCCGCTAAGCACGCCGCAAGTGCGCATTTTTACTAAATTCCGGGACAAGAATCCCGGTGTTTATTAAGATATACGTCTTTTATTATATCAAAGTTTCATAAAACATAAGAATTTTTGGCGAAAAACGGCGAAAAATCACTTCCTATATTCTCCTTCGTTCCGGAGAGAATAGAGAAAACAAAGAAATTGACGGGGACTGAACATTTTTCCTATCCTTGTATCAATACATGTCAGGAAAGGGGCAGACGAGTGATTGATTTAAGCATACTTGATCAGGCGCCCGTATCCAAAGGAAACGGGCCGCACGAGACGCTCCGCCATTCAGCGGAACTCGCCCGCCTCAGTGAAGGATGGGGCTATAAGCGGTACTGGTTTGCCGAGCATCACGGCACAAGAGGGCTCGCAAGCGTTTCGCCGGAAATTATGATCGCTCATACCGCCGCAGCCACAACGTCCATCCGTGTCGGATCAGGCGGCGTGCTGCTGCCGCAGTACAGCCCCTATAAAGTCGCAGAAACTTTCCGTCAGCTTGAGGCGCTGCATCCGAACCGGATTGACCTCGGGGTCGGACGCTCACCGGGCGGCACAACGAAAATCCGGCTCGCCCTCACAGACGGGGTAAAGAAAAGCATGACCGAGTTTAACAGGCAGCTTGAGGATTTATCATCCTTTCTGACAGATTCGATTCCCTCGAACCATGCTTATGCAGGAATAAAAACAGCGCCTTTGATTGAAACAGCTCCGCAGCTTTGGGTGCTCGGACTCGGGGAAAACAGCGCCAGACGCGCCGCTCTTCAAGGTGCGGGCTATGTCTTCGGCCATTTCATTAATCCGGAACGCGGGGAAAAAGCTTTTCAGATCTATCGGGACCATTTCCGGGCCTCCGCCCATTTTTCCGCTCCCGCCTCGCTCTGTGCCATTTTCGTCATATGCGCGGCTACGGATGAGAAAGCGGAAGAACTCGCGTTAAGCCAGGATTTATGGCTTCTTCGTGTCGGAAAAGGCGCCGACAGCCGCGTGCCGAGTGTGGAAGAAGCGAAGGCTTATCCGTATTCGCCGGAGGATCGTAAACAGATAGAAGAAAACAGGAAGCGGATGGTGATCGGCTCTCCTGCCGCAGTGAAACGCCGTCTGCTTGAACTTTCCGAGCGGTATCAGACAAAAGAGATGATGGTGCTGTGCAACGTCTTTGATTTCGAAGCAAAAAAAGAGTCATATGAGCGTCTTGCTGATATATTTCTGTAAAAAAAAGCCGTCAAACGGAGCAGCAGATGAGACTGCTGCACCGCTTAACGGCGGTTTTTTCGTTCTTTTCCTTTTTTAAACGCATTCCAAATCCCCTGCAGCGTAAACCCGAGCAGAAGCAGAATGATTAACAGTAAAGTGATTGACGGCCCAGGAGGCGTTCCGAGCTGGTACGAAGACGTCAGCCCCATGAACACACTGAAAAGAGAAATAATAATAGCCGCCGCAAACACCCATTTAAACCCTTTGGCAATACGGATTGCAAAAGCCGCGGGCAGTACGAGGAGCGCGGAAACGAGCAGCACGCCGATAATCGGAATAATGACCGAAATCGCCAGCCCCGTTACGATGCTGAATGACATTGACAGGAGGTTTGTGTTAATGCCTGATGTCTTCGCCGTCGCCTCGTCAAAGGTAAGCAGATAGAGCGGTCTGTTTAGTATAATGAAATAAAGCAGAATCAGCAGGGTAATGCCTCCGATAATATAGACCTGCTGCTGACTGACCGTGACAAGCGATCCAAATAAATATTGATCGATGCTCATCGATGCGCCGCCTTTTGACAGGCTGATCAGAAACATCGCAAACGACAGCCCGGCCGCCATTAAGATTGCGATAGATACCTCTGAATATGTACGGTACGCCCGCCGCATGTATTCAATGCCGATCGCTCCGATCGTGACGACAACAATGCTCGCCGCCGTAATATTGGTACTGAGAAAAAAACCGATGGCCACGCCCGACAATGAAATATGAGACAGCGTATCCGCCATCAGCGCCTGTCTTCTCAGCACGAGATATACGCCTAATATCGGCGCCATAATTCCGATCATGCTTCCCGCTAGAAAAGCTCGTCGCATGAATTCCAAGTCAAACATTTCCATCCGCCTTTTTCCCCCCTTTCAAGCCGTATGACTTTATCCAGATACTGCTGTACTTCGTTTTGTTCGTGTGTCACCATGACGACGGTGCGGTTGTGATTTTTCACCTGATGGTGCATAAATTCGTAGAAACCCTGTCTGCTTTCATAATCAACCGCGGTTGTCGGCTCATCAAGCATCAGCAGATCCGGATTGCTCGCAAGCATTCTCGCAATGCAGATTTTCTGTTTCTGTCCGCCGGATAAATCGCCGATTTTCCGGTGGCGGAAATCCCACATTTCCACCATCTTCAGCGCGTTTTCCACCTCGTGGTGATCCGTTTCGTTCAATCGTTTAAACCATTTTCCTTTCGTATAACGGCCTGATTGCACAAGCTCCAGAACAGTGCTTGGGAATCCTGCGTTAAATGAAGAAATCTGTTGCGGAACATAGCCGATTGTCAGGCGTTTTCCGGCTGCGTTTTTTTTACTGATCTCGGCCGTTCCTTCCCAAGGTCTGAGCATGCCGAGCATGACTTTCATCAGCGTCGATTTTGACGCGCCGTTCGGTCCTGTAATGCCGACGAATTCGCCGCTTTTGATTTCCAGCGACACGCCGTCAAGCACGGGTGTATGCGAATAACCAAAAACGATATCTTGTAATGTAACGAGATTCATGCTGACCTTCCTTTCCCGCATAGAAATAGTGTGCACCCCATGGCGCACACTATGTTATTTAACCAATAGCGAATCTTTCAGTGCATCAAGGTTTTTCTCCATAATGTCGATATAACCGATGCCTTTATCCCCTTCTTTTTGGCTTAAACCTTCCAGTGTATTGAGCACTTCCGTTTTCGCGCCGATTTCACCGGCAAGCGTATCTGCAACTTTAGGCGATGCAACTTCTTCAAAGTAGATGATCTTCACATCATGCTTTTTGGCAAACGTTTTGAGATCCGCCAGTTTGGCCGCACTCGGCTCTTCTTCAGGAGAAAGGCCTGCAATCGCGACTTGTTTTAAGCCGTATTCTTTGGCGAGATAGCTGAATGCCGCGTGCTGTGTGATCAATTCTTTTTTCGCCGCTTTATTTAATGTTGTACGGTATAGTTTATCAAGATCCTGCAGTTTTGCAATATATTCTTTACTATTTTTCTCATAGTATGCTTTATTCTTCGGGTCCTGTTTTACGATCTGCGCCGTAATGGTTTTGACCTCTTTTTGCGCAAGAACCGGGCTGAGCCACACGTGAGGGTCCATGCTGTGGCTGTGGTCATGACCGCCGTGTCCATGTTCCTCTTCATCTTCATCCGAACCTTCGAGTAAGTCAATTCCTTTTGACGCCTTTACAAACTTCGCATGATCAGAGCTCATGCTTTTTTCCGCTGAAGGAACCCATGTCTCCATATATTCGCTGTTGTATACGAAAAGATCGGCGTTTTGAATGCCGGCGATATCCTTCGGCGTCGGCTCCCAATCATGGGGTTCGACCGAAGACGGGATGAGAATGTCTACATCGCCTTTGTCTTTGACAATTTGTTTCGTGAATTCGTACATAGGATAAAAGGTCGTCACGACGTGCAGTTTGCCGCTTTTCGAAGAACCTGACGAACCTTTTGAAGATGAATTGCCGCAGCCCGCCGCGATTAAAAAGCATGCCGCAATGACAATGATTCCGCTCCATTTTTTAAACAAGCCGTTTCCCCCTGTTCTGTAAATCAGAATGATGACGATTTCCAAAGCGTACTTTCTCGTTCATTTGTTACCTATACCATAATAAAACGAAGTAATTACGTTTTGCAAGATATTTTTTTCTAAATTGATATCCGATTTACCTAAAAAGCCCCCGCCATGTATGGACGGGGGCGTCGTATCACATATCAGGCAAGCAGATAAACTCTTGTTTCATAAGGGCGGAATGTGATGCGGGATTCCGCGCCGCCGTCATTTTCATAGTTGCTGAGAAGCAGCTCGGCCCTTTCAGGTTCGGAGCCGTCCGGCCAATAAAAGGCGGCCTCTTCTTTCGATACGTTGCTGATGGACATGAGTTTTTGTCCGTTTGCCTGTCTTTCATACACAAACAGCTGCGGGTCATCAGGAAGCAGCAGCGTGTAGCTGCCTTTTATGATATCAGCATACTGTTTTCGCAGGCGGATCAGTTTTTTGTAAAAGTTCAATATAGAATCGGGATCATCCTGAGCCTCGGCCGCATTGACGGTTTTGTAATTGGGATTGACCGTGAGCCACGGTTCGCCCTCCGTAAATCCGGCATTCTTGCTGCCGTCCCACTGCATCGGTGTACGGGCATGATCCCGGCTTTTCGCCATAATGGACGCCATGACTTCTTCTCTGTTGCGGCCCATTTCAAATACCCTTTTGTGATACATATTGACGGTCTGAATATCTTGATAATCCTCTATTCTGTCAAACGGAGCGTTTGTCATGCCGATTTCTTCCCCCTGGTAAATGTACGGCGTGCCTTTCGTGAAATAAAGCAGGGCGGCAAGCATTTTGGCGGATGCTTTGCGGTATGTGCCTTCGTCTCCGAAACGGGATACGATCCGGGGCTGGTCATGATTGCACCAATACAGCGTATTCCAGCCTTGATGTTCCAGTTTTTCCTGCCAGTCTGTGAGCACTTTCTTTAAATCGGACAGCTCAAGCGGTTTTACATCCCAATGCTCTTGGCCCGGCTTTTGATCAAGCTCCATATGCTGAAAATGAAAAATCATATTCAGTTCATGCTCATCGGTTCCCGTGTAGACCAGCCCTTCCTCAGGCGTCACTGATCCGGCCTCGCCGACCGACATCACGTCATATTTGGAAAATACCTCTTTCGTCATTTCTTTTAAGTAATCATGTATCCGTGCCCCGTTTGGCCGGAAAGGCTTCGGATCGGCCCGGCGGGCGATGTAATCTTCATATGGCGGCAAATATTCTTTTTTTGACAGAAGATGAAGCTGGTCTATTCGCAATCCGTCCACGCCTTTATCGAGCCAAAATCTCATCATCTCGTATACTGATTGCCGAACCTCGGGATTTTCCCAATTCAGATCGGCTTGTTTGACGGCGTTCATATGCAGGTAATATTCGCCCGTATGTTCTTCGTACTGCCAGACGGATTGTCCGTAATCCGACACCCAATCGGTCGGCGGGCCGTCCGCGGTGCCCGGCCGCCAAATATAATAATCGCGGTATTTGCTGTCCGGATTCATTTCCGCCTCTTTGAACCAAGGATGCTCCGTGGATGTATGATTTAAGACGAAATCCATCACGAGCTTTAATCCGCGGCTGCGGCATTCTGTAAGCAGATCGTGAAAATCCTCCATCGTTCCGTAGGATTCCATAATCGCTTGATGATCCGTCACATCGTAGCCGTTATCAACGTTTGGCGACGGGTAAATCGGGCAGATCCATATCACATCAGCGCCAAGTTCTTTTATATAATCGAGACGCGCGATAATCCCCCGCAGGTCGCCTATGCCGTCGCCGTTCGTATCTTGAAAGCTTCGCGGATAGATTTGATAGACAACGGCGTCTTTCCACCAGTCATTCGCCATCTTGCGGCCCTCCTGTTTTTTAGAGAACCATTTCCTTTATGATCCTTCCCTAAACAAAAAAGAGAAGGTTTCCCCCCTCTTTTATCTGTCCAGCTGAGACGGATAAAGCGTCATGCCTCCGTCGACGAAAAGTGTCGTTCCGGTCACGTAACTCGCTTCTTCCGACACCATCCATGCGGCGGCCGCGGCGACTTCTTCCGGTTTTCCGAAGGCGTTCATCGGAATTTTTTTCAGCTGGGCCTGTTTATGTGTTTCATCTTCCAGATCCTTATTGGACTCCGTGGCGATCGTGCCGGGAGCGATGGCATTCACCCGGATGCCTTTGTCTGCGTAATTGAGCGCCATCGTTTCCGTCATCATTTTGATTCCGCCTTTGGATGCCGAGTACTGCACGTTTTCAGGGCGGGGTATTTGCTGATGAACGCTCGATATGTTTAAGACCGTTCCTTTTTTGCCGCGCTCGAGCATATGTTTCAGTGCCGCTTTCGCCCCCAAAAAGGTGCCGGTCACGTTGACGTCGATGACCCTTTGCCAATCCTCCAGGCTCATTTCATGGGGCATCGCTTCGGCTCCGTTAAAGCCCGAATTGTTGACCATCACGTCCACACCCCCGAAATGCTCCTGCGCGGCATGAAACAGCGCCTGAATCCCTTCTTCTGAGGATACATCGGCTTTTACGGTGACGGCTCGGCCTCCCGCTTTCTCAATGATGTCCGCCGCTTCTTCCGCTCCGGCGGAATCACCGAGGTAGTTCACAACCACATTCATCCGCTCCTTGCCGAAGCGTTCGGCAATGGCCTTTCCGATTCCTTTCGAAGAACCTGTTACGATTGCTGTTTTTCCCTGTAAATCCTGATACATTGTCTCTTTTCCTCCCTGATGTTAATACAGAGCATGTACCCGGTTTTGATCGGCTGAAAACAAAAGAGATCATAAAAAGAACGATGAAACCGAAGCTCCCTCGTTCTTTTTTTCATTATGCGTAGTTGTTCATTTGCAGCCTTTTTTGAACGCCGACAAGCCTGCTGAAAAAATAAGATGCCGCTTTGTAGTTCTCCCGTTGATGAAAGAAATGAGCCGCGTCCTGAAGCAGTTCCTCTGTGTCAGCCAACAGCTCTTTTGATTCCAGAATGTCAAAATACTCTTTGAGCGAATCCTGTCCGCCTTCCCCCTGATAAAGCTCTTTAATCAGACGGAATTTCGTCAGATAGATCTCATCTTCCCATTCCGCCGCGCTTCTCATGCCCCGCGCGCAGCTGGCGGCGGCTTCACTGTATTTTTCCGTTTTAAAGTAGATATGCGTGAGTGAAAAAACAGCCTGGATGACCTGCCGGAAGCTGTGTGCTTCAAATCCGGCGGCCGCCCGTTCAAAATCCTCCGCCGCTTTGCAAAAGTCACCCAGACTGTACATACAGTGCCCGATATTATAATAGGCCGCAGCAATCATATATTGATCATCAAGCCGCTCCGCGTGCTCCAAGGCGCATTCGAGGTATTCCAGCGCTTTTTTATGCTGCTGGGCGTCCATCAGATTTCCGGCAATGATAAATTTGCACTGCACCCTTCTCATTCCGTATAATTCATATTTCTTGTAAATATCAAGCGCCTGTCCCGCGTAATTCATCGAAAAGAAAGTCTGCTTGATATGATAGTACACCTCAGAAATTTTATACAAAAACTCGGCTTTCTCTATGTCATCTTCCACATATTCAAGCTTTTCCTCAGCCCGCTTATAATGAGAAATCGCTGAGATGAAGTTTTTCTGCTTAAATTCATACATTCCCCTGAAATAGTAAAAATAATATTCCAGTAAGCCGGTCAGCTTTTGCTGGTTCATCTCAATCTCAGTGAGCATTTCAGAGAACGGAGGCTGGCAGTCGCCGTCTTTCATGGGTTTTAATTTATCCAGCATGATGCGGTGCCGAAATTCCATCAATGAAAAATACAACAATAAATCCTGGTTCTCTTCCATATCTTCGAGTTCAAATTGAATCTCCCGCTTCAGCGCTTCAGCTTTATCGGCTTCAAACGCGCGGATCAGCTTATACCATTCATTCATCTTTACGGCCACTTCTTCAGATGGAATCTTGGATTTCATAGATTTGCCTCCTTCCTCCGGCTACTAATTATGTTATATTTTATCATAGCAAATTTATGGCAGTGAGCAAACAAAGATTTTAACCAATTAAAGAAAGAGAGAATTCACCATGAAACTATCAGTCAGAATTGCGCTGCTTTTGATCCTCTTCTTTTCCGCAGACCTATGTTTTTCCTATGTGCAGAAAGAATTGAGGCCGCAGACGGCATTACAAGACAGAGCCATTCCAAGCGCTCTTCATCCGCTCGTGAAACAGAATGCGGAGCTATTGCAGACGGCCGCTCTGAAAAAAGGCATCACCGTCGTTATCACAGAGGGTTTCAGATCAATTGAGGAACAAAACGAATTGTACCGTCAAGGACGTTCAAAAAAAGGAAATATCGTCACCTACGCAAAAGGCGGGGAATCTTACCACAATTACGGCCTTGCGATCGACTTCGCCCTGCAAAAAAAGGATGGAAGCCTGATTTGGGATATGACGTACGACGGAAACCGAAACGGCACGCCCGATTGGCTTGAGGTCGTATCGATTGCCAAAACGCTCGGTTTTGATTGGGGAGGCGATTGGAGAGGCTTTAAAGATTATCCTCATTTACAAATGATCCCTGGCTAATAAAACCTTTTCTTTTTTCGCTTTTGCGCATCAATGTACGGAGGATAGACAGGCCTGTACACAAGCTTATATCCTTCATTGCCGGACGGCGTAAAATCGCGCTGCCACTCCAGCCGCAGATGGAAATCGGATAAAAAAGCGGCCTTTGCTTCTTCGGGAGTAACGGCCGGCACCGGATTGATCTTCTCCAGCTGCTCCGGGTCAATGTCAGGCGCCATGTAAGCTTCCACAAGCCCCGTTACGGGACTGACAAGTATTCTCGCAGCGCCGAACCGCAGCGGAATATCCTGATGCCATATGGAAAAATGGAAGCGGAACCTGCCCCTTCCGTCCGTTTTCACCGGGTTCATTTTAAAAAACTCGTCCGCTCTCGGATAAAGCTTGTATAAAAATTGAAGCGCGACGGCCTCACACTCTTCCGCAGAATAAAAGGCCGGGCCCTGATGCTCAATAAAAGATTTAAAGGCTGTCATTTTCCCTGTCTTTTTGTCCGTTTTCATCTTCATTGTATTTTTGTTGCTGCTTTCAAAATAGCTTTCGATACTCAAATCTTTCCGTTCCGGAACCGACCCTTTCCGCCATGTCGTTCCGATCTCATCCCCGAGATCGCGCCGGCGCGTTTGAACCATATCCGCGGTAAACCCCATTAATTCATCCAGGCTGATTTCCCGTTTATGTTCAAACGCGGGAAGCGGTTTTGCCGGCTCATTCCTGTCTTCGCAAAGCTGCTGATCCGGCACGATATCATCTTCACCGGCCGGATAGCTGTAAGCCGGCAGAATCGGTTCATAGACGAGACGCGGTATTTTCTCAAAATTGACCACATCATAGACGAGACTGAATGTCAGCACACTCATATAATGCGAGACGACTTTTTCCCGATCGACGAATGTTTCCGGAACGGGCGCTTCACCCTTATCCCCGTAATAGATAAACTGCACGACGAAGCCGCTCCTGGTTACATCAACGAAAAAACCTGAATCGGGAAGCGGCCGGCCGAGCACTTTTTTTGTATAGATAAATCGGATGCACCCATTGCGTTCTTCCCTCGCCTGAAAGATGAAATTCATAAAAGTAAGCGGGCGGTGTCTCGCCGCAAACCGAAGAGCCGTCAGCTTTAATTCGGCTTCTGACAGCTGTATGTCTGAACTCGGACAGTCGTTGCGTGAATAAGTAAGCAAAGATCCGTCGTCGCCCAGCTCAATCGTGACCGTTTTATCCGGCTGGTTACGATCTTTCCATATATAATAGGCTTTCGTTTTTTGTTTTTCATCATAATCTTCTATTTCAAGCTCATAGTGCGGCGGTATGTTCCCGATTTCCAGCGCTTTTTTTCTCAGATGTTCTTTCAGCAATGGGGTCATCCTTTCAGAAGAGTGTATAAAAAAGAACTGTTTTTTATTATATAAAAACGCCCTTATCCTTTTAAAGGGAAGAAAGTGCCTTTTATGTGTCTATTTTTAGCAAAGAGGGAAAAGAGCCGTATTCAGAGCGGCACTTTTTCATACAAATGTCACATTCCCTCTGAAAGCCCCGGGACGAACGCCCATGACCTTCAGCCTATTAAACTCGTAATCACTTCTCCCGTATGAGCCTCAATAAACCGCGGGAAAACCGGTTTGTATACGAGCCTGTACACTTTCCCGGAGCTGTCGTCATCGTAACAACGATCCCAAGCGAGCTCTGCTTTGATGGCCCGGCGGATCGCATCCTTCGCCTCTTCCATTGTCAATGAAGGAACGGGATCGATTTCCTGGAGCTCTTTCGGATCAATTTCCGGCGGCATATAAAAAGTGACAAGACCCGTCTTTTTGCTGACACAGATTCTCCCCTCTCCGAATCGCAAATCAACGCCGCCCGAACAAGCCTTATATGTAAGTCCCACGTTTTCTCCTTCATCATCCGGCTCATCATATTGAACCCGGAAATACTGATCCGCTTCCGGAAACATGGCGAATAAAAAGCGGATGGCCGTGTGATGGCATTCTTCCTCGGAAAACACCGGTTCGCCTTCAACTTTTATAAATGACATCACCCCGGTGAGCCGGCCCGATTCTTTATCATGCATTGTTTTCAATACGTGTTCACTCCGCTCTTTGAACAGACTTTCTAAGCTTTTATCTTCCCGTACGGATTTTGTTTTTTCAGGACGCCAGGCAATGCCGATGCGGCCGTCTCCAAGATCAGTTTCCCTCTCTTTATAAAAACCGTCATGCAGCCCGATCATGTCATTGATGCTCATCTTTTCCGCTTCAGGTGCAGGGCGTGAAATCGGGACATACGGCAGCGTGTCGTCTTCCAGCTCTTCATATTCGTCTATTTCTGCATTCTCTTCCTTCAGGTCGGCCGATATCGGCCGCGTCGGAGACACGATTTCATAGACGAGATGGGGCTTGTCATCCCCCTGCACATAGACGGACTGATGCAGTACGGTGAACAACAGCTCTGCTTCAATATGTTTGGCAAAGTGAGCCAATGCTTCCCGCTTGTCCGCAATTGTCCCGGGCCTTACAAGATCATCGGCCTTCCCTTGGTAAGAAAAGCCGGTTACTTCCCCTGTCAAAGACAGGTCGATGTAAAACCCGGTCAGCGGAAGCGGCAGACCGTCAGCCATCTGAACATAGGAATATCTCACATCACCATCATTGGCGGAGCCGCTGTTTTCCAATTCGAACTCAGCCAATGCCCCAGGACGATGGGTTTCTAAAAACGCCCGCATCCGTTTTTCTATGTCCGATTCCGAAAGAGCCGGCAGATCAGTCCGGAAAGCCGGACGGGATAAGTATTTCAGTTTTCCGTCCCGGTCTAATTCGACCATGATGCCGGCTTCCGGATCATTCTTATCTTCCCACCAAAACAGAACCTCATCTTCCTGGTATTCTTCCACATTACTCTCATAGCGGGCAGGTACGTTACCGATCCGGAGAGCGAGCTGTTTTAATTCTTCTTTTTTCATCATAACACTTCCTTTTCTTCCAAAAAGATTGATGATTACCAAGACTCTTTTATACAAAACTAGTATAATTAACCTGTCCATCTTCATGACTATCGAATTAATAACAACAGGGGGTAAACCAGATGTCCATCAAAAAAATGAGCGCCGTGTTTTTCATTCTGCTTCTCACGGCATTTACCGCCGCATGCAGCAGCGAAACGAGCGGCGGCCAGGAAAGCAGCACGGCGAAAGTGAAAATAAAAGATACGGCATGGGCCGCTTCCGACGATACTGAACATCCGGCCGCGCTGAAAGTAACGGTCACCGTCAAAAATACGGGCAAAGACCCGCTTACCGTCAAAAGCAGCGACTTCTCGCTTTATCAGGATGACGCGAAAACAGCCAAGGCCGATAAGGAAGACTTGTTGCAGAGCGGCACGCTTCATGCGGGTAAGACAGTGACGGGCAATCTGTACTTCACGGCTGACGAAGGCAAATCCTATGAATTGGTATATCAGCCGCAGGCAAAAGACGCGAAGCCTTTATCTTATAAACTGAAAGTCAAAGGCACAGCCTCAAACGCAAAACCTGACCCGGCGGACGCATTATCCGCATACATTGATGTGATGCTGTACGGCAAGCACAATAAAGATTTCACCCGCCTGACCGGTGTAAATGAAAAAATGACGGCCGCCGCATATCAGGAATCGGCGAAAGCCAGCTTTATCACCTCAGCAGGCATTTCACAAGAACAGGCGGATTCAAAAGCCATTACCGCTATTATTGACGCCATGTCATCAGCGCTTCGGGATAACACAGAGCTCAAGGTGCATACCAAATCCATGTCAGGCAAAAAAGCCGTCCTTGAAGCAAAAGTGACGCCGCTTGATATGTCTCCGCTTGCGGGGCAGCTGCAAGACCGCGTGCAAGACTATGCCGGAAAGCACCCTGATGCTGATGAAAACGAAATTGTCAGCCACCTGCTTTCTGTCTATCCGGAAGAGTTTATGCGCCTGAAACCGGCTTCTTCTTCCGTTACAAGAGAAATCGAGATGAAGAAAAACGCCCGCGGCCAGTGGTATCTGGATACAGACGCCGATCTGGAAGGATTGACAGAAGCGTTTTTGAAAACGTCCTGACAACAAGAAAGGAAATAGCGCAGGCTATTTCCTTTTTTTATTTTCACTTAAAGATGTCACTGATATATTGAACCTCATCCTCGGTTAACTGCACATGAAGCGCGTCCAGATTGTGTTTCAGCTGGTCGGGGCGCTTGGCTCCGGGAATGATCGCATCCACCGCCGGCTGCGACAGAAGCCATGCGAGTGCGATATGCGCTGTCTGCGCCCCTTTTTCCTCCGCAACGGCCCGAAGCTTATCCACTCGCTCCAGATTTTGGTGAAAAGCTTCTCCCTGAAACGGCGGCCTGTTCTTTCGGCTGTCCTCAAAGACTGTGTCTTTTGTAAACTTTCCCGTCAGCAAGCCGGAAGCAAGCGGAAAATAAGGAATAAAGGAAATGCCGTTCTTTTCACAATAAGGCAGCAGATCGTGCTCCGCCTCACGCTGAATCAGTGAATATTCCGATTGAAAAACCTCTAAATAGCCGTCGGCGTTAAACTCCTGCAATTGCCGGAAGCTGAGATTGGACGCGCCGATTGCTCTGATTTTCCCTTCGTCCTTCAGTTCTTTTAACGTGCCCGCCACTTCGGAGAGCGGTGTTTTGCCGTCAGGGAAGTGGACGTAATACAAATCAATCACGTCTGTTTTCAGCCGCTTCAGGCTGTTTTCCGCCTCACTCCGGAGAAATTCACGGCTGTTGTCCAGCTCGATCTGTCCGTTGACCTCTTTGTGCGCGCCTTTTGACGCAATCACGAGGCTGTCCCGCACACCGCGCTCTGCGACAACTTCACCGATTAACTCTTCGGAACGCCCCAAACCGTATATAAACGCCGTATCAATAAAATTGACGCCGCCGTCCAGCGCTGTGCGGATGAGTTCTTTTCCCGTTTCATCATTAAGATTTGGAAACAGATTATGTCCTCCGACCGCATTAGCGCCAAAGCCGATACGCTTTACCCGTAAATCCGTCCTGCCCAGCGTACGTGTCTCATCCATGGCTCAGGCTCCCTTCCTTTTATCGCTCTGTTTAGTATTAGATAACCGGTAAGAATTATCCTGCCTGAGAGCCTATCTATAGAAAAAACCTTGAAAAGCGTTTGCCCTTCAAGGTTTTTTGCTGTGTATTAAGATGTCAGAGCTGCGGCGAAGCGTTCGGCTTCATCCGTGAGAGCACCCTCGATTTCCTTATAGCGGCTGGAAATCGTTGAGGCGCTGACGCCGTACTTCTTCGCCAGCTTGGCTTGAGAAACGGACGCGCCGTTCAGAGAAATGCTGTTCACGTAATATTCGACCGCCGCTGCGAAAGCTTCAGGCTTTCTGATCGTCGGTGTTTTTTTGACACAGAACGTTTTCCACAGATCAATCACGGCCGGAACCAGCTCAGCCGGGTATTCATCCCCGCTCAGGCCTTTTTCAATGGCGTCTGCCGTTTCCTTCTCCATGTCGTTGGCCCACTCTGTCTGTTTTTCTTCAGCAGCCTGCTCAGGCTCTTCCGCCGTTGTTAAAAGAGCGGCCAGCACAGTGTCGAAGTTTTCCTGCATAAAGCGCTCAGGCGATTTTCCTTCCGCAAGGGCCGGGGCCGCCGCCTTTTTCACTTTGCTGATTAGAGCTTCGGTCCGCTTCACAGGGAAGATCGTAAATTGCATGAAGAACTCCGCTTTTTCCGCTTCGTGGATCGGATAGCCGAGAATCAGGCTTCCCGCCGGCGGAAGATCCTGCTGGCTGACGTCCATTTCCACTTTGAATTGTTTCTTCGTCATCACATCTTCAAAGTGAATCATTCCTTCTTTCACATCTTCAAGCACCATAACGGCAGGTGTCATGCTTGTCCATGATTCAACGATTTCCCGTGTTTTCGGGCGGTTGATGCCGCCGGCTTTTTTCTGAAGATATTCTTCAAAAATCGTCTTGCCGCCTGCCAGCGGACGGAAGAAAATTCCCCAGATACCGAGGTTGAAGACTCCGATGTCTTTTGTCTGTCTGTCCAGCTCCGTAATGAACGCGTGCTGGTTAATAAATGATGATATGCCGTCTCTATGTGCTGTAAAGGCGTACTCCATTAGGCTTTCCTGAATCTGTTTCGCTTCTTTTGCCGCGATGTCTGCCGGAATGGCAGCTTCTTTGCTTCCGCAGCATTTTTTATATTTCTTCCCGCTGCCGCATGGGCAAGGGGCATTTCTTTTCACTTTTCCCACAATAAACCCTCCGAATTCTGATATAACTTTATTATTTTAACAAAAATAACTTCAGAGGGCTTGGTTTACGGCGAAAAAAGAATATGGAAGAAAAAAAAGACCCCGGGATATTCTCATTCTCCGGGGCTTTGAAACTGTTAATTTGTATTTTGTCCGCCGCCGTTCAGACCTTCTTTAATCAGCCCGTTTACTTGGCTGTTCATCAAAAGTCCGATGTGTCCGACACCGTGAATCTGCACGTTTTTCCCGCCGATCAGCCGTGACAGCGGGTTCATGACGATTAAGTCCGCTGAGCTGTAAATCGATGTATATAAAATCTTTTGGTTCGGATCAGTCCCCGGAAGCGCCCGGTTGGTCACAAGGCCGTTCGCTCCGCCCAGTGTTACGACGTTTGCGATTTTGTCTCCGCCGTCAAGATTTTTTATGTAATAGAGCGTGTTGGCGCCCCCCATGCTGTGCGCGACGATATCGACTTTACTCGCACCTGTTTCGCTGAGCACTTTTTTCACGTAATTGGACAGTCTCGGCGCATTGTGTCTGTTGTTTCCGGTTTTGTCTAAGAAATCAATGGCGTACATCTCTTTTCTTGACCAGCCTTGGGATGCCAAGTATGTTTTGATTCCCGCGAAGTTAAAGGACGCCCCGCCGATTCCGTGGACCATGACAACAGGGTTATGCCCTGAGGAGGCTTTCGATACGGTCGGCTGGAAGGCAAATACGGAAATGACGGACAGCATACAAACTGTAAGGATGACTAGGATTTTGCTTTTTATATGTTTCATGAACTTTCCTCCTGCTATGTAATATTTTTGCAGTTTTCATTCTATTAGAGGAGAAAAGGAAAAAATAGTGTATTTTTTACTGTTTTCAACAATTTAAAAAAGAGCGGAAAAATGAGAAAGACGCCCCTTTCCCGAAAGCACGCTTATGCTTTAATACGGCATACCAAAAAAGGAGAGAACACCCGGTTCTCTCCTCCTAGTACTCATTGAAATAGGTTTGAATCCGCTTAGGGTCATGCGTTTTTGTCAGCGAAAGCATCAGAAGAATCCGCGCTTTTTGAGGGTTGAGAGAGTTTGAAGCTGTCAAATGGTCTTTTTCATACTCTCGATTAGGTGTTACCGTTCCGTTTCCCGTCCTTGTGGAGCGGACGACCGCCAGCCCGCTTTTGACCGACTTTACGGCGCCTTTTTGGGCCTCATCAGACATTGAGCCGTTTCCCGGGCCTGCAAAAATAATGCCTTGCGCTCCTGATTTTACGGCGGCTTCAAAGAGATAGCTTCCGTCATTTTGATAGCCGTATATAATATCAACCTGCGGCAGTTTATCAAGTTTATCTATCTTGAAATCTGTATCCTTCGTATGCTTTCGGGTCATGATGTTATTAAAATAGACGTCATCAGCAATTGTTCCGATATAACCCATTTCTTCCGATTTGAATGTGTCGGCCGCGGTTGTATTGGTTTTTGTCACATAGCGCGCCGAAGCGATTCTGTCATTTAATACGACAAGCGTCCCCTTGCCTTTCGCATCAGGCGCAGCCGCTGTTTTTACTGCGTTATATAAGTTGGACGGCCCGTCCGCTCCGAGCGCCGTGGACGGCCTCATTGACCCGGCGACAACAACGGACTTGTCACTTTTGACCGTCAGATTGAGAAAGTAGGCGGTTTCCTCAAGTGTGTCTGTTCCATGTGTAATGACAATGCCGTCTGTATCATCAGACTTGAGCAGCTTGTTTACCCGTTTTGCAAGTTTCAGCAGTGTCTCGTTATTCATATTCTGGCTGCCGATATTCACAACCTGTTCTCCGCTCACATGCGCGACCTCTTTTATCTCCGGAACGGCCTGAATCAGGGCATCAACTCCGATTGCCCCCGCCGTGTACTCCGTAGCGGACGTCTTTGAAGGAGCAGCGCCTGCAATTGTGCCGCCGGCGGCAAGAATTTTAATATTCGGAAGTCCGTCTTTTTTCGCTGGGGCTGCGGCTGCCATCCCGGGCGGTGTTTCTTTCGCTTGAGGAGATTGGGAGCAGCCGGCCGCGATGAAGAGCAGAGCCGTGATAAATGTAATGAAGGGCATGAATTGTTTTTTCATTCTTTTCTCTCCTTTTCTTTATTTATGAAGATTTTCCTCTCACCGGTCAACGCGCTTGTCAGGCAACCTCCCGAAGAAAATAACCGTTAAAAAACCTTGACACCGTCATGCGAAATCAAGATAATAGACCAGTCACTATATTTTAAATTTGTCAAAAATCAGTAAGGTGGGAACATTATGAGCTATGGAGATTCTCGTGAAAAAATCCTCGCCGCGGCAACCAGGCTGTTTCAGCTTCAGGGGTATTACGGCACGGGGCTGAATCAGATTATTAAAGAAAGCGGTGCGCCGAAAGGTTCTCTTTACTATCATTTTCCGGACGGCAAAGAGCAGCTCGCCATTGAGGCTGTCAATGAAATGAGCCATTATATCCGTATGAAAATAAAAGAAAGCCTTGATGCCCATCCTGATCCTGCGGAAAGCATTCAAGCGTTTTTACAGGACTTATCAAGCCAATTCACATGTCCGGAGAACTTTGAAGGGTTTCCTGTCGGTTTACTGGCTGCCGAGACGGCTTTAAAGAGCGAAAAGCTCCGGCAGGCCTGTCAATGCGCTTATCAGGAATGGGAGAATCTGTTCGCGGGCAAATTGAGATCAGCCGGTTTTTCTGATGAGAAAGCGGCGGAAATCAGCACTGTTTTAAATGCCATGATAGAAGGCGGCATCATTGTGTCCTTAGCCAAAAAAGACAAAATGCCGATCCTCCATATTTCTAAACAAATCCCGAACCTGCTGAAGACATAAAATACGAGAGACATGTACGTATAGAAAGAGAGGAGAATGATTTTGGAAAACGCTCAGCCTTCCAAACAATATAAAGTCATGCCGATTATGATTTCTTTACTGACGGCAGGGTTTATCGGCATGTTCAGTGAAACGGCGCTGAATATCGCCCTGACTGACCTGATGAAGGAGTTACATATCACTCCTGCGACCGTCCAGTGGCTGACGACGGGCTATCTGCTCGTTCTCGGTATTCTTGTCCCGGTATCGGGTCTGCTTTTGCAATGGTTTACGACGAGACAGCTGTTTATCGTTTCACTCGCTTTTTCCATTATCGGCACGCTGATTGCAGCGCTTGCGCCGAGCTTTCCGTTTCTTTTGGCGGCAAGAATCGTGCAGGCTTTAGGAACCGGGCTGCTGCTGCCGCTGATGTTTAATACAATCCTCGTCATCTTCCCGCCGCATAAGCGCGGAGCGGCGATGGGGACGATCGGGCTTGTCATCATGTTCGCTCCTGCGATCGGTCCGACGTTTTCAGGGCTTGTGTTAGAGCATTTGAACTGGCATTGGATTTTCTGGATTTCCCTGCCGTTTCTTGTGTTGGCTCTTTTATTCGGCATCGCCTACATGCAGAACGTGT
The DNA here is from genome assembly GCF_032461585.1 of Bacillus sp. IS1. Taxonomy (NCBI): domain Bacteria; kingdom Bacillati; phylum Bacillota; class Bacilli; order Caryophanales; family Bacillaceae; genus Bacillus; species Bacillus sp. IS1. The sequence continues at coordinate 92,061 of NZ_JAWCWR010000007.1, read as the reverse complement.
CTGACATTACAAAACCGAAAATTGACGTGCTTTCCATTATTCTGTCTACGATCGGGTTTGGCGGCATCGTATTCGGATTCAGCAATGCCGGCGAAGGATCAGACGGCTGGTCAAGCCCGACGGTTATCGGTTCGCTCACTGTCGGTGCGATCGCGCTCATCTTATTTTCCATCAGGCAGCTGACAATGAAACAGCCGATGATGAATCTGCGCGCTTTCCGCTATCCGATGTTTATTCTCGGTGTCGTGATTGTATTTATCTGTATGATGGTTATTTTATCGACAATGCTTCTATTGCCAATGTATTTACAAAGCGGACTGATGCTGACGGCGTTTACGTCCGGGCTCATCCTGCTGCCGGGCGGTATTTTAAACGGCTTTATGTCTCCGGTGACGGGGCGCCTGTTTGATAAATACGGACCGAAGTGGCTTGTCATTCCCGGGTTTGTCATCACGGCCGCCGTACTTTGGTTTTTCTCAAACATTACCGGCGCTTCAACGGCCATTCTCATCGTCGTGCTCCACACATGCCTGATGATCGGCATTTCCATGATCATGATGCCGGCGCAAACGAATGGCTTAAACCAGCTGCCGCCGGAATTTTATCCGGACGGAACGGCCATTATGAATACGCTCCAGCAGATGGCCGGCGCAATCGGCACTGCGGTGGCGGTCAGCATCATGGCAGCCGGGCAGAAGAATTATATGAGCACCGTGAAAAACCCGAATGATCCTTCCGCATACTCTCACGCGCTGATTGCGGGCGTTCAGCACGCCTTTATCTTCGCGATGATTGTCGCCGTTATCGGTTTGATCAGCGCTTTCTTTATGAAACGGGTCAAAGTGAATCACTCATAAGAAAACAGCAGGCTCCCCGTGAGTCTGCTGTTTTTTATATACCGCGCGCTTCAGCCAGTTCATCAATCGCATAGATCAGATCATCGGCCGTGTTATAGAAATGAGGCGCCAGCCGGATGATTTGTCTGCTGGGTGCGCATACGATGTTTTTCCGCCTCAACAGCGCAGCCGTTTCCGCCGCTTTTTCATCCCGTATGGAAATCATGCCGGGTCTGTCATCGGCAGACGGCGGCCCTGTGAGATTCAGTCCTTTTTCAGAAGCGTATTCATACGCAAATGCGCTGAGTTTTTTTACTTCTTGATGAATGCGGTCTGTGCCGGCATCGTTTACTAGAGATAAAGCCGCCTGTGCCGCATATATGCTGATAAATGCCGGGGTTCCGGTCTCAAAGCGTTTGGCTCCGTCCGCATAAGAAAAACGGGTTAAATCCAGCATCGACGCCCGCTGCTGCCCGAACCACCCGGTGACTTTCGGCTTCAGCCGTTCGGCAAGTTCCTTTCTGACATAAAGAAACGCCGTTCCCGGTATGCCGAGCATATACTTTCTCGCACCCGCGGCCAGCATATCAACTCCCCATTCTTTTACATCAATCGGGATGTGCCCCGCCGATTGATAAGCATCGACAAAAAGAAGCGATCCCTTCTTTGCGGATATCTCGGCAATGCGCTTCATATCCTGGACAAAACCGGACGTATATGACACATGGGGCACACAGGTGAAAAGCGTCTGCTCCGATATGTATGTCTCATACCGCTCTAACGGGATCATTCCATCTTCAGACGGCACAACTGAAAGCTCCATCTCAGTCTGTGCCTTCAAAATGTGGGCGATCGCCGGAAAATCCAATTCCGTATACACCGCCTGTTTCTTTCGGCAATCCGGTAAAGCAGAAACGACGGCCGAGACAGCAGCCGTTACTGAAGGTAAAACGGCGATTTCTTCAGGATGGGCGCCGATCAATTTCGCAAATTCACACCTTGCCTGCTCCGTTCGTCCAATGGCTTCTTCCCAGTTTCCGCCATGCTGAAGCAGGCTTTCCTGATAGTCATTGATCGCTTTTGAAACCGGCAGGGCAAGAGCGCTTTGAGAGCAGCTGGCGAGCATCGTATGTGTGCGGAGCGCCGGAAATAAAGATCGGTATTGCATCAGAGGCGAATTCAAGACATGTTTCCCCCTTCGGCAGGAATATATGTCCATTATAGAGTATGGTAAAAAGAAAAGGAGGGTTTTATATGGAGAAAAAAGTATTGCAGACAGGCTTTGACCCCTTCGGCGGGGAAACGGTCAATCCCTCATGGGAAGCGGTCAAACGGCTGAACGGTGCCGCTGAGGGCCCTGCCTCTATCGTATCTGAACAAGTGCCGACCGTTTTTTATAAGTCTCTTGCCGTGCTGCGCAAGGCGATCAAAAAGCATCAGCCTGACATTATCATCTGTGTCGGACAGGCAGGCGGCAGAATGCAGATCACGCCGGAACGGGTCGCGATCAATCTCAATGAGGCGCGCATACCGGATAACGAAGGAAACCAGCCTGTCGGGGAAAACATTTCTCAAGACGGTCCCGCGGCCTATTGGACCGGCCTTCCGATCAAACGGATCGTTGAGGAAATCAAAAAGGAAGGCATTCCCGCGGCTGTATCCTACACGGCGGGGACGTTTGTATGCAATCACCTCTTTTACGGCCTGATGGATGAAATCGCCTGCCATCATCCCCACATCCGCGGCGGGTTTATACACATCCCGTACATTCCGGAGCAAACCTTGCAGAAGTCTGCGCCGAGCCTCAGCCTGGATCTCGTGACAAAAGCGCTCAAAATCGCCGCGGTGACCGCCGCGGCGCATGAGGACGATATTGAGACCGGCGGAGGCGAACTTCACTAAGCTGCAGACGGCGCCTCGGCCCATTTCTTCCGGTAAACGATGCGGGACAGCGTCACACTGATTTCATAGAGGACGAGCAGCGGAATCATGACGAGAAAGTCAGACATAAAATCCGGAGGCGTAATCAGCACAGAGACGACGATCAGCACAAAATACGAAAGCTTCCGCGCCTTTGCCAGCCGGGTTGGATTCACGATTCCGAGCCGTGTCAGAAACATGACGGCCAGAGGCATTTCAAATAAAAATCCGAACGGCAATGTAAGATTCAGCATAAAGGTAAAATACTTGTCCGCCGTAAATACCATGTCAAAATGGCCGGCGGATAATTGTGTTAAAAATCCGAGCACAATCGGAAACAGCACAAAATACCCGAAGGAAATTCCGATGATAAACAAAACCGAAAGCCCCGGAATGTAAAGCAAAGCGGCGCGGCGTTCAAACGGGGTCAAAGCCGGCGCCGTAAAACGCCAGAGCTGAAAGGCCGCAACCGGAATCGTTGCCGTAAGGGCGCATATTCCCGCAATCATCATATACACCCATAAAATCTCGCTCGGCCCTAAAACGGCCAGCCTGCCATCCAAATCCTTGATCAGCCAGTCATAAATATCCTGCACAAACCAGCAGGCGCCGATAAAACACACGAGAAAGGCGATAACGGTTTTAATGAGACGCTGCCGGACTTCCTCTAAATGCCCGATCAAGTGGGTTTCTTTTTTATCCAATCGTACATCCTCCTTATAGAGAAAGAGGCAGAAGCGGATTCGTCTGCCCCCATGTCAGGATTCAGCCTGCCGTTTTGTCTTTCTCAGCCGTCTGCTTGTCCGGCTCTTCATTTGAGACCAGTGTTTTTGCGGCGCTTTTAAATTCAAGCAGCGTGCGGCCGGCTGCACGGCCGATTTCCGGAAGCTTTGAAGGTCCGAAAATGATGAGAGCGATGACGAAAATCAGGATCAACCCGGGAATGCCGATATTTGAAAACATGAGTGTGCCTCCTTATTGTGAGATTTTGGCCCGTTTCTTTCTCATTTGCTTTTCATGCGCATTGTTATGGGCGAAGAAACGATCCTCTTCCACCTCGTTCGACTGCTTTAAACCGCCTGCAACCGCAGCTTGAGAGACCTTCCGAATCCCCGTCTGGTCTTTCTGATAAATGAATGAAGCCCGCGTGGATACCTCAGCCCCCGGCTCCGTCACGTACGGCACCACTCTGTAATCCGCTCTCCATTGGGCAGGGGTCACCGTACAGCGGACATAGCCGCGGTAATCGTTGAAAAACTTAATATGCGGGTTTTGTTTTAAGATCTGATCCGTATCGGCCCGTTTATCCGCCCCGTTTCCTCCAGATGTAATGGAAGTCCCGACGAATTCGGCTCCGAAAATCTTTGAATTCGTTTGGTTAAAATCGGTATGCAGGTTTGACGCCCAGCTTGCGTGAACATCACCCGTCAGCACGATGACATTGTTCAGGTTTTTGCTTTTTATAAAATTGATGACCCGCTCCCGCTGAGCCGGGTAGCCGTCCCATGAATCCATGCTGTATATCGGATTGGCGGTTGTTCCGAAATTCCATTGCGCGAAAAAGATTTGCTGCGCCAGCACATTCCACTTCGCTTTTGAGGCGGCTAAATTTCCGAAGAGCCATTGCTCCTGTTCTGTCCCCATCAATGTGCGCTTCGGGTCTCTCCACTCATCAGAAGGCGGCTTATTCCCGTCGCCGTTGGCCTGATCATCTCTGTACTGTCTTGTATCAAGCACATTGAACGATGCCAAATTGCCGTAAGAAAATTGCCTGTACAGCCGCATATCAGGACCGTTCGGCAATGACATGCGCCTGAGCGGCATGTGTTCATAATAAGCCTGATAAGCTGCGGCCCTCCTGAGCACAAACGCTTCAACGGATTGGCCTTTTTCAGGGATAACATTGGCATAATTGTTTTCCACCTCATGATCGTCCCACGTCACGACCCACGGAAATGCGGCGTGGGCGGCTTTCAGATTGGCATCAGAGCGGTATTGGGCATGACGGTTGCGGTAATCTGACAGTGTATACACTTCAGCGCTGCTGTGCGTCCTGACATTTCCCGTTTTTGACACATATTCGTTCGGTCCGTATTCATAAATGTAATCTCCGAGATGGAACACGAGATCAAGCTTTTCCTTCGCCATATGTTTATACGCCGTATAATAGCCGTGTTCATACTGCTGGCATGAGGCAAACGCAAACGTCATGGCGGATACGTCAGCGCCGGGAGCGGGCAGCGTTTTCGTCCGGCCGACGGGACTGAGCTCATGCCCGCTTTTAAACCGGTAATAGTACACTTTATTGGGCTTGAGCCCGTCCGCCTCGACATGGACGGAGTGTCCGAGATTCGGCTTGGCCATTTCCGTTCCGCGTTTGACGATGTGACGGAAATGTTCATCAGTAGCGATTTCCCATTTTACCGGCACGGCCTGCTTCGGCATGCCGCCCCCATTCAGCGGGTCCGGGGCAAGACGCGTCCAGAGAATGACGCTGTCAGACAGCGGGTCGCCGGAGGCTACGCCGAGGGTGAACGGATAGTTTGAAAATTTCGGAGCGGCATTCACTTCAAACGCGCCGATGGATTGCGCGATCGCTAACCCGAGGGAAAGACCGGCGATTTTCCCGGCGCCCTGTATAAATGCGCGGCGGTCAAACGTATTGTTCTGAAAGCTTTTGTTCTCCAATTCCTTGATCCATTCATCTAAGCGGCCGTCATGTGTCATGTCAGTTCCCCTTTCGTCTCATTGATCGCCCTTATTATAAAAAAGAAGTGTTAAACCGCTATGAAGAAGTGTGAAGGGTTTGTAAGGCTGAAAAATGGACGGCGGGAGACATTTTTCACATTGTTTCGACAAACCTTTCCCCGCCGGGAGAAAACCCCCTCTGTTTCTTTTTGGCTTGTCATCCGTCAAGCGCACTTTTTTCCTATTTTTCTTCACAAAAAATTAAAAAAACACCGTTCATTCTAAGAACGGTGCGCCCGGGATTAAAATGTATTGTACACGTTTTCGCACGTCTCACCTGTCGGCTGATAGAAGCAGTGGGATCTGAATCTGGCGACAAACGGCTGGCCATACCAAGTCTGCGGGCAGTTGCCCGGCGGCTTAAAATACCACAGGCTGAATTTAGCCGGCCAAAACCGTTCTCCATTAATGTTTCTGCGGGCAAGCCTCCGCTCGGATTCACGCGGTCTCTGGTAAAAGTATCCGTGAGTCACCGCTTCAAACGCGTGCGGCTGAAACACCATCTGCCTGATGGTGCGCAGGCCTTTAAAATCAGAACAATTCGCCCGCACCCTATTGATTCCCACATTGCCGACCAAAAGCATTCCCTGCTTCCCTTCGCCTTCCGCTTCCGCCCTGAGCAGCCTTGCCATTAGATCGACATCGGCGCTCGACGCTTTTACGACTGCCATCATGACACCTCCCGTATTTTCTCCTTTCATCATATTCAGCAGCGGCCCAGTGATGACAGCCAAAAGCCAGAAAACAAATGTTCACGAAAAAAGGGTTTATATTTCACGTTATGAGGAAACATACTAACATGATTTCCATAAGGAGGAATTCGCATGGAACACATTAAAGCGCTTGCCATTAAAGGCATTATGACCATCATTATTCTGTATCTGATACTCGGCTTAGGTTTTCGCTTTACATTCGGCGACGTGCTGCTGATGACCATTGTGCTGGGAGCCGTTTCCTACTTTACGGGCGACCTGTACGTGCTTCCGAGATGGAATAATATCACGGCGGCGTCCGCTGATTTCGGAATCGCGTTTCTTGTCGTCTGGCTGATGGGAATGCCGCTGTCCATGGGCATTTCCGGGGGAAGACTGGCGTTTGCCGCTCTTATTTCCGCCGTCATCATCGCCGTCGGAGAATATTTTTTCCATATTTATCTGATGAGAAAAGACTTGGGCGGGTCCCGTTTTTTAGAACCCCGGTCCGAATAACGTAAAAAAGGCCGGATAACGGCCTTTTTCGTTTGATTTCACTGATCAATATGCTTTCTGATAAAATGCAGCAGCGTGTTTCCTTGAGCGGTCAATATGACGCCCTTCGCGCCGCACTTCGGACAGGGCGTCCCTTCCTGCTCCTGGCCGGTTCCTTCACAATGCGGACACGTGAGCTCAAGATCGTCGGTTGCGATCACCATGAACATCCCTCCTTTTTTGATTGTCTGTCCGTCTCCAGTCACTTTCCATGGCCATCACCTCCTTAACAACACAAAAAAACCCCATCCATCAAAGGACGAGGTTTTCGCGGTGCCACCTTTATTAACGGCTGAAAAGCCATTCTCTCAAAAAGTACAGAAACACACGGTTTCAATACTCCTTTCTTGATAACGGGGAAAGAATCCCGGCACCGCCTACTGTCATTTCAGCGCAGCAATTCAGAAGCCCATTCGGCACCGGACGGGGATCGGTTCACAGCGGCCACCGACTCTCTGAACCCCGCGCGCTGATGCGTACTTACTCTTCCTCAGCATTGTTCATCCGTTCTTTTAATTTAAAATGTATCATACGCTGTCATCCGGCGGAAGTCAATAACTTTTCGGATCGGACAGGCCGAGCATGTCCCGCGCCATTTGCATATGCTCCTCTTGCCCCGTTTGAAGCGCGAACTTCGCCGTTTCCACGGGATAAGCGGCCTGCCATTCTGTCACATGCTCCTGCATTTTCGGCCAGACGCGCCCGCCTTCAGCTTCGTAGCTCTTCATCAGCCGTTTTGTTTCTTTTTCTCCTAATATCACTTGATAAAGGACAAAATCCTTGGCCGGATCGGCAACCTTTGCCTCCGTCCAATCGAGGAGACCCGTCACACGCTGATTTTCGCCGATCAAAATATGCGGAGGATGCAAGTCGCCATGGATCAGCGCGGAAAAATCAGGCCAGTACGAACTGTCATTTATCCACGTTTGCCATCTTTTCCAAAGCGGCTCTGAGACCCCGATTTCTTTTTTTATGTGATCCATTGATTCCGCCGCCCTTTGCCTGACGTCATCCGGTTTTATAATTTCAATTCCGGATCTGGAGGCCGCATCCGGGTCTGCCCCGTGCAGCTCAGCTAATGCCGCGGCAAGCGAGCCGACAAAACCGTCTGAAGGCGGCTCTTGTTCCATATTCCAGACATACTGTTTCTTATCCAGATCAATTGCGGCAGCGGGTATTCCGTCCAGTTTCGGATAAGCGATCAGTTCCGGTGTATGAATCCGCCAATCGGGCACTGCTACCGCGGCATGGCTGCGGAGAAACGCGAGAACGCCGCTTTCTGCAGCCGCTCTTTCGATAACATCGGGACGGCGCGGCTTTCGGAGCACCCATGTCATGCCGCTGTCATCTTCAGCAAATACGACTTGGAAGTCCATACCCGTTTCATTTATGTCCGCCCCTTCATATTTTAACCGTAAGCCATTTTCCTTTGCGATGTTCAGAACGGTTTCTATTTCCCTTTGTTTTGTCACTTCGTTTCCCCATTTCCCTTATTTACTGACACAGAGCTTCGCCTGAGGCGGGGGAGAAAGAGATATGTGAAGACGCCAAAAAGAGGGCGGCATAATCGCCGCCCCCTCACTATTACTTCAGGTTCCTTTATTCAGGCAGACAATCCCGGTTTCCTCCGCGCTCAAGGCAGAGACATTGACACTATTTTATTAGTGCGAAAACCGGATTTTGACTTGCCATCAGGACCCCTCCGTTCTTTCTTAGTTAACATTATTTTACACAAAAACCCTATATATGTACACCCTATTTATCAGCTTACCGGCTGCCTCCGCTGACAAATTTTGATCCTTCGCGTAAATCTTTCGCCTCCAAAAAGAAGACGTGAATGAATTTTTTCATATTCACTTTAACCGGAGAAAGCGGCACGGTTTCCTTAGCCTGCATTTCTTTCATTCTCTTGCTGACAGCGGGGAAATCAAAGAATTTCGAGGCGTAATATTCAAATTTGGGGTTTGAAAAATCAGTTGTGCCCAATGAAGCGAAGTGGTTTAACGAATGAATGACGGCCCTTCTGATCCGCTGTTCCGAGGCCTTGATTTCTCTGTTAACCTCGGCTTGTGCCGCCGCAGGCCCCAGCTTCCGGATGGCGACGTTTGTAAACATCTGCTTTAAAGACGGGATGTTTCTTTCCGCCTGTTCATCCTCAAATAAATAGTGAAGGACAGCCATGAGGTCATGCGCCCCGCTTTCTCCCACGATGCCTAATTCCGATAAAAGAAATTTTCCTGTTTCTTTGATTGATTTCTCGTGCATCCCCCCCGGCCCGCTTTTTTTCGGCTCATTCCGCTGAATAAGACGGCTTAACGAGTGTTGGATATCGCCGATCGAGGTTTCCAGTTCAATCCGCTCTTTTACTTTTCGCAAAACGGTGACGATCTCGATTTTGTTGATCGGTTTGTGGATAAAGTATTCGATGCCGAGAGAATAAGCTTCTCCCACCATTTCCTTTGCCTCCACCTGCGATATCATCACCGCTTTTCCGTTGTACGATCCCTGAAGATGCCGGATCGTCTCAATCCCGTCCCGACCCGGCATCAGCAGATCAATTAATAAAATATCGACTTGTTTAAAATGGAGATAATGCCCTTCAATCTGGCTTCCGTCCTCTGCCTCACCGACGACTTCGCCTAAGTCCTCGTCCTCGATCATCTGTTTTAAAATGGAACGGATCGCCCGGTCATCATCAGCTATAAAAAAACGCATATTATGAGTTCATCCTTTCTGCAATCAAATGCTTCACCGGCAGTTTAATCGTAAATATGACGCCTTTTGGCTTGTTATGAAAGGAAATGTCTCCGTCAAGTTCAGTTACGATTTCCTTCACGTAAGTAAGCCCGATGCCCGTTGAAGGTGTGCCGAATTCATCGTATTTGGACGTAAATCCGGGATCATAAACGACCTCTCCGATTTTTTCCGGAATGCCGGGACCGTCATCTTCCGCCTCAAATTCGGCCATCTCCCCCTCCGCCCTGCGCAGCGCGAGGCGGATCTCACCCCTGTCACCCATGGCTTCGACGGCATTGGCGGTCAGATTATTTAAGATCGACAGGACGGTAAAGACGTGATATTCGGGATGCTCTCCTTCAATCACGCTCCGGAATTGAATGTCCTTGCCTAAAGATTCGGCGTATTTTTCATTGATTCGGATGACGATGCCGACCAGAGCGGCGGCATTCATGTAATCCCGGAATCTCTCATTGGAAATCAGCTTCGACAGGCCGGCGAATATTCGCTGATTGTCTTTTTTCACTTCATGAATTTCTCCCGCAAGGCGCAGCATTCGGCTCCCGAGCTCCCGGTCGTTCCCGCTCATTTCCCGATATAGCTGATAGGATTCTTTCGTCACATGCTCCGTCGTTTTCAGCGTTTTTTTCAAATGAATCGTTTCTTCATATAAGTTAGACACAATCATCAGCATGTGCTCATGCTGCTTTCTCGTTTGTTTTTCCCTGACCTGAGATTCGTGCAGCTTCATCACGTTGAAAAAACTCAGCACAATAAATGTGTGAGAAACAGCGATAACCGCAATATCCGCCAGCTTGTCCGGCATCATAATCTGCCGGCCGCCGGAAAACTGAACCGTCATTTCAACGGCATCGGACGCAATTTCAATGAGAAAACCGAGAAACCCGATCATCAGCGGCCGATCCCAAAAAAGCCTGACCTTCAGCACATAAAACAAGCAGGCATATGTAAAGTAAAAAAAGAAACTGGGATATTGGCTGAAAAAAGCCTCCGTAAAGCCGGCATGCTCTCCTCCCCAGCACGCCAGGCCGATCCGGAATGCCACAACGGCTGCACCTGTCAACAGCCCTGACAATACTGCCGGCACATGTCGAAGCAGCAGCAGAAAAAAGAAAAAAGCCGGGGCGCCGAAGCTGATCCGGTATACCTCATTCAGGGGGTAAAATTTCAGTTCCCCCGCCAGCGGCACGGTGATCAGCATAAGGGCGAAAAGATAGCCGTCTTTTTTCAGTAAATAGTCGAGCCTGATCATAATCACTTCCTTCTTCTGTCTATTTTGAACAAGACCGATACAGTCCGCAAATTTCTTTAGACCCGAATGGCGGGACACTCCGGCTGATTTATAAATCTATCGGCTTATTTTAAGAATGATTTTGTCGTATTTTGTATGATTCTGTAGATGTCATTATACATTAACATGGAACACGCTATTTTTGAAAACGTTTTCCAAGACCGGTTTCCGCTTCGGACAGGCTTGCAATAGAGGAGGAATGTTATGAAAGATATGGTCAGAGAGCGCCTTGAAAAAGAGGAACTGGCTTCACTTTTACAAGATTGGGTCGAGCATTACCGACCGTTTTCCGTCAATGGAAAAAGCGCAAATTATATACCCGCCCTCGGAGAAATCAACGACTCTCAGCTGGGCATTTGCATATTAGAGCCGGATGGCTCAATGATTCATGCCGGTGAATGGAATGTCCCGTTCACATTGCAGAGCATCTCAAAAGTCATCAGCTTTATTGCCGCCTGCATGAACAGAGGCATTTCTTACGTGCTGGATCGTGTGGACGTGGAACCGACGGGTGATGCGTTTAATTCTATCATCCGGCTTGAAATCCATAAACCCGGGAAGCCCTTCAACCCGATGATCAATGCCGGCGCCATTACCGTCGCCTCGCTGCTTCCGGGTGAAACGGCGCATGATAAATTAGAATATCTCTTTTCCGTTTTTGAAAAATTAATAGGAAAACGGCCTCACGTTCACGAGGAGGTCTTCCGTTCTGAATGGCAGACCGCGCATCGGAACCGAGCGCTCGCCTACTATTTAAAAGAAACGAACTTTCTCGAAGCGGATGTGGAAGAAACGCTTGAAGTGTATTTAAAGCAGTGCGCCATGGAGGGTACAACCGAGGACATCGCTTTAATCGGATTGATACTTGCGCATGACGGCTACCATCCGATCCGACGGGAACAGGTCATTCCGAAAGATGTCGCGAAACTCGCCAAAGCCCTGATGCTGACATGCGGGATGTACAATGCGTCAGGCAAATATGCGGCTTTCGTCGGCGTCCCGGCCAAAAGCGGGGTATCCGGCGGCATTATGGCATTGGTTCCCCCAAGCGCCAGAAGAGAACAGCCTTTTCATAACGGCTGCGGCATCGGCATTTACGGTCCGGCCATTGATGAATACGGCAACAGCCTGACCGGCGGCATGCTGCTGAAACATATCGCACAGGAGTGGGAGCTCAGTATTTTTTAATCAAACGAACCAAGAGGTGATTGGATGCAGGAATTCCTTGAAAATGTAATCGGCTCGGCAAATGATTTTTTATGGTCAAAACTGTTAATCGTACTGCTTCTTTCTCTGGGACTGTTTTTTACATTCAGATCAAAGGGTCTGCAAGTCCGCATGCTGAAGGAAATGATCCGGGTTTTGAAGGAAGGCGCGGCCGCCCGGACAAAAAACAGCATTTCCCCGTTTCAGGCATTTTGCATCAGTATGGCGGCGCGTGTCGGAACCGGGAATATTACCGGAATCGCCATTGCGATCGCACTCGGCGGTCCGGGCGCTATTTTCTGGATGTGGATTATCGCAGTCATCGGTTCGGCTTCAAGCTTTGTTGAAAGCACGCTGGCCCAAATTTATAAAGTAAAAGATCAAAACGGATTCCGCGGGGGCCCGGCCTATTACATGGAAAAAGGCCTGAAGAAACGCTGGATGGGCGCGCTGTTCGCCGTATTAATCACACTGTCATTCGGAGTTGTTTTTAATTCCGTTCAATCCAATACGATCAGCGTCGCCTTTCAAAACGCATTCGGCACCAGCCGGCTTACATTGGGCATTATGTTAATCTTGGTTTTCGGCGGCGTAATCTTCGGCGGCGTCAAACGAATTGCGAAAATGGCGGAATACATCGTAGTCGTTTTGGCCGTTTTATATATCGGTGTCGCTTTCTTTGTCATTCTGACGAACATCACCCAATTGCCCGGCGTTCTGTCGCTAATCGTAAAAAATGCGTTCGGCATTGATCAGGCAGCGGGCGGTGCTTTAGGTGCGGCCTTGATGCAAGGTGTAAGACGCGGGATTTTCTCAAATGAAGCGGGTATGGGAAGCGCTCCGAACGCGGCGGCGACAGCTACGACGAGCCACCCGGTGAAACAGGGGCTCATTCAGGCATTCGGCGTCCTGACGGATACGCTCGTCATTTGCACAAGCACGGCGCTTATCATTTTATTTTCAGACGCTTATCAGCAGCCGGGACTGAGCGGCATCGCGCTTTCTCAGGCCGCCTTGAGCGACCATGTCGGCGCGTGGGCGTCAGGTTTCCTTGCCGTTTTAATGCTTTTGTTCGGCTTCAGCGCTCTGATGGGCAACTATTATTACGGAGAAACCAATATCGGATTTTTAAGCCAGAACAAAAAATGGCTGTTCATTTACCGCATCTGCGTGCTCGGAATGGTACTGTTCGGCTGTATTTCCAAAGTCCAGCTTGTGTGGGATATGGCTGACTTGTTCATGGGCTTAATGGTGGTCGTGAACTTAATCGCGATTTTCCTTCTGTCAAAAAAAGCGTTTGCCGCTTTGAGCGATTATGTCCGGCAAAAGAAAGCCGGAAAGGACCCCGTCTTTTACAGAGATGTGCTCCCTGATGATGACGGGATCGAATGCTGGGAGTATTCAGACATCGCGAAAAGTGCGAAAGGCAAACACATTTCCTAAACAAAAGGTGTTCGGGCAGCGTCCTGAACACCTTTTTTCTGCCGGTTCATTGACAAAGAGAAAAGCGTCCATTACCCTTTTTATATATTTTCAGTAAAGTCAGAAAGGAAGGCCTATGAATCCCATTACACAAATATTAAATGAATACCCGGTGATGATCATAGACGGCGCGATGGCAACCGAGCTTGAGCGGATGGGCTGTGATTTACATGACGATCTGTGGTCGGCCAAAATTCTTTTGGAGAGACCAGAACTGATCAAACAGGTGCATGCAGAATATTTTGCCGCCGGCGCTGATTGCGCGATCACCGCCAGTTATCAATCGACAATCGAAGGATTTGCAGCGCGCGGCATCCCGGAAACCGATGCGATACGTCTCATTCAGACATCTGTTGAACTTGCCGCACAAGCACGCGATGAATTTTGGGCGCATGAAGAAAACCGTTTACACCGGCCCAAACCTTTGGTCGCCGCTTCTATCGGACCTTACGGCGCGAGCCTCGCTGACGGCTCAGAATATCGCGGGCATTACGGACTGACGGAGGATGAGCTGATCAGCTTTCACCGCCCCCGGATGAAAGCCCTCTTAGAATCCGGCGCCGATCTTTTGGCCTGCGAGACCATTCCGTGCCTGTCAGAAGCAAAAGCGATCACAAGGCTGCTGGAGGAATTCCCCGGCACTTATGCATGGATCAGCTTCAGCGCCAAAGACGGACGGCATATCAGCGAAGGCACGCCTATTTCCGAATGCGCGGCCCTGCTCGACTCCTGCAGCCAAATCGCAGCGATCGGCATCAACTGCACACCGATTGAACATATTCCGCCGCTGATAGAAGAAATCAAACGGTCAGCATCCAAACCGATTATCGCCTATCCGAACTCCGGCGAACAATATGACCCAGTGACAAAAACCTGGAAAGGCGCAGCGTGCGAAAACCATTTCGGAAAAAGCGCGCAAAGCTGGTACGAAAACGGCGTGAGCCTGATCGGAGGCTGCTGCCGGACGAAACCTGCGGACATTCAGGCCATTGCCGATTGGGCCAAGACCTTAAAAACAACTTGACTAATCGGAATAGTTTGTATATTCTATTCAAAAAGCCGGTTCGCCGGAATCTCGTGCCGTTCGCCGGCATGAGATTTTTTATTAGAACGGCCCTCGCAGAAAGTTGGAAAACAATGAACAACAAGAACGAGACGAATTTTCAGAGAAGTATGAAAAGCAGACACCTCTTTATGCTATCACTCGGAGGTGTGATCGGAACGGGGCTGTTTTTAAGCTCTGGGTATACCATTCATCAGGCGGGTCCGGCGGGCACCATTTTCGCTTACCTTTTGGGCGCGGGCATCGTCTATCTTGTCATGCTTTGCCTTGGTGAACTGTCAGTAGCTATGCCCGTGACGGGCGCATTCCACACCTATGCGAAAACCTATATCGGGCCGGCGGCGGGCTTTACGGTCGCATGGCTGTACTGGCTGACGTGGGCGGTGGCGCTGGGCTCTGAATTCACGGCGGCCGGGCTTTTCATGCAGCGCTGGTTCCCGCATACTTCAGTTTGGATGTGGAGTGCGGTATTCGCTCTTCTCATCTTTTTATTAAACGCCTTCTCCGTGAAATTTTTTGCTGAATCGGAGTTTTGGTTCTCAAGCATTAAAGTCTTATCCATCTTACTGTTTATTTTATTGGGCGGAGCGGCGATGTTCGGCATCATCCCGATGAAAAGCGGTGAGGCCGCACCTATGCTGTCGAACTTTACGGATGGCGGCAGCCTTTTTCCAAATGGCTTTTTCCCGATACTGATGACAATGCTTTCAGTAAACTTCGCTTTTTCAGGGACGGAATTGATCGGAATCGCCGCAGGGGAAAGCGCCGATCCGGAAAAAACCGTTCCGCGCGCCATTAAGACCACAATCTGGCGGCTGGCGCTTTTCTTTATCGGAACGATTTTTGTGCTGTCAGGGATGATCTCCATCAAGGAAGCCGGTGTGATTGAAAGCCCGTTCGTCACGGTATTTGACAGAGTCGGCGTGCCTTATGCGGCCGATCTGATGAATTTCGTCATTTTAACAGCGCTTCTGTCTGCGGCCAATTCAGGGCTGTACGCGTCATCACGTATGCTGTGGTCCCTGTCTAAAGAAGGGGAGCTTCATCCCGCCTTTGCCAGACTGACTTCTAGAGGCATTCCTTTTAACGCTCTGATCTTCAGTATGATCGGCGGCATTCTGTCGTTGTTGTCAAGCGTGGTTGCAGCGGATACAGTCTATCTTGTTCTCGTCTCCGTCTCAGGATTTGCGGTAGTGGCTGTGTGGATGAGCATCGCCGCATCGCAATTTTTGTTCCGAAGACGGTTTCTTACAGAAGGGCACCAGCTTTCAGACTTGAAATACAGGACGCCGGGATATCCGGCCGTACCGATAGCGGCCTTTCTGCTGTGCCTCGCCTCCTGTATCGGCATCGCTTTTGATCCGAACCAGGCCATCGCCCTTTATTGCGGAATTGCATTTATGGCCGTTTGCTACAGCGCTTATTACTTGAAAAACCGGAAAAGCAGAGCCCGCGTGCAAGCCGTAAAATCCCAATAACCTAAAAAAGAACCCTGCAGCGCAAGGGTTCTTTTTTCATTTATACTTCAACCACCCATCTGAACGAATCCCGCACCTTCCCGACTTGGATGCCGGCAATCGTTTCATAGAGCCTTTCTGACACTTCACCGATCAAACCGTTATTCAGCTCAATCGTTTCTCCGTGAATGTGCAGCGCGCCGACCGGCGAGATGACGGCCGCGGTTCCCGTACCGAATACCTCTGACACCTCGCCTCTCATCGCAGCCTCATAGATGTCATCAATGGCGACCTGTTCTTCCCTGACACGGATGCCCCAGCTTTTTAACAGCTCTATCACAGATGCGCGTGTGATGCCCCCGAGAATGCTTCCGTTTAATGACGGCGTTACGGCCTCTCCGTTTATGATGAAAAAGATATTCATACTCCCTACCTCTTCGGCATATTTCTTTTCCACCCCGTCGAGCCAAAGCACCTGATCATACCCCAGTTCTTCGGCTTTCCGCTGAGCCTGTAAGCTGGCCGCATAATTTCCGGACGTTTTGACGTCGCCCACTCCGCCGGTGACGGCACGCACATACTCATCCTCCACATAAATACGGATCGGTTTCAGCTGATCGCCGTAGTACGAACCGACAGGCGTCAGAACAACCATGAACTTGTAACGCTTTGAAGGCCGGACGCCTAAAGAAGGCTCAGTCGCAATCACAAACGGACGGATATATAAAGAGGTTCCTTTTTCTATCGGTATCCATTCCTGCTCCAGCTCCACCAATTGTATCAATGCTTCCAGCGCCAGCTTCTCGTCAAGAGGCGGCATGCTCATCCGCCGTAACGATTTATTCAGCCGTTTTATATTTTGGTCAGGACGGAACATCAACACCCGGCCGTCTTCTGACCTGTAAGCCTTCAGCCCTTCAAATACGGCCTGCCCGTAATGGAAAACCGATGCGGAAGGATCCAGATGGACCGGTTCATAAGGTGTGATTCTCGGATCATGCCACCCTCTCTCCTCTTCGTAATCCATGACAAACATGTAATCTGTGAAGTACTTGCCAAATCCCAATGAAGCGGAATCCGGTTTTTCTTTTCTTGCTGTGACCTTACGTCTTTCAATCAGTTGATTCAACAAAAGCACACCTTTCTTGTAATTGTTTAAATTTTCAGTCTTTTATAAGCTGCCTGTTTTCTCTGTCCGAATCTTGTATGCACAGATATATGAGAATGCAGTTGACCGTATCATATCAAATATACCACTTATAAGAGGATAATTATCACAATTTTTTATATTTTCAAGCGAAAATCTAACTTTATTTTATTCTCCTTCATTTTTTCCAATGAGGACTTTCTGTCATATTAAATGATTGCGCTTACATAATGTAAAGCAATCCTTTCTTTCGCACAGTCAATAATGTGACAAATTTATGGCGGATAGGAAGGTGGTTGCCGCCTGCTTCACGAATTACGTATGAAATGCGCAAGTAAAAGGGGGATTCGCTTGAAAAAATTTATCGCATTCCAGATTTTGATCGCTTTAGCCATCGGAGCATTGATCGGCCATTTCTTCCCGGATTTCGGGATGGCGCTGCGGCCCGTCGGAGACGGATTTATCCGCCTGATTAAAATGATTGTCGTGCCGATCGTGTTTTCAACCATTGTCATCGGAGCCGCCGGCAGCGGCAGTATGAAAAAAATGGGCAGTCTCGGCATCAAAACGATTATTTGGTTCGAAGTGATTACGACGCTTGTTCTGGCGCTCGGTCTGTTATTGGCGAACGTGCTGAAGCCGGGAGTCGGCCTTAACCTCTCTCATCTTGCTAAAAAAGATATTCACGAGCTTTCCGGCTATACGGAAAAAGTAGTCGACCTGAAACAAATGCTTCTTGATATTATCCCCGTTAACATCATTGACGTCATGGCGAAAAACGATCTTCTCGCCGTCATTTTTTTCGCGATTTTATTCGGTGTTGCCGCAGCCGGCATCGGCAAAGCCTCCGCACCTGTCATGAGTTTCTTCGAATCCACGGCAAATATTATGTTCAAACTCACGCAGATGGTGATGGTCACCGCTCCGATCGGCGTTCTCGCCCTGATGGCCGCCTCCGTCGGGCAATTCGGAATCGCGCTTTTGCTTCCGATGCTGAAGCTGATCGGCACTGTGTTCCTCGGGCTGTTCCTGATACTCTTCGTTCTGTTTCCGATCGTGGGGCTTATCTTTAAAATCAAGTACTTTGAAGTGCTGAAAATGATTTGGGATCTGTTTTTGATCGCTTTCTCCACGACAAGCACAGAAACCATTCTGCCTCAGCTGATGGATCGGATGGAGAAATACGGCTGTCCGAAGCGGGTCGTCTCCTTTGTGGTTCCGTCAGGTTTATCGCTGAACTGTGACGGCTCAAGCCTCTATTTATCGGTGTCCTGTATTTTCCTGGCGCAGGCGTTTCATGTGGAGATGCCGCTTTCTCAGCAGCTTCTGATGATGCTTGTCCTCGTGATGACAAGCAAAGGCATTGCCGCCGTCCCGTCAGGATCACTCGTCGTGCTTCTGGCGACAGCGAATGCCGTCGGTCTCCCCGCGGAAGGTGTCGCCATCATTGCCGGTGTCGACCGCGTCATGGACATGGCGCGGACCGGCGTCAACGTGCCCGGCCATGCGGTCGCCTGCATCGTCGTGTCCAAGTGGGAAAAAGCATTCAAATATAAAGGACCCGTCACGGCAGACCAGACCGCCCGGACAGAAAGTATGTAAACACAAAAAAGACCACCTCATTGGTGGTCTTTTCTATTAATCAATCGCCGCATGATCCTCTTTTTCAATCAAAGCAAGGCGTTCATTGATTTCTTCCTGAGTCATTTCGTGCTCTTTCACATACATGTTGCGTTCGTTCGTACGGCATTCGTGACTGCAGCTGCGCATGTATTTGTATTCATTCTCAGGTGTGCAGATCATTTTTTTATTACATGCCGGATTTGCGCAGTTCACATAACGCTCGCACGGCTCGCCCGTGAAATAATCTTTTCCGATGATAACGTGCTCTACGCGGTTGACCGGTACGCTGATTCTTTCGTCAAACACGTAGCACTGTCCGTCCCACAGTTGCCCTTGCACTTCAGGATCTTTACCGTAAGTGACGATACCGCCGTCAAGCTGGGACACGTCTTCAAAGCCCTTTTTCAGCAGCCAGCCGGAAAATTTTTCACAGCGTACGCCGCCTGTGCAGTACGTGAGGATTTTTTTGCCTTCAAGCATGTCTTTGTGCTCTTCAATCCAGTCCGGCAGCTCACGGAACGCCTCAATATCAGGTCTGACCGCTCCGCGGAAATGACCGAGATCATACTCATAGTCGTTTCTGGCGTCGATCACGATCGTGTCAGGGTCCTGCATTTGCTCATAAAAGTCTTTCGGTTTCAAATGCTTGCCCGTCGTGACATTCGGATCAACATCATCTTCGAGACGAAGCGTCACCAATTCTTTTTTATGGCGCACAAACATTTTGCGGAATGCATGTCCGTCAGCCTCGTCAATTTTGATCGGCATGTCGGCAAAGCGCGGATCAGCTTTCAGCGCATTCATGTATTGTTCCGTCTGTTCAACCGTTCCGGACACCGTACCGTTAATGCCTTCCTCAGAAATCAAAATACGGCCTAACAGACCGAGCTCCTTACAAAACTTCAAATGCTGAGCCGTGAACTCCTCAGGCTCATCAATCTTTACATATTTATAATAAAGTAAAACTCTATATTGTTTTTCCATGATTTATACACCCTGTTCAATTATATTAATGATCGCACACTCTACTATATCATACAGGAAAACGGGCGAAAGATGAACATTTCCGTCCGTACTCTTTCTTCCAGTCACGCTTCGCCTTTTAAAACCTGCTGAAAATAAAACCGATACGTATTGCGCAAAAAGGTATCAAGCGAAAGGCCGGCCGCGGTCTGATACTTGCCGATAATAAACGGAAAACGTTCACGGCCTTTTGTCCGCAGAAGATCGGCGCTGTCTTCAGCCAGTTCTGAGATGAGCGCCTCAATGACAGGCCGGCATGCGTCCCGCACGGCTTCAAGAATTTGCTGATCGCCTGTATGCCGGTACTGTTCTATCAGCTTTGCCAAATCCTTTTCTTCCATAATGTTCACTTCCTTACACCATATAAAAAAGAGGAGCAGCTTTTATAAAGCGGACGCCTCCTCCTGTGACTCCGCATAACCGATGATCTGGCCGACCTGTAATTCACGGCCTTCAGTCAGGTTATCCGAAGGGGTAAACATATCTTTCTCGAATACTAAAATAACGGTCGATCCAAATGAAAAATAGCCCAGCTCTTCCCCCGTCTCAAGCCTGGTTCCGGTGTTTGTCTGAACGATCGAGTTAATATTCATCGCACCTACCGGAATCATGAGCATCTGCTGATCAGCACGGGTCAGCTCGTACACATAACGGTAATTTTTTGAGAGCACATCTTTCCCGTACTTTAACCCCATCGTATTAACGGGATAGGAGCGTTTCCCCAGCTCGGCCAGCTTCTGATACGTGCAGCTGACGGGAGAATGGAAGCGGTGGTAATGTCTCGGGCTCAGGTAAAGCACGGCAAAACACCCGCCGTTATATTTGTGATCGGCGCTTTTAAACCCCGTCAGTTCGGCGAACGAATAATCCTTCCCTTTCACCATGAAAGTTTGATTGGGTTTAATCATGCCCACCGTCTGAACGACGCCGTCCACCGGGCTGACGATGGCGTTCTTCTCTTTTGCCACGGGGCGGAGATTCAAATTAATATCCCGAATAAAAAATGACGCCAGTGAATCAAAGTCAGAAGCCGTGCGTTCCGTTTCATTCCAGTTGATGCGATAGTGTTTGGAAAACAGCGGAATCACCGGCTTGCTCAGTTTCGATTCACAGAAGTTTTTAATGAGATAAGACGTCAATCGATTATTAGTCAGTTCAATCAATGAACGGTAAAGAACTTTAGCGGCAGTATTAAACATTGATTACTCCTATGAATTTTCCTATAGTAATAAAAATAAAACACCATAAAAACGCTCCGATGGCGGCGAAGCATAAGTAGGTTTTGAATTCCATTCTGCCGATTCCGGAAAAGTAGCAGGTCACGTGTCTGATGCCGGGGATGAAATAACCTAAAATAATGGTGTACGGCCCGTACTTCTTCATCCACCTGTCTACTTTCTCCATCCTCTTTTCCTTCAGGCCGACCCATTTTCCGAACTTATTAATAAACGGCCGGCCGGCTTTTCTGCCGATGAAGTAGCTGATAATCATCCCAAGGAGCGCTCCGATAAAGCTGATCAGAATGGAGAGCCCGTAATTCAGCACGTTTAAATGAGCGAAGTAGCCCACAAGCGTCATCATGACTTCATCCGGAATAGGCAATCCGATAATACCGAGTGTCAGCATAAGAAAAATTGCGATATATCCGTAATCAGATATTAATTGCTGAACTAATTCCATCTTCTGCTCTCCAGGTTTTCAGGCGCCTGTTTTTTAAAGTGCGGAAATTTAATGTTGCTGACCATTAAATAACCGAGCGCGATCGTTCCCGCCCCCAGAAGAAAAGCGTTATTGATAAAGCTCAAAATGACAAGACACATACCCGCAAACGGAATCGGCATCCCGATAAACGTCGGCAGCTTGCTTTGTTCAATATTAAATCTGGAAAGACGGATCATCCCGCAGATGCTGTAGGAAAGCGCGATTAAAATTCCGATGAACGGAATCGTATATAGTGAAACACTGTAAGCGAGCATGGACGGCGCTACGCCGAACGTCACGAGATCAGCAAAGGAGTCAAGCTCTCTTCCCATCTCCGATACCGCGTTCAGCTTACGGGCGGCCAAACCGTCAAAGAAATCAAGAAACATCCCGGTGAAAATAAAGATCACCGCAGAGTGTATATTATGATACAAAAGGGAATGAATCGATAAGAGCCCGCAAATAAAATTTCCAATTGTAATCATACTAGGTATATAATTCACAGTTTACACAAACCTCCAATTAAAACCATATCAAATCGGACTGCGTATGCATAAAGACTCCATTTTACGGAAACATAAAATGGAATTCTTTCAATGCTATCATTCAAATTCTTTTATTATACAGCATTTGGTGTTATTTGAACAATCTAATCTGGTGATTTTTGTTTTTTCGCCGTTCATATTAAGGTAAGCAATCATGGTTTCCTCTATTCCGGATTACCCTGCTTAAATATTCCATGCCGCGATCCGGATTGTCCGTTCTTGATGAATGAAAAGCCGTATGATGTATTGTTATTTCCTTCTCAGTGAAATGAGAACATTACATATAACGATTGCGGACATAAAAAGTTTCAAGAGTTGAAAAGTCTGACTGATACAAAGCGGCCCATACATTATCTCACAACCCCGTTTTCCAGTATATAGTCTGTCCAAACAAAAAAGGCGCCTTACCATTACGGTAAAAACGCCTTTTAAGATCATTTTATGTAATTGATAAATGACTGAGTGCTTCGGCCGCTCTTTCTCTGGCCTCTTCAACGGTCTCAGCTGCAGAAAGCGCAACCGCCATACGGCGTCCAACTTTCGTGACGGGTTTACCGAATACGCGGACCTGAGTGCTTTTTACCGCCAAAGCCTTCTCCAAACCTTCAACCGCATAATCAGCAAGCTCTTTTGGCGCCTTCAGCGGACGGCTTGCCCCCGGCGACAGCTGAGTGATTTCCGGAATCGGGAATCCCAATACCGCGCGGACATGCAGCGCAAACTCCGACAAATTTTGCGTTACAAGCGTAACGAGTCCCGTATCGTGCGGACGGGGAGACACCTCGCTGAAATATACTTTATCTTCAGTAAGGAAAAGCTCCACCCCGAACAAACCGTATCCGCCGAGCTCGTCCGTAATGCTTTTCGCAATGTGTTTCGCCTCTTCAATCTGCTGTTCCGTCATATGATGAGGCTGCCATGATTCAATATAGTCACCGTCTTTTTGTTCATGTCCGATCGGCGCGCAAAAGGACGTACCGTTCGCCGCGCGCACTGTCAGAAGAGTGATTTCTGATTCAAACGGAATGAATTCCTCAACGATGACCCGGCCGTTTTTCACCCGGCCGCCTTCCATCGCCATGTCCCAGCAGCTTTTCAGCCCGGAAGCCGAGCGGCACACGCTTTGCCCTTTTCCGGAAGAGCTCATCAGCGGTTTTACCACGCACGGAAAGCCGATTGTTTCCGCCGCTTCTTTAAATTCTTCATATGTATTCGCGAATTCATAGCCGGCAGTCGGAAGATGAAGCGTCTCTGCCGCAAGCCGTCTGATGCCTTCACGGTCCATCGTCAGCTTTGCCGCACGCGCATTCGGAATGACGTGAAAACCTTCTTCCTCAAGCTTCAGCAGCTCATCCGTCGCAATGGCTTCCACTTCCGGCACGATCAAGTCCGGTTTTTCTTTCTCAATGACTTCTCTGACCTGCGCTTTATCAAGCATATCAATCACATAGCTTTTGTGCGCGGCCTGCATGGCGGGAGCATGCTCATAGCTGTCAACGGCTACAGTGACAACCCCGAGCCGCTGCGCTTCAATGACGACTTCTTTCCCCAGCTCGCCTGATCCTAATAACAACATCTTCTTCGCCTGATACATGTCCTTTGGCCCCTCCCTTTCTATACCCCACTCATTATAACGGAAATATTCAAAAAATAAAGACAAGATAGATAACAAACTCTATCCTGTCTTTTGTTCTGATTCGAGCGATTCAATCGCCGTTGACACGTCCTTCTCGCGATATTGCCCCATTAAGCATAACGATTCTTCCGCCCGGCAGGCGTGAGAAGCGATGCGGCGCTTGGCTTCCTCATGGTTGTCAAGGATGCCGAGATCACAGAGGCTGACGGGGAAACCGAGCCGGCGGTAAAACGGAAGCAGCTCTTCAATCTCAGGTCTCCGATTCTCAAGCGCGAGCTGCACCAATATGCCGTAAGCAACCTTCTGGCCATGCAGCACCTGATGTGTCTCTTGAAGAAAACTGAGTCCGTTGTGGACCGCATGCGCCCCTGCCATCCTGCACAAACGGCCGCCATACCCGCCGACCGTTCCCGCAAGCATAATGATCGTTTCCGCCGTATGGATGAACGGCACGGACAGCTCGCCTTTCTCCATGCTTCCGACGGCCGTTTCACTGTAACGCAATAACAGATTACGGATATATTCCGCCTGTCTCAGCCCCGCCTGCGCCATCAGCGGCGCCGCCTCCTCCGTATTTCTGATGACCGCCTCAGCCTCATACCATTTCGCCAGCGTATCACCGATCCCGCTTTTCATATATTCAATGGGAGAGGAAAGCAAAAACAGCGGATCAACAAGCGTCAAATAGCTTGAACGCTTATGATAATCCACTCTGATAAAATTGCCGCTCTCATCATATATGACACTCAACGGCGTACTTGCCGCACACGTCCCCGCAATGGAAGGAACCATCACAGCCTCTATATCAAGCCGGTCTGCCGCCGCTTTTGCCAAATCCAAAATCGTGCCGCCTCCGATACCGATGATCACATCCGCGTCTTCCGCCTGCTCACAGACCTTACGCACCGCCTCAGGTGAACAGTATCCTTTATGCTGAATCACATCCCAGGAAGAACCGCCGCTGTAATCGGAGAACGCCTGATAGGATTTGATTCCGGTCACAATAACGGGTTTTCTGAATGTCTCCAGCAGCCCCGGAAGCTCTTTTGCGATTCCTTCCTTGCATATGTACTGATTCGGGCCGCTTCGGACGATATCTTCAGGCTTCATTCGAATCTCTCCTTTGGCTGGAATTTATATATATTTTCCCACTTGTCAGAAAATACATCAACCGGAGGTGCTCAGCGCTTCGCTTCTTCCGCCTCCAAAAACAGCTCATCAAGCCGTTCCAAAGCCTCTGCCTTTTCAAAACTGCTGAACCACAGATCATCATAGGAATCAAGGATGCGGTAATGGTGGGAAATCAAATGCTGCTGCAAGCGGAACTCGCCTTTTTTCTCGATGGCTTTCCACCACACCTTGCCGCCCATCGTCTTCCCCTTCGGCCTGTCAATTGTGCGGTGAGCAACCGTTTCAATGACCTCCAGCGGATCATCTCCTAATACGGATTGCAGTGTTTCACTTGATCTGAAAAGCGCGCAAACCGCCACAACGTGCGGCCATTCCGCAAGCGCCCGCCCTTTCTCAATCTGCACCAGCGACTTTTTAGAAAGGCCGATCACATCCGCCATTTTCTCCTGTGTGTAGCCTCTCTCCGACCGGATTTTCTTCAGCTGGACTGAGACAAGCTCAGTCATATAATCTTGATCCATCTCAACCTCCATATTTATCAATATAGCCATTTTACACCGCGGCACGCCTTTTTTATATCAGAACATTTTCAAACGAATCAAAAGAATCGGTAAAAAAGTACCCTTTTCCCCTTTTTCTCAATTTACGAACAGAAATTGGCATTTTCATGGTAAAATACGGTCGGAGAAAATCAGGCGAAAGGACACTGTATATGAAATTACTCGAAACCAATACTCTCATTCAATCAGCAAACAGCCGTCTGAAAGCTTATCAAAAAACGAAAGATGACATGATTGCTTTAAAACAGCAGTTTCACGGCATTGCAAATACGGACGCCATGTCAGGAAAAGGCGCGGACGCCATTAAAGCCTTCTATTCTGAACAGGCCGCCGGAGCAGAGCTTTGGCTTGATCTCTGCGACATGAAAATTACTTTTTTCAAAAGCATCCCAAGAGAAATAGAACAGGCGGGCTTCGGCCGGCATGACTTGCTGGAAGAATCGTTTCTTGATAGTGAGCTTAAGCATGCCGGGCAAAGAGCTTACCATATCATTGATGGCCAGCATGATGAGATCAGCCGAATTTTAGGATCAATTGACGACATTTTGTCCTTATCACCGTTTGACAAATCTTCGGTTACCGGCAAACTTGATGCCTCCGATCACAAAAAACGGCAAACAGCAGAACACTTACATAAACTCGACGCAAAACTGGTACACGAGTACGCTCAATCTGAAGCGCTTGAACACGAAGTTGAAGCCTTCTTCCGGACGCTGGCCAACTTAACAAGTAAAGCAGGCGGTCCGCAATCTTTTAACGCCAAAGCATTTCACGATACTGACGTATATAAAAGAAAAGACAGCATGCAAAAACAAGCCCATCAATACATCAAAATGAAACAGCAGGAAGAAACCGCCTTTTTACAGAAAAAACTGGACCGCATTTCTGACCCGGATGAATATATAAACATTGCAGAAAAACTCGGGGCTGACAACATGAGCGCCGAACAATTACAATATTACTCAAGCCTCGTCCAGCTAAAAGCCATGCGCCAAGCCGGACAAATGCTCGTCGACGGGGCAAAAGGCATTACGCTTGGGATATGGGATGCAGGAAAAGACACCGTCATTGGCGCTTACGATTTCGCAATCTGGCTGCAAAGAGCACAAGGACACGCAGGAACAATAGAACAGGCCAAAGCCGGACAAGAACTCATCGGCGCCATTTACAATGCACCGGAAACATTCGATTATATGGTTCAATCCTTCAAAACTTCATGGAATGAAAACATCATTCACGGTGACACCTACAGCCGCACCCACTATATCGCTTACGCTGCTGTCTCCCTCTTAGGAGCAAAAGGCGCCGGAGAAGTCACCGGAGTGACAAGGGCCGGGAGATTTGTGACGAAGGAAGCGAAGACCTTTATTGCGGATCAGAAAAAAGTAGCAGCTGGAATTTACACAAAAGGAAAAAGCTCGATTTCTCAACCCTGGAAGCCTGCGCTTGCCGGAATTGGAGAATCACCTTCTCCGGCGGGGAAAGCAATTGATGTGAAGCAGGAGACCTTATTAAATTTTAACGGGTCCTTCAGGGACAAAAGGGATCTGGATATAAGTGAAACAAGTCCTCGAAAAATAGATAATCTAGAACAGGCACATATTTGGGGAGAAAAACATTATGACAAATGGATAAATTCTCTTACTGCGGAAGAAAAACAAGCTCTAATTGATTATACCGGAGACTATTATGAAGATATCAATGCGTATTTGCGCGGCGTTAATAGCTCATTAAATGGAATTAATCCTACAAAAATTACTGATATTCATAGTGCGCTGGAAAAGGCAAAAATCCCCGAAGACATTGTTGTTTATCGCGGTACAGACTTAATTGCTTTAAGAAAGATCCTGCCTAGAGACGAAGTGCTGACAGAAGGGCTCATAAATAATTTAGTTGGGCAGAGAATAAAAGACGATGCTTTCACGAGCACTGCCCTCCTTAAGGAATCAGCTTTTGATTATAAGAAAGTTTCCTATTCCATCAATGTTCCTAAAGGAACTAACGGAGCCTATATTGCGAAAGTAAGCCACTTTCCAGAAGAGGCAGAGATTCTTTTAAACTCCGGACATGAGATGATTATTAGAGATGCTAAACTCGATGCAGATGAAAAAATACATTTAGTATTAGATTTAATTAAAAAGTAGGTGCAAACCAATGAGAAGAAAAATGAAAGACAGATGGAACGACGATGACCGTATTTACCTAGGCTTATCTATAAAAGAGAAACTTTTCCCAACGATATTGGGAGGTATTGTCGGGGATGCACTGGGTGTACCCGTGGAATTCAAGGACAGGAATTTAGAAGTAAACGGCATGACCGGATACGGTACTTACAATCAGCCCCCGGGGACGTGGTCAGATGATTCATCATTGACATTATGCTTGATAGAAAATTTAATTGAGGAAAATGGCGAAATTGAATTGATGGAAAAATTCACCTCATACCGGGAAGATGGTTATTGGACACCGCACGGCCATATGTTTGATATCGGTCGAACAACTGATGAAGCCATTGAGCGCTTTTTAAAAGAGAAAAACGTTCGTCAATGCGGCGGAATCACTGAGTTTGATAACGGCAACGGCGCGTTAATGCGCATTTCTCCTTTAGTTTTTATCTTATGCAATGAAAAAGACTTCACGACAAGAAAAAGGGAAATTGAACGGTGGGCGGAATTAACACATGCGCATCCAAGATCTACACTAGCCTGTATTGTTTATATACAATTTCTCATCCATTTATTTAATAATAATACTCCAGCTCGGGCTTTTGAACGAGCAACAGAAACCTGCAGGTCAGAACTATCCAAGGATATAAAATATAGAGATGAATTGGTACATTACAGACGCGTGTTTGATCAATCTATTTTAGATGCGAAAAAAGAAGATATTATCTCTGACGGCTATGTTGTGCATTCTCTTGAGGCTGCATTGTGGTGTTTCTTTAAACATACAAACTATAGGGATGCTGTCTTAGAAGCAGTTAACCTGGGAGGAGATACAGATACTATCGCTTTTCTTACAGGTACGTTAGCCGGCATGTGCTATGAGATCAATAGTATTCCAGAAGAGTGGATTAATACACTGACAAGAAAACAAGATATTTTAGACCTATGTGAAAGATTTTTTCAATATTGTTATAAGAGAGCGGCTCAATAGATTTAAGCAATAAACAGATCGTGGTGAAACTGCCCCCTACTATGAGACAAACAAAAACACTTTCAAATTTGAAAACGGATCAATAAAATGTGGAGCTATTTTTTCTATGGCGTTGAAGTCAAACAGAAGGCTGACGAGATGAGACTAAGGGCGGGCTTATGAAAAAGATTATGCAGAATTGAGTATTGATAAGCAGGTTCAACATGGGTCAAATAATAAAGCTGGGATACACACAGATTCACACAGCCTGTTTCGAAAGCAATACACTTACAAAAAAGGTCCAGCGTATTCCTCCGAATCAGAGAAACTACAGACAGAAAATCTTTATCTAAACTAAACAACTAGCTGCCGGTCACATACCGACAGCTGGCTGCTTAAAAGCATTTTGATCCCCGTCAAAAAAACAGGGATCAGTCTCCTATTGACGATCTGTTTTTTATTCTTCACCCGGGCTCTATGCTTTCATGCTTGCATGAGACTGTAACAGCAACAACTTAAGGAATACTCTACATTATCCCGTTGTGATGATATTGATAGAAAGAAAATTACAGGACATTAACAACCCGAACTAATTGAAACCATATATGCAAAACAAAAATGTAAAAGGTTATTAAAATAAAGTATGGCTTCTTATTAATTTCAGCATATTAAAGTGTAAAAAAACTTGTATATCTTACAATTAAATTAGTCTAGTTGTGTTTTTAGAATTTCTAATATACCATCATATTGCCTATCAATAAAAGTCTTAAACCCTTTTTTATTTCCAGATCTGCTGTCAATCATGAATTCCGTAAAATGAGTATTTTTTATGGTCCAATCAAATTCCCCCAATTTTTCAACTTCCTGTTCCCAACAATCCTTCCACCCTATAACGTTTATTGATTCAATCATAATTAATTCATGTAAATATAGCGCTATTGCATTTTGCAAAGCTTCATGTCCCAATGTATATTTAGTTACATCTCCTAACTGATCAGGTAATATCTCAAAAAAAACATCGAAAAATTTATTTAAGAAGCTTAATACATCATCATAATTATCTTTTAAGATCTGCTCGTTTGTTTTACTCAACTTAGCCTTACCAAATAAAAGTAAAGTCAGAAAAGTATTCAAACGTGCACTCGTGCTAAATAACTTACTCCCTGGTCTCACTATTCTACTTTTTTCGAATTCTACACCAGCAACTTGTAGGGATTTGTTAATTTGATATATGTCTCTAATAAGTACTCTCATAACCTCTCTTGTATCATATTTCGAGATTAATGACATAGAAACTCTTTTTGCGTTTGAATTTATGTCTACAAAAACATTCTTTTGATCTTTATCAGATAAACCAAAGTAGATCTGAGCACTAACTATACTGTTTAATACTTGTTCTTTCCTTTCAGTATCAACTATAGTTTTTAAAAGATATTCCATTCCTTTTATTCTATGTTGTCCATCAATGACTCTTAACTTAAAACCTTCTGGCAATACTAATTCTTTAGTGCTTCTATCATAAAAATTAATAGGGTCTCCTTTAAAAACCAGGACAAAAGAAGGCAAAAATATTCCAATACCAGAGTCATACGAATCAATATATTTGGCAAGTGAGCTTAGTCGAGAATAATTAATGTCTCTATTGACTCTATTATCAATCTCGTAAATGTCCAACAAATCTCTAACTGATAGCTGGGTAGTCATAATGCCTTTATTTTTTCCATTTATTAAATTAATAAGACCTTTTAACCTTTTTTCGAACACCATCAAAGCCCCTTTCTCCCTACACTTTTTGTAGCAACATATTGGTAATTCGAATTGCTGTTCTTGTTCCAACCGTGAATCTGTATTTATTTGTTTTTGGATTAAAAGGGATTCCTAATTGTTTGAGTTCTTTATTTTTATGTGTCCAGTCAACATTTGAAAAAATACTTAAAAAGAAAGTTTCCATATTAAAGTCATTATTGTTTTCTCTCAGGGAGTATATACATCTTGCAATACCCTGTAGCACATAAGGATTCAAGATGAAATATTTGTCTCTATCTAAAGCCTGTGAGGGTGCATACTTAAGCAAAAGCGTTAAGAAGTCCTCTAACCTTTTTTTATATTCAGGAAAGTTTTCTTTATTTATCTTTGAGGTATTATTTTTCACTTGTAGGGTACCGTCATTTAAAGCTAAACCAATATTGTATAGAGTAGATGCGGTCATAAGTTTAGTAGTTGTTCTTTGAGCACGTATTTCAAATTTATCAGGAGAAATAGATGGATGATCATTGATTATTTCTTTAACAATTTTTCCATTTAAATCATTATCTTTATACATTATTAACAAGGTGTTACTTACTTTCGAAGATTTAGTATTAACATCAGTAAACAGTTGCCTTTCTTGTTTTTTATTTAAGTCTGAATAAATCTGAATTGTTAATGGGAATTCGTTTATATACTCAAGCTTTTTTGGATCAGCACCATTAACTTCTATCCTCTTTTTCAACGTTTTGAACGCTTCAATTCTGTGCTGACCATCCAGTATCACCATTTTCTCACCATTATGTAAATGAAACTGGCTTTTATCATGTTCAAACTTCCCTTTACCTCTCGCAGAAAAAATCAGTGGAGGAAAATAGATATCATTGCCCTCCATTCCGTATTGTATATATTTACTTATATTAGAAACCTGTTTTTCTGCTATTTCTCTTTGAACACTTTTATCTACATCCAAAAATTTAAGTATGTAATCAACTGTACATTGACATGAAATCACATCGTAACCAAATTGCTTTCCTTTTAATCCAAACATTGTTATAAAGTTACTTTCAGGTTCAACCAATATTCTTAGACTCATGCCGTCACTCCTTTGTATTTCAATGTTATCTATGTGTTTAAATTTATTATAGATTAAACATTCAGATAAATAAAGGGATATTTATATGTTTTTTACTTTAATTACCCTATATACCTGATAACCTTCCTATTCCTATATAAATTACTCATCTTTATACCTTTACAATCACTTTTTCTCGTCATACGTTTGCCACCTATGAATGAACGCACACTACACGCAATGGAGGGATTGCAATGGACGAAATGGTCCTGGAAACACAACAATGGCTGAATGAAACGTACAAAGGCAGACACGGATACAACAAGGTGCCGGAAAACGGAAAAACGGGCTGGGATACCATTTACGGTCTGACACGGGCGCTTCAAATTGAACTTGGTATTTCAGAACCTGCCGATAACTTCGGACCGACGACACAAAGATTGTTTAAACCGTTGAAAAAGCAAGCTCCCGATTCTAAGCCGACAAACATGAATTACATTCTGCAAGGGGCGCTGTGGTGTAAAGGTTTTAACCCCGGCGGATTTTCAGGCGTTTTCTATGAAAATACCGAAAGCGCTGTAAAAGAGTTTCAAAAAGCGGCCGGGCTCACTAAGCAAGACGGCATCGTCACGGCACTCATTATGAAAGCCTTGCTGGATATGAGCGCTTTTCGGTTAGTAGAGGGAGGCGACAAAAGAATCCGCCAAATCCAGCAGAACCTGAACCGGGATTACAATGACTACATCGGCTTGATGCCTTGTGACGGCTTATATGCCCGCGGTACAAACAAGGCTCTCATTTATGCTCTGCAAAAAGAAGAAGGCATGAGCACAAGCGTCGCCAATGGATTTTTCGGAAACGGAACGACCAGCTTATGTCCTACCTTGACTCCCGGCGATTCACGGACAGGCTTTGTTTTGATTGTTCAATACGCGCTTTACTGTAATGGGGAAGCGTTTGATCCCGGTGAATTCGACGGAAAATACGGCGTCGGAGTTGTCTCGGCAGTGAAAGCTTTCCAAAAGTTTATGTGCCTGCCGCAGACTGGTTATGCGGACATGCCGACGATTAAAGCTTTATTATCAAGCTCAGGCGACACAACCCGTGCTGCTTCAGCTTGTGACACCGCTGCCATTTTGACGGCAGATACGGCTAAAACTTTGCGTGAGAATGGCTATAAGATCGTGGGAAGATATCTGACCGGGAATGTGCGGACAAGCAGCGGACTGACATCGAAAGCGTTAACGTCAAAAGAACTTTCCACGATTTTCAATGCCGGCTTAAGCGTATTTCCGATTTATCAGGACGGCGGCTATGAATCTTCTTATTTTGTAAAAGACCAAGGAACGAGAGATGCGTACAGCGCTGCATCAGCCGCCCGAAGATTAGGCTTCCCGTCAGGAACGACCATTTACTTTGCCGTCGATTTCGATGCGTATGATTATGAAGTCACAGATAAAATCATCCCTTACTTTCAAGAAATCAAGTCAGCTTTTATGAAAATGCAGGCGTTCTCAACTGCGCCGAAATATGAAATCGGGGTATACGGACCGAGAAACATTTGTATCCGGACGTCAGAAGCAGGTCTGACCAAATATAGCTTTACGGCTAACATGTCGACCGGATTCAGCGAAAACCTCGGATACCCGATGCCGAAAAACTGGGCTTTTGATCAATTTTATGAAGGAACGATCGGAAGCGGAGCGGGAAAAGTCGCCATTGACAAAGACGGATACTCCGGAAAAGACTCGGGTGCAAGCAGCGTCCATCCGCCTTCTGATCCTGTGTATGATGCAAGATTAAACACATTAACCAATATCCTGTCAACAATTCCAGATTTAGAGAATGCATCCGGTCTTGCCAATATGATGTTCGAATTCGATACAACCGAAACCATTTTAGCCTCTCCAACTTTAGATATCTTATTGTCTACTTCAATTCTGTATACGATCCCAAGTGAGGGGTCTGCTAATACAATGACAATAACGAATGGAAAGCCCGGCGCTTATGTTACTGGTTTACTGGGAGATACACAAACAATACTTACGGCTTCAGACATCCGTTCTTATCAAAATTTATTAGACAATCTGAGCCTATCTGTAAGAAACGGTTATCTGGAAATGGCAGTGACCCCATCTGCTCAATCATTAGATGTTTCAATTAAAATCTATACACCTGACATTCCAGTTGCCGATGGGTCCACAACTGGACTTACGACCATGTTTACGTTTAGAATTAAAACGTATAAAGGTGTACCGGTTTCAGCTGCAGAAAGTGAATTAGCGAAGGACTGGGATCTTCTCCCTTCAGGCCTCGTTATTGTTGCAGGCCTGTCTGCTTTCTATTTTACCTCTAAAATCCTTACAGTTGAAAAACCGACTGGGAATAAAACTGTAGAAACGGTAACTGAATTTGCCGTATTTTTGTTAGCTCTTTACGCTTATATGACTGATCTCTACTAATCAAAGAAAAACTGCATGAATGTCTCATTCATGCAGTTTTATTCCTATTATTTTTTTGGAGGTTTCACTCATTGAATGAAAATCAATCTGCATTTAACACAGCAAAGCAAACCGCACAAAGATTGTTAAAATGTAAGAATGAACAAGAAATGATGGACTTTTTAGCTGAACAGGATGTACATACGCTCAGTCTTTTAAAGTACTATTACTCTGCTCCGGCTCTTCCTTTTCAAATGCTCATGAAGATTGCTTTTTGCTGTATAGTGATAGCGTTGATCTTCACTTCATTCTTGTTTATTCAAGTCAAAACACTCATACCTATTCCCATTTTATCTGATCTGTTGCCGGCAGTGTTTTCACTGTTTACAATCGGATGTATTGTCGCGTTTTATATGTTTTTTTCGCGCGAAAAGAAAGACCGGTTACCTGACAGCCGCTTAAGAAGAAACACTTACTCCTTCCGGGTTATAAATATGATAAATACAAATCTGGAAAAGAAATATCGTACACTGGCTTCTTTAGCGGGCGGTAAACAAAGTGATGATACACTCGAAGAAAGCATGAAGCAGATTAGCTCTTGTAAAAATGATGAAGAACTGATGAAATGTCTTGAAGAACAAGATACTGAGAAGTTATTCAAGCTGAAAAATCAGTTTTCCAAACCTGACTCCTCATTATTTGATTTTATGAAATGGATTTTTATCGGAAGCGTTATTGCTATGTTTCTGACTGCACTTTTCTCAGGTCAAGTCAGCTATGTTCATGTTCCCCGCCTACTTCCGTATCTCCTGCTTTTTTTATTCGCCAGGGGCTTAATATATCTAATAAAACTGCTGAAACTGTACCAAAAAGGGCCTTTGCACTCCATTCCTCACTTTACAAAGAACGCTGAAAACACCCGTATCACCGGAATGATAGACTTTGTCCTCGAACAACGATACAAAGACATGATCAGTTAAAAACCCCTCTGCTTAAGGGGTTTTTTATTATGCAATCCTTTCACCCCCCTTATCAAAAAAGGCTCTTCCTCTTTGGAAATAACCGGAACACCCAATTTCGTTTTCAATATAATGAGGTAGTGGATCTGCAAAGAAAGAAGGGCGACATGATGGGTATCATTAATGGCAAAATGTTCATTGACCGATTAAATCAGCTTGGAAATGAGATTTGGCTCGATGGTGAAAAGATCGAGGGACAGATTTCTGAACATCCCGCATTTAAGGGCCTTCTGGAAACGAAGCGCTCTCTTTATGATTTGCAAACGAAACCGGACATGAAAGATCAAATGACTTACAGTCTTCCCGGTAAAAAAGAACGGGCCGGGCTTTCATACCTGCAGCCGAAAACGAAAGAAGACGTAAAAAGAAGAAGAAACATGTTCGAACATTGGGCCAGACACACGCACGGAATGATGGGACGAAGCCCGGATTATATGAATACCGTGCTGATGAGCTTCGCCTCCTCCGCCGCGCTTTTGAAAGACCGCGATCATTGTTTTCCGGAACATGTTCAAGCGCTGTACGAACGCGCTGCTGCACAGGATCTTTCTTTTACGCACACGTTTATCACCCCTCAGGTGAATCGTTCACAAATGGGTGTAAACGTATCGCCGACACCTATCTCGGCAAAAGTCGTCGATAAAAATGAAAAAGGCCTCATCATACACGGCGCCCGGATTTTAGCCACACAAGGCGGCCTGACGGATGAAGTGCTCGTGGTTTCTCTGCCTAAAATGTATTTTGAATCGGATGAAGCGTTCGCTTTTTCAATCCCTTCCAATACAAAGGGAGTAAAATTCATCTGCAGGGAATCTTTCGTACTCGGAAAATCAGCGTTTGATTATCCGCTCAGCTCAAGATATGAAGAAATGGATTCTATCGTTGTATTTGATCACGTTTTGGTCCCTTGGGAACGCGTATTTTTTTATAATAATTACGAGGCGGCTTTTGATTTTAATATGAAAAGTTCTTTTAACGCCTTCGCATTTCATCAAGTTATCACGAGACAAATTGTAAAGACGGAGTTTCTCCTGGGTCTCGCCCAAACGCTTGTCGAAGCGATAGATGTGGGCGAATATCAGCATATTCAGGCTAAGATGGCTGAAATCATCACCGGTCTGGAAACGATGAAAGCCCTTTTGGAAAAATCGGAGAATGATGCGGAAACAGATGAATGGGGTTATATGCGTCCGAGTGTCACTCCGCTTCGTGTGGTCAGCGCGATTTTTCCCGACATTTACCCGCGCTTCACGGAAATCATTCAGCTGATCGGAGCAAGCGGAATGGTAACTTTGCCGACTGAAAAATCGTTCAAATCGGACATCAGAGGAGACCTTGACCAATATTTGCAGGCGGCCGAATTGAACGCTGAGGACCGGGTAAAAGTGTTCCGCCTCGCATGGGATTTGACCATGAGCCCCTTTGGAACAAGACAGACACAATATGAGCGGTACTTCTTCGGTGACCCCGTCCGCTTAACCAGCCATCTGTACAGAAGCTATCCGAAAGAAGAACAGACCGCGGTCATCAAGGAATTCCTGCACATTCATAAATAAAACAAAGCAGAGAGCGCATCTCTGCTTTTGATAGCTGGATCGGCTGCCGCCGATCCTATTTTTTATTTTGGCTGATCACCACCATCGTAATATGCGATAACGCGAAAGAGACAAGCGTATACACAACGGCCCACCCGATAAACGAGAAATTCAGTACGGTAAATGTGCATATAAGGCAAACGGCTAAAGCGGCAGCCGGCATAATGAACGCGTTTTTAAACAGATACGTTCCGGCGACTGACAAGATGATGATACAAAGCGGCAGAACACCGAACGCAAAATCCAATTCATCAATCAACAGATGCACTCCCTTCGCTTTTCTTAGTTCGGCCTAACACATCTTATGCCTGAGTACAAAATCGAGTACTTCAAATCTTTCGCGCTCCGGCTGATATTCCCTCCGGTTATTTATTCAAAAAAATGAAAACTTTCCTTAAAGCGTTTACATTCACGTCAGACTGTGATAATTTAAGAAAGCGCTATCATACACAAGTTAATGATTTTTGGATGGAGATGAGGAGAACCAGGAAACCCCGCCCTTTCACAAGGGTGATTTCTGGTTCTTTTTGTCATTTTCAAGGAAAGGAGTCATACATACATCATGATAGACGTTCAGCAAAGGGGAGGATATGATGTTTCAATTGTTTAAGCCGGCTCCGCATATTGAGAGATTGGATGATTCAAAGACGGATGCGGCCTATAAACGGCTCAGGCTGCAAGTATTTTTGGGGATTTTCATCGGGTATGCCGGGTATTATTTGCTTCGCAAAAACTTTGCCTTCGCTATTCCTTATTTTCAGGAACAAGGGTTTTCAAAAGGGGAACTCGGCTTGGTGCTTGCGGCCGTATCAATCGCTTACGGCTTCAGTAAATTTATTATGGGGATGGTGTCTGACCGCTGCAACCCGAGGTATTTCCTTGCGACAGGTCTGTTTTTGTCAGGTGTCGTAAACATTTTATTTGTTTCCATGCCATGGGTCACGTCAAGCGTGACGATTATGTTCATTTTTATGTTTATTAACGGATGGTTTCAAGGAATGGGCTGGCCGCCTTGCGGACGAACGATGGCTCATTGGTTTTCCATCAGTGAACGCGGCACGAAAATGTCGATATGGAATGTCGCCCATAACATAGGCGGAGGTATTCTCGCCCCGCTCGTGACTCTCGGCATCGCCATGTTTGTTACTTGGAAAAGCGTGTTTTTCTTTCCGGCGATTATCGCCATCGTCATTTCATTTGTGATTGTTCTTCTCGTTCGGGACACGCCGCAATCCTGCGGGCTTCCGCCGATTGAAGAATACCGGAATGACTATCCGAAACATGCGTTCAAAGACCAGGAAAAAGAGATGACGACCAAAGAAATTCTTTTCAAATACGTGCTGAATAATAAATTTCTGTGGTATATCGCATTTGCCAATGTCTTTGTTTACTTCGTACGGTACGGTGTCGTTGACTGGGCGCCGACTTATTTGACGGAAGCGAAAGGATTCTCTCCTGAAGACTCCAGATGGTCTTATTTCCTTTATGAATATGCGGGAATTCCGGGAACGATTTTGTGCGGCTGGATCAGCGACCGGTTTTTCAAAAGCCGCCGCGCGCCGGCAGGCGTACTGTTCATGGCCGGCGTATTTATCGCTGTATTGGTCTACTGGCTTAACCCTGCCGGTCATCCGCTCATCGATAATATCGCGCTGATCAGCATCGGCTTCTTAATCTATGGACCTGTCATGCTGATCGGGCTTCAGGCCATTGACCTTGCGCCTAAAAAAGCGGCGGGAACGGCAGCCGGCTTAACCGGGTTTTTCGGCTACATCGGAGGCTCTGCTTTCGCCAACGCCATCATGGGTTATGTCGTAGACCGCTTTGACTGGAACGGCGGCTTTATCATGCTTATCTCCTCATGCGTGCTGTCCATCGTCTTCTTGGCTATGACGTGGAATACGGGCAAGCGGGCGGAGCATGTGTAAGAAAACAACATAAAAGATTAATATTTTTGCAGTACAGCATTTACAACGATTTTCTACACTAGAGACAGATATTGATTTTTAAGGGGGAAGAAAACATGCGGAAACATAAATTGTTTGCTTTGGTATTGCTTTCATTCGGTTTATTGTCATTCATCGTCACGCCTGTATCGGCGGCGGGAAAAGGAAACCTCTTGTCTCCTGACAGAATTTTGACCATTGCCCATCGCGGTGCTTCGGGGTATGTCCCGGAGCACACGATCCTTTCTTTTGAAACTGCGCAAAAAATGAAGGCTGACTATATTGAGTTGGATTTACAAATGACAAAAGACGGCAAGCTGATCGTCATGCATGATGAAAAACTGGACCGCACCACAAACGGACAAGGCTGGGTGAAGGATCATACATTAGCCGAGATTCAAAAGCTCGACGCCGGCTCTTGGTTCAATAAGGCCTATCCGGAAAAAGCAAAACCGCAATACGCCGGACTTCGCGTTCCCACACTTGATGACGTGTTAAAACGGTTCGGCAGACATGCAAACTATTATATTGAAACAAAGGCGCCCGAAACATATCCGGGTATGGAAGAAAAACTGATCGCTTCACTGAAAAAATACAAATTGGCAGGTAAGCATGCGAAACTTGGACAAGTTATCATTCAGTCTTTCAGCAGGGACAGCCTTCTGAAAATCAAACAGCTCGATCCGAAACTTCCCGCCGTCCAATTGCTTGAAGCGGAACAGATGACGTCAATGACTGACGCAGATTTAACGGACATTAAAACATATGCCGTCGGAATCGGACCGGATTACAAAGCGCTGAACGCTCAAAATGTCCGAAACATTCGCAGCCACGGCCTTCTGCTTCATCCTTATACCGTGAACAGCGAGGCGGACATGCGCCGTCTGCTGAATTGGGGCGTAACCGGTGTGTTTACCAACTATGCGGATATATTCCAAAAGGTTAAAAAAGAATACAAATCATAAAGCCAGCATGGGTTCGGAAATGATGCCGAACCCATGTTTTTTTGTCCGATAATGCAAACGCCATCATGGGTTATGTAGCGGGCGGAGCATATTATTAAAAGGCTGAGACTCACCTTAATTGTAAAAAGGTATCACTGTAATGATGAATTACTTGTGATACCTTTTTAAACAAAAGGATATAATTATTTATTTCTATTATCTATTTTCTTTCTTATACTATTTGTAATAGACGATAATACAAGTGATACTAAACCATAGACAACCACCCATCCCCAGAAGGATAGATTAAAAACAGTAAACATTAATATGACAGAAACAACTATACTGACAAGCGGCATTATATACACTTTTTTGAAAATATAAGTGAATATAATCGATAAGACGATAATAGAAAGTGGTAAAATACCAAAAGCAAGATCTAGCTCATCCATTATTATTCTCCTTTGTGAATTTAATTTCCCCTTAAGTATACTCACTCAGCTGTCTAGCGATTTAAAAAATGTATCTAATCACTCCATACTTCTTTGTTTTTCTTAATCATAAAAAAGTCATATTCAGAAACATGGGTATTGTTAATAATTTTTTCAAGTCCTCTGATAGGAGTAGATTTTAATTTTTTTCCGTTTTTATAAGAGTAAGAATTAATCACATATTTCCCGCCCTTGCTTATTTCTAACAAGAAAATTTTAGGCTCGTCAAAATAAGTGAATTTTGCTTGGTTTTCAAATTTTGTCGACCTATTTAACGGGATTTTTTTTCCCGGCTTCATACTTTTCAGATCGAAAGTATAAAGTATTGAATTAGCTGCCAAATGATATAAAGTGTCATTTTTCACAAAAAAGTTATTAGTGGAAAGAGGAATTGCCAGTTGAGAAATTTCCTCAGGGATATTATAGCTGCCTAAAGGAAAAGCCCCTTTGTACTTATTATGCTTTAAATCAATTTCTGCTACTTTGAATTGTACTTTGTTTGATTTATCCGTTTGGTTATATAGTATAAAAAAGGCTGAGCTTTTTTTAACTATTATCTGTGAATAAACACTCCAATTTTCTTCATTTAATATAGGAATTGTTGTTCCTTTCCCTACTGTAACTTTATCTTTATCTATTTTAATACCCTGAAAAGTCGGTGTTTTGATTGAAGAATCTTCATTTATCACGTAAATATATTCACCGTCATTACCGGTACTTGTATAGAAACCCGGAATAATCTTTTCATGAAATCCACTGCCGTTACCCCATCTGATTAAACTATTATAATGGTTTTCACCGACTCCTTGATTATTCAAAAAATAAAAGATATTTTCTTTTATTAAATGGCCTGATGATTGCCCATAACTTGTATGTACTTGATGTTGCATCGGGAATTTTTTAAAGTTATCGCCTATCATATAAACTTCTTTTTTGTCCTGTCTAACTATGTTTTTTTCATCTTGTGCAATAGTTCCAACTTCAATAGCATCTCCTTTTACAGCTGTTGCTTTTCCTTTTTCATCAATATATACAGTATAACTCCCATCTTTAGGGTAATCTATTGTAGCTGAATAATATATAGCTGCAATTTTATCATTCAAGAAATTCTTTTCTTTTTCTGTTTCAGTTTGTTTAACATCAGAAACTGTATTAGTATATTTAAAAGTTCCGATACATATAAATATACCTATTAATACTATGACCGCAATTATAATTAACCACTTAATTTTGTTCAAATATAATCTCACTCCTTAAAATAATAATGACTCCCTAAATAAACTTAGGGAGTGACGATGCAGAATGTTACAAAAAATTTTCGCTTTTTCATACTTATTACCATCAATTATTTGTTTATTTTTCTATATTTTAATTTATTATACAATTATTTCAAACACGACTTGCGTACTATATTTTCTCTGTGGTTAATTATTTGTTTTGTCTCTAAAACTTTGACTTGGAGTACAGGAAAACGG
Source organism: Bacillus sp. IS1 (assembly GCF_032461585.1). Classification (NCBI taxonomy): domain Bacteria; kingdom Bacillati; phylum Bacillota; class Bacilli; order Caryophanales; family Bacillaceae; genus Bacillus; species Bacillus sp. IS1. Next base: position 50,821 of record NZ_JAWCWR010000007.1, on the reverse strand, counting down.
ATGAAGTTACGGAGAAGAAAGAAACACATAAAAGATTAATAGTTGCCCAACATATCTTTTACATTCATTGTTTAATACGGAAGACAGTTATTGATAAGGCGGAAGAAAACATGCGGAAACATAAGTTGTTTGCTTTAGTATTGCTTTCATTCGGTTTATTGTCACTCATCGTCACGCCTGTATCGGCGGTGGGAAAAGGAAACCTTTTGTCTCCTGACAGCCACGGCCTTCTGCTTCATTCTTACACCGTAAACAGCGAAGCGGACATGCGCCGTCTGCTGAATTGGGGCGTAACCGGTGTGTTTACCAACTATTCGGATATATTTAATTTTGTTAAATCTAATAGGGATCAATAGGTTTACGAATCTAAAGATTTCAAAACAAAAACTGCACGTATATCGCGTGCAGTTTTATAATATTAATTTTAAATATTTCTCCCTTTAAATAACGGTCTTAGTATATTCTTAACTTTTGCTTTAATAGATTTGCCCTTATAAATAACAGGAACACTTTGTTGCAAATGACCAATAATCACTTCTGCATTCTTTTTTAGCTTAATTTGTTTTAACTCCTGCTTAGTTACTTCAAAACTAAAATCATATGACATTTTTTTTCGGGTAGAATCTTTAAGTACCACATCAGGTTTAAACACAAGAAACCTTCCAAAATTCACCTGGAAAGAATTTTGTTCTCCAAAACTTAAATCTGTTTCACAATCAAAATGTCCTTTAATCCTAGAACCGCTGCAGGTTAACACAAAGTTTTTAAAATGTAACATTTGATGTTTAACAACAAGAGAAAGATTACCCCATTTAGTTAGATACGAGTTTATAACGATAGGTTCTTTACATCCTTTTGCAATATAAGAAGCATTTTTTAAATAAACGCTTTCTTTCGATTTTAATCTCAATGATTTCGTATAATCTTCTATCTTACTAATTAATCTTAAATCTAATATACCATCTTCGCTATTTAAATGGAGTAAAGATTCTATAGAAATATATGCATAAAAATAAGTAACTTTTTCTTTTTTTATAATTTGCGTATCTATTTCAAAAGGATATTTTTTTTCAAAAAGGCTTCTATAAGCTGGAAATGAAATTGTTTTATCTTTTTGTTCTCTCAAAGAGACTTCGATAAATAAACGCTCATTTGAGGAGTCAACATGTGAATGATAACAAAAACCCTCTAACAAAACGGCATTCTCTAATTTCTCTATTTTTGTTATTTCTCCTTCAAATTTATTATTACGATGAAAGGAAATGGACTCATGCAAGGCCAAATTGTATGCTAATTCTGGTTTTGGATAGACCTTCCCATGTTGTACTACCATGTTACCAGGTTGTTTTTCAGCGTACCAGAAAGCAATTAAATCCTCCAATTGTCCTTTCTCAATTAAACGTAATAAGATTTTATGGCGGGAAGAAAACTGCTGGTAGTAATCTAAGTATTGGTACTTGTCAAGCATTTTCTTTAATGTATTAAAAATATAGATTTTATCTTCAATTAGAAAAGACTTTGAAATCAGAGCGCTTAACTCCACTTCCATAATCCTTTCCCAGTAATGAAAGAAAATCAGCCGTTTTTTATCTGTTTCAAGGTTCAGTAATTCAATAGATGCCAATGTTTCTTCGATTCTGAACATAAAACTTTTACCTGATAATGGTTTCTTAGTAAGTTGAACCCTTCCTATTGTTTGATGATTGGTCAAATAATAACATGGGTAATCTTTAACAAGGGCTATGGAATTTGAATATGCATACGCTTGAATCATAAACGGTTGATCTTCTCCTAGAGAGAAGTGTTCCGGAAAACGAATATTATGTTTAATTAATAACTCCCGTTTAAATAGCTTTTGAGCACTCATCGTAAAAAGAGCATTGGAACCAGGGAAGGAAAAACAATCTGGATTCTTTTTAAATACAGCCACAGGAACACCTCTATTAATTCCTTCATAACGGCCGATAATTATATCACTTTGATACTGAACTATTTTTTCTTCCATCTTTTCTAAAGCTTCAGGTCCTAAATAATCATCTCCGTCTAGAAAATAAATATAATCACCTGTTGCTGCTTCTATAGCTTTGTTCCTCGGTCTGCCAGGTGCGCCGCTATTCTGCTGATGAATTACTTTAATAAACTTGTACTTGCTCATGTATTCATCTAAAATATTACCGCTTTTATCAGTTGAACCATCATTTACACAGATAATTTCAAGTTTGTCCTCTCCAACTGTTTGGTTCACTACGCTATCGAGACAATCTCTAATTGTGTTTTGATCATTATAAACCGGAATAGCTACAGTAAATATCATCTTTTTTCTCCTTAATTATTGTTTCCTATATAAAAACAAGTCCAGAATTATTCGAATCCAATTTTAAAAGTTTACCATAATTTCTTTCTTTTATAAATATGGGTTAAAAATTTTAATGTGTTTTTAAACCTAGCCACCGTAATCTAGATAATAAGATGGAATATTTCCAGTAATTAAATTGGATTTTCCATAAGATCCCTAACAAATGCTTTGATTCATTTCTCTTTGAATTTGGAAAGCTCACTTCATTTAATCCTAATTACGATACTTTGCGGATTTTTAATTTACCCATAAAAAAACACCTCTAAGTCGTTTTCAGGTATGATACCTGCTTTTCAACTTAAAGGTGCCTTTGTCCTGCGCTTACAGGCCCAGACTCTCAAAAACTTCAACTTTTTATAACTTACTCTTTTCCGGCAGCGGCTTCCGCCTGTCCGTCTTTTAATTGATCATTGATTGCTTTGGCGTCTTTCAAATACTCAGTCTTGAATCCGCTCTTCAGCGCCCACGCATAGAAGGCAAGGGCAACGATTGCGATCAGCCCCATATCCCAGCCGTACGGAATGATGTTCAGACCGCCGAATTTTTCACTTCCGAGCCATGAAATGACCATCATGCTGAGCAGATAGACAACCATCCAGACGCCGCCTTTAAAGTTTCTGCGGAATCCTTTCCACTTCGCTTTCGCTTGGTAGTAGAAATAAATCGGCAGGCCGATCAAAATGATAAACAGCACCTGCCCTGTTAACGGCCAGCGCGCCCAATACAGCACGAGAGACGCGAATACGAAGCCGAGCGGTGCAACCACGCTGAGGCCTTTCAGACGGAGAGGCCGGTACAAATCCGCCGCCGTCCGCCGCAGCGTCATCACCGTCACGGGACCCGTGATATAAGAAATCAGCGTCGCAACGGAAATGATTTCAGCAAGCACGCCCCATCCTCTGAATAAAAACAGAAAGATAAACGATACGATCAGGTTGAAAATCATCGCTTGGCGCGGCACGCCGTACAGCGGATGAAGCTTTCCGAAAATGCTCGGCATATATTTATTTTTTTCCATGCCGTAAATCATGCGTGACGTCGTAGCGGTATAAGTGATACCCGTTCCTGACGGAGAAACGAACGCGTCCGCATAAAGAATAATGACAAGCCAGTTGATATTCAATGCGATCGCCAAATCGGCAAATGGAGAGTTGAAGTTCAGGTGACTCCAGCCGTGAACGATCATGGAAGGTTCAACCGCACCGATAAATGCGATTTGCAATAGGACGTAAATGACGGTTGCGACCAGCAGCGAACCGACAACCGCAATCGGAATCGATTTGCCGGGATTTTTTGCTTCTCCGGCCATGTTAATCGGGCTTTGAAACCCGTTAAACGCAAATACGATACCCGATGTAGCCACCGCCGTCAGCACGCTTGCCCAGCCGTTCGGCGCAATGCTTGAACCGGATGTGAAGTTTCCGCCGTGAAAACCGGTAAACAGCAGCGCTCCGATTGTCAGCCCCGGAATAATGATTTTAAAGATAGTAATCAATGAATTCGCTTTTGAAAATAAGTTAACTGTCCAAAAATTCAGTAAAAAGTAAATAATCAGTAATACGGATGCGAAGCCGAGCCCCTCTCCCGTAAGAGTGCCGTTGTGAACGAGATTGCTTGTCCATTTTGCCCATTCCCACGGCCATGAGCTCATATATTGAACAGACGCAACCGCTTCCACCGGAATAACGGAAACAATCGCAATCCAGTTTGCCCATCCTGCGATAAATCCAATAAATGATCCGTGAGAATATTGAGTATATTTTACCATTCCCCCGGCTTCCGGGAACATTGAACCCAATTCACTGTAAGAAAGTGCGATAAACAAAATAACGATCATACCGATAATCCAGGAAATAATTGCGGCAGGTCCCGCAATCTGAGCCGCCCGCCACGCCCCGAATAACCAGCCGGAGCCAATCATCGACCCAAGTCCGACCATCATGAGTGCAAACGTTCCCATTCTGCGATGTAATTGATTCATAAAGTTAACACCTTTCAATTAAAATATGACTCCAGCGCTATCATATATTTATAATATTATTCTGAAAATAGATTTGTCAATCTTTATCGCATTAAAGCGGAAAGCCAAAATTACCCTTCAGATGTTTAAACAGCCGTTAAGCGGGAATAACTACTGCAAGCCAGAAATAGAAAGGAGTTTTTATCGTGAAACAAAAACTGCTCATTTCAGGACTTGCCGTGTCGACTGTCGGAGTGACTTCCTACCTGCTCAAAGATAAATCAAACCGCCAAAAGGTGATGAACTTTATCCGCAATATGAAAACATCGCTCTCCGGGAAGCAGGATATTGAATCATTCCCCGTCAACAAAGCAGGCAACCCGCATCCCGAAGATATTGAAGATAACAAAATGGTATCCGAAGGCTCCATGTACCCGGTTCAATATTATGATGACAAGAAGAAATAATCTGTTCCCAGGCTGCCCGGCCGTATCAAACGGCGGCAGCTTTTTTTATGCAGACGGCGTTTTATAGGTCCGCCAATATTGGCGCGATCCTTTCTCCCGCACAGTAATGCCCAGTTTGGATATTTCCGCTTTCAGCTCTTTCGCATCAGCCTTTTCCTCCTCTTTCAGCGCCTTTTCTCTCGCTTTTAAAAGAGCATTTGCCCCCGGCTCCAAATCCGGCGTGTCCGGCACCCACCGTTTGTATTCTTCTTTAAAAGGATCTTCCGTCCCCAGCCAGGCATACCCATGCGCGCGAAACGCATCAGCCGCTTTTTCAACCGCCGGCTCAAGCTTCTCCCGAAAAAGCTCCTGTCCTTCAGTGCCTAATAAGACAAGATGCTTCTCATCCGTAAACACACCGGAAATGCTGTCTTTCGAAAACACGCTTTCTTCATTATATATGGTTAAGGACACCTCGCTGTCCGTCACGACCGCCGTAAGACATTCTTTAAAAACAGTCCGCGTCAGCCACACTCCCCCGATTAAGCCGATAACGGCGATGACAGCCGCAGCCTTCCATCCGTGAAAAGAAGCGATCATTTCCAGCGGCCCGATAACAGGCAGCCAATCCAATGTTACGGCCCATTTCGCAATGGCCGGCAGAAACCATCCGATGACCAGCCCCAATAATGGCGGCACCAGAAAAACCAAAGCTTTTTCAACCGATGATAACTCAAGAACCGTCTGTTTTTTTATTTCGTTCATGTTTCTCCTCCGTCTGTTTTTTTCACAACTATCCATTATACAAAGAGTTGGATGATTCTGTAAACTGTTTCCGAAACAATAAAAAGCCTCCCGACCGCCGGGAGGCTTTTTAAAACAGGAGCTCATATACTTCATTCAATTCCATCGTGCGCTTCTCATCCTGCTCGTTCTCAGCATATTTGATTTCCTTTTCAAGCACCTGATTCAGCGCATCCATTTCCAAATCATTTAGATCTTTCACAAACTCGCCCTCATTTTCATAATGCTTCACCTGAAGCTTTTTATAAATCCCTCGGCACACATCATGCTCCAAGTGGTTCGAAAGCGACTCGCGCAAATATCCGAGTGTCCTGTCCATCATGTAAGCCCTCCCTTTTCTTTAGGAATAGCTTCCCGGAAAGAGAGAAAAACTATACATGAAAGCACCGGGCGGCTGTTTTAACTCTGTACCTGAATGGAGAAAAATCCGCTGCTTAACGGTGTGTACGGCCCGTTCAGCCCCGTTGCGGAGAAAGAGAACGTTCCTGAACTGACATAAGAAAGAGGAACACTGTAATATTTAATATAGCCTGTAACGATATTGCCGTTTTTCGTATATTCATCTTCCAGCGCTTTTGACGTAAGATTTGTAATATTCGTTCCGTTGTTAAACGCCTGGATCGTGTTATTGTTCGGATACCCTTGGAAATATACGGCTAAATAACCCGTTGTACCCTTCATCGGTTTTGATGCGCTGATTTGGTTCGGCCCGATATTTTCCCATTGGTAACTCTGACCGTCAGACGTCACACCGATAATACGGATTTGTGTTAAAGCAGGAGCCGGCGCCGCAGACGCTGATGGAGCCCACAACCCGCTCACAAGCAACAAAACAGCGGCGGCTGCCGCGAATAGCATAACGAGTCTCTTTTTCATGTTTCTTCCCCCTCTTATTCTTTTCGTAGAATCCTATACTATTTTACACGATTTACAAGGAAAAAGATTACATTTTACAAAAGAGTCCGGAACACTTTGTGAACTAGATATGAAACGCTCTTGAAACGCCGTTGATCATGAGAAAGATGCCGCAGATTCTTAACACGACTCTCGAACTTCTGTCATCTTTACCGAAAAAGGTTTTTCCGAGCCTCCCGATCCATACGTTCATTGCGGCTCCCGCGAGCAATTCTATGATTCCGATTATTTCTGCCATATAAAAAGCAGCCACCCTTCTAACCGTTTTTTTTCATATGACGGTTTATCATATAAAGTGATAAGACCAATGACACTGCACCGGCAGCAAGAAACAGGCTCAGCGGCACGATCTGCATGCTGCCTCCGCCATTGTTTTGAAATGCGCCGATCGCCCATTTTTCAGGAGTAAACAACGACAGCATCCGCATGTACTCCGGAGCCGCGTCTAAAGTGAAGAAAGCCCCTCCCAATAAACCCGTGACAGCTATAAAAACGGAAGCAAGCGACGTGAATTGCTTTTGGCTCTTCATGAACGGTATCACGGCCATCGTTACAGCAGTCAGCGCAAACGAGCAGGCCGCAAGCACCGCTCCCGCAGCAAAAACATGATCAGCAAAACGGATATGCAGCATGAATGTTCCGGCAGCGAGGATCACGATAATATGGAGAAGTCCAAAAAGATACGCCGCCGCAAACTTAGAGATTGCATATGCCGTATAGGAAACGGGCGTGCTCAGCAATCTGTCATATGTATGATTTTCTTGTTCATCTATAAATGATCGCAGGCTTTGGACTGCAACGAACCAGATAAACATCACTAAAAATCCGATAAGTCTGTCGGCTGCCTGTCCGCCTTCATAAACGTGATGGCGGTCAACATTGACGGCGGAATGACCCTGAATATCCTTCAAGAGATCAGCTGCCGCCTGCTTCCCGTCGGTGTGCAGCGTGCGGGATATCACTTTTGCATCGCGGACTATTTTTTTCAGCGCGCCCGCCTGCTGCGCAATCAGCTGCTCTGTCAAAACAGCATCACCCTTTTCTTCATTCTGAATAAATGAAACGTTCAATTCATCTCCGGAAAATAATTTTTCTTCAAAATGAGAGCCGATCAGCAATCCGAAGGAAATATCCTGATGATTAACCTTTGTTTTTAATACGTCCTCCGTGACCTTCGTGACTTTTATATGGCCGGCTGTCTGAATCATTTTCATAAATTGCGCTGAATAGGCGCTCTGATCCTCATCAGCTACATATACTTCCTTCTGCTGACTGCCATCCGCAGAAAAGGAAAAGAAATATGTGAGAAGGAGCGGGGCGGAAATCGTCGCAAAGATGGCAGCGCGATTTTGCAGCATCAGTTTCAGCTGATGTCTGATCATGAATAACAGCTGCGTCATGAAACAGCCTCCTTCCGTTTAAACACCCAGATGGTCAAACATAAAAACACGGCGCCGATGGCGGCAAGCTCTGCCAAATCCGCCAGAATACCGCTCAGACCGGCATGCTGCGTGACACTGACATAGCTGTTGATCGCTTTGCCGTTCGGTATCAGCTCCTGCACGATTTTCAAACTGTCAGGCAAGCCGTCTTTTGCGATAAAGCTTCCGCCTAAAAAACTGAATCCGTATAAAATGGGAGCCGCCATGCTTGAGACGGTCTCGTGGTTTTTTGCAGTAACCCCCCAAAGAAGCACGATACTGCCGATCGTAAATGAATAAACAATCGTAACCAGCAATATTTCAAACAAATTGCCCCATTTTACCTGATACAAGATGCTGCTTGCGATGATGACGGCAGCCATTTGCATAAGGATGGCAAGCATGATTCCCAAAAGCTTACCCGCCACATACTGGATACGTAAAACAGGCATTGATTTGATTCTGAATAACGTGTGCTGCTGTCTCTCTTCCACTATCCCGTGAATGAGCGCAAACGCGGTCATAATGGAGAACATGACGACCATTGCGATTGAATAATACTGCATCGCATCAATCGGAGCCGCGTGATTGCCGGCCGACTGTTTCGGAATGGTGACAGCCTGTTCACGTTCACCCGAAAGGCCGCTGATGATTTTGCTGGCATCTCCCTTTGACAGATGTCCCGACTTCTTCAGCACCGCTTTTTCTTCACTGATCTCCGCTTTTACTCTGGTGACAAACGAATCAGCCATCATTTCCACAATGTCTCCGTTTACAGAGCCTTGTTGGTCCGAGATGACTTTGATACTTGTTTTTTCATTGTGTTCTGCCGCTTTTGCAAAACCTTTCGGCACGTATACAAAAACGGAGACTTTGCCGCTTTCGACAAGCTGTTTCCCTTCTTGGTAACTGCCTATGTCTTTTACACGGATGAGATCAGTTTGTTTCAGCACGTCATTCTTTAATACGTCGCCCAAAGAACTCTCCGCGTGATCCGCATTATAAAACGCGGTCTGAAATGGCTTCACTTTCGAATCGCCGTGAAAAACCGTTCCTAAAATAAAAATCATCAGTGCCGGAAACAGAATCAGTTTTATATAGAAAGACTTTGCTCCGGCCAATAACCGAAAATCTAATAAGATCAGCCTGAATAATATTTTCATGACGCCCCCTATGAATCCCGCAGCGTTTTGCCGGTGAGCCGGAGGAAAATGCTTTCCAGATTGGCTTCCTCGAAATGAATGCCCTTAATGGTGATACCGGTTTTCCTGATATCATCCGCAATATCAAGGATATTGCGATCTGCCGCAGAGACGAGCATCGTAATGGTCTGCTGGCTGACAGCAGCCTCGGCAACACCGGGAATGCGGCGGATTTTTTTAACGGCATCATCATTCAGCCCCTCTGCATTCACGATCAAGGTATCAGAGGCTTTGGCTGACTGCTTCAATTCGTCTTTCGTCCCGCAGGCAATGATTGAGCCGTGATCCATGATCGCCGCTTTTTCACAGAGGTATTCGACCTCTTCCATGTAATGACTCGTGTAGATGACGGTCATCCCTTTTTCTTGATTTAACGTCTTCACGGTTTCAAGAATATGATGTCTGGATTGCGGATCAATTCCGACGGTCGGTTCATCTAAAATGAATAGTTTCGGTTCATTCATTAGCGCGGCACCGATATTCACCCGTCTTTTCATGCCGCCTGAAAATTCAGATACCCTTTGGTTTCGCTGTTCCTTTAATTGGATGATGTCCAGCACTTCATCAACCCGTTTACAAAGTTCCTTACCGGACAGTCCGTACAGACTCCCGAAAAAAGCCAAATTATCCTTTGCGCTTAACGCTTGATATAAAGCGATTTCCTGCGGGACGACTCCCATCACTTTTTTTATGGCCGCAGGCTGTTCGTGTAATGAAGTTCCGTCAATGCAGATTGTTCCGCCCGTCGGCGGGAGCACGGTGCTGATCATCGACACCGTTGTTGATTTACCGGCGCCGTTTGGTCCCAGCAGACCGAATATCTCTCCTTTTTCGACGCGCAGTGATATATGATTGACAGCGGTAAAATCGCCGTACTTCTTTGTCAAATCCGTTAATTCGAGCATTCGTGCAGCACTCCTTGTGTCATGTCTGCACTTATTCTACTCTCGGCAATCCTTGTTTTCTATTCACTTTCGTACTCGATATGGATATTACTTTCGTCATATGTTTAGTGATAAAAAGGGAGAGAGGAGGGTGAAGCGGGGTTATACCAATTTTTGCAAATATAAAGTAAGCTCGGTTCTGTTTGACACTTCAAGTTTATCGAGGATTCTGGATACATAGTTTTTCACAGTGCCTTCAGTCAGAAATAAGTCTGCGGCAATGCGTTTATTGCTTTTGCCTTCCATAATGTGTTTCGCCACATCAAGCTCTCTCGGCGTGAGAATCTCCGTCAGCTTTGACTGCGGCTCTTCCTGCACCGCAGGGATCTCCATATTGTTCAGCGCTTTTACGACGGAAACCGTGATTTTGGGATTCAGCATCATCTTCCCTTCATAAACGGCTTGAAGGGAGGCGATAATTTCATCTGAATCAGCATCCTTCAAGAGATAGCCGTCGGCTCCGCTTTTCAGCCCGGCAAAAATATAGTGATCATCTTCAAACGTTGTCAGAATGATGACTTTTACGGACGGATATCGCGCTTTTACCGCTTTTGTCGTTTCGATTCCGTCCATACCGGGCATTCTGATATCCATCAAAATCACATCAGTTTCGGTTTGAGAAAGCAGCCGGAGAACCTCTTCGCCGCAAGAAGCCTCTCCCGATATTTGAATTCCTTCGTGAAGACTCAGAATCATTTTCAGCCCCTCTCTCACAATGGACTGGTCGTCTGCAATCATGACATTCACTTGATTATTCCTCCTTGCATGGAATCCTTATTTTCACGTCAAAACCTGTTTCCTTCCCAGACGAGAAAACAGCCTCTCCGCCAAGTGCGGCTGCTCTTTTCTCAATTCCTTTCAGACCATTTGATTTTATGATCGTTCCGCAGGCTGAGCCGTTATTATGAATATGCGCCAATATCATGTTTCGGTTTTTTTGAATCCGGACAGAAACATATGAAGCATGTCCATGCTTTATCGCATTCGTAATCGTTTCCTGAACGGATTGATAAAGACAATGCTTCACATCCGGCTGTTCCGCTTCTATGGCCGCGTCCATCTCCAGCTCGAAGCGTATGCCTCCCGCCTCTTGAAAATGGCTGAAAATGTCACGGAGCTCTTGCTCAAATCCCCGCCCCGGCAAAGAGCCCTGCAGCAGCATAACGGCCTGGCGAAGCTTTAAAATGGATTCTTTCGTAAGATCATGCGCCTTATGAATGATCTGCTTCACTTTGTCCGGCTGATGCCCGGCTGTCTTCCCGGCAAATTCCAAATTCATTTTCAGAGCAGCCAGATAATGACCGAGAGAATCATGCAGCTCCTGCGCAATTCTTGTTCTTTCTTTCGTAACGGCCAGTTCCTCAATTCGGTCTGAATATTCCTTCAGTGTATCATTAGCGATCTTCAGCTCTCGGTTCAGCAATTCAACCTTTGACTTCTCCTGCAGGTTTTTCCGATATAAATAAATCACCGCAAACATGATGAAGTATGGCGGCACGATATCACTGACACCCGCTCCGCCGGCGTATAAAGCTGCGGCAAATGCGGCGGCATTCATCGTTAACAAAACAGCCGAAATCTGCTTATCAGTAATAAGCACCTCCGCCAATAAAAGCACCATTACGGCCTGTGTCCCCACACTATAGACATTGTACAAAAGAACTCCCGCCATAACGCTGCTCAGGAGAAAAGAGACTTGATATATAGCCGGCCTTCTCTTCATATACAGCGGCCGCAGGCAGTCATTAGCCGTCAGCATCATCACGAGCACAGACAAAAAAACCTTCAGCTCCCCCCGGCCGGGAGGAAGCTGAAGAATCGCATGAAAGATTGATAGTAATGCAAAACCCCTGATCAGTAACTTCGTATGTGCAATCTTCATCGTATTCTCCTTACAAATGAGCGGCGGCTTTCCGCTCCACGTTCAGCACATCATACAGCTCATCAAGCGAATGAATTTCATACGTCGGGATGATTCCGGACTCATTTGCTTTCTTTCCGGGATTAAACCAGCACGTATCAATTCCCGCCATCTGACCGCCTTTTATGTCCGCGCTCAGTGAATCGCCGATAATAAGCCCGCCCTCGGCAGAAAAACCGGGAATTCTCGCAAACACGTAATCAAAGTATTCCTTCATCGGCTTTTGAAAACCCGTGTCCTCAGATACAAACACATCTTTAAAGAACGGATACAGACCGGAGTCGCCCAGCCGCTTATATTGTGATCTTGAGACGCCGTTCGTCACGATGTATAAATCAAATAAAGGACTCAGCCGTTCAATCAGCTCATAAGCTCCGTCTATCATCTGGTGCCCTTCTTCTAAGTATTGGCGGTACGCCTGATTCAACAGCACGCCGTCGGCTTCGAGGCCGTATTCTTTAAACAAAAGGGCAAACCGTGTATTCACCACTTCATCGCGGGTCATTTCCCCCTCTTCAAACGCTTTCCACAGCCCCTGATTTAACGCTTTATAACGGGCTTCCACCTCTGCCGTCAGCTCCAGCTTTGAACCTTGAAACAATTTTTGAAGAGCATCGGTTTCTGAAGCGGTAAAATCCAGCAGCGTATTGTCTATATCAAATAATAACGTACGGTAATGACTCATCGATGTTTCCCCCGGTTCTGCTTTTTTTAACCAGTATACCACTCGCGGACAAGCCGAAAAAGACACCCCTGTAAGAGAGGTGTCTTTTTGAATTATACAGCGTCTTCTATTTTCGATTTTTCACCAGGCATGCGCTTGCCGATACCGAACGCATAATAGCTGACCGTCACAATCGCCAGGAAAATCACCCCGACAACCAAAGAAATCCGCGTATCTTTGTTAAACCACATGCCGATCAATACCATGAGTAAGAAAGCGATCGTCAAATAGTTTGTAAACGGCGCAAAAGGCATCTTAAACGGATGCTTATCAAGCTCAGCGCCCTTCGCTCTTCTGAAACCGAGATGGCTGATTAAAATGACGAACCACGGAATCATTCCCGGCAGCACACTCGCGCTGTACACATAGACAAAAACTTTCGGAGGCGCGATGTAGTTCAGCACGACACCGATCACAAGTCCGATTAATACCGCAAGCGTACCGAATATCGGCACACCGCTCGAAGAAACTTTCTTAAAGAATTTCGGGGCCTGTCCGTTCACGCCCAATGTATAAAGCATGCGTCCCGCACTGAAAATCCCGCTGTTGCATCCGGACATCGCAGCGGTAATCACAACAAAGTTAATCAAACCGGCCGCCGCCGTAATCCCGACTTTCGCAAATGTCGAAACAAACGGACTGCCGAGTGAGTGAAGCTCATTCCACGGATATACGGTAACGATGACGAAAATCGCACCGATGTAGAAAATTAAAATCCGCCAAATAATACTCTGAATCGCGCTTCGCAGCGTTTTTTGCGGGTCCTTCGCTTCTCCTGCCGTAATTCCGATCAGCTCGACCCCTTGATAGGCCGCAACAACCAAAGACAAAGCAAAGAAAAATCCTGAAAAACCATTTGTAAAGAAACCGCCGTGCGACCATAAATTAGATAATCCGATCGCATGCCCTCCGTTACCGAAACCGAAGAAAATAATCCCGATTCCGGCCACAATCATCAGAATAATGGTGACGATTTTGATCATGGCAAACCAAAATTCAAACTCACCGAAAGATTTTACCGAAATTAAATTCGCCGCACCGAGAATGGCCATGGCGATAATGCCGGGAATCCATGCCGGCAGATCAGGAAACCAATATTTCATATACGAACCGACGGCGATAATTTCAGACATCCCGACGATCACCCATTGAAACCAGTTGCTCCACGCCGTCATATAGCCGGCTAACGGATGTATATACTTATGGCCGAACGTCGCAAACGACCCTGTACTCGGCTCTACATAGAGCATTTCGCCCATCGCACGCATGATAAAAAAGATAAAGATACCTGAGATCGCATAAGCCAGCAGGACAGACGGCCCGGTCCATCCGATCGTGCTGGATGACCCCATGAATAAACCGACACCGATCGTGCCGCCCAGCGCAATCATCTGTATATGACGCGCGCCTAAGCCTCTCTTTAATTCTTTGTTTGCCACTTCGCTTCCTCCTCTTAACAGCTCTGATATATGTGAAATAATGAAGCAGAAGGTGCACCTGTTGAACCTAACTCACTCTTCATTTCCCGCAATATTAGAAATATTCTATCTTTCTATTGTTATATAATCTCCAATTTCCTTATTCCATCATAATAAATTTTCGTGGAAAATACAATTGTTTTTTTCAGGTAAACACCTTGCACCCTAAACCAACAGACTAAAAATAAAGCGCTTTCATTTTTATTGAATTATGAATATTGAGATAATAAATGCCGCAGCCTCCGAGAAACAGGATGTCCCTGGAGAAACATGTTCCGCCCCCTATTCAATATTATTTTTGCTAAGCAGAATGGCGTAAAGTCTTACTCTCTTCCATTCTCCCTTGTATACGCCATAATCCTGCTTAACCGGCAAAAATCATACATTAATCGATAAATGCCTCATTCAGCCGCAGCAAAAGCCGGCCGAACATTTCTTTTTCATCGCCTGACCAATCGTCAAGCATATGTCGGTATCGATCAAGACGCATCTTTTTATCAGCTTTTAACCTCTGTTTGCCAAGCTTCGTAATCGCAAACAGACTGACCCGCCCGTCAGAAGGATCGGAAAAACGCTGGATCAGCTCTTTCGACTCCAAGGCCGCGGCCTGGCGTGACAATGTGGAAATATCCAGCTTAAAAGATTCGGCTAATTCCTTTACACGCGCCGGTCCGAATTCATCCAGCTGCCGTAATAACAAATACGCAGCCCTTTCCAGATGTCCGATTTTACGGTCGGAGTTATCAAGATAAACAGCTCTCCTGATAAAAGTGGTGAGCTCATATTCAATTAATTCAATCGGATCTTGTTTTGACAACAGCCTCACTCCTTACAATTGACAACAGCAATATTAGTTGTATAATACAAACATATGCACATTTACTCAGAAAACATATAGAAAGATTTTGCATACATATATTTGTATAGTACAAATATATGCGCAAAAAGTAAAGAAACATATCGAAGCATCAAGAAAGGGGGAAGCTGCTCTTCTCCAAAGAACAGCATTGTCGTGAAAGTCATACGCATCATCTTGCAAATCATTATTTTATTCGCATTTTCCTTTATCGGGGGAGCCGTTCAGCAGTTCTTTCACCTGCCCATTCCCGGAAGTATCATCGGTTTGATCCTGCTGATCATATGTTTATCGGTTAAGATTATTCCCGTCAAAATGATTGAAGACGGAGCCGGATTTTTGCTGTCTTTTCTTCCGCTGTTATTCATTCCGGCCATGACGGGCGTCATCAATTACCCG
Source organism: Bacillus sp. IS1 (assembly GCF_032461585.1). Classification (NCBI taxonomy): domain Bacteria; kingdom Bacillati; phylum Bacillota; class Bacilli; order Caryophanales; family Bacillaceae; genus Bacillus; species Bacillus sp. IS1. Next base: position 35,395 of record NZ_JAWCWR010000007.1, on the reverse strand, counting down.
TCACTGTTTTCCGCCAGCGGGGCTGCTCTGTTTCTGATCATCGTGCTGAGCACCATCGTCACAATGATCGCCGCAGGGTACGCCAGCCAGCTGTTAGAGCACAAAGCCAATCAGAGAAAGGAGAAAAAGAAGTGCAGCAAACATGTATCGCAATCCTTATAATTTTGTTCACGGCCGCCGCCTATCTGGCTATGGTGAAATTATATGTGCGCTTTCCATATCCCTTTCTCATACCGGTTTTGACGACTACGATTTTCATCATCGCCGTGCTGCTTGTTTTTCATATTTCGTATAAAGACTATATGATCGGCGGCCAATGGATCAATTCACTGCTCGGCCCCGCCGTGGTGGCTTTGGCATACCCGCTTTATAAGCAGCGCCGGGTGTTAATCAAGTATATGTTTCCGATCATCGGCGGCGTGTTGGCCGGTTTATTCTCCGGAATGGTCAGCGGCTTGCTATTTGCAGAGCTGTTCGGCATCAGCCGGAGTTTGATTTTGTCAATTATCCCAAAATCAATTACGACGCCTGTCGCCATACAGATTGCGTCCGGTATCGGCGGTGTCCCTTCCATGACAGTCGTGTTCGTGATGATCGCAGGGTTTTCCGGCGTTATCTTAGGACCGCTGCTTCTCAAGTGGATCCGCATCCGCAGCTCACTCGGGAAAGGAATTGCATTCGGGAGCGCTTCCCATGCGCTCGGCACCTCAAAAGCAATGGAGTACGGAGAATTAACGGTCTCCATGAGTTCTGTTTCCATGACGCTCTGCGCCGTGTTAGGGTCGGTCTTCGGCCCCGTCGTAGCATGGATGTTTCAAATTTAAAGCTGACGGTTCTCCGTCAGCTTTTTTCATGTGCGGATCATCTCATTTCCTTCCATTATTATGTTTCATTTGTAAGAATAATGGTAAAGTAGAAAACAAGGAGGGATTTAATGATGACTGGAGCAATTCCGCAAAAGAAACTGCTGGATGGGACAAGCATTCCCGCGATCGGCTTCGGTACATACGCTCTTAATGGAAACAATGGCGTTCATGCCATTACCAGCGCCATTGATATCGGCTACCGTCTGATTGACACCGCTTATAACTATGAAAATGAAGGGACGGTCGGAGAAGCCATCCGCAGAAGCTCTGTTCCGAGAGAACAGCTATACGTGACGTCCAAGCTGCCCGGACGCTACCATGACTATGACAAAGCTGTACAAACCATCCAAGAATCTTTATACCGCGCCGGTCTGGACTACTATGACCTGTATCTCGTCCATTGGCCGAATCCGAAACAAGACCGTTACACGGAAGCATGGCAGGCACTGATTGATGCGAAAAAATGGGGCCTGATCCGATCCATCGGCGTCTGCAATTTCCTGCCTGAGCATATCGAACGGCTCGAACGTGAAACCGGCGTAAAGCCAGGCATCAACCAAATAGAACTGCATCCCGCTTTTAATCAGCAGCAGCAGCGCCAATGGCACGAAGAACAGGGCATCGTGACAGAATCATGGAGTCCGTTATCCCGCGCCGGTGAAGTATTGAACGATCAAAAACTCGGACGGATTGCGGACAAATACGGCAAAACCATTTCTCAGGTCATTTTACGCTGGCATATCCAGCTGGGCGCCATCCCGATTCCAAAATCAGCATCGCCCGAGCGCCAGCTTGAAAACATCTCCGTTTTTGATTTCTCTCTTGATGAAAACGACATGAACATCATCGACTCGCTTACCCGCCCCGACGGACGCATAAACGGCCAAGACCCGGCGGAGTATGAGGAGTTTTAAGAAAACACATAAAGAAAAGCTGACGGCATCATTCGTCAGCTTTTTTCTCAATTTATATACGCACACCCAGCTCCCGTTTCCATTCAGAAAGCCAACCTGTATCTCCAGATCCGTATTGCCTGCTTTGGCCGACATCACGCAGAGATCCGTTTTTATACTCAATGGACAGCACCAAATCAGGAATGGCATCATAACCCGTTCTCGCAAGCTTCGTGAGCCCCTGTCCGTAATGGGCAGCCGCTTCTGCCGCCGTATGTCTCAGCAAAGGATCGTGCTGCAGCGCTTCCTTATAGACGTCTAAAAGGTCACGGCCGTCTTCTGTGACGTACTTTCCGTCCACGATCTGCAAGTCTTTCAGATGATAGCCGGTCACCTCATACATTTCCCGAACGACTTGATATTTCTCATATGTTTCCGGCGTAAACTGCGAGGAGTCATCACTCCGGCTGCGAATGATGTGCGCAAACAGCTCTTTGCTGTTTTCCCCGGAGTTTAAGACGGCTTCAATCTGCTGAGTGAGCTCTTTATCGTCAGTCCCGCTCACTTTTAACAGATAATCAATCGGTGATATCGTAAATGTAAGATTCGCACCCTCCGGAATCTGAATATGATTCCGATGAAAAAGCATATCTATCTGCTGATTCACCTGCGCCCGCTGAAACACCCTTTCATTTTCGACTTGAATCTCTCCGTTGAGCGTTTCACCCCGAAACGCCGCATCACGGAAATCATAGCTCTGGGCTTTTCCCTTAAACAGCCATTCCGTTTCGTTATGATAAGCGGCCTGACGCTCTGATTCTGATAAATCACTCCTGAAATAAGGTGAATCGGCACGCTGGTATTTGTCCTTAATATAACGCAAAGGATCTGATTTTCGTTTATTGATTTCATTGATACGGCTGTATTTCTCATCAAGAATCTTGCTCGCAATATCACTCTCAGACTCATACGGATTATCAGCGTCTATTACCGTCTCATTCCCATTATCCGTAATCGTTTTCTGATTTGCAGATTGATATAAACGGGACAGGCTGCTCCCTTTCTCAGTGACACCGCTCCTTGAATAATTCATCTGGCTCAGATCGCGGGTCCCGCTTGCCTGAATCAATAAGCTGTCCGGCCCTTTTGCCGCATCTTTCCCATTTGTTTTGGAAGAATACCGCTGAAGCACTTGCTGAGCCATTATTTGATTTTTTATATAACGAGCGTTTAGGCGCATGTTTTTAACCTCCGCTTGAGATGATGTTCTAGTGTTTGTATCGGCTGTTTTCCAGTTGATTTTAACCTAAAATAACAAATGTTTACATCATGAGGGTTTTTATGTATGATGTAGTCAAAAAGGGGGATTTTTCCATGAAAAAGTATGTATCTATGCTATTTGTCAGTGCAATCGTATTATCAGGCGTATTGATTGCACCTTCAGCCTCAGCCTCTGCGTCTCAAAAGAACTCATCACAAATAAGCGCTATTACAGGAAATCACTCATTTGAAACTGCCAATCCAGTAGGCTACTGGAAATATAAAAATATTGATACTGCCATATTGCCGGAAGGGGAAAAAGAATCGTACTTCACTTTCACGGCAAATAAGGGAGAAAGACTCTATGTCAGGAGCTCAACAAGAAGTGAATACAAGGGAATGAGCATTGAAATTTATAATAAAAACAAAGTGCTGATCAGTAAAGGCACAGAAGTGATAAACCCTGATACGCCGCTTCCTTTTATCTATGCCATTACAGATGCGAAAGAAAACAACGAGACGTTCTACGTGAAAGTGTCCCGCGGCTCATACACTGACGATATATACTTTACACTCTCCATTTACGATCGAATCAAAACCGGAAGCGAGACCTTCTCATTCAGCGGCACGGCTGAAAATAAAGGAAATACAAACCTCAGTCCGAATGGATCAGATTCAACCGTTCTCAGGCTCGACTTAACCAAACAAACAAGCATTCCAAAAGACGCCATAGTGAAAAGAATCAGTACCGCCGCGACTCAAACACCAAGCCAAGGAAACACAAGACACTGCATAATGTCTGAAGAAAATAAAGTGTGGCACCGCGCACTCGCAAACAGCTCCACTCAAGGAAATTACGGTATCACACTGGATGATAACCTCTCAGTCTCAAGCATCTGGAATTTTAAATACAACACACTTGCAACAGCAAAATCGACTATGAAAAATGTGAAATTGAAGATTGATTATGAGTACGATGTGACATCACAGTATTAATTAGAAGAACAGCCGCCCATTATGCGAGCGGCTGTCTGCTTGAAGTTTAAGTGAATTTATGAGCCCGTTCCTTGTCTTATCCTGTTGTAAATTCTTTTTTATGATAGATAGCCGCGGCAATGAAAAATGAAATGATATATAAGATAACGCCGATCATGAGATATATAATCGGAACATATAAAGAAGGATTTATGTGCAAAAATGACAGCGGTACTTGTTCTGCTGCATACCCAACAACACTTTGCAATCCAAAGGTAGCAAAAAGTCCCCCCATTGCACCTCCAATCACGATAGCATCGGATTTTTCCGGGCCTATCATGTAGAGAAGAGGATAAACGATTGCACCGGCAAAGAGAACGATGAACGTTCCAAAAGAGACAATATTCAATATGCCGTCAATTGGTTCATCAGAACCCAGGCTGTATACAAGGAAAATACCATAAGATATTACAGCTCCGATCACAACAATCAAAAGATAAAAGACATAGTGACTTTGAACAATATTTGTTCTGCTGACCGGTAAAGTCAGGACATACCTGTCATAGCCAGACTTGCTCTCATACTTTATAACCTCAAGTGCGGGCATGACGACAAACAAAATAATCAGCATAGCAACAAAACGATGCATTGAAGCATCCCCAAAATAAAAAATGACTGCTGATACCAATATGGCCAACCCCGTGTATGCAAAGAAACTTCGATAAACCAAGTAATAGTTAGTCAGTAACAGACCTCTCAATGTTTTCACTCCTCGTTAAAAAGACGCTGATTTCTTCTATGGAAATGGTGTTGGCCGTTACGCCATTTGGCAATTTCTGTCGATCCGATACAAGCACACTCCAATAAGATCCATGATTCCTTTTTGCTAGAACGATATCTTCGTCAAGCTCAGCCAATTGGCCTTCATCAACGTCTATAACAGTATAGCTTTCAAGAACCTTGTCTTTCTCTTCATTTAATAAAATTTCGCCATCTTTCATCATAATGATATGGCTGGCTATCTTCTCGACATCAGTCATAATGTGCGATGAAAGTAAAATACCGCCGTTGCTTTTACTCACAAAGCTTTTTAATTCATTTAACAGAGCATCTCTTGAAGAGGGATCAAGCCCTCCCGTTGCTTCATCCAGGAGTAATAATTTTGCATTATGCGACAAAGCAACAGCTACTGATAACTTCATTGACATGCCGCGCGAGAATGTATTTACTTTTTTGTCCATAGGTAAAGAGAAAGATTGAACCAACCGATAAAAATTGTCTTGGTCCCAAGCACCGAATAGTTTTTTAAATACATGATTCAGCTGTTTTATCGTAAGATGCGCGGGCAGATTCATCGCATCAAATACGACCCCAATATCTTCTTTGAACTTTATATGTTTATCCAGATTCTCCTCACCAAAGATTTTCACTTTACCTCTATCTTGAGAGATTAACCCTAATATCGTTTTAAATGTTGTTGATTTGCCTGCGCCGTTATCACCGATAAAACCGACAATGGATCCGGCAGGCACATTGAATGTGACATCTTTTAAAACAGCTTTATGACCAAAAGATTTGCTGATGTTTCTGATTTCTAAAAGGTTTGACATCATTCCACTCCTATCATTGTTGTCAGGACTTTTTTAAGAATTGAACCGGATTATTGCAAAAATGTTGTTATTTTCATATCTAGTCGAGGTATTCATAATGGATCAGGAGTCGGCAAATACAAAAGAGATTTTAAAGTCTTTTTTAATCATAATGTGGATGTGTAATCGATTGATTACGGTTATATAATGGAATATTCATGATGAAAATTGCTGGAGGTGATTACTTTCCGATGAGGCATGCACAAAACGATTTACTAATGATTACATTTATGGATGTTAACCGGAATGCATCTCGTATTATAAAGCAGGTGTTATTCCTTTTCAATATATAAAAGGGGATTTCTTTACAATCGCAAAGAGTATGATTTCTCATTTCCGCATTAAAAAACCCCTCTGGCTAATAACCAAAGGGGTTAAATATATTATTCCACCGTAACACTCTTCGCAAGGTTGCGCGGTTTATCAACGTCACAGCCGCGGTGCAGTGCAGCGTAGTAAGCGATCAGCTGCAATGGCACAACAGAAACCAGCGGAGCAAGCGCAGGGTTGACTTCCGGCAGGATGAATCTGTCGTCTGCGTCTTCTAAGCCTTTCAGCGAGATGATGCAAGTGTTGGCGCCGCGGGCTGCGACTTCCTTCACATTACCGCGGATGCTCAGGTTGACGTGTTCTTGTGTCGCAAGCGCAAAGACCGGTGTTCCTTCTTCAATCAGAGCGATTGTTCCATGCTTCAGCTCGCCGCCGGCGAAGCCTTCCGCCTGGATGTAAGAAATCTCTTTCAGCTTCAGGGCGCCTTCGACACAAACGAAGTAGTCAAGGCCGCGGCCGATGAAGAAAGCGTTTCTTGAAACAGTCAGGTACTCACGCGCGATCATTTCCATTTCGTCCTTCTGGTCGCAGAGGGCTTCCATGGCGTTTGCCGCGATACCTAATTCTTTGACTAAATCAAAACCGATATCAACGCCGTTGCGTTCTGCTGCAACGGATGCAAGGATCGCGAGGACGGCAATCTGAGCCGTATACGCTTTTGTTGATGCAACCGCGATCTCAGGGCCTGCGTGCAGAAGCAATGTGTAATCCGCTTCACGGGAAAGCGTTGATCCCGGAACGTTTGTAATCGTCAGCGCTTTGTGACCCAGCGCTTTGACTTGAACAAGCACGGCGCGGCTGTCCGCTGTTTCTCCGCTTTGAGAAAGGAAGATAAAGAGCGGCTTCTTAGACAGAAGCGGCATGTTGTAAGAGAATTCACTCGCTACATGCACTTCAACCGGTACGTTTGCCCACATTTCAATATATTGTTTCCCGACAAGACCAGCGTGGTAGCTCGTTCCGCAAGCCACGATATAAATGCGGTCCGCTTCCGCTACGGCGTCAGCGACATCGCCGGCCACGGCCAGTCTGCCGTTTTCGTCCTGATACGTTTGGATGATTTTGCGCATGACAAGCGGCTGCTCATCCGTTTCTTTTAACATGTAGTGAGGGTATGTGCCTTTTTCGATATCACTGGCGTCAAGCTCAGCGATATAAGACGCACGTGTCATGACTTCACCGTCAAGGTTTTTAATCACGGCTTCGTCTTTTGTCACGATCACCATTTCTTTGTCCAAAAGCTCAACGTATTCATTCGTTACTTGAAGCATAGCCATTGCGTCAGATGCCACGACGTTAAACGTATCTCCAAGGCCGATTAACAGAGGGCTTTTGTTTTTTGCAACGTAAATGGTGTCTGTGTTTTCACCGTCAAATAATGCAATTGCGTAAGAGCCTTTTAACAGAGTCAGTGTTTTGCGGAACGCTTCTTCTGTGCTGAGTCCTCCCGCCACAAATTGCTCGATCATTTGAACGACTACTTCAGTGTCCGTGTCGCTTTTCAGTTCAACGTTTTCAAGATATTCGCGCTTCAGCTGAACATAGTTCTCGATCACACCGTTGTGAACAAGTGTAAAGCGGCCGAGTGCGCTTTGATGCGGGTGAGCGTTCAGGAAGCTTGGTTCGCCGTGAGTCGCCCAGCGTGTATGGCCGATTCCCGCTTGAGATTCAACCGTGTGATCCACCACTTCACGAAGGTCGGCGATGCGGCCTTTTTCTTTGTACACATGCACGCCCTGCTCATTCGCCACAGCGATACCGGCAGAGTCATAACCGCGGTACTCAAGCTTCTCTAATCCTTTTAACAAAATCTCTTTCGCATCAAGCTGACCGATGTAACCTACAATTCCACACATATTTTCTTCCTCCTAAAGGTGCAAAAGGAGACGAAGAAAGTCAAATTACAAGGGGACTTTCAATCGTCCCCTCCCACATGTTTTTTTGGAAGATCATGTGATTTCTCTTTGTTCGGAGAGTCGCCCCTCCGGTTTGAAGAAATCCTTACGGCTGTGATCTAAATGAATCAGCCGGGAGGCATCCGCCGAAAATTCGATAACCTCCATCCTCGTCAACTAAGCCGTTTTTCGGGCGCTTAGTTCGGGCGCTGTAATTATAAAAGATGCAAACAATCCCGCCTTTCCTGCAAGCGAAAAACAAAGGCTGAACAAGCTTGATTTTACAGCATGTGCCAAGGACGGTCAATTATTTTTTGCCGCCCCGGCATCATGTTTACTACCATATTATGCTGATCGCACTTGTCTTGTTCGCTCTCTGCTTATAAACTTCGCTACTCCGCTCCCATTTCTGTCCGCACGACATCCACGATTTTTGTGACATATTCGTCACAAAGCTCTTTTGTTCTCGCTTCGGCCATCACGCGGACGAGCGGTTCGGTGCCTGACGGGCGCACTAAAATCCGGCCGTCTCCGTTCATTTCTTTTTCCACTTCAGAAATAACGGCCTTCACCTTAGCGTTTTCTTCTACCTTATATTTATCCGTCACTTTCACATTCACTAAGAGCTGCGGGAATTTTTTCATTTCATCCGCAAGTTCTGAAAGGGTTTTGCCGGACGCCTTCAGCGTATTCACAAGCATGATCGCGGACAAAAGACCGTCGCCGGTAGTGTTGTAATCAAGAAAAATAAGGTGCCCTGACTGCTCGCCGCCGACATTATAGCCGTCTTTTTTCATCGCTTCTACGACATAGCGGTCGCCGACTGCCGTTTGAACGCTTTTGATTTCTTCTTTTTCAAGCGCTTTGTAGAAACCGAGGTTGCTCATCACGGTCGATACGACGGTATCATCCTTCAGACGGCCCTCTGATTTCAAATACTTCGCGCATATGTACATGATTTGATCACCGTCGACGATGTTTCCTTTTTCATCAACGGCAATGAGGCGGTCGCCGTCTCCGTCAAACGCAAGGCCGATATCGGCGTTTTTTTCTTTGACGAAAGCACTCAGCGCTTCCGGGTGTGTAGAACCGACGCCATCATTAATGTTTAATCCGTTCGGAGACGTCCCCATTGTAGATACGTCAGCATCGAGATCGGCAAAAAGGTGCGTCGCAATGGAAGATGTCGCACCATGGGCGCAGTCAAGCGCTACATGAATGCCTGTGAAATCTTCGTCCGCCGTCTGCTTTAAAAATTGCAGATACTTTTGAACGCCTTCAAAATAATCGTTCACAAGCCCGAGGTCCGCGCCTGTCGGTCTCGGCAGCTTATCTTCCGGTTCATCCATGAGACGTTCAATCTCGGCCTCCTGCTCATCAGAAAGCTTAAAGCCGTCCCCTCCGAAAAATTTAATTCCGTTATCCTGTACGGGGTTGTGAGAAGCGGAGATCATGACGCCCGCCTCAGCATCCATGGCTTTCGTTAAATAGGATACCCCCGGCGTAGAAATAACGCCGAGGCGCATCACTTCAGCTCCGATCGATAAAAGTCCGGCGACAAGGGCTCCCTCCAGCATATGTCCGGAGATACGTGTATCACGGCCGATCAGCACTTTCGGGCGCTGCTTATCTTTGGTCAGGACATAACCGCCAAAACGCCCAACTTTAAAGGCCAGCTCTGGCGTAAGCTCGCTGTTGGCAACACCTCTTACACCATCTGTTCCAAAATACTTGCCCATTTTGTATCGCTCCTTTTTCATTCTGTTGAAGAAGAATCAGCACTTGATCCGTCTTCATCCTGGTCTTGATTTTGATCCTGGTTTTGACTTTTATTCTGATCGCTGTCAGTGTCGTCTTCCCGGTTCTTGTTCTTGTCTTTGTCTGCGTCTCCGCTTGTGCCGTTCTTATTGCCGGAATCAGCGGAACCGCCGTTATTTTTATTTGAACTTGTGTTTTTCTTAGAAGTCAGCTTGATCTTAACCGTGTCTTTTGACAGGGACCATGTGACGTTTTGCGGGCCGTTTACTTCAAGCTTTACAGAGTGCTCTCCGTCATCCAAGTCCGAGACATTGGCATACAGTTCAATGTCTGACTTTTTCAGCGCCTTAATGTTGGCGGGAGAGCCTTTGGCCGTAATATTTATCGCCTGCGATTCAGGATCGAGGAACTCAATCTGCTGTGAGCCTCCCAGTCCGACCGTCTTGATTCCGACATTGTCAAAATCCTTTTTGTCTTCACTGTCCACTTTAACATGAAGCGTGATTTTTTCCGGTGATACCTTGGTGACACCCTTAGGAAGCGGGATATCGGCATTGATATCGGTATCTTTATCAATTTTGCCTAAATCAAGAGATACGCCGTCAATAAATTCAAGTGAATCCAGCACATCCTGCGGGCCGTAAACCGTCACCTCACTCGGATTCGAGTCAATGCTCGCAACGCTCACCCCGCCCGGAAGACTTCCCTTCCTTTCGATTTTGAAAGGAAGCTTTTTGCTCGGACTGGCTACGGGAACTGTCACTTTAATGACTGACGGTTCAACATCAACAGGAAGTGCGTTGCCGTCTTTGTCATAGACGGTCACCTTCACTTCCTTTTCAATGGTCTCATTTGCATTTTCAAGGTTCACGGATGCTTTGACAAGTGAAATGTTATCAATCACATTTTTCGAACCTGTAATCTGCACGTTTTTCGGGCTGATAATCGGCTGCTGAGGGGTGTATCCCTTTTTCATTTTGCTTTTATTGTAGTATTCAACTTCCACGGGAAAACTCTCAGCCGTTTTTTCCTGAATCGTAACCGTCGTGACTGACGGGTTAATGGAGATCGTCAGTCCGTCCGATACGTTTTTCGCCTTCAATTCGACCTTATGAGTCCCGGTCTTCAGCTTATTCATATCGGCGTATATCTCAAAATTCTTCGTCTGTCTCGCCTTTTTCACCGCACTTGTCGAGCCTTTAATCGTGACATTTACGGTCTGGGGCACGCCGGTGACGACATAGTTCGCTTCATCATAGTATGCTTTTACAGGAATATCAGTAAGCGTAGCCTCGTCAGTCGTTGATGTCGGAAAAAAGGATTCCCCCGGCTTTTTCGGAGTCGGCGCCTGGTTGTTGTTAACCGCAACGTAAAGCAGCAGCGCAAAGAGCAATGCAATGATCTTTACAGCCCAGCGGTTGTTTAAGAATTTATCCATTTTTCTTGCCCCTCCAGTACCAGCGGTTAGAAGAAGTATCTCTGGCGTTCTTCTTAAACTCGGCTTCAAGCATTTCTTTCAGTGCTTCTTCCGTCAATTCTCTGTGAAGGTCTCCGTTTTTGGCCACACTGATGGCGCCCGTCTCTTCAGATACAATAATGGTTAAGCTGTCCGTCACTTCACTGATGCCGACAGCCGCTCTGTGACGCGTCCCCAGCTCCTTTGAAATAAACGGGCTTTCAGAAAGCGGCAGATAACAGGCAGCCGCCGCAATCTCGTTATTTTTCATAATGACCGCTCCATCATGCAGCGGTGTATTCGGGATGAAGATATTAATCAAAAGCTCCGAGCTGACCTGCGCATTAAGCGGGATGCCCGTCTCAATATAATCGCCCATTCCCGTATCGCGCTCAATCGCGATGAGTGCGCCGATGCGGCGTTTCGCCATGTAGCTGATCGATTTTGTAATCGCTTCAATTGTCTTATGCTGCGCTTCCTCCACGGGGGTTCCGCTCCTGGAAAAGAACCGGCCCCGTCCGAGCTGTTCAAGCGCCCGTCTCAGCTCAGGCTGGAATATAATGATGATCGCTAAAAATCCCCATGTTATCGCTTGGTCCATCAGCCACTGAAGCGTGCTGAGTCCCAAATATGAACTGGCCATCCGGACCAATACGATGACGACGATTCCTTTTAAAAGCTGAACCGCCTTCGTCCCGCGTATGACCATGATTAATTTATATATCACATACCAAACAAGGAGAATATCAACGGCATTGCCGAGGTATTGCAAAAATGGGATGTCCTCAAAAGCCATTTCCTCGTCCTCCAAGAATTCAGTCATTTCGTTTTTCTGTTATGAATTGTGCTGCATGAGCAATATGTACATCATATAGCGTGCTCATTATACCACATTTTGATTTCTCAAGTGAAATGAGCCAGCGCGGCGATGCACAAAAAAGAGTAAAGCGATTATACGCTTTACTCATCTTCATTCGGGTCCAAAGCGCTCACGACGCCCTGGCCCGCCGATTTCAGTTCGTACCAGACCCAGTCAAACAATTGGTTAATCTCTTCAATCTGCCCGGTGACTTGTCCGGCTGAGGCCATGTATTTTTCTCCGTTGACGACGGTCACATTGCCGTCGACTTTTCCTTCAATGAACAGCTTGCCGTTTTTTACTGTGACATCGCCCTTTACGGTCTCGCCTTCAGGGACGGTGACCGTGTGATTCTGCACGACAAGGTTCGGCTGTTTGGACACACTGAAATTGTGGTCATTATGCCAGCTGTTGAAAAAACCGCCGCCCATTAAAATCACAAAAACCGCTGCGGCTGCAATCATCGGATGAGTTTTGATCCATCGTTTTACAGAAGCGCGTTTTTTCTCTTTTGGAAGATTCGCCATAACTTTGGCAGTAAAATCAGCAGGGGCCGTGACATGCGATGTGCTTCGGACGAGTGCTACGGATTTCTCCATTTCATGAAAATGCCGTTTGCAATTCCCGCATGACTGCAAATGTTGTTTTAATACGTTTTCATCTTCAGGAAGGATATCTCCATCAAGATGCTTATGCATAAGCTGCACGATCTGTTCAGGACAGCTCATTTCATCACCCCACTTAAAGATCCCTCAATTGTTTTCTAAGAGCCTCTCTGCCTCTGTGTATCCTTGTCTTGACGGTGCCGACAGGGATATTCAGAATCTCCCCGATTTCAATTAAAGAGAGTTCGTCAATATACTTTAATACAATAACCGTTCTGTACTTGTCAGGCAGCTTTAAAATCTTTTTCTGAATTGTGTCCGACAGCTCCAATGACAATACGGCGTCTTCAGGGAGAACCCCGTCCGCGGCGATCTGCGAATACATCGTCAGCCCTTCTGCTCCCGCTACTTCTGCGTCCAGATAGTAATCAGGCTTTTTCTTGCGGATGCGGTCAATGGTCAGGTTGGTCGCAATTCTGTAAAGCCAAGTTGAAAACTTTCTGTTGATATCGAAACTGTCGATATTGACATAAGCTCTGATAAAAGCTTCCTGCGCAATATCTTCCGCTTCGTGAACATTGCCGAGCATGCGGTAGCAAAGCTGGTAAATCTTATCTTTATAAAGGTCAACGATTTCTGCAAACGCATTTTGATCGCCTTTTTTGACTTGCTTGATTCTTTTTTTAATCAGGTTTTCCATGTTTTATCTTACCTCTGCCCTTCACCGGTCTGTATCTATACGTTGATTGTTTTAAAAGGTTTCATTTTTTTATTACATTTATTTTACCAAATTTCAGGCAGGGTGTAGATGGAAAATACAGAATATACTGCCTTAACAGCAGCTTAAAAATAGTATATCTGATGAACAATCAGAAATCGAAACAAAATGCTGATAAAAAAAGACACCTTTATGCAAAAGGTGTCTGAGACTGGGCTAGCTGGATTCGAACCAACGCATGACGGAGTCAAAGTCCGTTGCCTTACCGCTTGGCTATAGCCCAAAAATGGTGGAGGGGGGCAGATTCGAACTGCCGAACCCTGAGGGAGCGGATTTACAGTCCGCCGCGTTTAGCCACTTCGCTACCCCTCCGTATTTTTTTGAAAAACAGTGCCGGCCAGAGGACTTGAACCCCCAACCTACTGATTACAAGTCAGTTGCTCTACCAATTGAGCTAGGCCGGCAAATATGGTGGAGGATGACGGGCTCGAACCGCCGACCCTCTGCTTGTAAGGCAGATGCTCTCCCAGCTGAGCTAATCCTCCATATGACCCGTACGGGATTCGAACCCGTGTTACCGCCGTGAAAGGGCGGTGTCTTAACCGCTTGACCAACGGGCCGTTGTGTCCGCGTCGAGCTGACAAAAGTTATTATATACAGGTTGTACCCCATTTGTAAAGAGAAAAATTATTTTTTTTATTTTCAAACTTTTTTACCCGTTTTTTAACTGAAAAACTCATCCCTCCTCTCTTATTTCATTTATGATGAAAGTATCAAAATATTGAAGGGAATGGACACAGATGATCTTAGTCAGCTCTTGTCTCGGCGGTATCGAATGCAGGTATAACGGTTCTCACGCCGCTTCGAAAAAAATCCGCAGACTCGTAGAAGAAAAGAAAGCTGTTATGGTCTGCCCCGAACTATTGGGCGGCTTCACCACTCCCCGCGAACCGGCGGAAATCATCGGCGGCACGGGCGAAGACGTGCTGAACGGAACGGCAAAAATCGTAACGGCATCAGGCGAAGACGTTACGGCTTTATATATGGACGGCGCGGAAAAAACGTTAGCATACGCAAAAGAAATAGGCGCCGCCACGGTCATCCTTAAAGAAAACAGCCCGTCCTGCGGCAGCAGCTTTATCTATGACGGCACTTTCTCAGGAAAAAAAATACTCGGAGACGGCATCACTTCCGCTCTTTTAAAACGGGCAGGCTGCCGTGTTCTATCAGAAGATGAATTGGATCAATTATAAAAAAGGAGAGTAGATATCATGGATGTAGCCCTGTCCTTTTATAAACCGGAGCATGCAGACGGGCTTAACGGGTTTGTGCTGAGTGAAGAAGATAAAAAGTTCACAGCTCTGCCGATAGATGTACTGCCGCAGGCTCTTGTCATCCGGGATCGCTACCCGACAGTCATTTTAAAAGAAGACCGCCCCGTCGGTTTTTTTATTTTACATACCTCAAAAGAAACCATTGCCCCGTATTCGAACAATGTGTCTGCCATTTTGCTGAGTGCGCTGTCCTTACATGCGCCGCATCAGGGAAAAGGTTATGCCAAACAAGCGATGCTGCAGCTCCCCGCTTTTGTCGCAAATTACTTTCCTTGGTGTGATGAAATCGTGCTTGCTGTAAACCATCGCAATCATCGCGCAAAGAACCTGTACCGGTCTTCCGGTTTTATTGATAAAGGGCGGCGCAGGATCGGCCCGATCGGTGAACAGCATATTCTGCATCATTTTTTGTGAAAGCGCTTGATTATTCATCTCATCCCTGCCGATTTTTCTTGAAACATCTATTCAGAAGCCCATATACTTCAAGTATTAACGACTTGGGAGGGTACAATCATGACAGACCGGCTTAACATTCACAGATTGACCACAGAAACCAGAAATCCGCAGACCGCTTCAATCCATCAAGCAGACACAATGAAAATTCTCCGCATCATTAACCAAGAGGATTTCAAAGTGGCTGAAGCCGTTCAGCAGGTGCTGCCCGATATTCAGATTGCCGTTCAATTCGCCCATCAGTCCTTACGGCGAAACGGCAGGCTGATTTATGCGGGAGCGGGCACAAGCGGCAGGCTCGGTGTACTGGATGCGGTTGAATGCCCGCCTACATACAGCGTAAGTCCCGACACCGTCATCGGTCTGATGGCCGGAGGGGCAGACGCCTTTTTGCAAGCGGCTGAAGGTATAGAAGACAGCGAGGAAACCGGCGCTCTCGATCTCAAAACGATCGGGCTTACCGCAGAAGACACCGTGATCGCCATCGCGGCAAGCGGGCGCACGCCGTATGCGGCCGGTGCGCTGAAATACGCAAAAACAATCGGCGCCAAAACCGTCGCGCTCACATGCAATAAACACTCATTGATCAGCACTTATGCCGATCACAGCATTGAAGTCGTCGTCGGCCCCGAAGTGATTACAGGGTCAACACGAATGAAAGCGGCGACGGCACATAAAATGATTCTGAACATGATTTCCACGGCCGTGATGATCAAAAGCGGCAAAGTGTACGAAAATTTAATGGTGGACGTTCATGTCAGCAACGAAAAATTGAAAGAACGCGCAATCGGCATTATCCAAAGCATCACGGGCGTTCCGTACGACAAGGCAAAAGAAACGCTTGAGGCCGCAGGCAGCCATGTCAAAACGGCAATCGTCATGCTGAAGACGAATTCGGACGAAACACACGCGAAGGCACTGCTCAAAGAATCAGACGGCTTCATTGACAAAGCCATTGAACAGCACGTTTCAAAAGAAAAAGAACGCTGATCGTTCTTTGGTGGAAATAATGTGTTTTTACGAGCCCGCGCCGTTTTCATGATCGGCGCAGGCGCTTTTAGGACGCGTTTCAGGCACAGCTCCCCGGGAAAAATCGTACGGACAAAGGAGGATCTCCATGAGCAAAGAGGCATTTTATCAGTCACTGGCCAAAGATATCCTGGACAATTGCGGCGGTTCATCGAATATTTCAGGCTTTACCCACTGTATGACACGCCTGAGGATTACACCTTTAGATCAGGACAAAACGGATATTGAAGCGCTGAAACGGCTTGACGGGGTAATAGGCGTCGTCGAAGCCGAAACACTGCAGATCATCCTTGGCACGGGTGTCGTCAATCATGTCGCCGACGCTTTCGCAAAACTTATGTCATCCGGAAAAAACATTGATTTAAAAGAAGCCGCCTCACGGAAAAAAGCCGATCTCAACAGAAAAAACACCACACCCATCACACTGTTTCTGAGAAAAATATCAAGCATCTTCATCCCCCTTATTCCCGCACTCATTGCATCAGGTTTAATCACCGGTATTACGAAAGCCGTCATTCAGGCCGGCTGGCTCCCGAAAGAATCCCAAATCGCACTTATTTTAACGGTTATCGGTTCAGGCTTATTCGCTTACCTCGGCGTCCTTGTCGGCATCAACACGGCGAAGGAATTCGGCGGGACTCCCGCGATGGGCGGCCTTGCGGGCATATTGATCCTTAACCCTGAGATTGCCAATATCAGTTTGTTCGGAGAGAATCTGCTCCCGGGCAGGGGAGGATTAATCGGCGTTCTTTTCGCTGCGGTTTTTATCGCTTATACCGAACGGTTTATCAGAAAGTACGTCCATCAATCCATCGACATTATCGTCACGCCTACATTGTCTTTACTTATCACCGGGCTGGTGACATATGTCGTGTTTATCCCTGCAGGCGGTTTTATTTCTGATCTGATTACAACAGGTTTATTGTCACTGCTGAATGTCGGGGGAGTGCTCTCAGGGTTTGTACTGGGAGCCGCCTTCCTGCCGCTTGTCGTCACCGGCCTGCATCAAGGCTTGACCCCCGTACATTTGGAATTAATCCGATCAATCGGAGATGACCCGCTTCTTCCGATTCTCGCGATGGGAGGCGCGGGTCAAGTAGGGGCGGCCTTCGCAATCTTTATGAAAACAAAAAAAGCCTCATTGAAAAGAGCGATCGGCGGCGGACTTCCATCCGGTCTGCTCGGAATCGGAGAGCCGCTCATCTTCGGCGTCACGCTCCCGCTCGGCCGGCCGTTTTTGACGGCGTGTTTAGGGGCGGGAATCGGCGGCGCCTTTCAAGCCCATTTTCAGGTGGCTACTTTTTCAATCGGTGTCTCCGGCCTTCCGCTCTCGTTTCTCGTACAGCCGGCTCAAATCGTTTTGTATATCATCGGTCTCTTCATCTCTTACGCGGCGGGCTTTGTCTTCACTTATGCGTTCGGATTTAAGGATGACATGGCTGCTGAATTTGACTAAACCGGGAGGGATCAGAATATGAAAACACTGACAGCCGCCATACTCACGATGGTCATCAGCCTCTCTTTCCTGCCGCAGCACAAAGCCGAAGCCCAATCCAAATTATACGACGCAGCAAAGCTCAGAAAGGTTGATCAAATGATTGAAAAAGACATCGCAGCAGGATTCCCCGGAGCCGTCCTCGTCGTCGTAAAGGACGGACGGGTGATCAAAAAGAAAGCATACGGCTACAGCAAAAAATATGACGGGAACACCCTTTTATCCCGTCCGAAAAAAATGAAAACATCAACCATGTTTGATCTAGCTTCCAATACAAAAATGTACGCGGCCAATTTTGCATTACAGCGACTCGTCAGCCAGGGAAAGCTTGATGTGTATCAAAAAGTCTCGGCTTACCTTCCTGATTTCAAAGACAGAAAAAGCGATCCGATTCAAGAAAAAGACCGCATTCGCGTCATCGATGTGCTCCAGCACCAATCCGGTCTGCCGGCAAGCTTTTATTTCTATCAGCCGGACACCGCAGGCCCTTTGTATTCACAAGAACGGGAGAAAACGATCCGTTTTCTCACCCAAATCCCGCTTGAATACAAACCTGGAACAAAACACGTATACAGCGATATC
The DNA here is from genome assembly GCF_032461585.1 of Bacillus sp. IS1. NCBI lineage: Bacteria > Bacillati > Bacillota > Bacilli > Caryophanales > Bacillaceae > Bacillus > Bacillus sp. IS1. Next base: position 17,238 of record NZ_JAWCWR010000007.1, on the reverse strand, counting down.
GGTTACATGCTTCTCGGCTGCATCATTGAAAACATAACCGGAAAAACCCTTGATGCCTATGCGGAACAAGAACTGTACAAACCGCTGAAACTGACGCACACACTGTTCAACCCGCTGCAAAAAGGCTTTAAAGAAAAAGCATTCGCAGCTACTGAACATTTAGGCAACACACGTGACGGAGTCATCCATTTCCCTCACATCAGGACGTATACGCTGCAGGGGGAAGTTCACGATGAAAAAGCATTTTACTCAATGGGAGGGGTGTCCGGTCACGCCGGGCTGTTTTCCAGAGCTGATGATATGGCCGTCCTTCTTCAAGTCATGCTGAACGGCGGCAGTTATAAACACGTTTCTCTCTTCAATAAAAGAACGGCCGATTTGTTCACAACGGCGGCATCCTCTGATCCGACTTTCGCTCTCGGCTGGCGGAAAAACGGCAGCCCGGATATGGAGTGGATGTTCGGCCCTTATGCAAGCAGGCAGGCATATGGCCATACGGGATGGACCGGCACCGTCACGATTATTGATCCTGCTTATAAGCTGGGGATCGCACTTTTGACCAATAAAAAGCATTCCCCCGTCGTCAGCCCCGGTGAAAACCCGAATGTTTTTGAAGGGGATCATTTCCCGACCGGAAGCTACGGCAGCGTCATAAAAACGATTTATGAAGCCATTGAATGACAACCCATGTCTTTTGTCCAAACTATGACGGCAGGAGGGCACCATCATGAAACTTGTCATCTCAGCTGTATTACTGTTGTTCATTGTTTTCGGCACGCATCATGCATCGACAAAACCGGACATTCCGTCACAGGCGGAACAAGCGGTATCCCGTATGACATTAGATGAGAAATTAGGGCAGATGCTCATGCCTGATTTTCGCAATTGGCAAAAAAAGGGGCAGTCATCACCTGAGGCTCTTACCCAAATGAATGACGAAGTCGCAGGGCTTATTCAAAAGTACCGGTTCGGCGGTGTTATCTTATTTGCAGAAAATGTGAAAAACACTGAGCAAACGGTACGCCTGACAGATGCCTTTCAAAAGGCGAGCCCTGACATTCCGCTATTATTAAGCATTGATCAGGAGGGCGGCATCGTAACTAGACTTGGTGAAGGCACTCATTTCCCAGGCAATATGGCGCTCGGAGCCGCTAGAAAAACAGCCTACGCGTCCCAGACCGGCGCCATTATCGGGAAAGAACTGAAAGCACTGGGCATTAATACGAATTTCGCTCCCGTTCTCGATATCAATAATAATCCCGGAAACCCTGTCATCGGCGTCAGGTCGTTCAGTTCAGACCGAGATCTGACAGCTTCACTCGGTCTTGCCTCAATGAAGGCTCAGCAAAAGCAGGATGTCGCTGCCGCCGTCAAACATTTCCCGGGACACGGCGACACGGATGTCGACAGCCACTACGGCCTTCCGCTTGTCACCCACAATCAAGAAAGGCTGCGTCAGATTGAACTTTATCCGTTCCGGAAGGCCATTCAGGCCGGAGCTGATATGATCATGACAGCCCATGTGCAATTTCCCGCTTTTGACGATACAACCTATAAAAGCAAGCTGGACGGTTCAGACATCCTCGTACCCGCCACACTCTCGAAAAAAGTGATGACTCATCTTCTCCGTGAGGAAATGGGATTTAACGGCGTCATCGTTACGGATGCATTAAATATGAAAGCCATAGCCGATCATTTCGGCCAAGAAGAGGCGGTCGTCATGGCAGTAAAAGCAGGAGTCGATATTGCCCTGATGCCGGCCCAAGTGACATCACTGCAAACGGAAAACCGCTTTGCCCGGGTTCATTCCGCTTTAAAAAAGGCGGTACAAAAAGGGGAAATTCCGCTTCAGCAAATTAACAAATCGGTGAAACGCATCATTTCCCTGAAAATAAAAAGAGGGATATATCCCGCACCGAAAGAGACAAATCTGAAAAAGAAGATTTCAAAAGCAAAGAAAACCGTCGGCAGCAAAAATCACCTGAAAGCTGAAAAACAAATCGCGGAAAGGTCCGTCACCGTCTTACAAAACAAAAACCGCACGCTCCCATTCAAACCGAAAAAGAACAGCCGCGTTCTCATTGCCGCTCCTTATGAAGATCAAACAGCGTCAATGGAACAAACCATTCGGCAGCTCATCAAGAAGAAAAAAATCCGGCCGGTAACCATCAGTAAAATGAACTTCGCCGAGCGCACTTTTCATGATGAGCACAAAAAGCTGATATCCGACGCGGATTACGTGATTACAGGCTCCTATGTCGTGAAAAATGACCCTGTCGTAAACGACGGCGTGATTGATGATTCCGTCACAGATCCCGGCAAGTGGACGACTGCATTTCCGCGGGCCGTCATGAAAGCCGCACAATCAAACCAAAAACCCTTTGTGCTGATGAGCCTGCGTAATCCATATGACGCTGCGAACTTTGAAGAAGCTGAAGCCCTTATCGCAGTCTACGGCTTTAAAGGATATACAGACGGACAATTTCTCCAGCCAAACATTCCGGCAGGCATTGAAGCGATATTCGGACAGACAAAACCGCAAGGCAGGCTGCCCGCTGACATTCCTTCCGTCACTCATCCGGGAACGACACTCTATCCTTATGGTTTCGGTATCAATCTGAAGACCGGAAAACCGCTTTAAACAGGAGGACTGATCATGAAAAAACAAACGGCTGCGCTTCTTGCCGGATTAGTCGTCATCAGTGCCATGACGGCAGTCTCGGCGGCTTCTGACAGAAACCTTCATACCGCCAAGAAACCAAGCATCCAAACAGGCATCGACCGCCTGCTGAAAGATTATAAACAGGAACTGAAGGGAAAAAGGGTCGGGCTGATCACCAACCCGACCGGTGTGAACAATTCATTGAAAAGCAGCGTTGACGTGCTGTATGAGGCACCAGACATCCAATTGACGGCATTATTCGGACCGGAGCACGGTGTCCGCGGCGATTCTCAGGCCGGAGACAAAGTCACATCCTATATAGACGAAAAAACAGGGCTTCCCGTCTACAGCCTGTACGGGGAAACGAGGAAACCGACGCCTGACATGCTGAAAGATACAGATGTGCTGATTTTCGATATTCAGGATGTCGGAACGCGATACTACACCTACATTTATACAATGGCCTATGCCATGGAAGCGGCCAAAGAAAAAGGCATACCTTTTTATGTGTTGGACCGGCCGAATCCGCAAGGCGGACGAAATCCGGACGGTCCGGTTCTTGAACCGGATTACGCATCATTTGTCGGACTGTATCCGATCCCGCTGAAGCACGGCATGACGATCGGTGAGCTTGCTCTTTTATTCAATAAAGAGTTTCATATTGGCGCCGACCTCACCGTCGTAAAAATGAAGCGCTGGAAGCGGACGATGACGATTGAAGATACCGGCCTGCCGTTCGTCCTCCCTTCGCCTAATATCCCGACCCCGGACAGCATATTCGCATATTCGGCGACAGGACTAATCGAAGGCACAAACGTATCCGAAGGAAGGGGCACGACAAAGCCGTTTGAACTGATCGGCGCGCCTTATATGAAAATCACCGAGCTCGAAGAACGCCTGAACAGTCTCAGGCTTCCGGGCGTCACCTTCAGAGCCGCATCATTTATCCCCAGCTTCTCCAAGCACCAGGGCAAGCTGTGCCACGGCGTACAAGTCTACGTAACAAACAGAAACACATTTGAAGCGGCAAAAACAGGGCTTTCCATTCTGAAAACCATGCATGACTTATATCCGAATGACTTTTCATTCTTGCCGACAGGCTCTTTTGACAAGCTGATCGGTAACGGCTGGGTACGCAAAAAAATAGAAAAAGGCGCTTCCATTGAAGACATCACCGGCACATATCAACGCCGGCTGGACCAATTCAAAACTCTAAGAAAACAATACCTCATATACTGACAAAATTCGTGTTACACGTGTAACATTTTGACGCATTTCACATTTCCGCTTTTTATAGGAAAACATTCATTTATTTGGTACAATTTCATTGATAACAGTTATCATTTAAATGAATGTTTCCTAAAAGGTGGTTTCTCATGAAAAACACATTATTCTTTCAGCCCATTGATATCATCTCCGTAAAAAAAACAGCCGACCTTCTGTCAGAGCATCAGCTCACTGATTCCCCCGTATTGGTCTTTCATGTGAAAGGCGAGGGACAAATTGATATCGGAACAGACAGCTTTCCGCTGCAGAAGGAAACGCTCTACATCTGTCCTTGTGATGAGACATTCAATATTGCCCCTATATCGTCAGGCGGCATCCATTTGTATATCGTCAGACTCCGTGTTTTCTCCTATTCATCAGATGATGAAGCGATGCTTCCGGATAACGGGGAAGACATCTTCCACGGACTTCAGCAAATGAGTATACAAACGGTTGATCATTTGACAAGCCGGCTTCAGTCACTTTCTGAAAACGTGCGATCGGCGGATGCATTGCAGAAAATGAAATATACAGCCGACTTTCAGCAGCTGATGTACGACCTTTATGCCGCAAAAGTATGCCATCAAAATAATACGAAAGCGGCGATCGAACAGACAAAACAATTCATACATGCTCAGTCCGACACAAAAATCACGCTCACCCAGCTCGCTCATATGGCGGGAATCAGTCCCAAGCACTACAGTGAAACCTTTAAAAAACTATACGGGCAGAGCGTAACTGAATATATCACAGACATCCGCATAACCAATGCGAAAAAACTGATGGCCAAGGCAAACTGCAAACTGCGGGATATCGCTCATCAAATCGGCTACCAGGACGAATTTTATTTCAGCCGCATCTTTAAAAAACATACCGGCAGCTCACCTACAAGCTATATGAAAAAAAGGCGCATAAAAATGGCCGCGTACGGAAAAGAAACGATGGGACATCTGATTCCTCTGCATCACGTGCCTTACGCTGCGGCGCTGCACCCGAAATGGACGGCCTATTATTACAAACAATTCTCTTCCGATATTCCGGTTCACCTGAGTGCTTACCGTTATAATGCAAATTGGGAAGAGAACCTGCACACGCTGTCCCAAGCTGCTCCGGACATCATTTTCAGTCTTGATTCTGTCAGTGAAGAAGAAAAACAGCGCCTGAATGACATCACTGACGTTTTTTACCTTCCGGCTCAAGAGAATTGGAGAGACCAGTTTCTTCGCACAGCCGCATATTTGAATGAAGAGCAGGAAGCGCGGCACTGGCTTAAAGCTTATCAAAGTCTCGCCCATTCAGCGAAAGATGCTCTTAAACACGTGCGGCATCAGCGGTTCTTATTTGTCCGTGTATATAAAGAAAATATGTACATCGCCCATAACAACAGTATTGAGGATGTCTTCTTCGGTGATTTAGGCTTTGCCTCCGCAAAACCGGAATCTTTTGCTCCTGACGAAAAGATTTCCTTGGAAATGCTGGCGGATTGCCAAGCTGACTGCATCATGCTTTTCACTTGTAAAGAACCGGAAACGCTTCGTTATTTTCAGCGGATTCAGCAGACCGGGATATGGCAGAACCTTAGAGCCGTCAGCAATAAACGCGTGTTTCCCATTTCATCTGACCCGTGGATTGAATATTCTCCAAGCGGACATCAGCGGATGATCGAGCAAAGCATTTCCATTTTATCCGAAGATCGTCCATGGTAATGCCGGAAATTATCCATGGTCTTATCCCAATTCATTCTCTATAATTCCAATTGATAATAGTTATCAATTGAACAGGAGGAACAATAGATGAAGAAATTGGCATTCGCTTTCATGATTTTGCTTTTGGCTTTCACGGCCGCGGCTTGCGGAAGCTCAGAAACATCCGATACAGCAAGTAAAGGAAAGGACGCTTCTTCAGATAAAAAGAAAATCGAATATCTAGGAAAAACATATGAAGTCAAAGCGCCGACTGACAAAATCGCCATTACAGGCAGCGTAGAATCAATGGAAGACGCCAAATTGCTTGACGTTCATCCGGCAGGAGCAATTTCTTTCTCCGGCAAATTCCCGGAACTGTTTAAAGATATTACAGATAAATCCGTATCAACGGGAGAAAAAATGCAGCCGAACATGGAAAAAATTCTTGAGCTGCAGCCGGACGTCATTCTGGCATCAACCAAATTCCCGGAAAAAACGTTGAAAAAATTGAGCGGCACCGCTGAAACGATCCCTGTCTCTCATATCTCATCAAACTGGAAAGAAAACATGATGCTGCTCGCCCAGCTTACAGATAAAGAGAAAAAAGCGAAAAAAATCATCGCAGATTACGAACAGGACCTGAAAAAGACAAAAACAAAGATCAACAGCAAAGCGAAACAGTCAAACGCGCTGGTCATCAGAATCAGACAAGGCAATATTTATATTTATCCTGAACAAGTATATTTCAACTCCACGCTTTACGGTGATTTAGGCCTGAAGGCGCCGGACGAAGTCAAAGCGGCGAAAGCGCAGGAACTGATTTCTCTTGAAAAATTAAGCGAAATGAACCCTGACCATATCTTCGTACAATTCTCTGATGACGAAAACGCAGATAAGCCGGACGCTTTGAAAGACTTAGAGAAAAATCCGATCTGGAAGAGCCTGAAGGCAGTCAAAAAAGACCATGTATACGTCAATACGATTGACCCATTAGCCCAAGGCGGAACCGCATGGAGTAAAATCAGCTTCTTACAGGTTGCGGCTGACAAATTGACTCAAGACTAATAAAGAGTAGGTTTTTCACATGTATGCAAAACGGCGGACACACATTATTATCATTGCTTCACCGATTGCCATTGTTCTGTCACTGCTGCTTTCCGTTTTATACGGCGCAAAGCAGCTTGACTTCCATACCGTGTTCTCCGCATTGCTGCACTTTAATCCGGAGAATACCGACCATCAGATCATATGGCATTCAAGAATCCCGAGGGCTGCCGGCGCTATGTTTATCGGCGCCGCCCTTGCTGTTTCCGGAGCGCTCATGCAGGGAATCACACGGAACTATCTGGCCTCGCCTTCGATCATGGGTGTGTCGGACGGCTCCGCTTTTATCATCACCCTTTGCATGGTATTGCTCCCTCAATCGACATCCATTGAAATGATCATATACTCGTTTATCGGTTCCGCATTCGGCGCCGCTCTTGTTTTCGGGCTGGCCTCCATTCTTCCCGGCGGTTTTACCCCGGTGCAGCTTGCCATTATCGGAACGGTGACCAGTATGCTTCTCAGCAGTCTGTCGGCTGCGCTTTCGATTTATTTTCAAATTTCGCAGGATCTCAGTTTTTGGTACAGTGCGAGACTGCATCAAATGAACCCTGATTTTTTGAAACTGGCCGTCCCGTTTTTTGCGATCGGAATCATCACGGCCATGATTCTCAGCAAAAAGGTCACTGCCGTATCATTAGGAGACGACATTTCAAAAAGTCTGGGACAGCAGAAAAGAACCATCAAACTCATGGCGATGGCGGCCGTTGTCATATTGACCGGAAGCTCGGTGGCACTCGCCGGAAAAATTGCCTTTGTCGGTTTGGTCGTTCCGCACATCACACGTTTTCTCGTCGGATCGGACTACAGCAGGCTGATCCCATGCGCGTGCATCATCGGCGGCGTCTTCCTGACCCTTTGCGACCTTGCCAGCCGATTCATCAATTATCCGTTTGAGACGCCTATTGAAGTTGTCACTTCTATCATCGGTGTTCCTTTCTTTCTTTATTTGATTAAAAGAAAAGGAGGGGATCAGCGTGGTGCGTAAAATGGCCGGAATTTATATCATTCTGATTGCTCTCATATTGCTCGTAAGCTATTTCAGCATGACAAGCGGTTCTTTTTCCGCAAAGCCGGGTGAACTGCTCAGTACGCTTTTCCGCATCCATCCGAATCCGCAATATGACATTTTGCTGTTTCAGCTGAGGCTGCCGCGCATTGTCATGGCTGCTGCCATCGGGCTCGGATTGGGGATAGCCGGAGCCGTTATTCAGGCCATTACCAAAAACGGGCTTGCCGATCCCGGTATTCTGGGCATTAATGCAGGAGCCGGAGCGGGAATCGTCGCGTTTATGCTTCTGTTTCAGGGACAATCTGAAGCGACGGCACTTGCCTCTGCGATGGGTATGCCTGTCTTCGGCCTCATCGGAGGATTGATGGCGGCCGTGCTGATCTATATTTTCGCCTGGCACCGGGGGCATCTGGAATCGGGCAGAATTATTCTCGTCGGGATCGCCATGAATTCAGGATTCAGCGCGCTGTCTTTATTTCTTTCATTAAAAATGGACCCGCAGGATTATGAGATGGCGATGGTTTGGAAAAACGGCAGCATCTGGTCGGCAAACTGGATGACCATTACGGCGATCCTTCCGTGGCTGATCTTGTTCATTCCTCTTCTTATGGCGAAAACGTCATTGCTGGATACCATTCGTTTCGATGAGGACACGGTGAAAAGTCTCGGTGTTTCAACCAATAAAGAAAAAACGATTTTACTCATTGCCTGCATCGCTTTGATCAGCGCATGTGTAACCGCAGCGGGCAGCATGGCATTTGTCGGGCTGATCGCGCCCCATATTTCCCGCAGGCTCGCCGGGATTGAGCACAGATACTCATTACCGGTCAGCGGATTGGTCGGTATGCTCCTCGTCATATCCGCCGACTTTGCGGGCAAATTGTTCTTTCAGCCTTCAGAAGTGCCGGCGGGAATTATTCTTGCGATTCTCGGCGTTCCTTATTTCTTTTTTCTTCTGTTTAAGCAGAAGAAGGGGCTGGATGCATGAGAGGCACCCTTACAGAACACCGGATAAACGGAAAGGAATGCACTGTGTATCTTCCTCCCTCCTATTCGGTTCAAACAGGGGCTTTACCCTGTGTGTACGTACTGGACGGGGGTTCTTTGTTTTTAGAACAGATGGATAAGCTTGAATCCCAATTTGCGAACGGAACACTTCCCGAATTGATTTTTGCCGGCATCAAACCGGCTGACAGGCTCGATGAGTACACACCGTGGCCCGCGCCTTCCCTGAGCCCTGCATTTCATGATTTCGGCGGCAAAGGGAGGCTCTTTCTCGAGGAGCTGACAGATGCCATCATTCCAACTGTAGAAGATATGCATCACATTTCTGCACATCCGGAAACAAGAGGCCTGATCGGCGCGTCATTAGGCGGACTGTTTTCGATATACGCGATGCTACAAAAGCCTGTAATATTCGGCAGAATCGGCTGTATTTCCGGTTCCTTCTGGTATGAAAAATCAGCAGATTATGTCCGCTCCGCATCTTTGCGTCCGGCACGGCGGCGTATCTATATGTCTGTAGGCAGCCGCGAAGCTGAGCATAAAAACAACATCCAAAACACCATGATCCGACAAAATAAAGACGTGCATGAAAGCCTGAGGCAAAAAGGCTTTTCTCAATCTCAGCTCTCTTTCACTGTTGAAGAAGGCGCCGTGCACCATCAAGAAGCATTCAAACGACAATTCAATGCAGCACTAAGCTGGCTGTACGGAAAAAACCGCTCACGTAGCTGAGCGGTTTTTTTCATACTTCATCACGACCGGCTTAAGTTCAAAGCGTCTCAGCAAATAGCCGAACAAAGCGGCAAGGATTTGCTGAAAGAGCATCCCGATGACGACCGGAACCGCCACTTGAGACGGAAAGAAAGACACGGCGAGAACGGCTCCGGCGCTGATATTGCGCATGCCCCCTGTATAAATCAGAGACACGATTTCATCCTGGCTCCGCTTCATCAGTCTTCCGATCAGCCAAGCCACGGCATAACCCGTCATGGCAATAAAAAATACCATGCCTGCGATGCCCGCAAATTTGATATCCACGTGCGTGACATACGGCGCGATTTCCGAACTGTTAATGGCAATGACAATCATCAGACAGATTTTTGAAAAAGGAGACAGCGACCGGCTTATCGCCTGAGTCCTTACCGGCGGGGAAAACTGGTTGACCATCATCCCTGCGATGGACGGAATCACCACCATCTCCGCCAGCCCTTTCATCATTCCCCACACATCCATCTGAACATTCGCCCCGGCCAGGACAGACAGGCTTAACGGTACGATAAAAGGAGAAAGCACGGTATCAACCAGGATAATAGACAGCGTCAATCCGACATTTCCCTTATACATCGCAGCCCAAATCAAACTCGTAATTCCGGTCGGAATCACCACACCCATAATCAGCCCCGTCACAGTTAAAGGGTCACCGCTGAAAATCAGATGGCCGCTTCCCCATGCAAAAACAGGCATGAAAATATGCAGAACAAACAATGCCATGATCATCGGGAGCGGCTTCTCGATACTGCGCTTCAGCGATTGAAAATTGGCACTCAGACTGCCCGTAAATGTAATAAATGCAAATATCCACGGCACAGCGCCGGCCATCCAGCTGATATGCTGAGATAACAGCACACCCGCCGCCACACTTGACGGAGTCAAAAGCGGCATGATTCTCCCCAACACTTGGTTCAACTTCTGTAGCCACATCATATGCAAGTCTCCTATATACGGTTTTCAAATCTCATTCATTATAACAATGCAAACCCACAAATTTAACCGAAAAAAAGCCCGGATATATTCATCCGGACTTCACAAATTCTATGCCATTTGTTTCATTAAATCTCGGCTTTTCTGATTTAATCCCTTTAATTCAGCCTCAATTCCGTATTCTTTACATTTGGCGACAATTTTCTCAAGAGCCGCCGCTCCCGAATCATCCCACACGTGGGCATCGGTCAAATCAATGACAATTCGTTTCACGTCTTCATCATAAACGATGGCATTCATCAGTTCAGACACGGAAGCAAAAAAGATTTGTCCCGTTACCTTATATGTTCTGACATCTTTCTGTTCGGAATGTGACACAATCTTCAGCTTAGAAATTTTAGCCGTAAAAAAGATCGCGCTTAGCAGCACACCCGCGAAGACACCCTTTGATAAATCATTTGTCAGGACGACCGTCACGACGGTAATAACCATAACGATCGAATCAGTAAGGGGCGCTTTCCGTAAACCTTTAATCGATGACCAGTCGAACGTGCCGATGGACACCATAACCATCACGGCCACCAGCGCAGCCATCGGAATTTTCATGACGATACCGCTTAATACGGCAATTAAAAACATTAAAAACGCGCCGGCCGTAAAAGCCGATAACCGGCCGCGTCCGCCGGCTTTCGTATTAATGACAGACTGGCCGATCATGGCGCATCCGGCCATGCCTCCGAAAAATCCGTTCACAATATTGGCGATGCCTTGTCCGCGGCTTTCTTTGTTCTTATCACTAACCGTATCCGTCATTTCATCAATGATCTGGGCTGTCAGCAATGACTCGAGCAATCCGACGAATGCAAGCGCCAGTGAATACGGGAAAATAATCCGCAATGTCTCAAACGTCCACGGAACATCCGGTATCAAGAAATGCGGAAGTGAACTTGTAATCCCGCCCATATCACCGACCGTGCGGACATCCGCATGGAAGACCACCGCAATGATCGTCATGACAATAATCGCCACCAGCGGAGACGGCACAGCCGTCGTAACCTTCGGCAATAGATATATGATAGCCAGTGATCCGGCAAGCATGGCGTACATGACCCATGAAGCTCCTTTGAACTGCGGCAGCTGCGCAGAAAAAATCAAGATCGCCAAAGCATTCACAAATCCGATCATGACCGAACGCGGAATAAATTTCATCAATTTCGCGATCTTACTGACACCAAGAATAAATTGAATAATACCTGTCAAAATGGTTGCCGCAAACAAATACTGCAGCCCGTAATCAGCCACCAATGTCACCATGACAACCGCCATTGAACCCGTAGCGGCTGAAATCATTCCCGGTCTGCCGCCGAAGATAGAAATAATAATCGCGATACAAAATGATGCATAAAGGCCGACCATCGGATCGACACCTGCAATAATTGAAAATCCGATCGCCTCAGGGATCAGAGCGAGAGCAACCAGAATACCGGCCAGAATGTCTTTACGGACATTCCCGAACCATTGCTGCTGTAACGTATAATCTTTCAAATGATAACGACTCCTTTTCACTGTAAATATCCGCACCCTATCAGTTGGAAACATTGATTTTCATCTGGGGAATATGAGGCAGGCTTACGGGGAAAAAGAGGACACGCTCAGAGTATAATGTCATTGAGGAAAGGAATTGTTAACAAAGAGTATCATATTAAACTTTAAAGAAATGTGCAAGACCGTATAAATAAGAAAAGAAAACGACTCTCACTGGAGCCGTTTCCGCTTTTATAAAAGTTCCGGATCAGACACAAGAATCGTTTTTATTGCGCTGATATCCTTTCTTTCTTTTGTCACCGGGTCGATGCCCATGAGATGATCAATGGCTTCTTCATAATTCTTCAGTTCCGTCTTTTCCGTAATAAAATCATAGAGCTGCGGAAGGTCGGACGCGCATGCTAACGCGGCCTCCATGATCTGGCGGGCTTCACCTGTGCCCACAATCGTCACGCCGTTTGACAGCAGCTGGTACGGCCTGACCGTCATCTCATACGTATCATCAAAGCCCATCGGCACGATTCTGCCTCCCTTTTCAATAAAAGGATAAGCCCAATCAAGCTGATTGCCGATCGCGTCAAAAATCACATCAAATTTTCTTCCTTGATTAATCCGTTTCACTTCATCCACGGTTAATGCTTCAGGGTGGTAGACATAATCCGATATCCGGCTCGCCGCCTCGCTTCGGAAACTGCCTATTTCAGTCGCAACCGTCAATCGCGCCAGTTTTTTCACCATCATTTGCACAAGCAGTCCGATCGGTCCCGACCCCAAAACCAAGACCGAGTCCTCCGGCTGAATCGAAGCCTTGTCCACAACATTCAGCACACAGGAGAGAGGCTCAACCAATGTGGCCCGCTCCCATTCCATTGAATCCGGAATTCTGTACATGAACCTGTCTTCCCCCACGTAATATTCCGCAAACGTTCCGTGCGCCCCGATTCCGAGCTGCCAATCCTCGAAGGTTTCGCAATAACACGTCAGCCCTCTCCGGCAATAATGACATTTCCCGCAAAACTGCGTAGGATCTATCACGACGCGGTCTCCGACTTTTACATTTGTCACGTCCGGTCCGATTTCCACGACCGCTCCCACCGATTCATGCCCCATAATCATATGATGGGTTGCATTCATTTTTCCTTTCAGCACATTTAAGTCCGTTCCGCAGATACCGGTTCCGAAAATTTTCACTTTCACATCATTGGATTTCCGAATTTGAGGCTCGTCCACCTCTTGATATTCAAGCTTATCATTAGGAGTCCAGACCAACGCCTTCATATTTCTCTTCCTTTCTGCCCCAGCGGATTTGGTCTAACAATGTTTGATGAAGCTCCTTCGTTGATGCCGCAATACATGATTGCTGATTCTGATAACTTAAATCTGTCAGAAGCGTTTCGTCCAAAGACCGGCCGTATGCATCCGTAATGACCACTCCCGCCTTCTTCGCCAAAAAGACGCTTGCGGCAATATCATAAGGAAACAAATGCAGCACCTGCCCGTTCCCGACCTGCTGAAAATCTGAAAGCAGCTTCGGATCATCTTTCAGCAGACGATTGCCGATATCCACATAAGCATCCATCTGCCCCGTGATAATTCGCGAAATCGAATAAGAAGCGCTGTTGAAAACAAAAACCCCGCCATTATTGGCCGACTGGTCAATCAGATGGCCGTATGCGTCCGTCATCAGCTGCGCCGGATGCCCGTTAAATTCAAGGCTCCAAAACATATTTTTAATATCCCGCACTCCGCTCAAATTCGGCAATTCTCCATGATACCCTTCAAAATGAATCGCATCGCTGTATATATCACCGTACATATAAGCGCCTGATTTCAATTCAAGTAAAAAAGCAAATTCGATATCCTTAATCTTTGCGTTTGGCTTATACGAAGCAAGCGCAATCGAAATACACGACATTTCAAGCCCCGCGGCGGCCGGGCGCGTTCCGTCTATCGGATCTACAATTAAAATATATTGCGGATCTTCTCCAATCAGCTTCAGTCCGCCATCCTCCGTGTAAAAAGCAACCGGATGGCCCTTTTCTTGAATATAATCCAGCACCGCCTCCTCAGCAGCGGCGTCTATGTTAAATTGGGCGTCGCCTCCCGGAGAATAGCCGTTTACGAGCCGGTTTTTCAGCGTGCCTTTTTGATTTTTCACCTTTTGATAAACAAATTGTCCAAGCCCAATGATATAATCTCTCACTTGATTTCCTCCAATAGCTTGCGAAGTCTGTAGCAGAGCACTTCGGCTTCACTAAGTGTAATGGTTAAAGGCGGACGGATTTTAAATACATTTCCGAATCCGTAACGGGATGTCCGGAGAATCAGCCCGTAATCCATTGCCCGTTTAGCAATATAATTGGTCAGCTCCACATCCGGTTCATTGTTCTCTTTAACAATCTCCACACCGATCATAAGACCGACGCCTCTTACCTCAGAAATAAAAGCGAAATCCTCTTTCATTGTTTCTAAGCGATCCATAATATAATGACCGACTGTCGTTACATTTTCCAAAAATCCCGGGCGCTGCATAATATCTATGGTTTTACACGCGGCAGCGGCGGCCATCACATTTGAGCCGTACGTGAAGGAGTGCGTATACCCCGGAAGCCCGGTATACTTGTCCTCCGTCAGAGTGGCGGCGACTTGGAAGCCTGTGCCCCCGAGCCCTTTTGCTACCGTCATCATATTAGGTTTCACATCGAAGTGGTCCGCGGCAAACATTTTACCCGTCCGTCCGAACCCGGTCTGAATTTCATCAAAAATCAGGGCGATATCATGTTCATCACAAAGCTTTCTCAGCTGTTTAAAATACTCTTTAGGCGGAACGACGTTTCCACCGTTTCCGGATATCGGTTCAATAATCATGGCGGCAATTTTTCCATTGCTCGCATACTCAATAAAATCATTAATTCTTTCTACGCACAGCATACCGCATGAATCAGGTTTCTGATTATAAAAACAGCGGCTGCAATACGGATCGGGGACTTGCAGGCCAAAAGAAATTTGCGGCGGGAAAGGTTCTTTTCTGAATGAGTTGCCGGACAAAGCGGAAGTCATATACGTTTGTCCGAGGTGGCTTCGAAATAAGGAGATGACATCGGTTTTTCCGGAGTAATACTGAGCCATTTTAATAGCTCCTTCATTTGCACCGGAACCGCTGCTGACTTTAGGGTGTACTTTTGTGAGATTATCGGGGGCGATTTCTACTAGTTTTTCTGCCAGTTTATTTACGGCGTCTGTTTGAAAGGATGATGTCACATGGATCAGCTTATCGGCTTGTTCTTTAACCGTATCAATCACTTCTTTGTTACCGTATCCTAAATTCAAGTTAAATGTGGCAGAAGCGCAATCAATGTACTCATTTCCCTCTTGATCGTACAGGTAAATCCCTTCTCCGCGCTCCATTACTACATCGTCAACACTGTAATACAAGCTGTCTGGATTCGTGATTTCCTTCGTTCCCACAAATACCACCCCTATGAAATTATTAGAATTTCGCTTTTTATCGTATAAATTATTGAAAATAATGTCAACGATCTTTCTTGTAAAAAATGTTAACAATTTGTTAACGTTACCATAAGGGATGTACGAGAAAAAGTTATGTGATATAGTAACAATACTTGGATTTTTTGTAAAATCATCATGTCATATGAGTAGAGAGAAATATTATTTTACCAATAAGGAGATAAAATGATGAAAACTCGTCTGCTGTGGATAAGCTGTTTTTCTTATGGATCGATTGCTTTTACACTTGTTATTCTGGGAGCCGTACTGCCTGAGTTACTCACACATTATTCACAAAGCTACAGTAATGGCGGAGTATTGGTATTCTCTCAGTTCATGGGCTTTCTCATCGGTGTCATCGGAATGCCATACATGGTGAAAAAGCTTGGGCGCAAAAACGTCGTTATCTTTGGCCTGGCACTCATCAGCTGTGAAATGTTCATCACCTTCCTGCCGCCCTGGCCGCTGCTCTTTTTTCTCGTCAGCATCGCAGGGCTTGGCGCCGGACTGGTGGAATCCTGCGTAGGCACGATCATCCTCACCGCTATTAAAGAAAGACAGGCTGTGGCCATGAGCAAGATGGAAGTGGCCTACGGATTAGGTGCGCTGTTCATGCCTCTGCTCTCAGGCTTTCTTATCAACAACCACATGTGGACAATTGCTTTTTTAGTATTAGGGTTATCCAGTTTTGCACTTCTAATCGCATGGAAGCAGATGAGTTTCGGCAGTATTGATCAGCTTCTCATCCGCAAAGAGGTCTCTTCTGCTGACACTCAAAAAGAAAGCACCGGTTATCGGTCACAAGGATTGCTGTTTATTGCCTTGGCGGGTGCTTACTTCTTCTTTTACGGCGGCAGTGAAGTTTCCATTGTACATTTTATCCCCTCCATCTTCGCTGAGAAATGGGATATCCCCAACTCTTTGGCAACAATAACAGTTACAGTGTATTGGACGGGTATGATCATCGGAAGGTTATTAACAGGCCCGGTATCAGAAAAGCTGACATATCACCGTTATCTTCGTCTCATAAGCATTGGCGGTCTGGCAGCACTTACCGTATTAGCATTAAGTAAAAACGTATGGTTCGGTTTTGCCCTTTGCTTCTTTTTAGGACTGTTCATGGCAGGCATGTTTGCAATAGCCCTAATCATCACGAATCATTTTTATCCAGGAAAGACAGAAACAACTACCAGTATTCTGCTCGCTTCAAACGGATTAGGAGGTTCACTCCTTCCGATAGCCGTCGGCTGGAGCTTAGATGAATATCCCGCACAAACTGCGTTCTGGCTGTTTACTGCACTGATGCTCCTTATGCTGCTGATTGTGTTCAGTTTAAGAATGCTCGAGACAATAAAATCAAACAATCTTCAACATCACAACAGCAAAGCAAAATCAATGTAAACAAAAAAGCTAATGCCTTTCAAAGGCATTAGCTTTATATATCTATGTGATCTTTCATATAAAAAACCCAGTTCATGATGAACTGGGTTAAGTTAGCTTGGCGGCGTCCTACTCTCACAGGGGGAAACCCCCGACTACCATCGGCGCTGAAGAGCTTAACTTCCGTGTTCGGCATGGGAACGGGTGTGACCTCTTCGCTATCGCCACCAAACCATTGAGAGTGTTCTCTCAAAACTAGATAACAGTAAGCATACATTCAAATTGGTTAAGTCCTCGATCGATTAGTATCTGTCAGCTCCATGTGTCGCCACACTTCCACCTCAGACCTATCAACCTGATCATCTTTCAGG
>NZ_JAWCWR010000006.1:0-218626 GCF_032461585.1 Bacillus sp. IS1 | reverse complement strand
ACCCACGTGTTACTCACCCGTCCGCCGCTAACATCAGGGAGCAAGCTCCCATCTGTCCGCTCGACTTGCATGTATTAGGCACGCCGCCAGCGTTCGTCCTGAGCCAGGATCAAACTCTCCGATAAAGCGTTTGACTGACTACGCACATCACTGTGCGATTTATTTAAAACTATGAATTAACAGGTACGTTTTGTCTTGTTTAGTTTTCAAAGATCATTATAATGGAGCGGGTGATGAGAATCGAACTCACGACATCAGCTTGGAAGGCTGAGGTTTTACCACTAAACTACACCCGCGTTTGTATTGGCGCGCCCGAGAGGAGTCGAACCCCTAACCTTTTGATCCGTAGTCAAACGCTCTATCCAATTGAGCTACGGGCGCTTATCAGGCGACTTAACTATCATACTACCAATCAGTTATGATGTCAAGTGTTTTTTTATTTCTTTCGAAGTCTTTTTCTCGACTTCATTTATTATACACGATTTTGAGAATTTGTAAAGTCTTTTTTCAAAAGATCATTTTCTCATTTGTCGTTATCGCTTTGTTCATCAGCGACGTTTAATAATATACCATGCACTTTAAATGAGGTCAACACTTTTACGAAACTTTTTTCTCACTTATTATTCCCTTCTATATAATAAATAAAAAAGCAGGATTCCTAGGAACCCCGCGTCTATTCAGATTACCCGCTCACCTCAGCTTCTGCGCTATTACGATCTGTTTTTTCATAAGCACGGAAGTTTTGTTCAAGCTGTTCGAGCGACAGACCTTTCGTTTCCGGAAGGAACCTTTTCACAAATATAACGGACGCTATCCCTAACAGGACAAAAATGAAGAAGGTTGCAGACAATCCGATGTTTGCGAGCAGGACCGGAAAAGTTAAACCAACAAGGAAGTTCACGATCCAGAGGCAGAAGACAGTGACCCCCATACCAAGCCCCCGCAATCGAAGCGGGAATATCTCCGACAGCATCAGCCAGGTCACCGGAGAGACAGCCCCCTGCTGAAACGCAAGGAAAGTGACTGTTAATGAAAGAACCACATAAGGAAGAGCAGGCGATCCTTTCAGCACGACAGACAGAACTCCGATCAAAAGCAGCACCGCAGTCGTTCCGATCAGCCCCGTCATCAGCATCGGGCGGCGGCCGACTTTGCCGAGAAGCCATATTCCCACAAAAGTCGCGAGCACCGAAATCACACCGTTGGCAATATTGCCGATTAATGCGGCTTTTGTCTCGAAACCGGCATCTTTTAAAATTTGAGTTCCATAATACATAATTGAATTCACGCCGGTGAGCTGCTGCACTACCGCAATTCCGATCCCGATAAACACAATGCGGCGCACCCACGGAACGGCAAGATCCTTAAAGGAGGCCTGCTCCATCTCAGCTTCCTTATGAAAGGCAGATTCAATCTCAGCGAGCTCAGACTTCGCTTTCTCTTCATTCCTTATTCGCCGGAGAACGTGCAGAGCATCTTCTTTTCTTCCTTTAGAAACCAGCCAGCGCGGACTTTCAGGAACTTTCAGCATACCGAAAAACAAGAATACCGCCGGAAGGGCCGCGATAACGAGCATATAACGCCAGGCGTGAGAGGTATCACCAAGCACATTGCCGATGATAGCATTACACGTGAAGGCAAGCAGCTGGCCCGTTACAATCATCAATTCATTTTGAGTAACCATTCTCCCTCGGCTTTTCGCCGGCGACATTTCAGCCAAATACGCCGGAACGGTTACGGATGCTCCCCCAACGGCAAGCCCCAGCAGAAAACGGGAGATGATCATAACCGATACGTTAGGCGCCAGTGTACATCCAAGCGTCGCTGCAAAGAACAAAACGGCAAGGATAAGGATATTTTTACGTCTGCCGTTATAGTCCGACAATCTCCCTCCGAAAACTGCTCCGATCGCAGCCCCCAAGAGCAGGGAGCTCGCCACCATCCCTTCAGTCAAAGCCGTAAGATTAAGCTGGTCAGCTTCCGCCATAAACGGCAGCGCCCCATTAATTACACCTGTATCGTAGCCGAAAAGTAGACCCCCGAACGTCGATACTAAAATGATGGTTCTTAAAAATGAATGCTGGCTGCTATTTTTATTCATCTTCAAATCCTCCTAGTTTTTACACAGAGATAATATCGGAATATTCAGTTATCAATATTTACACCTATAACGTCTGCATACAAGTTCTGACCGTCCAAAACAGTTATATAAGAAGAAAATGATCTGAAAGCGTTATCATTTATAGTGATTATTCGCTCTCCCCTCTCGTCAAATTGTTATTTTATAGTTACTTTGTAGTGAAGTTATAATGATATTATTGGTACTTATGTTATCATCATAATTTTAAAAGCGCTTTCAGTCAATAAATATTTCAGAAAATTTTATATCTTACCTTTATATTACCTATATGTAATCAATTTATATTTTTAATCAACTCATTTTCACTATATACTCAATAGTTAATCTCTTTTCAATAAATAATTGATTATATATTGAAAACCCCCAATCAGCAGTTGGGGGTTTTTGTTTTATTCTTCGTTTATCGTAACGATCGTTCTCCCTCTCGCTTCTCCTTTTAAAAGGGCAGGAAGCGTATCCGGCAGCTCTTCAAGTGTAATTTCCTTTTGAATAAAGGCCTCCAGATCTGCAGGCTTGAACTCATCAGCTAAACGCTGCCATGTTTTCTTTCTTGTCTCCATCGGACAGAATACGGAATCGATTCCCAAGAGACTGACGCCGCGCAATATAAACGGGAAGACTGTAGCAGGGAGTTTCGTTCCCGCTGTCAGTCCGCTCACAGCAACTGATCCGCCGTACTGAATCTGGCTGAGAACTGAAGCAAGCGGCTCACCTCCGACCGGATCGACGGCCGCTGCCCATTTTTGTTTTTGCATCGGTTTTAACGTGCCGTTATACACTTCATCACGGTGAATGACCGTCTTCGCTCCGAGGCTCTTCAAATAGCCGCTTTCTTCCTCTTTTCCCGTACTGGCCTCGACCTCGTAACCTAAGGTTGAAAGAATGGAGACGGCAAAGCTTCCGACGCCGCCTGTCGCTCCCGTCACCAGCACCTTCCCTTTTTCAGGAGCGGCATGGTTTTCTTCAAGACGCTGGACGGACAATGCGGCAGTGAAGCCGGCGGTTCCGATCGTCATGGCTTCTTTAAGTGTCAGACCTTCAGGCAGCGGCACGATCCAATCTGCCGGAATGCGGGCCATCCCGCTATAACCGCCAAAGCGGGAAACACCTATGCCGTAGCTTGTCGCAATGACTTTGTCCCCCTCTTTGAAACGGGCGTCATCTGAGGAAACGACGATTCCCGCTAAATCAATTCCCGGCACGAAAGGATACGACGTTACAATCTTGCCGTCAGGAATGGCAGCCAAGCTGTCTTTATAATTCACCCCTGAGTAGCAAACCTTAATCAGCACTTCACCCTCGGGAAGGTCCTGAACCGCCAGCTCCCGTACGCTGACTGAAAACCGGTCTTCACGTTGATCGACTACTAACGCTTTAAATTGATCTGTCATCACTACGTCTCCTTAAAATGAATTGAATGGCTTTGGAAAAGCATAGAATAAGTTTGATTTGATTTCAAATGTCCTGCCCCGTGTAGTATGATCAAAAGTAAAAACAGCGAAAGAGTGGTTACGCATCATGTCTGATAAACAAAACAAAGATAACAACAACAACAGCGGCAATCAGCCATTACCGGACATTATTCATACCGCCGTTTTCAAGGCGCCGATACAAGTTGTCTGGGATACGGTCTCCACTGCGGACGGCCTGTCTCTCTGGTTTATGCCGAATGATTTCACACCTCAAGAAGACAGTGAGTTTCAGCTGGAATCTCCGTTCGGTCCGTCTCCTTGCAAGCTGCTGGATATTGAAGCGCCGTACCGCCTTTCTTTTTCGTGGGATACGGAAGGCTGGATCGTTTCTTTTGTCTTAAAGGAAACGGAAAGCGGAGATACGGAATTCACTCTCATTCACGGCGGATGGAAAGAGCCGGAAGCCGTCATCAATAAAGTCAATCGGAAAAGCTCCGAGATTCACAGTACGATGGATCAAGGATGGAACGGGCTTGTCAACACGAAACTTCGCGGGGCGGTTGAGGCTTAACACAAAAGGACGGACACGCTTTCCGTCCTTTTTTTGATGCCGATACATAAAAACTGACTTTGCAAAGACACTAACAGAAGAACCAAAAACTTCTTTCAGGGGGCGCTGTTTATGTATTATTACAAAGAAGAGCTGATCAATATCATTAAACCGGACAAGCCGGACCCGGCCGCGGCCAAGGTGCTTCAGGAAATTTTAGGCGGGCACTACGGAGAAATGCGGACGATGATGCAATACTTTTTCCAAAGCTCTAATTTCAGAGGAAAAGAAAAACAGTTCCGCGATCTGCTTCGCGGTGTATTTTTAGAAGAGATCGCACACGTTGAACTCGTCCAAAGTACGATCAATGCGCTGCTAGATGAAAGCGGCGGTGAGGGCGCCGGAAATCAGGCAGCAGATCAGGCGCCGCTTGATGAAGCGGTGAAACACGCCAATCCGCACCATTTTATCATCGGGGCGCAAAGTTCTCTTCCTGTAGACGCCGGCGGCAATCCATGGAACGGGTCTTGGGTATACAACCACGGGAATCTGATTTCCGATTTATTGGACAATGTCGTGCTGGAATCAACCGGCGTGCTGCAAAAGACACGCATTTATGAAATGAGTTCAAATCAGACGTTCAGAGAAACACTCGGATTTCTGATCGTCCGTGACAACGCCCATCAAAATGCATTTACAAAAGCGTTGGAAACACTGGGTGTCGAATGGGGCAAATTATTTCCCGTGCCGAATTATGATATTGAAAAATACCCGGAATGCCGAAAATTCGTTGAGATGGGTTATCATAATACCCAATTTAATTTCAGACTGGATCCGACACGGATCGGAGAAATTCTGCAGGGAACGACGCCGAGCCGAAACGGCGGCGAATTAAGTGTGTCCGAGCCTCCTAAAGGTTTCCCCGTGCCGGAACTTCCCGAGCTTCCGAATGAGCACAGCCCCGGACTGAAAGATATGAACTTGTAACAAAAAACGCCTGTTTCGGGCGTTTTTTGTTTTTCTGAATATGAGGTTTGAATGTGTTTAAAACGGGGAATATAAGCCGGGAGATCTTGCCATACGGCCGTTATTATAATGTGAGCACATTGCTGTACATACTTCGTTTCGAAAGTTGTCCTAATTTTCCAGCCGGCCGGCTGGGTATGTTTGAATGATAATGGGAATTATGTAAAGAGAACAATGTCTTTTCTAAGGAGGCAGCGAATGTCTAAGCAAGGAAACTTCCAGAAAACTATGTCACTTTTTGATCTTATTTTAATCGGCATGGGAGCCATATTCGGTTCGGCATGGCTGTTTGCCGTCAGTAACGTCGCCTCTAAAGCGGGCCCATCAGGCATTTTTTCCTGGCTGATCGGCGGGGGAATCATCTTATTGATCGGCTTGGTTTATGCGGAACTGGGCGCCGCGCTGCCGCGGACCGGGGGAATTATCCGGTACCCCGTATATTCACACGGACACCTGGTCGGATATTTAATTTCCTTTGTCACCATTGTGGCATACACGAGTCTTATTTCTATAGAAGTCACGGCAGTCCGCCAATACGTGGCGTATTGGTTTCCCGGTTTGACCGTAAAAGGCTCCGATTCTCCGACAATTGCCGGGTGGATATTGCAATTTGCGCTGCTCTGCCTGTTCTTCCTCCTCAATTACTGGAGTGTCAAAACCTTTGCGAAAGCAAACTTCATTATTTCGATTTTTAAATATGTCGTACCGATTACGGTAATTGTGGTACTGATTTTTCATTTTCACCCGGGCAATATGACCGTTCACGGATTCGCGCCTTTTGGCTTCACCGGAATTCAGGCCGCGATTTCCACAGGCGGCGTCATGTTTGCATACCTTGGGCTGCATCCGATTGTGGCTGTCGCGAGTGAAGTGCAGAATCCGAAGCGGAACATTCCGATCGCATTGATTGTCTGTATTATCGTGTCTACTATTATTTACACCGTGCTGCAGCTCACTTTTATCGGGGCGATCCCGGCGGATACCCTGAAGCACGGATGGCCGGCTATCGGGACTGAATTCTCCCTTCCGTTCAAAGATATCGCCGTTTTGCTCGGTTTGGGGTGGCTGGCGACATTGGTCATTTTAGATGCGATTTTATCACCGGGCGGTAACGGAAATATCTTTATGAATACGACTTCACGTCTCGTCTATGCCTGGGCCAGAAACGGAACATTATTCAGCATTTTTTCTAAAGTCAATAAAGAAACCGGGACACCGCGTGCCTCCCTTTGGCTTTCGTTCGGTCTGGCTGTTTTTTGGACGCTTCCGTTCCCTTCTTGGAACGCTCTTGTCAACGTTTGCTCCGTCGCATTGATTCTGTCTTATGCGATTGCGCCGATTTCTTCTGCAGCGCTGAGAGTCAACGCGAAGAATATTAACAGACCGTTTTATTTAAAAGGGATGAGCATCATCGGACCGCTGTCGTTTATTTTTACCTCTTATATTGTATATTGGTCCGGATGGCGCACCGTATCCTGGCTTCTCGGTTCTCAAATTGTCATGTTTCTGATCTATCTCTGTTTCAGTAAATATGCTCCCAAAGATGATGTCAGCATACGGCAGCAGCTGAAATCAGCATGGTGGATCGTCGGCTTTTATGTCATGATGCTGATTTTCTCCTATCTCGGCTCGTTCGGCCACGGATTGGGCATTATCAGCAATCCGCTTGACCTGATTCTGATCGCCATCGGTTCGCTCGGTATTTATTACTGGGCAAAATATACGGGACTGCCGAAGGCTATGATCGACAGTGATAAATGACGAATGCCGGAAAGAAGTTTGGTCTTCTTTCCGGTATTTTTATTTTAAAGGATGACAAAAAAGCGAACATGCGATAAAATGAATGACAGTCATTCATAAAAGGAGGAACCCCTCTATTGGCAAAACAAAGCTCGGGAAAATACGAAAAGATCCTGCAAGCCGCGATTGAAGTCATTTCTGAAAAAGGATTAGACAAAGCATCCATTTCAGAAATCGTCAAAAAAGCCGGCACGGCCCAAGGTACGTTTTACTTATATTTTTCTTCTAAAAACGCACTGATATCCGCGATTGCAGAAAACCTGCTCGACACTACGCTGGACAGAATAAAAGGGAAAACGGACGGTTCTGAAGATTTTTGGACGTTGCTGGACATTTTGGTAGATGAGACATTTCACATCACCCGGCTTCATAAAGATATTATCGTTCTCTGTTATTCCGGTCTTGCCATCGATCATTCAATGGAGAAATGGGAAGCCATTTATCAGCCTTATTATTCCTGGCTGGAAGGCGTGATCAATACGGCCATTGAACAGGGTGAGGTCCACAGCGGCATTCATGTCAGATGGACAGCCAGAACGATTATCAACGTTGTCGAGAACGCGGCTGAACGGTTTTATATCGGCTGTGAACAGGATGTCGATCTCGAAGTATATAAAAAAGAAATATTCAGCTTTCTCAAAAGAAGCTTGCAGAAATGATTGGCGAAGACCGATCATTTTTGAACGCCGTAAAAATGACTGACATTCATTCATAACTGAGGTGACTGTATCATGTATTGGCTGCTTGTATTGATAGCCGGACTGTTAGAAGTTGTTTGGGCGTCCGCCCTGAAGCATGCGGATTCGCTCTTTGATTGGATCGGTATTTTCCTTCTGATTGCCGTCAGCTTTCTGATGCTGATCCGCTCTTATAAAAAAATTCCGATGGCTGCCGCATACACCGTTTTTGTCGGAATAGGCACCGTCGGCACATATGTAACGGGCGTCATTTTAGGCGAATCGTTTTCAATCGGGCAAATATTCTTTTTGGCTTTGCTGTTGTCCGGCATTTTAGGAATGAAGGTATTTACGAAAGAAACTGAAACAAGGGGTGAACATTAATGGCATGGCTGCTGTTATTTATTGCCGGAGCGGAGGAAGTTGTAGCGGCCGTTGCCATGAAACATATTGACGGTTTTAAAAAAAAGTGGCCGCTGATTGTCATGGTAACAGGCTTTATGCTTTCATTCTTTTGCCTTTCCGGAGCGATGCAGGTTCTTCCCACAGGTGTCGCGTATGCGGCTTGGACCGGCATGGGAAGCATCGGCGTTTCGGCCGTGGGCATACTTTGGTTTAAAGAAAAATTCAATCTGTCACAATTGGTGTCTCTGGGGCTTATCCTCATCGGTGTCATCGGCTTAAAACTGACAGCGTGACGGCCTGAGACAGCTTTTTAAATAAAAAACAAAGGACCCGAAGCGGGCCCTTTGTTTTTTTATGCTGTTTTGATCTGTTCCGCTTTTCCCGCTCCGACTCCGAAAATGAAAATCAGAACGGAGACTGCGATCAGCATGAATAACGGAACCGTCCAGCCGTGCGTGATGTCATGCAGCAAACCGAATACGAGCGGCCCGAACGCGGCAAGCAGGTATCCGAATGACTGTGCCATGCCGGAAAGCGCCGCGGCTTCATGAACATGCCGGGTCCGCAGGCTGAAGAACATCATCGCCAGACTGAACGCACAGCCTCCCGCAATTCCGATCAAAATGACCCATAGCGGAGTGAGAGCCGGGCTTCCGAAAAGAACGCCGGCAATGCCGATAAGGAAAAATAAAGCCGTCAGTCCGGCGAGTGCGCGCTGATTTTTCATTTTAGCGGCAGCGATCGGCACGATAAAAGTAATCGGCAGGACTGAGAATTGCATTAATGAAAGCATCCATCCCGCCTTACTTGAGCTGAGTCCATTCTGCTGAAGAATTTCCGGCAGCCAAGCGATGACGGTGTAAAAAATAAGGGATTGCAGCCCCATGAACATCGTCACCTTCCAAGCCAGCGGAGACCGCAGCAGACTGCTTTTCTTCTCTCCGTTTGTCCCAGTCGTGCGGACGGGCAGTTCGCGTCCTCGCATTTGCGGAATCCACATGACAAACGCAATGAAAGAAAGGATAGCCCAGCAGCCGAGCGCGCCTTTCCAGCCTAACCCCGCTGAAGAGGCGATCGGCACGCTGATGCCGGATGCAATCGCGCCGCACAGATTCATAGAAACCGAGTAGACGCCGGTCATGATGCCTAAATTTCCGGGAAACTTATGTTTAATGAGACTCGGCAGCAGGACGTTGCATACGGCGATCGACAATCCCAACAGGATCGTTCCGAAAAAGAGAGTGCCGATTCCGGCGATGGAGCGCAGCAGAGTTCCGGCTGTCAGGACAATTAATGATGACAGTAAGACAATCTCGGTCCCGAAGCGCCGGGACAATAAAGGAACAAACGGCGACAGACATGCAAAGGCCAAAAGCGGCACTGTCGTAATGGTGCCGGCAGCCGCATTGGTCATGCCGAGGCTGTCCCGAATTGAGGAAACGAGCGGCCCGACCGATGTCAGAGGCGCTCTGAGGTTGGCCCCTATCAATATGACTCCGATGACCAGCAATATCAGTTTTTTACGCTGACTTGCTTGCAGAATTTGATGTTCGTCTTTAATTTTCATGTTCATCCTCCATGTGTATTGTATCTTTAAATACTCTGATGTATTGGTTGACGGCCTCCATGGCCTGATCCGGTTTCTGTCCGATAATCGCGGCGGCAAGCTGGGTGTGGATCCGGATAGCAGGGGTGATTTCCAACAGGTTATGGACTGACGCACAAAGCGCCTCCGTCATATGCTCGTATAGATCAGAAAGCATGTTGTTATGGGCCGCCTGTACAATGGTTTTGTGCAGCTTAATGTCGGCTTCGGCATACCGTTTTCGATCTTCATTTTGCAAGGCCGCTTCACATTCATCCAAGCATGCCTTCAGTGCTTTCAGGTCTTCGTCATTACGCCTTTCCGCCGCCAATCGTGCAGCTTCTCTTTCGAGTGCGTACCTGACTTCTAATGTTTCAAGCAAATTTGATTTTTTAATATGGCGGTAAAATGCCGCGCCGAGAACACTGGATGAGCTGACATACGTACCGCTTCCCTGCCTTGTCTGAAGCAGGCCGGCATGTACGAGCGCCCGAATGGCCTCACGCAATGTGTTTCGGCTCACATCAAATTGCTTCATTAAATCCAGCTCAGGGGGAATGCGCGTCCCGACCGGCCATTTATCCGATTGAATTAACGATTCAATTTGCGCCACCACTTGTTCTACGAGCGACAGTCTGCTTGTTTTGGATATCTCCATCAAAACACCTCTGAAATTTGTAGGATGATTCTATCATTGGGTAATATAACATAAAAGAAGCGAAGATGTAAATCAGCGGCAACAAAAAAAGAGTGAGTTTTTCTCTCACTCTTCGGCGCTTTATGAACGTTTTATATTGACTGAGGTCACGACAAACTTGTCATGACGGTGGCGGGAAAATGAATATTCAAAGGGAGTGCCGTTGTCCAAAAAGCCTACATGCTCGACTTCAAGTATTGGGTCATCCGGCCGGCAGCCGAGATATTGCTGATCCATATCATCCGACTTGCACGCTCTGATTTTTCTGTGTGAGCCTGCGATTTTGAGCTGGAGTTCCCGCGTAATATGATCGTAGATGGAATGGTTGAGCACCTCGTCATTAATGCCGGGTATAAGGCTCGCCGGCATGTACGTTTTTTCAAGAACGTACGGTTCGCCTTCAACGATTCTGAGCCTCACTACATAATAGACGGGAGTCTTTTCATCGATGGCCAAATGTGCGGCGACATCTTGAGACGGAAACTGCACTTCAAACCGGATGACCTTGCTCTTGATATTCTTTCCTTTTAACAAATTGCTCAGGCCGAGAATTTCGTTGCTGACTACGTGAACGTGCTCATCCTGCATGGCTGATTGAATGATAAACGTGCCGTGCCCTCTTTTTCTGAAAAGCATTCCTTCAGCCGCAAGTGTATCAAGCGCCCGCTTCATCGTCATCCGGCTGCACCCGAACTCCGCAGCGAGCGTCTTTTCATCCGGGATCGGCTGATCTATGTCATATACACTGCTTTTAATCCTCTTTCTCATTTCGTTGGCGATTTTTTCGTACTTATTCATCGGTTTCCTCCGGCTGTATAATGTTTGATCTGTATAGACTCCTTACGGTTATCATAAATTTTTTTCCCTGCTTCATCAATGACGTTACAGCCGCCGATATTGAAATTTGAAAGGATTTCCTCGAATTTTCTATGGAATATCCCTCACTATTATGGTAGAATTTTTTGCAGAAACGGACACAACCGAATATTGCATACATTGTATAACCTCAATGATATGGTTTGAGGGTGTCTACCAGGAACCGTAAAATCCTGATTACAAAAATTGTCCCGTACACTTTTTGTAATCAGGATTTTTTATTTTCTAAAAAATAAAAAAAGGAGTATCTGTACATGAATTTCAAAGTATTTCTGCTTGCAGCATCTACCATCGCAGTCGGATTGGTTGAATTAATTGTGGGCGGTATTCTTCCGCAAATCGCTTCCGACTTAGATATATCCATCGTCAGCGCAGGGCAGCTGATCAGCGTGTTTGCGCTCGGTTACGCGGTATCCGGCCCGCTGCTTTTGGCAGTGACGGCAAAGGCTGAACGAAAGCGGCTTTATTTAATCGCACTGTTTATTTTCTTCCTAAGTAATCTGGTCGCTTATTTCAGTCCCAATTTCGCCGTACTTATGGTGTCACGGGTGCTCGCTTCCATGAGCACAGGGCTGATTGTCGTCCTTTCTTTAACGATTGCTCCTAAAATCGTGGCACCTGAATACAGAGCGCGGGCGATCGGCATCATTTTCATGGGGTTCAGCTCCGCAATCGCTTTAGGCGTGCCTGTCGGTATTATCATCAGCAATGCCTTCGGATGGCGCGTTCTGTTCTTGGGAATCGGCGTATTATCTCTCGTTTCCATGCTGATTATCAGCGTCTTTTTCGAAAAAATACCTGCTGAAAAAATGATTCCGTTTCGTGAGCAGATCAAGACGATCGGGACCGCCAAAATTGCCAGCGCACATCTTGTCACCTTGTTTACATTGGCGGGGCATTACACACTCTATGCCTACTTTGCGCCTTTTTTGGAAAGAACGCTTCATTTGAGTTCCGTTTGGGTCAGTGTATGCTACTTTTTGTTCGGTCTGTCAGCGGTATGCGGCGGCCCGTTCGGAGGCTGGCTGTATGACCGTTTAGGAGCATTTAAAAGCATCATGCTTGTGACCGTTTCTTTCGCTCTGATCCTGTTTATTCTTCCGCTGACAACGGTTTCTTTAATCATTTTCCTGCCTGCGATGGTGATCTGGGGATTGCTCAGCTGGAGCCTTGCGCCGGCGCAGCAAAGCTATTTAATCAAAATTGCGCCTGAGTCTTCCGATATTCAGCAAAGCTTCAACACGTCCGCTTTGCAGATCGGCATCGCGCTCGGGTCAGCCATCGGCGGCGGCGTGATCGGACAAACCGGTTCAGTCACAGCAACAGCCTGGTGCGGAGGTTTGATTGTCATTATCGCTGTCGCGTTAGCTGTATTCTCTTTAACGAGACCTGCTTTGAAAAGAAAATCCGCATAAATGTGAGACCGCAAAAAAGCCAAAGGAGTTCCTTCGGCTTTGGCGGTCTTTTTATTTTGCGGCAGCAAGCTCGTCTTCTGTCACCCATTTATGATTGGTTACTTTTTGGCCGCCGTCAGTCGGTGTATAGTCGACCATATAAACGGTTGTCTTTTTGGCTGAATCAATAACGGCTTCGGCGCCCTTCATGCCTTTCATATGGGATGCCTCGATCACGGCCTTGTCACCCGGTTTTAACGTTTTATTACCGGCGCCCTTCAGCTCTTCCTGAATGACCCATTTATGATCTTCGACGCGCTTTCCTCCCGTTTCCGGAGTGTAAGATACACTGTAAACCGTTGTATCATAAGCACCTTTTACGGTTCCTTGCGCATTTTTCATGCCTTTCATATGAGAAGCTAAAATCATGACGTCACTGCCGACCTTATAAGTCGGATTTTCGGCCTTCTTTAAACCTTTCGGCACCTCGGATGAACCTGAGTGATTCATGTCTTCGTGAGAGTGCGTTTCTTTGTCTTTCGCTTTTTCGCTTCCTCCTGAAGATTGGCTGTTGCATCCGGCAAGCGCCAGAACGGGGATCAGGAGAAACATGCTGAATAAAAATAGTCTCGCTTTCATTTCAAGAACTCCTTTGCCTTTTTGATTTTTCACTTTCCCTTTCGTTTCTTCGGTAAAACAAAAAGATGGCCTGTCATTTCTCCTAATTCTTCAAATCTCTCTTTATTGCCTTTCATCAGGTGAAATTGTTCACAAAATGTACACATTAATGGAGATGCAGTATAATTCAATTATCAGATAATAGGGGGAACTCATCATGAAAACGAAGGTTTTTGCGGTGGTATTGGGCGCTGTTTTAATGATTGCGGGGTTGGTTTTGGCAGAAGTTTCGCTTTATATGGAATACATCACAATGCTCGGAGCTATGATTTTTTCTTCTATATTTATGTCAGAGCCGAAAAGAAAATTTCGCGTCATCAAAGGGGTTTGACTTTTCTATTACCGCCGTCTTCTCAGGACGGCGGTTTTGTTTTGCATGTCACTCAGTCTATCCGCACAGCCGTTTCTTCTGTGCCGTCCTGATATAAAACAAAATGTGGGGCTGTTTGTGCTTTATCACCTGCAAATTCAATTTCAAGCGGCAGCGCCCTGACAAAATAACGGGTTTCCGTTATTGGGAATAATTCGAATGGTGTCTGCCCGTCTATTGTAAGATACAATCGGTTTTCTTTTACCGCCACCGATGCATGTGTGTCATCCTGAAATGAGTAATTGCCGGTAAATCTGCTGTAAATCGCAGGATCGATATCTGCTTTTTTCTGATCTGCCGGACGTTTCGGAATCACGTATGGCTGATCAAATAAGATGTTTACAGCCGCGGCAATTACAGCTTGTTCAAATTGATACGATTGTTCCATATTGCTGAGATAAATCAATGTTTTATTCTGGTCAATATACCGGATCATCAGAGTTGAATAGCCCGGCCAGCCTCCGTCGTGACTGATAACCTTCCCTTTTTGCCGGCTGTTTTGAATCATCCAGCCAAATCCGTATCCGAATTGCTCTTCTTCATTCCAATAGCCCGGTGTAAACGCTTGATCTTTAGACTCTTTGCCGATGATTTCTTCCGTATAAAGAGCCTGATCAAACAGATATAAATCTCTAATAGCGGAGTTAACGGTTCCGTCACCTTGAATCCCGTCAAGAAAGACGACATAATCGGTTTCCTCAAGTTCATCCGGCAGCACATATTCTCCGGAATGAACATCATACACATAGCCATATGCATAGTTCGGAATGTTTTCTTTACTCAGCCTTCTGTTATAAATCCGCGTATCGTGCATACGAAGCGGATGAAATACGGCTTGTTTCATAAATTCAGCAAAACTCATGCCTGATACAATTTCTATAATAACCGCTAACACCACATACCCCGTATTACTGTACAGCCACTCCTTGCCCGGCGGGAAATAAGCATCCGGCTTATGCTGCTTAAGCATATCGATCACATCTTGATTAACGGCAATTCTGTCCCGGTCCCAATGTGTTAAGAACAACTCCATATAGTCCGGCAATCCTGACGTATGATGGAGTAAATGCCGAATGGTAATGCCCGGATAAGGAAAATCAGGAAGCCATCGCTCTATCATATCGTCATAACGCAGCTTCCCTTGCTGCTCTAAAATGATAACGCCTAAAGCTGTAAACGGCTTCGATACTGAGGCCAATTCAAAGACCGATTGGTCATTCAGCATCCTCTTTGTTTTCAGTTCCGCAGCGCCGAATGAACCCTGATATAAGATGCGGCCGTTTTCCGCTGCCAATACAGCGCCGTTTATTTCATCTCTTTCGTCTAAAGTGCTGAAAAGCTGTTCAAAAGCTTGTTTTTTCTTATCGTTCATTTCACGAACCTCCATATACAAGCTGATTTACTCTTTTATACGAACGGCCGCTATAGAAGTTTCAATATTTTCCCTTCTCGAAACACCAGTCAGTATACTGCCGCTTCAGGCAGCCGCGGAGGTTTGATGAATGTCTTTTATTCACACAATACTGTGCAGGCTTCAAATTCAACATGCTTCTCGTCTTTATTTGCACCGGCAATTTCCATGGTCGAAAACATCGCGCAGACGACGGCTTTGTATTCGTTCATGACGGTTTGAATTTCAATCAGGAACCGTTCGGATGAAGCCGCGTATTCCGTTACGTACTCTTTCATTTTGCCGATAATATCATCTGCCTGACGGCTGAAGCCGGCCGCCTCCAAGTCACTCTCAAACTGGTTTTTGTTGATCATATGAATATGCATTTTTTAAAGGCTCCTTTCAGCAGCATTTTGTGGTTAGATCTACTGTAAAGGACAGGCTTGGATAAACTTTTAATAAAATATGAACAAAATATGAATTGGCTCATCGGCCTGACCGGCGGGCTTTCGGCTGTGCTCCGTTTCATTTGGACTACATGAAATAATGACTTCTTTACTCTGTTAAAAACAGCTCATATATGATCTAATACCAGTAAAATGTTTAGGAGGCGGCCTATGTCAGCAGCAGGAAATCGGCAAAAATTTTGGGTCATGGCGATGCTTATAGCGGTCTTTGCCGTGTTCGTTTTCTCTTTTTCTGAGAATCATTCACAAAAGGACTGGCACACGGCGGTTGACCAGGCGTCTGTGAATGTCTTCGGCCAGCAGATCTTTGAAAAAAACCGTCTGGCAAAAACACTCGACGCACGTGAGGCAGAATCTCTTCTGACTCTTGTGAAACTTGCAAATGAAGAACATCACATCATCTAAAAGCCATTATAAAAAGCCTGTTTCCCTTTGGCAGAGGAAACAGGCTTTTTCCATGTATTATTGAGCATGTTTTTGTTCAATAAACCGGTCGATCCGGGCGAGAACATCCTTCATGTTCGTACATTCTTTAAAGCTTTCATTAATGGCTTGAATGCCTTGTTTGTATTTTCCGTTATGCAGCACTTCTTCCGCGGCAAGCTTTACCTTTTCAGCGCTTACTTCATCTTTTTGCACGGTATAGCCTGCATCCAATTCAGTCAGGCGGCGCGCAACCATCGGCTGGTCTTTATCGTGCGGGATGACGACCAGCGGCACTTGATAATGAATGCCTTCATTTACACTGTTCATTCCGCCATGCGTGACAAACACGTCGGCCTGCTCCAGCACTTCAAGCTGCGGCACGTACGGTGCGATGATAAAGTTTTCCGGCGCCTGTTTGATTTTTGACAGATCGGCTTTTTCCCCGGCGGCAATGACTACTTTTCCTTCAAAATCTGAGAACGCGTCTATGCACAGATTGAAAAACGCTTCCGTGTCCCCGAGCACCGTTCCCATTGAGATATAAATGACTTTTTCATTCTTTAATGCGTCAATCGGGAAGTCGACGCGCCCTTTTCTCTTCGGAAAACTCGGACCGATAAATAAATACTCATCTCCGAATGTCTCACTTTCGGGCTGAAAATATCTGCTTGTATAGACGACGTTCAATTCACCTGTGTTGTTCATAAATTGAACCATGCTGTCAGGGGCGACACCGTATTTGTCTTTCATCTCGGCCAACAGCTCTTCACATTCCCTGTCCGGCTGAAACGGCACGGCCGATTCCGGGTGGAGCGGCAGTATTTTCAGACGGTCTTCATTGAACAGGAAGGACGCTGAAGAAGAGATGCCGGGAATGTTGAGATAATCCCGCACCAGCTCTCCCGCACCGAATTTATCATAATAGACGGCGTCGAATTGAATGTCCTCTGCCAGCCGCTGCACAATATGTAAAATCTCCAGTGACGTTTTGATATGAACCTTTAAAAATGCAAGTATGCCGGACGGACTGCCGGGATCAATGGGTGTCATTCTGAGCAGATCGCTGTGAAGATGAACTTTCGCCCCTACTCCTTCCAGTCTGCTTTTGTATTTTTCCGTTGAGATATAATGAACGTGATCGCCCCGTTCGCTGAAGGCCTTTGTCATACCCAATGTCGGGTTTACGTGTCCTTCTGCAGGAAAATTGATCATCAGAATATGTTTCGCCATTTTTCAAACTCCTTTGCCTTTTTTGCGTCTCTTCCATATCCATCATAAATGACGCGGAAAAAATCATGCAAGGAACATCCGTCAGGTCTTTATGACGGTTCGATGACATCGGCAAAAAAAAAGACAAGGCTTTTCACCTTGTCTATCGTGATGATTCGTCTGTTTCTTCCGCTCTCAGCACGCCTTTCAGATGTTCTTCATCATGCTTGAGATGCTCCGTCATATATTGCACGGCTTTTGTTTTGTCGCCCTTTTTTATTTCTTCAAAGATTTTTCGGTGCTCATGCAGAATAACCTCCGCACGGTCATCGCCTTTAAAATTAAGAACTCTGCAAAAATGAATCAGCACATTGACATGCTCAAGCAGCATGGCCAGCCGGCTGTTATGGCTGAAATCCACAAGGAGCTGATGAAACGTCTCGTTCAAGGAAATAATCTCAGTCTCTTTGACGCCTTTATTGATGGCTTCTTCCGTCTTGCGCAGCTGTTTTTCAATGAGGTCAATTTCACTCTCAGCCGCTTCATCAATAACCAGTTCGACTGCCAGTGATTCAAGTGACATTCTGATTTTATAAATCTCTTCAACATCCTTAACGGACAAAGAATAAATGACAAAGCCGTTTCGATCGTCTGCCGTCAGAAGCCCGTCCTTTTCAAGGAGCCGCATGGCTTCTCTGACCGGCGACCGGCTGACTCCGAAATCCTTGGCCAGCTGAGTCTCATTCAGCCGTTCACCCGGTTTAAAAATCCCGTCAAATATCATTTTTTTCAATTGGGAATAAAATTGCAGATAATACGGGATTGGCTTATCTAATTTAAAATTATCCATCTTTCCTACCTCTTCATACAATTTAGGCCTTATTGTTACCAAGATCATATAACAGTTTATCTATGGAAGCAACATTCCCGAGCTTGTCAGCATATCGGAGGTGGCGTAATATGGAATTATAATGAACGACGGTCGACGGTCTGCCGTAAACCGAAAACAATTCATTCAGAGGTGACGGAAACATGAAAACATACAAGATTGCCAGCATACCGGGGGACGGTGTGGGGAAAGAAACAGTTCCGCAAGCGGAACTGGTGTTGAACGCGATCGCCGAATTACATGGAGGCATTGCCTTTGATTTCACTTCTTTTCCGTGGAGCTGCGAGTATTATTTGGAGCACGGGACTATGATGCCGGATGATGGATTAGAAACGTTACAGCACTTTGATGCTTTGTTTTTGGGAGCGGTGGGGAATCAAAAACTCGTCCCCGATCATGTTTCGCTGTGGGGGCTGCTCATCAAGATACGCCGGGAATTTGAACAGGTGATTAATGTGCGGCCGGCGAAGCTCCTGCCGGGAATCACTTCCCCCCTCGTTAACCCGAAGGATTTTGATCTGATAGTCGTCCGCGAAAACAGTGAGGGCGAGTACAGCTCTGTCGGCGGCAGAATCTATCAGGGTGAGGACGAAATCGCCATACAAAACGCGATCTTTTCCCGCCGGGGTACGGAAAGAGTGATGCGGTATGCTTTCGAACTGGCGGAAAGTCGGCGGAAACACGTCACAAGCGCGACGAAATCAAACGGTATTGTTCACTCGATGCCGTTCTGGGATGACATCTTTAAAGAGGTCAGCCGGGAGTACGCCGGGATTGAGACGGATTCCCAGCATATAGATGCACTGGCGGCCTTCTTTGTCACGCAGCCGGAACGCTTTGATGTCATTGTCGCTTCGAATCTGTTCGGAGATGTGCTGACAGATATCGGTGCGGCGATTATGGGAAGCATCGGAATCGCTCCCGCAGCCAACATCAATGTAAACGGCAAATATCCTTCCATGTTTGAGCCTGTTCACGGCTCCGCCCCGGATATTGTCGGAAAAGGAATTGCCAATCCTATAGGCCAAATATGGACGGCGAAATTAATGCTCGATTCATTCGGAGAAGAGGAACTGGGCCATCTCCTCTTACAATCTATTGAAACGGTCACAAACAGCGGCATTCTGACTCCTGATGTCGGCGGAAAACATTCAGCGGAAGACGTCACTTCCGCTATTATTTCTCAAGTCAAGAACAGATAATACGAAAAAACCGCGGGCAGGAAAACTGCACAGCGGTTTTTTTTCGTCTCAGACGGGACGGACCGCGCAGAAACAGGCCGATTCACCTGTGAAGCCCGCAATACGGCCTGATTGATCCTTTTCTACAGAAAAAAACCGCTGTATATCACGAGGAGCATCCAGCATCTGTTTTTCCAGTAATGCGGCTTTCTCTTCAGTCAGGCCTGCCCGTTCACACCAGACGGTAAATTGAAATGGTTTCAAAAAGCAGACAGCGGATTCAATCCGGAAGCCGGCTGTCTCCAGAAATCGGAGCCATTCTGTTTTTTTCCACGCCCGAAAGTGGCTCTGATCCCGTTTCTTTTCAATGTCATTATAAAAATCGTCATATTCATCCTTTTCAGGTGCGGTATTGTCAATGAGAAGCAGTCTGCCGCCCGGTTTGACAACCCGAAACGCTTCATGAACAAAGGCTCTGACATCGGGAAAATGATGCGCCGCGATTCTGCATGTGACGATATCGAAAGCAGCATCGGCAAACGGCATCTTTTCAGCATCGCCTTTTTCGAATGACACGTTCGTCCATCCGTTTCCGGTTATAAATGCTTCAGCGGCTGCTAACATTTCTTCCGTGAGGTCATATGCGATAACAGAGCGTACGAGAGGAGCGAGAGCGTTAGCCGTATGTCCGCCTCCCGTCGCGATATCCAGCAC
Organism: Bacillus sp. IS1; assembly: GCF_032461585.1. Lineage (NCBI taxonomy): Bacteria > Bacillati > Bacillota > Bacilli > Caryophanales > Bacillaceae > Bacillus > Bacillus sp. IS1. The sequence goes on along the minus strand of NZ_JAWCWR010000006.1, from coordinate 198,737 downwards.
GTCCATATGCTTTTCGGCACCGGAAGCTGAAACGAGATACGCCAAATCCTCTCCTGCGGCGTGTCCTGGACTAGTCACATATTTCGCGGCGTTTTTGGCAAATTGCCGCTGCGCCTGCTGTTTAATTGAATCCTCCATTATACTCGGGCCCCCTTTTCTTTCTGTTTGCTGCCTTAATCAAAATAAACGGGTTCGTCCGGATGTTTGAGATATGCAAACATCCTTTCAACCTGACTTTCCGTATTGCGGGCTTCAGATAGCGGCGGCAGTTCCGTTTCCGCAAAAAAGCCGGCTGCGCTTGTTTCCGTTCCCTCCCTGAGCCGGCCGCCGATGATCTCGCATTTGATAAACACTTTGTAAACGTGGACGGCGGACGGCGGATGGGAATGGCATTTCTTATCCATTACAGCTAACAGTTTAACGGGCTTTACGTCGATTCCCGACTCCTCTTTTACTTCTTTGACAGCGGTCTCGCCCGGAGAAATCCCAATATCAGCCCATCCGCCCGGCAGCGCCCATCTGCCGTCGCTTTTCTCTCTTACCATTAATATGCTCTGATCTTTAAAAACTGCCGCTCTGATATCAACTTTCGGAGTGGGATAGCCCGTGTCACCGGCGAATACGTCTTTAATGATTCTTTTGTCGATGCCGGTATGATGCGCCATGATATCCACGCTTATTTTTCTTATTTCTTCAAATCTCTCAATATCATATATGTCTTTGGAATAAGCCAGCCCCGCTTGCGCCGCGGATTGAAGCTGTTTTGCCCAATCTAGCCATTTTGGCTCCATTTTTTCACCGCCTGTTATATTAATTGACGAAAGCTTGAGGGTCCGGGTATTGCACCTTGAGAGTACCGGTGCCCATGATCCGTTTCTGCTCCTTGTTTTCTGTGTATGGAGGGGCGAATCCTGCCGGGAAAATCAGAAAAAAGCCATTCATTTGCTGAATGGCTTTTTTTCATTTTCTATTTTTCTTTCATGACGAGAACGACGCCTGAAACAATAAGGGCCGCCCCGATCCAGAAGGTTCCTCCGATCGTCTCTCCCAGCAGCAGCCAGCCGAGCAATGTCCCGGAAAGCGGCTGAAAGAAGAAAAACAGACCGCCGCTTGCCGCATTCAGTAATTGCAATCCGCGATTCCAAAGCATGAACGCGCAGGCGGTTGAGATCACACCCAAATATAAAAGTCCGCCCCATATCTCAGACCGGGCAAGCTGAGACAAAGGAATCTCCTGAAGCGGGCCCGCTGTAAACGGGGTCAGGATGACAAATGCGACGCAAATGGAATACGTTGTGACGACAAGCGGTGAGTAATGGCCGGGAACCCGTTTCATCAGCACGGACATCAAAGCCCATGTCAGCGCCGCAGCCAGAAGCGAGAGACCGCCGAGCTGGCTCGACATATCGAGATCTCCGTTCCCCACAATGAGCAATACTCCGATCGTCGCCAGCCCTGTCGATATTCCTTTTTTCAGCGTTAACCGCTCTTTCAACATCAGCCGGGCAAATACAACCATAAATGCGGGAGTGGATGCCGTAATAATCGCACCCATCTGCGCGGTTGATAATTTCGTGCCGATTTCCTGCGTGACGATCGAAATCGTGTTGCCGATCAATCCGATCGCAGCGATCAGTAATAAATCACGTTTATGAACTTTCCAGGATTGGCGTGTAAACAAACTGAGAATCAAAAGCGAAAGAAGCGCCACCGCATATCTCAGCCATACCAGTTCAAGCGGCGGAATGACCGCTACCACAACTTTTACAACGACATACATACCTCCCCAGATACTGGCGGCCAATGTCAAATAAATCGAACCGAACAATGTATTTTTCAATTTGATGCACCCTCCGTTATCATATTAGGTCACGTCATATGCCCTAACGGAGAGAAGCGCAGTCACTTTCCTCCATTAAGGGCGGAGAAGTGCTGCCGGTACATCATGTTCAAATAAGGGCGCTAGAAACATATCGTGTTTCACCTCAATTGCAATCTGATTTTTCTCATTATACAAGGTTTGTTAGAAGACGTAAACGAACGGCGGCACCGGCTTTATCGATTGCGGACTTGCAGCTGGATTCTTGTGATCTGATTGTCAAACCCGTCCGCCACAACCTCATCAAACATATATTCTTCATATGCATAATCGCCCATTTCCAGCCCATACTCTTCAATAAACTGCATGATGCTGCGGTAAGCCGCTTCCGCTTCATCCCCTATTTGGTACCCGACGGCATAAAGCCCTTTCGGCTTGATATGGAGGTCTCTATTCTCTATGCCTTCTTCTGTCTTCATATAAAAATGGGTGTAGTTGTAGAATTCTTTTTTCAGAATCTGCTCCCGCGCAAACAGTCCGCCGACCGGATGCCCCTGATCGAGTTCATGTACCCGCATATAGCGGATCAATTCGGAAATGGCGGCAGTGTATTGCCGTTCTGGCAAATGGAGTACGGGTCGTCCTATCATAAGTGTCTCTTCATCTAATCGCTGCAATGAGACGGAGGAAAAGTCTGTCTCCAAGGCTTGTTCGGTCAGCTTCACCTTTGTCTGAATCATCCTTTGCAGGTGCTCCAGCTTTTTGATTTTGCTTTCGATTTCTGAAGATTTCTCTTTTAAAAGCGTGATGATACCCTCAGGAGTTTTGTCTGTTAAGAGCGGTTTGATCTGCTTTAAGGGCACGCCGACCTCCTTAAACAGACCGATGACCTGGAACAGTTCGAATTGATGATAGGAATAGTATCTGTATCCGTTCGCTTTTTTGATTTCCGGAGAAAGCAGGCCGATCTCGTCATAATGGAACAGGGTTTGTTTTTTTACGTGGCACAGTTTTGCAAATTCACCCGTTGTGAAGTATTTTCTGACGTCTTCGCTCATAATGCCTCCTTGACTATACGGTAACCATATCCTTTATGATGATCATTGTATCCGAGAGAAGGCTGATTCACAAATGGCTTACGCAATGAAAGCTTTACCGTCTCAAAAAAAGCGGAAGAGGAGTATCAAGTATGACGATTGAAATCAGAACAGTCACGGAAGAAAACCGTGCCGATATACTGGCGCTTCATGTAAGTGAAAGCCAGACTTCATTTATTGAAACCGCGGAAGAGTGCTTACAAGATGCTGAGGATTGCCGGCATTATCAGCCGGCCGGTCTTTATGTTAACGGGGAATTGGTCGGCTTTGCCATGTACGGATGGTTTCCGGAATATGATGAGGAAAATGAAAACGGAAGAGTGTGGCTTGACCGTTTTTTTATTGATGAACGTTATCAGGGACGGGGATTGGGCAAGCTGTTGCTTGATGCCCTTATCCGCCATCTCGTTCGAATATATGATTGCAGACGGATTTATTTAAGCCTGTTTGAAGATAACGTCCACGCATTGCGGCTTTATCAAAAATTCGGCTTCTTATTCAATGGAGAGCTGGACTCAAACGGGGAAAAAGTGATGGTGAAAGAGCTGTAAACCCTCTGTATAAAAGCGATTCGGCTTCTTGCCAATACCTTAAATTTGAGGTAACATAAAGATATCAGACGACGGTCGACGGACTACGGTCGATTATTAAAACCTGATACAGCGGAGCGGAACATGGTGATCAGGCATCTAAATGGAGGAGAAGATTGTGCTTATTATACTCGTTATGTTTCTTCTCGGGATTATTCTCGGGTTTATCGGCGCCGGGGGAGCCGGTTTTGTCATTGCACTTTTAACTATACTGTTTCACGTACCGATTCATACGGCTTTGGGCACCTCCCTCGCCGGAATGGCTTTCACAAGTTTGTCGGGGGCTTTCAGCCACTACCGTGAAGGCAATATTCAGATGAAGATCGGCCTCATCGTCGGCGTTTTTGCGGCATTCGGTTCGTTTTTCGGGGCAAGGCTTACTTCCCTTATCCCCGCAGATTTGCTGCATTACTTGACGGCGGGCATGCTGTTTTTATCTGCTCTGCTTATTTTAGTCCGGTTATTTATTGTAAAAGAAACACATGAAGATTCCGGACGGCAAAGCAATCTGAACATATGGGTGAAAGCCGTTGTACTCGGTGTCATCGCAGGAATCTTGTCCGGAACGTTCGGCATCGGCTCTGCTCCTTTTATCCAAATCGGCTTAATGATTCTTTTGCGCTTATCCATCCGCCAGTCGGTCGGCACCACCATGCTTGTCATTATCCCGCTTGCGGTCGGCGGAGGACTCGGTTATGTGACGGAAGGATTTGTCGATTATATGCTGTTGGTCAAAGTGCTGATCGGAACGATGTGCGGCGCATATGTCGGAGCGAAATTCACCAACCTCGTGCCGAAAGTCATTCTGAAATCAGCCATCTTTTTAACACCGGCCATCGCCGGTCTCATGCTTTTATTTTAAACTGAAACGGGAGGCGGCCGCCTCCCGTTTTTTACTGTTCTTCACCTGTTTTCGAAGAGCTTTTTCAGCTTTGCTTCCGTTTCGGTATGATCTACCGGCGTATACACACTGCAGCGCAGATCACTGTTGCCCTGAACCTGAAATGAAGTCAGGTTAAAGACCATTTTTCCCGCCTTCGCGTGGCGGAACTCAATTAATACTTCGGGTGCCGAGCTGACTTCGCTCTCATTCCACAGCGTATGAAATTCCGAATACGTTTTCTCCATTTCTTCTATAAACTGAGAATACCACGTATCAGCTACATACTGGCCGTAATACGTTCTGAAAATGGCGATGAATCCTTTCACAAAGTGCTCCCAGTTCACGGCTAAACTTCTTAATTCTTTTCTGGAAAACAATAGCTCTATGAGATTCCGTTTTTCAGGAGGAATTTGTTCAAAATCTAAAAACACGTGAGCCGCGGCCTGGTTCCATCCTACGATATGACACCGCCTGTCCGAGATAATGGTGGGACAATAACGGAGCTCCTGCAGGATTTTTGAAAGCGACGGGCTGATAACCGCTTCTTCCTCCGCGGTAAACGGCTGCTTCACGCCCTCCTCAATGGCAAGCGCGTATAAATAATTTCTCTCATCTTTGTTGAGCTGCAGCGCATCGGAAACGGCGTCCAATACGGCTGCGGACACTTTAATGTCTCTGCCCTGCTCCAGCCACGTATACCACGTGGTGCTTACGCCGGCTAATTGCGCGACCTCTTCTCTTCGGAGTCCGGGCGTTCTTCTCCGTGTGCCCATCGGCAGCCCGGCCATCTGCGGAGAAATTTTGGCCCGCTGCGTTTTTAAAAACTCTGAAAGCGCCTGCAATCTTCCTTCTGGTATCATACCGAATCTCTCCTCTCTTACCCTGGTATTCATTATACTAGGATAATCAACAACTTGTAATAGGATAATTGCGAGTTACAATAAATACATACCGAAGGAGGAATGACCATGAAAAGAGTTGTGATCACCGGAATGGGAGTGATTTCACCTCTCGGCAATGATGTGCATACATTTTGGAAACACCTGACGGAAGGAAAATCGGGAATCTCTTTCATCGATTCGTTTGATGTCTCCGGTTCAAAGACAAAAATAGCCGGTACCGTCCGTGATTTTGACGCAGAAGAAAGATGGGGCAGAAAAGAAGCGAGACGGCTTGACCGTTTCAGCCAGTTTGCTCTAGCGGCAGCGGAACAGGCGCTTGAAAGCTCCGGGATTCAGCTCGATCAGATTGACCGTGAACGCCTCGGCGTGTACGTCGGCTCGGGAATCGGCGGCATCACGACTTTGATTGATAACGTTCATACTTTAAATGAACGGGGAGCGCGAAAAGTGAGCCCGAGCCTTGTCCCCATGATGATCTCAAACGCGGCCGCCGCTCAAATCAGCATCAGATTAGGCGCGCTCGGCCCCTCACTTTCTCCCGTCACCGCGTGTTCCATCGGCAATACGTCGATCGGGGAAGCATTCAACGCCATTCGGAATGATGACGCAGATATCATGTTTGCCGGGGGAGCGGAAGCGGCGATTACGAATTTGTCATTAGCCAGCTTCGGCAATGCCCACGCGCTGTCAGCGAGAAACGAAGACCCCGCCGCGGCAAGCCGGCCGTTTGACGCGGATCGCGATGGGTTTGTCATGAGTGAAGGCGCGGGCATCTTAGTATTGGAATCATTGGATAGCGCAATCGGCAGAAATGCCCCGATCCTTTGTGAGGTGCTCGGCTACGGCGCAAGCTCTGACGCCTATCATATGGTAGCCTCTCATCCGGAAGGAACGGGCGCTTACCTGGCGATGAAAAACGCTTTGAAAAAGGCGAACGTTTCAGCGGAAGACATTGATGTCGTAAGCGCCCATGCGACAAGCACAAAAGCCGGAGATCTTTCTGAAACATTGGCCATCAAGACATTATTCGGGGAGCTTGCCTATGACATTCCAGTTACGGCCAACAAATCAATGCTCGGCCACATGCTTGGCGCGGCAGGCGGCGTTGAAGCCATCGCTTTGACAGAAAGCCTGAGACACGGCATCATTCCGCCGACGATCAATCTGCAGCACCCTGATTCGGCGTGTGATTTGGACTATGTAGCAGACGGGCCCCGCCAGCAATCGTTAACGATCGGCCTTTCCAACTCATTCGGCTTTGGCGGGCATAATTCGGCGATCGTGCTGAAGAAATATGAATAGCGGGCATCAAAAAAAGGAGTGAATCATTTCACTCCTTTTTTGCTTTCTCCGGTTTTGTTGTTAAGGCGAAAAAAGCGATGGAACCGATAACGGATGTCGTGAACATTATTGCCCCCATCGGCACGGCCGTCGCTTCATTCATCCCCACAAGCGGCGACACGATGGAACCGAGAAGAAGCGGAAGCATGCCGAGCAGTGCGCTTGCGCTTCCCGCGCGGTGTCCCTGCTTTTCCATCGCCAATGTAAAGGTGCTTGTCAGTGTCATGCCGATCGTAATCATATAAATAAAAATGGAAATCACCAGTGCCGCCAGCGGCCCGTGAATGATTGTCATGACGAGCAGAACGGCAGTCGCCGTCATCGCTGTAATCACGCCGATTCTCAGCAGGCTTTTTTCGTGAATGATCCCGCCGAAACGCCCGATGATAAAGCTTCCGGTAATGATCGCCAGACCGTTTATGCCGAATAAAACACTGAATACCTGAGGCGATACTCCGTAAATATCCTGATACACGAAAGGCGTTCCGGAGACATACGCAAAGCTCCCGCCGTGAATAAAACCGACCGTCAGCGCATAGCCGATAAATGACCGATCCTTCAGCAGGCTTCCCATTGTCCGCACGGAATTTCCGATGGAGCTCGGAATCCGCTTTTCCGGCGGCAGGGTTTCTGTCAGCTTGAGCGCAATGATGAGAACAAGCAAAAACCCGATAAACGTTAAAAAGAGAAAAATCGTATGCCATGATGCAAACGGAAGCAGTAAAATCGCGCCTCCCGTCATCGGCGCCACCATCGGCGCGACGGCGGTAATGACCATCAGCAGCGAGAAAAATTTAGAAAGCTCTCTTCCCGTAAACACATCTCTGACGATTGCACGGGATAAAACGAGTCCTGCCGAAGCGGTGAATCCTTGAAGAAAACGGGCAATCACTAGTGTTGCAATGTTCGGTGCAAGCGCGCAAAACAGAGAAAACAACGCAAATAAAAAAATACATAGTAATAACGGTTTTCTTCTTCCCTTCGCGTCACTTAACGGGCCGACAACAACCTGTCCGATTGTCAGCCCGATCAGACATGCGGTTAAACTGAGCTGGACAAGCGATGCGCGGGCGCTTAAATCTTCAGCGATTTCAGGGAAACTCGGCAGATACATATCTATATTGAGCGGCCCCAGTATCGCAAGCATTCCGAGAAGAAAAGCAAGCGCAAGCCGCTCCTTACCGGTCGGATTATGCAGCATATCGTTCCCACCTTTCCTTTGTCAATCTCTCAAAACATTTGTATATTGTATCATAATTTTTTCTTTATTTTTAAAAGTTTTCAAAGAGCACAAAAAAACCAAGGGCTGTAACAGCCCTTGGTTCCGGGTCACGCGATAAAAGGTTTTACGCGTGTTTTTCTTTAAATGCTTTTGCGTATTGATCAGCCGCTATAATGGCATCCGCCACGTCGTCAGCCGTCACGTCAAAAGCGGCATGAATCGTTTCTTCTTCAATCGTCGCGGCTTCTGCCACTTTCATAATGTCCTCTTTAGATGCGTCTTTCAATTTGATGTCTTCAAGTGTGACAGGCAGCCCCAAGCTGATATAAAACGCGGTATACCGCTCAATTTCCTCAAGCGAACGTTTTTCCAGCGCCAATTGAACGAGCGTGCCGAATGCCACTTTTTCACCGTGGGTCAAGTGATGGATTTCACCTTCAAGCGCGGTAAATCCGTTATGAATGGCATGTGCCGCAGCTAAGCCGCCGCTTTCAAATCCCAGTCCGCTCAGAAGTGTATTGGCTTCAACCACCGCTTCCAATGCGGGCGTAACGGCTTTCGCTTTCACAGACTCATAAGCGAGACGGCCGTATTTGAATAACACCGCTTCACATTTTTCCGCGATAGCTTCTCCGGCGATGGTAGGAATTCCGCCTGCCATCGTTTTACCGCCATTGGCGATGACACTGCGCGCCTCTATCCACGTCGCCATCGCATCGGCAATCCCTGATGCTAAAAAGCGCGGCGGAGCTTCCGCGACGATTTTCGTATCGACCAGAACCAAGTCAGGATTCTTATGATAGAAACGATAGTTTTCGAACGCGCCTTGTTCAGAATATACGACAGACAGCCCGCTTGTCGGAGCATCCGTTGAAGCGGCCGTCGGCACGATAACGGTGTAGCCGTTTATTTCATCTGATACGGCTTTGGCCGTATCAAGCGTTTTACCGCCGCCGACTCCGATGACAATAGTCGCGCCTGCTTTTTCTGCGATGCCGGCAATTCTTTTCATTTCTTCCTGGGAGGCTTCGCCGTTGAAAACCGCCTCTTCAGAAGAAATATTGCTTTTCTTTAATTCAGCCGTCACCTTGTGGCCCGCGATATCCCATACGGTTTTGTCCGCAATGACGACGGCTTTTTCACCAACGCCCTCCAGATGTCCGCCGATCGTTTCAATGGCGTTTTTTCCCTGCACGTATTTGGCCGGACTGATAAAAATTCGTTCCAATGTCATCATCCCTTCTTCGTTGTCTTTCATTACATTTCTCTTATTGATAGAGCAGAAATGAAAACTCTTCTGATATAATTCCTCGTTTTAACTTGATTTAAACCTCATATACACTGCAGAAAAATCAATTTTCACGGCATTGACAAGATGTGAAGGTGTCTATATAATCTTCGATATTGAAGCTGATCATTCTTTACTGAATGAACAAACGAGATTGTGAATGATTCGTCTTAAAAATTATTTAGTTCTGCTGGATAATTTTTGAGGCGTTTTTGTTTTTTATATATTTTTGACTGCAGAGGAGGTTTGCACATGAAGAACATTTGCAAGGATATACTGATGATTATGGCCGGAGCCTTTCTTATTGCGGCGTCCGTGGAATTTTTCGTCATCCCGAATCATTTAGGGGACGGCAGCACCGTGGGAATCGCTCTCGTGTTATATTATCTTTTCCATATACCTGCAAGTATTACGACTCTGGTTGTAAATTTGATTTTTATCGGGCTGGCTTATAAATTTTTAACGAAAAAAACGATTTTATACACGATACTCGGTACGGGGATGACTTCTGTTTTTCTCAGCATCGTCAGCTTTATTCCGTTCGGCGTGCACGACATGGTGCTCGGGATTGTATTCGGCGCTCTGCTGATGGGAGCGGGGCTGGCATTGATCTTTATCGCTGACGGATCTACCGGCGGGACCACGCTTTTGGCGTATTTATTGAATTACACAAAGGGCTTTAACATCTCGAAAAGCATGTTTTATATGGATTGTGTCATCATTTTCGCATCCGTTTTAGCGATCGGCATCAATCACATGCTGTATACGTTTATATTCGTATATCTGTGCGCCAAAATCGTCGATATTGTCATTGAGGGTTTCCATAATAAAAAAGCCCTCACCATTATGTCTGACCAATACGAAGAAATCGCCAAAGCCATCACCTCTGAGTACGGCAACGCGGCGACGATTTTTTACGGATACGGGTATTACGGCAGCAAAGACAAGCGCATTATCTATGTCGTCATTAAAAAGAACGAATTGCTGAAAATCAAAAAACATGTTCAAAAAATTGACCCGAAATCATTTATCGTTATTCATGAAGTAAAAGAAGCTGTCGGAGGGCAATTCGGATTTACAAACCTGCCCGCCGCCGCAAATGAAAAATAATCGCCTGCAGTGTATAGCTGCAGGCTTTTTTTATTCGGCTCTTCTCCGCTCAAAGGTTTTTACATCTTTCAATCGAAGTAGTAAATGAAATCTTTTTTGATGGAGGAACATAAAAAATGAATATCAAAACTGACAGGCTCGTCATTCGGACATTTGAGCCGGAAGATTGGCAGGATGTCTATGCGTACACGTCAAATCCGAATGTCATGAAATATATACCAGAGGGTGTCTTTACCGAAGAAGATGCCAGGAAATTCGTTACTGAAAACAGCGGTGAACATGCCCGGAAGTTTCCCGTTTTATTGAAGGATGAGAAAACGGTCATTGGCCACATTGCTTTTTTTCAGTATTTTGGCGATCATACGTATGAAATCGGCTGGGTGTTTCACCCGGAATACCAGGGCAAAGGATATGCTTCAGAGGCGGCGCGCGCCGTGCTGGCATTCGGGTTTAACAAGATGAACTTACACCGGATCATTGCGACATGTCAGCCGGAAAACACGGCTTCGCACCGAGTGATGGAAAAGATCGGGATGAGACGGGAAGGCTTTTTTAAAAAATGCATCCCCCATGATAATGAATGGTGGGATGAATATTATTATGCCGTTTTAGAAGAAGAGTGGGAAGCCTCCAATCTGGAATAAAAAGGCTTATACCCTTTGCTTTTACAGATAAGTGTGTGCTACACTGTTTGTAACAAATACGAAGGGATGATGGGTGGACAATGATTAACTAATCTTATTTTGACCGTTTGAAATCAAATATTTCAAATCAGAAAAAATAGGATTAGTCTGCCCATTTTCTATACGATACGAAAGCTATGTGAAAATAGCTTATTTGATCATGCACAGGTACGGCTAATCCTTCCAAATCAATTGGGAGGATTTTTTTGTCCTCCCTTTAAAGCGAGGGATTGACATATGAAAGAAATGTTAAAAATAAGCGGCATCAGTTATGAAATCAACAGCGTTCCCCTTTTTGAACAGATCAGCGCGAGCGTTCAGCAAGGTGACATCATCGGCGTTATCGGTAAAAACGGCGCCGGCAAATCGTTATTGCTGCAATTGATCTGCAATCAAAAAGCGCCGTCACAAGGACAGATTCAGATGATGCAAGATGTGAACATATATATGGTGGAACAAGAAACGGAAGCTTATGATTCCGGCCATCCGGAGCCTGCGGAGGCAGCCTTGTTAGAAAAGTGGAACGTGCCCGCACGCGCCTTTTCGCAATTGAGCGGCGGAGAAAAACTGAAAGCCCGTCTTGCCAAAGGTTTCTCCTCCTCAAGCAGCCTTTTATTATTAGATGAGCCGACGAACCACCTCGATCAGCACAGTTTAGAAATACTGCTGAATCAGATCAAGAATTACAAAGGCACCATTATTTTCGTTTCGCATGATCGTGCTTTTATAGATGCAGCGGCGACAAAAATCTGGGCCATCGAAGGAAAGAAACTCATTGAACATAAAGGGAATTATTCAAGCTATATGGAGGTCCGCAAACAGAGAAGGCTGACACAGCAGCGGGAATATGAGAATCAGCAAAATATGATCAGACGGATTGAAGCTCAAATGAACGAGCTGAGCGCCTGGTCGAAAAAAGCCCACGCCCAATCAACGAAAATAGAAGGCTTTAAAGAATACCATCGTGTAAAAGCAAAACGCACCGACGCCCAGATTAAATCAAAGCAGAAGCGTCTTGAAAAAGAGCTTGAAAAAGCGAAAGCAGAACCGGTTGAAGCGGAGTATGAAGTCCGTTTTTCCATTGAGCACCGCAAAAAAGCGGGAAAGCGTTTTTTAGAAGTAAGTGATGTCACAAAGTCATATGACGGCCGAACGCTTTTCAAAAACGTGAATTTCACTGTGATGCACGGTGAAAAGATCGCGATTACAGGCCCGAACGGCAGCGGGAAAACAACATTATTGAAGGTCATCCTCGGTCAGGAAAAAGCACAGGACGGCAGCATATGGATTTCTCCGTCTGCAAACGTCGGATATTTAACCCAGGAAGTATTCGACCTCCCGCTTGATAAAACCCCCGAACAGCTTTTTTACAAAGAAACGTTCGAAGCAAGGGGAAATGTTCAATCCCTCATGAAGCATTTAGGATTTACCGCAGCGCAATGGACGGAACCCATCGGCAAGATGAGCATGGGAGAGCGGGTCAAATGCAAACTGATGGCGTTTATTTTAGAGGAGAAAGATGTGCTGATTCTGGATGAGCCGACAAACCACCTTGATCTGCCGTCACGCGAGCAGCTTGAAGACACTTTGGCCCGATACGACGGAACGCTTATCATCGTATCTCATGATCGTTACTTTCTCGAAAAGACGACGGACATCCGGCTTGATATCTCAAATGGCAGCGTCCGAAAACAATGGAAAGAATCCCCCTCTGTCAGGGACGATGCTGAAGAACTGCGATTAAAGCTTGAAACCGAACGGCAGGAAGTCCTCGGAAAACTCAGCTTCATGACTCCGGCTGATAAACAATATCGTGAGCTTGATCAAAAATTCAAAGAGCTGACGGAAGAAATCAAGAAATTGAAATGAATGTAAAAACCCGTGATTGTCACGGGTTTTGTTTTGGAAAGTTCACGTATCATGAAGAATAATTTCAAACTGATTTGTACAACCTACGTTCAGATTTATTATGAGCATGGTTCAGGGGGGCAAAGAATGGCCAAACGCATCGGAATTACGGGAAACATTATGGCTGATCAATCCGGTCCTTTCCCGGGTTATAATCGGGCATATGTCAATAATGATTATATTCAGTCTGTTTCTGAGGCCGGCGGTGTGCCGTTTATACTGCCGGTGATTCAAGAGACGGCGCTTGTAAAGGAACAGGTCTCTCATGTTGACGGGATCATTCTGTCCGGCGGCCAGGACATAGACCCGCTGTTTTACGGCGAAGAACCTTTACAGGCTTTAAGAAAGACCTTTCCTGATCGGGACGCCTACGAGAAGGAGCTGATTCTCACGGCGGTTGCTTTAGAAAAGCCGATTCTGGCCATCTGCCGGGGGATGCATATGTTAAACGTCACTTACGGGGGAACTTTATATCAGGATCTAACACACGCTTCGTTTGCTGACATTAAGCATGACCAAGAAAAAGACCCGCCGTTAAAAACCCATCATGTTTCCTTTGAAAAAGGGACACGTCTCCATTCCTTGTTTGGCGATTCAGCGCGGGTGAATTCATTCCATCACCAGATCATAAAAGAGACGGCGCCTTCGTTTAAAGCCGCGGCTTATGCGAAAGACGGGGCCATTGAAGCGATTGAACGGACGGGTGAATTATTTGTCGTCGGCGTGCAATGGCATCCTGAAATGCTGACAAAAAAACATGAAGACATGAAAAAGCTTTTTTCTCTTTTCATGAATGCGGTCAGCACATAAAAAAAGCAGATCATAACGATCTGCTTTTTCATTTTATTCTTCCGGTTTCTCCGGTGTTTTGCCTTGTGTCAGCTTATGGCCTTCGATATCCACGTTCGGAATGATTTTATCCAGCCACTTCGGCAAGTACCAGGCCGCATGTCCCATCAGCTTCATGACACTCGGAATAATGGTCATTCTTACAATGAACGCATCAAAAAGAACACCGAAGGTCATTGCCAAGCCCATGGATTTGATCGTAGCTTCTCCCGCAAAGATGAACCCCGCAAAGACGAAAATCATGATCAGTCCCGCCGCTGTTACGACAGGTCCGCTATGTTTCAATCCGGCATGGATGGCTTGTACCGGATTTTTTGTTTTGACATATTCTTCTCTCATTCTGCTGACAAGGAATACTTGATAATCCATCGCCAGTCCGAAAAGAATACCGATCGCTAAAATAGGCAGGAAGGCGAGAATCGGGCCTTTTTCCGGAATGCTGAGCAAGCCGGTGAAATTCCCATCCTGCAGAACGAATACCGATAAGCCGAGTGTAGCGGTCATCGTCAGCAAAAAGCCGACGACGGCGGCAAGCGGCACGAGAAGCGAGCGGAAAACAACGGTCAGCAATACAAACGCAAACCCGACAATGAGAATGGCGAATTCCGGAATGGCATCGTTTAACCGGTCTGAAATATCAATGTTTACCGCGGTTGAACCGGTGACGAGCAGGCGGATGCCGTTTTTGTCTGATCGTTTCCGTATATCCTGCACTAACTCTTTCGTTGCCTTATCATTCGGCCCGGTTTCAGGCACTGCCGTAATAATGGCATAGTCCCCTTTTTCGTTCGGCATGGCCGGTGTGACGCTCGCCACATTGTGCAAGTCCTTCATTTCGTTCACGGCGTCTTGAAATGCTTCACTTTTGTTCTCCTTGACCCCTTTTGCATCGGCAACAATTGTCAGCTTGCCGTTAAAGCCTTCGCCGAATCCTTTAGACAACAGATCATAGGCGCTGCGATCCGGGCTGTCTTTCGCTTTCATTCCCGCATCAGGCAGCCCCAGCTCTAAATGCATGGCCGGCAGACTGATGACGGCTAAAAGAATAATGCTGAAAATGCTTAACAGAATAGGCTTCTTTGTAACGAAGCGCCCCCAGGCATTCGTGTCGGCGCTTTTCTTTTCTTTCTTCTTGTTTGATTTCGGAATCATCCGTTTTCCTGCGATTGACAACACCGCAGGCACCAGCGTAACAGAAGCCGATACAGCCATCAGCACACTGAGTGCCGCAGTCAATCCCATGGCAGACATGAACGGAATGCCGACAACGGTCAATCCGCAAAGCGCGACGATCACGGTCAGTCCCGCAAAAACGACGGCGCTGCCAGCCGTTCCCGCGGCTTTAGCGATCGATTCATTTTTTTGTACACCTTCGCCCAAAAACTGACGATGCTTCGTAAAGATAAACAGCGCATAATCAATCCCGACGGCCAGTCCGATCATTCCGGATAATGAGAGACTGACCGAGGCTATCGTAAAGAACTGTGTCCCGATTAACGTCAGCGCGACGCTTACGCCTAACCCAATCAGGGCCGTGACAATCGGAAGCCCCGCGATGACTAATGAACCAAACGTAATAGCCAGTACGACGAATGCCAGCACAACGCCGACAATTTCAGATACACCGCCGATTTCAACACCGGCCCCCGGCACATCGCCGCTGAGCTCCGTCTGCAGACCTTTGTCTCCTGCGGCGGACAGACTGTGTTTAATATGTGAAACAGACGCATCCGTAATGTCATCCGCCGCTTTTTTGTACGTAATATCGGCATATGCTACTGATCCGTCTTTAGAAATGGTTCCTGTCTCAAAAGGACTTGCAATCGAAGCGACTGAATGATCTGTTTTGATCTTCTTTAATGTCTCTTCAATCGCTTGTTTTTCCGGTTTTGACGTCAATTTCTTCCCGTCTTCAGCTCCGAAAATAACCCGTATGCTTCCTTTATCGGGACCCTTTGAAAATTCTTTTTGAATCATATCCATCGCCTTTTCAGAAGGTGTGTCGGGAATTGACATATCCTCAGAAAAAGCAGGTTTTAACGAGATGGCGATCACAATCGAAGCGATCAGTATCACGAGCCACGCACTGATCATTTTTAATCGATTGCGGGCAGACCATCCCCCTAATTTATATAAAAAACCAGACATCGAATACTCCTCTCCAATCATTACTTTCTGCCTAATTGTAGTTCACATTCACATAAAAAAAACGTACATAGGGGCATGTACGTTTGGGCAGTTTTTCATTATATATTCAGTTTCAGAATGCCTTTTTGCATGGCAATGGTGACGGCTTCCGTCCGCGAATCAGCGCCTAATTTGTTATAAATTGATGTTAATCTCGCTTTTACCGTCCGCTCTGAGATTCCTAAATCGAAGGCGATCGCTTTGCTTTTATGTCCTTGCGCAACGGCTTGCAGAACTATGATTTCCTTGTCCGTCAGCTGTGTTTCATTGGCATTTGCCCGTTCCATTTTCATTTCCCGGAAACGCCGCAAGATGTCCGGCTGCAGAAGCACTTCTCCCCTGACTGCCGCATCCATCGTATGAAATAAGGTTTCTGAGCTTGTGTCCTTCAGCAGATAACCGTTCGCGCCTGATTCGATGCCTTCTATCATCAGATGATCTTCATTATAGGTCGTCAAAATAATGATCGGCACATCAGAATGCTCTTTTATCTGTTTAATGGCTTCCAGCCCGCTCATTTCCGGCATGTACAGATCCATGAGAATGACATCGGGTTTTAGTTCTTCTGCGAGCCGGACGGCGGTTTTCCCGTTTTCCGCCTCTCCCGTTATGGTGTAATGGTCATTTGTTTCTATCAAAAGCTTCAGACCTTCTCTGACGACAAGATGGTCATCTGCTATTAACACTTTATACATGTTCCGCCTCTCCCTGAATTGGTATGATGATCTCAATTTGAGTCCCCGCTGATCTGGCGCTTGTTATACGGAAAGTGCCGTTCATCATATTGACGCGTTCTTGTATCCCAAGCAGCCCGTAATGTCCGCTTTTTCTCATTTCTGTTCCGGCATCAAAGCCTTTCCCGTCATCTTTGACGGTTATGCGGATCTGTCTCTCTTCTTCCCGAACGGACACCCAGACATTCTTTGCTTCTGCATGCTTGGCGGCGTTTGTCAGGCCTTCTCCGATCATGTAATGGCAATTCTCCGCCGTATGAACGTCAAGCACATGATGCACGCTGTAATCTAAAAAACAAGACAGCCCGGAGGCTTCTGTAAAATGGTTGATTTGTTCAGTGATGCTTTCTTTTAAGAAGCCGATCTCTTCTGATTTACTGCGAAGGTTATCAATGGCCGAGCGCGCATCAGCCAATGTGCCCTTCACTCTGTCCATTGACTGGCTGATGATGTCTTTCGCTCTGTCAGTGTTATCTTTCGAAAGATGAACTTGCACCGCTTCAAGCTGCATGTGCAAGCTGACCAATCCTTGGGCAAGCGTATCGTGTAAGTCTCTCGCCATCCGCTGTCTTTCATTCTGAAGCGTCAGCTGTTTCACTTGCCGGTGAGCGAGCTCTAATTTTTCAAGCGTCATCTGTGTTTTTATTTTTTCATCAACTTGCGCGAAAAATGTGGCCGCATACGTGATAATCACGATCATGATGGGAGCGGCGATAACGATGAAACGCAGCAGATGATGCGGATGCTCCTGATGCAGGGCTGTTATGGACATTAAAATGAAAAGATAGAGTATGAGCAGCGTTTTTCCCTTATCCGCCATTCCGATAATCTGCCCGATTAAAAAGGCATAGAGACCGATCACCAGCGCGATATAGCCGCCGGTCATCAAGTTAGCCGATGTATATATGATAAATCCCTGTATGATGAAATAAAGAAACGTCTTTTTCTTCACCCAGCGATGGGAATGCCAGTGCAGCACGGTAAAAATGACGATCAATATCGTGAATAACAGCTGCAAAAAAACCGTCCAGCTTTCATAAATGTACTGCAAACAGACTGATGCGGCATATACCATTAAAATAAACGCCAGACCGGGCACCCGAAGCGCAAGCATATTCAATGAGCGTCTGTCACGGGAGACGTAGTCTTCTTGATGTTTTGTACCAAACAATCTCTGTCCACTTCCTTTTAGCCGACCGGCCTCACGAGGTTTTATTCTATTTGTCATCATACCATATGTGCCTTCTTCTCACCTTCCCCTTCTGTCCCTGCATGACGGGTGAAAGAAAAAACAGCCTGCGGGATTGTTCGCAAGCTGTTTTTTGCGGGATTGATTATATTCGGGCTTGCGTTCGGCTCATTGATCGGCCTGTTAAGCGCCAGCCGGATGATCTCGCCGAAGGGAACCAGGTTCGTTGCCCCGGTCAGCGTTCTGTTTGTTATCAGCGCAGGTGCTTTTGCCGCTTTCAAAAGAATCGTATTTGCCGACTTATCATTTTCGGCATATTTTGACAAGAGGAAGCGATTGTGCTTCCTCTTTTTTTTGATGCATCGTCAGGCTTTTTCTCCACTTTTTCTTACAAACAAAATTTGTAAGACTAGAGCTCTTTTCTCAGGGGAAATTAATTACGTATTTTTAGAAAGGGAGGTTTCAGACGATTATGGAAAAGCGTGAATTAGCGGCTCACGAGTCGCTGGACTTACATGAAATCATTAACTTCAAGACGCTTTGTGTAGCGAAATCCAAGCTCATGCAAGGGCTTGTGTTTGATCAGGATCTGAAAACGTTAATGGAAAAAGACGTTCAGCAAGCCTCTCAAGACCTGGCTGATCTGCAGGCGGTTTATGAACGGGCAACGTTTCAGGCCCCCGTTCCTCAAAACCGGCCGACTTCGATCATCAATTGAAAGGAAGGTAAGCATCATTGAATCATGACCATTTAGATCCGATCAATTCATTACATGTCCCTGAACTTGCGGATATGACATTCGCAATGGATTTTCTCATACGCGCCAAAGAAGGCGTCAGAAATACCGCCGTCGCTTTAACAGAAACCGCTTCACCTGATGTAAGAGCTTTGCTGCGCAAACAGCTCATGCAGGGAATCGCGATGCATCAGGAGATAACAGACTTGATGGTCAGCAAAAAGTGGTTTCACCCGCATGATTTGAGCGAACAGTATAAATTGGATCAGCTCTCTGCAAAAAATACCCTCATGGTCGGAAGCATGAACCTGTTTCCCGTTGAAACGAACAGAAAAGGGATGTTTGACCGCACACCTGATGAACACTAACACTGGAGGTATTACAGCATGAAGGCCGTAACGTATCAAGGAGTGAAAAACGTCGTTGTCAAAGACGTGCCTGATCCGAAGATTGAAAAACACGATGACATGATTATAAAAGTCACAAGTACGGCAATTTGCGGATCAGATTTACATTTAATCCACGGACTCATCCCGAATTTGCAGGAAGACTACATCATCGGCCATGAACCGATGGGCATCGTGGAAGAAACCGGTCCCGGCGTGACGAAAGTCAAAAAAGGCGACCGCGTCATTATTCCTTTTAATATCGCCTGCGGAGAATGCGTTTATTGTAAGAATCACCTGGAAAGCCAGTGTGATCAATCAAATGAGAACGGCGATATAGGCGCTTATTTCGGCTATTCAGGAAATGCCGGCGGCTATCCGGGAGGCCAGGCCGAATATTTGCGCGTCCCATTTGCGAACTTTACCCACTTTAAAGTTCCCGAAACATGCGAAGAACCGGATGAGAAACTGAGTGTTATTTCCGATGCGATGACAACCGGCTTTTGGAGCGTCGACAATGCCGGCGTAAAAGAAGGCGATACAGTTATCGTTCTCGGCTGCGGGCCCGTGGGCCTTTTCGTTCAAAAATTCTGCTGGTTAAAGGGAGCGAAACGCGTAATAGCCGTAGACTATGTCAACTACCGTCTCCAGCATGCGAAACGGACGAATAAAGTGGAAATCGTGAACTTCGAAGACCACGAAAATACGGGCAGCTACCTGAAGGAAATCACCAAAGGCGGCGCCGACGTGGTCATTGACGCCGTCGGCATGGACGGGAAAATGACAGACCTTGAGTTCCTCGCCAGCGGTTTAAAACTTCAAGGCGGGGCGATGAGCGCATTGGTCATCGCGTCCCAAGCGGTGCGAAAAGGGGGAACAATCCAGATTACGGGTGTGTACGGCGGCAGATACAACGGGTTTCCCCTTGGCGATATCATGCAGCGGAACGTCAATATCCGATCAGGACAAGCTCCGGTCATCCACTATATGCCGTATATGTTTGAATTGGTGTCAACCGGCAAAATTGATCCGGGCGATGTTGTAAGCCATGTCATTCCGCTCAGTGAAGCGAAGCACGGCTATGAGATGTTTGACACGAAAACAGATGATTGTATTAAAGTTGTACTCAAACCTTAAAGAACGGAGGCTACAGAAATGGCCAGCGCCTTACATGAATTACTCGAAATTCAGGAGATGGCTTCTTTTAAGTCACTTTGTCTGACGAAATCCAAAACCATGAAAGCGCTCGTATCCGATCCGCAGCTGAAAGAAATCATGCAGCAGGATGTGGATACATCAACAAGGCAATTGCAGGAATTTGCCTCGATTTTATCTGATGCACAGCATGAAATGAGGAGATGAATCACGAATGAATCCGATTATTGAATACTTGACGGGTATGAATGCACTGACAGACCAAATTGTCGCAATGGATTTATTGAATTCGGCAAAAAGCGGTGTCAGAAACTATGCGATGGCGGCGACGGAAGCCGGAACGCCTGAAGTGAAAGCGATCCTCACCCGGCACTTAGAAGAAGCCCTTGACATGCACGAGCAAATCTCACGCTATATGATGGAAAAAGGCTGGTATCACCCGTGGAACACAAATGAACAAGTCCGGCTCAATTTGCAAAATATTGATACGGCGCTCCGCCTGCCCGTCCTATAAATCGTTTTGCTGCTGAGACTGCACCCCTGACTCAAGCTTCAGTATTTCAAACTGTGAGCTGCCTTTTACAGCGCCCAGGCGGCTCTCAGTTTTTTTATACCTTCTTGTATATTGGTTTCAGAAACCCCCGCGAAACCGAGAGAAACTGTTTTTTCAGGGAGCTGTTTTTGATAGGTGAGAGACACGGGATAGATTTTGACTCCTTGTTCCTCCGCCTTTTCAATCAGCTCTTTTTCACTGAAAGGCAGCTGAACGTCAAGTAAAATCCGCAGCCCGGAATTTTCTCCGCGAATCCTGACGTATTGTCCCAGCTCGCGCCGCACGGCCTCTAATAATACCGCTCTTTTTTTCCGGTACAGCTTTCTCATTCTGTTAATATGTTTCTGCCACTCTCCGCTTTTGATAAATTGAGCCAGCGTCAGCTGACTGTGGCAGGAGACGGTCTGCTTATATAAAGAAGCGATTTCCCTGCCTTTTTCGATAAGCGGCAAAGGAAGAATCATATAGCTGATGCGCAGCGAAGGAAGCAGAGATTGGGAAAACGTTCCCATATAAATAACACGGTGATGCTGATCAAGCCCTTGCAATGATGGGATCGGCTGGCCGGTGTATCGGAATTCACCGTCATAATCATCTTCTATAATGAACGATTGATGTTCCTTCGCCCATTTCAGCAGCTGAATCCTTCTGTTTACCGGCATAATCATTCCTAACGTAAATTGATGAGAAGGCGTGACATATACAAGACGCGGCCGCTCTTCATTCAGCTTCCGGATACAGACTCCTTCATTATCGACGGGTATCGGAATGATCTTCATGTGATTGGCTTTAAAAATCTCCCTCGCTCTCGGATAACCCGGATCTTCATATCCGATGGATAGATTTGCTTCAAATATTTTGCACAGCATTTGCAAAAGAGCAGGGTTCCCGGCGCCGACTATCACTTGTTCAGGACGGCAATTCACGCCGCGCGACTGATATAAGTATTCTGAAATGAGCGTTCTCAGTTCAAGCTCGCCCAAATCATCCCCGGGCCGATACAGCTCGTGCCCATATTGATCTAAGCTTGCAACCATGCTTTTGCGCCATGCCGAAAAAGGAAAATGAGCGGCATCCACAGTGCCGTAGTGAAAATCAATCCATTGGCGGTCTTCCTTCGCCTTTGTTTGAACAGGCGAAGCGCCCGGCTTTTTCACATAGACGGCGTCCGAGTCATAATCGGCAAACCATCCGCTTCTCGGCTTACTGACAATATAGCCTTCGGCGGCAAGCTGTTCATAGGCACGCTCCACAGTCGTCTGACTGACGGAAAGCTGACTTGACAAAAGCCTTTTTGAAGGAAGCTTCAGTCCTTTAGGAATACGTCCCTGATGCATATTTTCCTTAAAATGCCGATAAAGCTGCTGATAAAGCGGAATATCCAAATCTCTATTTAAAAATGGCGTGATATCCATTTTTACTCCCTCCAAACTGGCATTCTTCTTTTTATAAAAACTGGCCATTTGTATAAGGCCAATTTCAGTTTATAGTCATTATAAACTTTGAAAATGGGTTTAGAAATATATATTGGAGTGATTGGAATGAATAAAGCCGCAAACGGCTGGATTAACGGATTTATCGGCGTGCTCATTTTCAGCGGCTCGCTTCCCGCGACCCGCTTGGCTGTAGCGGACTTTGACCCGGTATTTCTCACCGTATGCCGCGCCGCTATAGCCGGTATATTGGCAGGCGCTCTGCTCCTCATTTTTCAGGAGAAACGCCCTGCCAAAAGCGACATCATTTCACTACTAACAGTAGCGCTCGGCGTCGTGATCGGTTTCCCGCTGCTTACAGCCTTAGCGCTTCAGCATGTCACATCCGCTCATGCCATTGTCTACATCGGGCTTCTCCCGCTTGCGACGGCGATCTTCGGCGTACTGCGAGGAGGCGAACGGCCCAGACCGGTCTTTTGGATTTTCTCGGCTGCCGGCAGCATCCTCGTAGCCGGATATGCTCTGCTGCAAGGAGGGGAATCCTCTCCGCTCGGTGATACGTACATGATCGCTTCGATTATCGTGTGCGGTCTCGGTTATGCCGAAGGCGCCCGCCTCTCCCGGCGGCTTGGCAACTGGCAGGTGATCTCTTGGGCTCTCGTTTTATCGCTTCCCCTTATGTTCATCCTGTCTTTCTGCTTCATGCCGGACTCATGGTCAAACATCGGCGCGCCCGCACTGCTCAGTCTTGCATATGTCTCAATATTCAGCATGCTGATCGGCTTCGTATTCTGGTATCGCGGACTCGCCCAGGGAGGCATCGCCGCGGTCGGACAGCTGCAGCTTCTGCAGCCTTTCTTCGGACTGTTACTGGCCGCCATGATTCTCCATGAAAAAGCGGGATGGGAACTTGCGGCGGTGAATGTCGGCGTTATCGCTTGCGTGGCGGCCGCCCGGCGGTTCGCAAATCAATCAGAAAAGGCCGAACAATGAACTTGTTCGGCCTTTTCATTATGTTCCGCCCATAGGCAGCAAAAGTCTGCATCTCTTTCACATGATCCGGGTATTTTTCAGGCAGGCTGAACTCCCTTAAACGCACTCATCACCAGATCATGCACATAGGAATCATTCACCTCATCACCTGTGATCAACAGGCGATAGAAAATCGGTCCGTAAATGAGATCGATGCTTACGTCAATATCAAGATTCTCTCTTAATTCACCTTTTTGAATTCCCTTTTCCAGAAGGCCTTTCGCTTGGAGGCGGCGGGGCTGGAAAAATCGCGTGCGATATTCTTCCGCCAATTTTGCATCCAGCTGCCCCGCACCGATTAATTCCTTAATAACGGTTCCTTCCCGGCTCGTCAAAAACCTTGCTAAATTCGTGGCGTGGGTCAATATATCTTGCACTGTTGATCCTGTATCGGGCACAGGCAGTCTGTCCGTAGCGGTCGAAAGAAAGCTGTCCATGATAACGGCAGCCTTGTTTGACCACCATTTATAAATCGTTGCCTTACTCACTTTGGCACGCTCAGCAATTTTATCGACTGTCACCGCGTCAAAGCCATTTTCCAACAATAGGTCATAGGCTGCAGAAAGAATCGCCTTATGTGTTCCTTCATCGCGCGGCCGTCCTCGTTTACTCTGCACATGAATCATTCCTTCCCGAATTATAAACGATACGTTCAGTATACTTAACCTGTATAAAAAAAGAAAACAGAAACCCATTTACAAAACTGAACGTTTAGTATATTATTTTCTTATAACAAAACTAAACGTTCAGTTTACAAAATAACTTGAGGGAAGTCTTGATGAAATGCAGACTCCAAAAGCCTCTGCGTAAAGGAGATGAATCAGCAAATCATTTATCAAGCATCATAAAAACCACTTAAAAAGGAGTTCATTCATATGGCTAAAGAAAACAAACAGACAGCAGATCAGGGAATTTCATCTGGTTTAACCCTTCTTCTCGCAACGGCATGCGGTATCATTGTCGCTAATCTTTATTATGCACAGCCCTTGGCAGGATTCATTAGTGCGGCAATCGGGCTTTCTCCAAGCAGCGCCGGATTAATTGTCACGCTGACTCAAATCGGATACGTTGCCGGCTTACTGTTTCTCGTCCCTTTGGGAGACATTATCGAAAACAAAAAACTTGTCGTTGTATCGCTCCTTCTAAGCGCAGCCGCTTTGACACTGACAGCATTTGTGAAGCATGGAACACTGTTTTTAGCCGCTGCGTTTTTCATCGGACTGGGATCAATCGCGGCCCAAGTGCTAGTTCCATTCGCATCATACCTTGCACCAGATGCCGCACGCGGCCGGGTTGTCGGCAATGTGATGAGCGGCCTGCTGCTCGGTATTATGCTTTCCCGTCCGATATCCAGCCTGGTCGCTGATATATGGGGGTGGAATGCCATATTTGCTTTATCCGCCGCGTTAAGTGTTGTCCTGGCAATCATCTTATCAAAAGTGCTTCCTGCCAGAAAACCAACAGCAAACACAAGCTACACCGTCTTACTCGGTTCAATGTGGAAGCTGCTGCGCACGACTCCGGTCTTACGCCGCCGTGCCATTTATCATGCGTTTGTATTTGGCGCTTTCAGCTTATTCTGGACGACTGTGCCTTTATTATTGTCCGGTCCTGCTTTTCATTTTTCTCAAAAGGCAATCGCGCTGTATGCATTAGCGGGCATTGCGGGTGCAGCGGCTGCACCGATAGGCGGCCGTCTGGCTGATCGCGGCTTGACCCGGCTTGCCACCGGAATCGCTCTCGGTGTTGTCATCGTTTCTTTATTACTCCCGCTCATGATTCAGAGCAGCTCCCCCGTCGGAATAGCAGTTCTGGTGGCCGCTGCTATCCTGTTGGATATGGGGGTATCTGCCAATCTCGTACTCAGTCAGCGTGCCATTTTTTCGTTGGCACCTGAATTTCGCAGCCGATTAAACGGATTATTTATGGCAATCTTCTTTCTCGGCGGTGCTATAGGATCATCAATCGGAGGATGGGCATACGCCTCAGGCGGGTGGAGTATCACATTATGGATTGGAATCGCTTTTCCGGTCATAGCATTGCTTTATTTCACCACGGAGAAATAAGCCTTTCACCAAAAATAAGCCGTCAGGACCAAGCTGACAGCTTTTTTTGGTGTATTCTTCTTTACATCCATCCGAACAAAAAATCCGGATTCATGAAAAGATGATATTGATTCTTTACGCCCCGCTCACATAGCAGAAACGGTAAAACCATGTCATAATATGTTAAGAAATAATTGCGCCATAGGCAGGTGAACACATGAAGAAGTATTTATATAAACACCTTTTGTTAGCTCTCGTTTCGTCCGTTTGCTTTTTATTGGTCTTTTATGTGGGTTTAAAAATGACACAGGAAGACACACCGCCGTTGTCTTCTTACCCGTTTTACCTTTTTATTTATCTTTACATCGCAGCCGGATATTTGACGGTCGGCCTTGTTTTAGCTTGTATGACTGATATCTTGAAAAACCGCTGGACATTGAATAAAACGTCTTCCATTCTATTGAAACTTATCGTTTACTTACTCATACCGTATGCTATTTTTCATTCTTTCTTCATTTTAATGGCGCCGTTGATTTATGTGCTGTTTGAGTCGTTATTCATCCTGAAAAAAGCTTCGTAACCTGAAAAAACATACCGCATGCTGCCGGTATGTTTTTAATATGCTTGTCAGTTGTTCGCAGTGATCCGTTTGATGTTTTCTTCCATCAAGCCGGAAATGAGCTGTTCGTTTGTATGAGGAATCTGTTTGAGCTGTTGTACGACCAGCCCTTGTCTTGCGGATGAATGATTTTGACTCAGCTTTGCTTTCCCCTCTATTTTGCTGATTTTGATTTTAAAACCTTTTACCCCTTTGTTCTTGCCTGCCAGCAATTTCGCATCGACATCCTCTAATTTGTACGGGCTGTCGGGGCTTTCGTATTTCAATACGAGATCACTCATCGACTGCACGGTTTCTTCCTCATCCAAAAGCTCCGCCTCTCCGTAAACATGAACCGCCACATAATTCCATGTGGGAACAGCCTGATTCGTCTCATACCATTTAGGCGAGATATAACAATGAGGCCCTTGAAAAACGGCTAACACGTTTTGGCCATCAATCTCTTTCCATTGGGGATTCGGCAATGCAAAATGACCGTATAAGCATTCGTTATCCTTACTCATCATCAATGGCAGGTGGGTTGCATACGGCATGCCTTCCGCCGTTGAAAACAATGCTGCGAAACCATACTCTTTGATTACATCGCACGCTTCAGCTTCACTCAGCTGAAATGGAGCGGGAATATACATAAAAACTCTCCTCTCTGAACATGGATTGATAAAGCGCTTTCCGCTATAATAAGATATCAACTGACATTTAAAAAGGTACAGTTTTAAATAAATATACATGTCAGAGGAGAACATCTGATGAAAAATATGATTTTCGCTTTCGAAAGCGATACCCCGAAATACAAACAAATTTATGAGCAATTTAAAACATTGATTGAGCAGGGAAATATTCAGGCAGATGAGCGGCTGCCTTCAATTCGGGAGCTGGCAGATTCCCTGCGGGTAAGCCGTAATACAACGCTGATGGCCTATGATCTGCTTTTAGCGGAGGGATACATTCGCGGAGAAACACGCAAAGGATATTTTGCTAATGAAATAGAACCCTCTTTATTTCAACAAGAACATGATGTTGTTTACGCTGAGAAAACCGAATCAGCTCAGCCGGCCCTGATTGATTTTCGCGCCGGAGCCGTCGATCAAAATCATTTTCCTCTGAAAACATGGAGAAAATTATACAATCAAGTTTTGACATCAGAGAAAAGCTTTCTGTACGGTGAACCGTTCGGCGAGAGAGACCTGCGTGAACAAATTGCCGCTTATCTCTTGGAATCCCGCGGAGTGAAAACAGATGCGGATTCCATTATCATCGGCAGCAGCACCCAGCAGATGCTGATATATCTCAGCCGGATTCTGAAAGAGGATTTTTCGGGAATGATCGTTGAAGACCCGGGATTTGACGGTGCCAGAGCGGCTTTTCAATTTCACGGGCTTTCTCTGGAAACGATGCCTGTCTATGAAAACGGAGCTGATTTTTCTCAATTACATGCAATGAAAGAAAAATTAATCTATGTGACCCCTTCCCATCACAGCCCTTACGGCGTAAGCATGTCCATTCAGCAGCGCCAAACTCTGATCAATTGGGTGAATCATAGAGAGGGTTATATTCTTGAGGATGATTATGACAGTGAATTCCGTTATACACAGCAGCCGTTTCCCGCTCTTGCTTCCATTCAATCAGACCGGGTGATTTATTTAGGGAATTTCTCAAAATCCTTTCTTCCGGGCATCCGCATAAGCTATATGGTTTTGCCGCAGTGCCTTTTGCACCGGTATAAAAAAAGGTTTATTCATTTCGAAAGCACCGCTTCTTCGCTTAACCAGCTGACCATGGCTGAATTGATGAAGGCCGGTGAATGGACCCGCCATATTAAGCGCATGCGTATTGTTTACAGGCGCAAAATGCACCACTTGATTTCACATGTAAAGCAGCAGTTCGGCGATCATGTGACGATCATCGGCGAGCAGTCGGGATTGTATATATTGGTGAGAGTTCACCTGAACTGTTCAGAAGAAACATTAATCGAACGCGCTTTTCAGTACGGAGTGAAGGTATATCCTACCGCCGTTTATTTCGTTGCCGAAAAACCCGAACCGCCGATCATAAAGCTGGGTTTCGCCCATCTCGATACGGATCAGATCACACAGGGCGTACAGCTTTTGAGAAATGCTTGGCTGTCATGAAAGAAAAAAGGCGCCGAACGGCGCCTTTTTTTATTTCGTATTTCTTGTGAATTTCGGCAGTCCAAATATGATGGCGGCGATGCCGCAGATTCCGATGAAAACGGGATAGAAAGAGTATGGCAGGATGCTGACGGGTGAAATATTCCCGAATTTTCCGGCTGATAACAGCTGCGCGCCATAAGGAATCAATCCTTGAATCATGCACGAAAAGATATCCAGAATACTTGCCGATTTTCTGTTGTCGATGTTGAATTTATCAGCGATATTCTTTGCAATCGGCCCGGCTGCGATAATCGAGATCGTATTATTGGCCGCAGCCAGATTCGTCACGCTGACCAGTCCGGCAATGCCGGCTTCGGCTCCTTTTTTCGAACGGATTCGTTTCGTGATGAACTCCAGTAAAAAGTCGATCCCGCCGTTTTGTTTCATCACGCCGACCATCCCGCCGATCAGCATGGACAGGATGATCAGATCGCTCATTCCGGCAATTCCATCCGTAATCGCCTTAAAATAAGAGTCAAGCGTCAGGCTGCCGCCCGCTAATCCGATGATTCCCGTCAAAACCAATCCGCCGAATATGACAGCCATCACATTAATACCGATTAACGCAAAAACCAACACGGCGACATAAGGAAGCACCTTAATCCAGTTGTAAGATTCAGCACCCGTATGGCCGGCGTGGCCTGCCGGAATAAAAAATAAGATAATAACAGTCACAATGGCAGCAGGCAAAACAATCAGAAAGTTCGTTTTGAATTTATCCATCATTTGTGTTTTTTGCGTCCGGACTGACGCGATGGTCGTATCGGAAATAAAAGAAAGATTATCTCCGAACATAGCTCCGCCGACCACAGCCGCCATCGTAATCGCGCCGGAGATGCCAAGCTCTCCGCTCAGACCCGCGCTGATCGGCGCAACCGCCGCAATCGTGCCCATTGATGTTCCCATCGATATAGAAATAAAACAAGCAATGATAAACAGCCCCGGCAGCAAAAACTGCTGCGGAATAACGCTCAAAGCAAGGTTGACAGTTGAATGCACCGCTCCCATCGCTTCAGCCGCTGAAGCAAAGGCACCTGCCAATATAAAAATCATAACCATAATGATAATATCAGGATGTCCCGCACCGGAAGCGAACCATTCTATTTTTTGATTGAGCGATTTCTTCCGGTTAAATAACAGCGCAAAAGCTGACGCAATAATCGCGGCAATCAGAATCGGCAATTTATAAAAATCTCCGGTCACCAGACCAGAGCCGACAAAAAGCCCTACGAATAAGACTAAAGGCAATAACGCCCAAGGGTTCTTTTTATTGTTCATCTGGGTAAACCACCTCTTTTCAGCATTAAAGTCGCTAATCACAGTCTAAGCAACATTTCACACTTTAAAAGTCTGCAGTGAAAAAGTCAAGCTGAAAAAAGGATAAGTAATGATTGATAAGATAGAAAAAGCTGTTTTGTTTCCTCTCTTTAGAAAATAAAAAAACCAAGGCTCGTTTCCTTGGTACATTTCATGCGGCCCGGCGTCCGGGACACCTTCTCTTCATTCAGAAATACATTCAGCTTTCAGTCTGCTTTTAAGTTTCGCTTCATTTTCAAGGATATCTTCGTAATCCTCAATCTTCCTGTTTAATCGTTTTATGGTTTCATCAATTTCCCTCTGTTTCTCCGTCAGCCTTTTCCTTTCATTTATCAGGATGTTTTTTCGGGGTTCGATCGTATGATCGGCTCCTTCAATAAATAAAGCGGTATATTCAATCAGCGCCTCAATCGACAGCCCGGCACTTCTCATGCATTTTATAAATTGAATCCAATTCACATCATCTTCGTCATAATCGCGGATGCCGCTTTCATCGCGTTTTACCGGAGGAATCAGTCCTATACTTTCATAATACCTAAGCGTTGCGGCTGATAACTCAACCTGCTTTGCAGCCTGCGCAATCTTCATATTCTTACCACCCGTCCTTCATACCTTTCATAAGCGTGCCATTATAGAATATCATTTCATAAAAAAATAAACCAAACTCCTTGACTTAAAGCCCGCTTTAACATTTAAAGTAAAACCGAACAGAGGATTCATCACTTTATCTTGGAAAGGAAGATAACCATGTGTAATAATCATCCGACTCGTGTATTAAGCGCTCCGCATGCAAAAGCTAAATTTGAGCGGACGACGATTGAGAGAAGAGCATTACGGCCGCACGATATCCTGATTGATATTAAGTACAGCGGGATTTGTCACTCAGACATCCACAGCGCATTCGATGAATGGGGCGGCGGAATCTTTCCGATGGTTCCCGGGCACGAAATTGCCGGAGTTGTGGAAGCCGTGGGTGAAGACGTCACCACATTTGCCGTCGGCGACCGTGTGGGTGTCGGCTGTTTTGTAGACTCCTGCGGGGAATGTGAATACTGTCTCAACGGTGACGAACAATATTGCACAAAAGGCGTTGTTCAGACTTATAATAACCTGGACTACGACGGAAACCCTACATACGGCGGCTACAGCCAGAAAATAGTTGTCACTGACAGATTCGTTGTCCGGATTCCCGATCAGCTGGATTTGGATGCTGCCAGCCCGCTATTGTGCGCGGGCATTACCACGTATTCTCCGCTGAAACACTGGAATGCCGGCCCCGGCAAAAAAGTGGCGATTGTCGGAATGGGCGGGCTCGGACATTTAGCCGTTCAATTCGCGCACGCTTTAGGCGCAGAGGTCACCGTCCTCAGCCGCTCAATGAACAAAAAAGACGAAGCGCTTGAATTTGGAGCCGATCATTACTTTGCAACAAGCGATCCGGATACATTTACTGAGCTGGCCGGACGTTTTGATCTTATTTTAAATACAGTATCCGCGAACCTTGACGTAGATGCCTACTTATCTCTGCTTCGCATTGACGGTACATTGGTAAATGTGGGAGCGCCCGCTAAGCCGGATTCATACAGTGTGTTCTCCTTAATCACGGGCCGCCGCAGCATTGCGGGTTCACTCGTCGGCGGTATTCCGCAGACTCAGGAGATGCTTGATTTCGCTGCCGAGCACGGCATTGCTCCTAAAATTGAAGTGATACCGGCCGATCAAGTCGACGAAGCGTACGAACGGGTTCTCCAAAGCGATGTCCGCTACCGTTTCGTCATTGACATTGCAACTTTATAATTCTCATAAAAAACATACCAATATCTATTGGTATGTTTTTTTCTGTTCAGATTATTTTTTATTTCAGCAGCCATCCGGGCACCGCTTTTATATAAACCAATTCGCCTATCAGCTCAACAATCGTCTGTGTGACGATAACAGCGGCGGCTAATGAGGCCCAAGCATCCGGCAAAGCCAGCGCTAACGGAAGGACTGCGAGTGAATTTCTTGTGCCCGTGCTGAAGATCAATGCTCTTCCTTCACCTGTATCCAGACGGAACGCATTTGCGATAAACCGGGAGACAAACGGCATAATGAGCAGGAATAACAGATAGATCGGAATCACACGTATAATGATGTCAGCATCACTGATGACCTTGCCGATTTGTGTGGCGACGACCGCCAGTAAGACCAGAGCCATAAAAGGAACAGGCAGCCACGCCGTCCATTCCAGCACCTTTTCTCCCGCCGGCTTCTTATCAGCCCATAATTGAGTCATCACCGCCGCCAGCAGCGGCACTGCTATTAACAATAAGAATGCTTCCAGAAACGGTCCCGCATGAACATCTCCTATCACTTCTTTCCCGATAAACAGCCGCAGGTATAACGGAAGCAATACCATCTGAACGGCGAACAAAACCGGCGTGGAAGCCAAGATTAATTTCTCATTTCCTTTGCCGAGCTGAGTAAAGACAATGACGTAATCAATACAAGGTGTAAGCAATACCAAACAAACCCCTAATAATATAGGAGGAGATTGAGGAAAAATGGCGGTTAACACCCATACAACGACAGGTACAGCTAAGAAATTACCGATCAGTAAAGCCGCCATTAAACTTGAGGTTTGACAAGGCTTCCCTCAGCTTCAAGAATGGGATTTGGGCAAACATGGCATACATGAGAACAGCGATAAACGGTGATATCGTCCATCCCCAGCGAAGTCCTGAATCTTTCCCGGCGATCCCCGCTATTCCTCCGATCACAAGAGTCACACCATATATCCAAATTTGCTGTTTTTCTAATGTCTCTCTGGTTATTTTCATTGGCTGACACCTCTTCCCCGCCCATTATACCTTCTTTTCTGACGGAATTAAAAAACACCAAGGGTCTGTGACACTTGGTGTTTTCAGGACGTGTTATTGTTGTCAAAACCGCTTACGAAAGCTTATTTGTGTTCTCTGTCCTGCCAACGAATAAGGTGACCGCAACACTGGCTGAACTGACCAAAGTTCCCAGGACGGCAGCAAGAATTGTCAAAAAGCCATTGGGGATCAGAAATCCAATCGGAATGAGCCCCGCAAACGTGAGGACGATAAAACATTGATAGACTCCGGATATGATTCTCACAACCAAACTGCCAAAAAAGGACATGACGAATGGCGGAATGAACAAACATAAGATGATTCCGAGCGAGATCAATAAAATCATAGGCTCGTCAAAAGAAATGACACGATCGCCGGGAGACTCTTCAGCAGCCGCGAATACAGCAAATATAGACATTATCAGCGTAAGAAAAACAAGAAAAAACCTTTTCAGCAACGTTATGACTCCTTTTTTATAAAAACGGGTATCTTTTTTTCAATCACGATAACCATTTTATGTTATCAAATGAAATAATATGAAGTCAAACCGAGTTCTGCACCTGATTTATCGGTTCTTATTTTTTTGATAATTTCCATATAATTGTCCGCAAGCAGCATCTATATCAATGCCAAATTGACTTCTGACGGTCACGTTAATTCCTGCTGACTTTAATTTTTTATAGAAGTTTACAACTTGTTTCTCATTTACTTCTTCAAATCTCATAGGTGAACTAACAGTCGGGTTATATCTAATGATGTTTACATGGAACAAGTTCCCTCTCTTATATCTGCTTCTTAAAAGACGTACTACTTCATTCGCATGATCAATAGAATCATTAACTCCCGGCAGCATAATATAAGCAATATAAACTTTTCTTGAGGTCACACGTATATGCTCATCTAATGTGTCCATTACCTCCAATAACGGGAAGCGTTCATTAATCGGCATTAACTTGCTTCGCTGTTCATTAAAAGGAGAATGTAATGAAAACGTCAGGTTGACCTGCGGATAATCCTGAGTGATTTTTTTAATGCCCGGAATAATACCTATGGTCGAAATAGATAACCGACGAGGGCTTAAAGCAAACAACTCCGGATTTGTAAGCACATGTAAAGCATCAAACACTTGTATATTAGCTAATGCTTCTCCCATTCCCATAAAAGAAATACTATCAATTGAATGTCCTTTTAAGTGAAAGTACAAAATTTGGTCAGTCATTTCATCTGATGTTAAGCTGCGTTTTAAACCAATATCTCCTGTTGCACAAAATGTACAGCCAAAATGACAGCCGCACTGCGAGGATATACAAAATGACTCCCAGCCAGCTTTATATTTCATATTGACCGTTTCTATTTTTTCGTCTCCTGAAATTTCAAATAAGACTTTTGTTACTTGCTCAGAATGCTGCACTTTTAAAGCAGCAATATTTAAAATTGAATCTCCAAACTCATTCATTAACAATTTTCTCAAGGATTTAGGAAGAACCGTTATTTCATTAAAATGATTTATTCTCCCTTTGAACACAGCATTTTTGATTTGATTCATTCTAAAATCAGGAAATTTATTTTGCTTCAGGAACTCTTGAATTCTTATATACTTGTTTTTTTGTTGCATGTTTTCTCATCCTTCCATAAAACTCTGGTTTGTTTGAGTAAATAGAAGGGAGTGATCATCTAACCTTTTTTTAAAATCAGGCACAAAAAAACACCGACACAATTATCGGTGTTACGCTTAAATAACATCATGCACAAATAAACAAGGACATTATGTCATTGGATTATCGTTTATTTGACATAGAGAAAAAGCACCGATAACTGTTTTTGTATGATGATTTGGCTTAAAAAAGGACAGACTGCTCCCTTTATCCGCCAAGATGTTTCCAATTTTTGCATTTTTACCATACAAAATTCCATAAATCGTTATCATCGCTTTCACCTCTTTCTTGTCAATATTAGCAATAATCACCATATCATAAGGGTTCCCTTATGTAAAGTTAAACAAATGCTTACGCCCCCGCTAATGACAGTATTGCATAACTTGCTTATTAAGCCTAATCCAAGTGCAGAAAGCGCGCTGATCACATGTTTCACTTATCCGCGACGGAACATTTCTTATATAATGGGTGACCGGCAGCTGCCTGCTTGAATCCCAATCTTCTTATAGTGATTTTTTATATTCATGACAGTATGATGATTTGTCACTTCAGCAATCAGATCGTTTATTCGATCCAGATTAATCGGTTTATTTTCTGATAAGCTGCTGAAGCTTTCTCTGATTTCTTCAGGATAGACATTTCCGGCCATGCTTGACAGGCCGTTACACCCGTTACTCAGCATCTTCGGAAATTCAACGTCTCCTGCCGCAAACAAAATAAAGTGATCAGGGAACTCTGTTTGTTTATGACGCAGAACGTCTCCTCCTTCTTTCAGCCCCCTTATCCCGGGATGCCGGCTTATTAAGTCTTTAAGCGCTTTCTCACTCAGATTAAAACCGGTCCGGCCGGGGTTATTATAAAGCACAGCCTCTTTAGAGGTATGACTGAGAAGTTCGTCAACGTAATAAACGGCTTGCTGCTGTGTCGGTCTTATATAAGGAGGAAAACCAATCAGTACAGAATCAATATTGGTTTTCTCGATGTGTTTCATCAGTTTGACGGCATCACTGGTTCTTACGGCTGAAACACCGAACATCAGTTCAACATCTTCAAATTTTCGCTGATTAACATACTCAATGATCTGAAGACGCTCATCTATGCTGAGTGAATGCTGTTCACCAGTCGTGCCGCATATGAGTAATGAATGGATACCGCTGTGTTTCAAATGTTCGACAATAGGATCAAATCCTTCTAAATATAAACTTTCATCTTCATGAAAAGGCGTAGGGATAGCAACATTAAAATTTCGCATGAGAATGTCCTCCAAGTACATATTCTTGAATATCTGCAGAGTATCATATAACACTGTCTGACATTTAAAAAGGTACAGTTTCAGATAACTTAACATGTCAGATGTAAAGGCCGGCACACAAAAAAAGCAGGCAAAGAGAGCCTGCTTCATAGCTTCGTCTTACAGCGGCCCATTCCCCGGATGGCTTGACAAATATGAGTAATAAGGCAAACTGAATATAAAAATTGTGCTAATGAGGCGGGGTTAATGATTTTAGATTTAAAAGGTGAAATGCACATGGATCATCTTGTGGGAATGCTGTATTCTGCCGTTAATGAAAATGACAGCCGCTTAATATCCATTGTGTCAGACATGTCACAGCAGGAGATCGATTATAAAGGACCAAATCAAACATACAATAGTACAGCTCAGCTAATAAGACACTTAGCATATGTTGATCTCAACTGGATATTCAGAATAAAGGGTGAACCGATACCAAAGCAGCTTGAAGAGAAGTATGGACCAATGTTAGATCAGAACAATAAGATCCCTTTCATTTCCGGTGTTTCATTAAAACAAATTCTCACTGATTATGAAAAAGTATTCAGCATGTTTAAGTCTGTTTGTTATCAATTAACTGACGATCAGCTGAATCATACAGTAGATTATGAAGCAGAAAAACAAGCAACCATTCAATGGGGAATATGGCATATGGCAGACCATAATAGATATCATCAAGCTCATATTCATCAGCTTCGCAAATGGTATGAAGAGAAACAGAAACTTGGCAGTTAAAGCCGCTTATTAGGAGGAGCAAGGATAAATTCATTACAAATGTCTATTTTCACTGACTGCCAATCAATTAAAATGGTCAGACAAAAAACCACATTTGCTGTTGAAAAGTTGTGGAATAAAGCATCGCATCAACTGCACTATGACAAGCAGAAACGTTAATATTTTGTGTTTCAGCCATTCAATCGCTTTATTTCATCATGCTGTCCCAATACCATTTTTTCTATAGTCTTTGCAGCAGCAAAGTCCTCTGGAATCCTATACTAATCCTCCGCAGCCGCTGCATCTGCCTTTGTCACATGAACTGTACCAAACGGATGGTTGGGAGGAGCATAAATTGAATATAGTTTTAACGGCGTATTACCCGTATTAATAACATTGTGCCAAGTGCCGGCAGGGACAACAATGGCATAATCATCATAGACATTTCTTCGGAAACTTAAATTATCTTTACTCTTGCCCATTTTAACTATCCCTCGACCTTGCTCAATCCGTAAGAATTGATCTACGTGAGGATGGATCTCCAAACCGATATCTTCTCCAATACCAAGACTCATCAAAGTAATTTGAAAATGCTTTCCTGTCCATAGTGCCGTACGGAACGTATTGTTTTGTTTTGCGGCTTTATTGATATTCACAACAAATGGTTTTGGTCCATAATCTTTCAAGAGAAGGTTTCTATCTTCGTATGAAGGATCATAGTTATTTGGAACAGTCCAATAAACAGATCTTCCATCGCTATACATCGGTACATTCACACAATAATAACATTGATGCGAAAAAGGTATATAATACATTTTTCATCCCCGCAATTTTAAATTTTTGTGATATTATCCTATGCTTTTTGTATGAGAGTGTGCCGCACTAAGAAATTCCCTTGTTCAGCCTAAAAGACTTAAGTTAGCAGAAACGTTTTGGCCACAAAATCCGTTTGCATAAAAAATACCAACTGAATATGCGCGGACTAAAATAGTTGCACTGATGGATTCATTTAGGCACATGCCCTTATCAAAAACAATCTGGGTGCATATCCTGCTCCTAAAAGTCATTCATAAAGGGAGTTTAGATATGTATTATTATTATCCGTATTATGTATATGATTACAGACAGCAGCCTGATTTAAGTCAGGCAAATCATAAAATGCGAAGCCATTTATCTGCGATTCAACAAATTCCAATACACTCATCCTCCTTTCAACAATCAATGGCTGCGGTAGTGAAACACTTGCAGGCTGTCAGCAGAGCACTCGCTCTGGGATGCGGTATGAGTTCAGAATTCAGATTTCTTCCAGACACTTGGGGATTACGAGAACTTCATACTGTACACGCAAAATATCTTACTCCGTTGAGCTATCACGTTTATTCCGCTTTAGGCGCAGCAGAGCTTCTCGCCTCCGGACAAGGCCGGGCTCCTCATTTTCCTCTTATGGTTGGCTGCATGAATTCAATACTTCGTCTATGGTCAAACTTCCCCGCAGCGATAGCAGACCTGCGAAGAGCAGCCGGTCACCAATACGCGTCATCTGTAGACGAGGCGGAAAATCTCCTAAGACCAATGGTTCCAGCCACACAACAGGCATTATCCATCAGTCAATCTGCAGTGAGTCCGGCTATTTGGCAGGCTTCCTTACGTGCCGCGCAGTTAGCTCGGGAAGTACGTCAGAATGTTGCACAATCAATGAGTCAGGGATCTTCTTATTAATGATTTTTTCGGCTTTACACAGTCACATAACCGGACTTATTCAACACAAAAAAGAGCAGTAAACACGTAAGTTACTGCTCTCCTCAGTCTATCCGCCGTTCATTTGTTTTACAATGTATTCAGCATCATTTCCTACACCTTGAAGCAGCGCTGAACCTCGCCTATGCTGCCAAGGCAAACCAATAAAGTACAATCCTTCTACAGCTGAAACACCCCGGTGATGTATAATTCGGCCTTCCTTATCCAAAACACCTTCTATTTTCATCCAACAAAGCGGATTCTTAAAACCAGTTGCCCAAATGATATTGTTTACTTCTAATGAAGATGAATCTTTAAAAATGATTTCATTTTGCTTTCCGGCTATGACTCTTTGTTTTAAGATGATCTTCTTCTGTCTTATTGCATGTTTTAATTCATACCCAAATATGGGGTCGCCTTTCTTTTGAATGAACTTGCCTACTATTGATGTATGACTTGCATGTAAAACTCCTAATTTATCAAACCACCAAAAGATGCTTCTTTTTCCAATCCATAAAGGGAAATAAGCCGGTTTATTACTGCAAGCCAAATATGTAACTCTTTCTTTGGATAATTCAACAGCTATCTGAGCTCCGCTATTCCCGCCGCCGACTACCAGTACATTCCCAGGCGCCAGTTGTTTTGAATGTTTATATTGTGAAGAATGTAATTGATGAATATGATCGGCTACATCCCTTGATATTGATGGAATGTTAGGGGTATGAAAAGGACCTGCGGCCATCACAAGATTCTTCGTTTGATATTCTTCCCGGTTTGTTTTTATTAAGAAATCGTTCTTTAATTTTTGGACACTTATTACTTCTGTCCGTAATTGGATCGGGATTTCAAATCTTTCAACATATTTTTTCAGATAAGCAGCAATTTCATTTTTTGAAGGGAGTCCATGCTTGTCTCCTTCAAGCGGCATTCCAGGCAAAGAGCTGTACATTCGAGAAGTAAATAAAACCAATGAGTCATACCGGTTTTTCCAGCTTTCTCCCACTTCATGACTTTTATCCAAAATGATAAACTTTTGTTTCGACTTCTTTAGATAATATCCTACTGAGATTCCTGCCTGACCGGCTCCGATTACTATCGTGTCGTACATATGAATCCCCCCTCCGGTT
This sequence comes from Bacillus sp. IS1, assembly GCF_032461585.1. NCBI lineage: Bacteria > Bacillati > Bacillota > Bacilli > Caryophanales > Bacillaceae > Bacillus > Bacillus sp. IS1. The sequence continues at coordinate 160,106 of NZ_JAWCWR010000006.1, read as the reverse complement.
TTATCTTAATTGTCAGCAGACAAGTGAGTCCCTATTTCCTCCTTTAATGATGATGGTCACGCGGATTCTCAGTTTGGGCCTGACAAAGAATCGTATTGTCGTGATTATGCGCTGCTGTTTCCATTTGAATGGTTACATGTGTAATGCCTTTGTCTCCAAGTTCATGTTCAATTTTGCGTAAAATACTTTCACTTTCAGAAATGGTCAGTTGATCGTTAACAACAGCGTGGCAGGAAAGAGCATTCAATCCGCTTGTGATAGACCATATGTGCAAATCATGAATGCTTTGAATTCCTTCTGTCTCTTCAATTGTATGAATGATGTCAGTGACATCGATATTTTCCGGAGTTCCTTCCATTAATACGTGAATGGAGTCTTTCGTCACATGGTAACCGCTTCTCAGAACAAGAATAGCCACAATGACACTGGCCGCTGGATCTGCCCAGCTCCACCCGAAGAAGATGATAAGAATCGCAGCCAGTATGGCACCTACAGATCCGAGCATGTCACTTATCACATGTAAGTAAGCCCCTCTTATGTTCAGGTTATTCTTTGTATCTCCGCCGTTCAGCATAATCCAAGCAACCAATATATTCACAGCTAACCCGATGATACTAATCGTCAGCATGCCGGTTGTTGCTACCTCCGGCGGATGAGAGAAACGTTTGATTGCTTCATAAATGATATAAAGGGAAATCACTATTAATGCAACACCGTTTATCACAGCTGCGAGAATCTCAAATCGTTTGTAGCCGAATGTCTTATGATGACTTGCCTTTTTTTCGGCCAATTTAAAAGCAATCAGAGCAACCATTAATGAGATCGAGTCACTCAGCATATGGCCTGCATCTGACAAAAGCGCTAAACTATTGGTTAAAAATCCGCCTATCGCTTCTATTATCATATAACCTGTAATCACGATAAAAGAGATCAATAAAACCTTCTTATTGGACCCGCCAGCGTGATTGTGATTGTGACCCATAAAAATCTCCTCCTTATCTCATACACTGCATTTATTATTTCTTTTCTGTTATGAAGCATTCTAACACGGACACAAAAATAACCGTATATGATTATGTGCTCATATATGAATATATAGGTTCTTTACTGAAATGTCAAAATCTTTTCAATGAAAATGTCCAATACTTTATATTGCTCTTAATCAATGATTGCTATGAAGCCGCGGATTACAGTAATTACTTCAGGCGCAGACAATTTAGAAAAATCGCTGCACTTCTATCAGGATGGCTTGGGTCTGCCTACAGAAGGAATAGCCGGTACAGATTTGAACATGGCGCAGCTGCTTTTTTTGACTTGCAAACGGGACTGAAACTTGCCCTTTGGAACCGCAAAGACATCGCACATGAATCAAACGTTACGTTAACTGCTCCAAGCCCTGCGGAATTTACATGAGGACATAACGTCAGCAGTAAAGCTGAAGTCGATAAAGCCATGGAACAGGCAAAACAGGCAGGAGCAACGATAACTGACCCCGCTCATGATACTTTTTGGGGCGGATACGCCGGTCACTTCCAAGACCCCGATGGACACTTATGGGAAATCGTTTGGAATCCGCATTGAGATATAAGTGAATAACTGCATTTCAGAAATGAAAACAACAATAAAAACACACCTGAATGTTCTGGTGTGCTCCAATAATAATGTTTAGAATGCAAACGCAGCATTTTATTTTGTTTCCCAAAACGATCAAACTATTTATACGAGGGCGGGATGCTTTGCGGAAAACGGAATACATTTTCGGGATCGTATTTCGCCTTTATTCTTTGAAGCCTTGCAAAGTTTGAGCCATAATATGCTTTTCCGAAGTTCTCGATATTTTGATCCGGAACATTCACATAAGAACCTGTTACATATGGTTTCATCAGCTGACGCACTCTTTCAACTGATGCAAGATTCGAAGCTTCTTGAGATTTATTTTTCCAACTAGCCGTCCATTCCGTATAAAACAATGGCCGGCGCCAATAGAAGGCTGTTTCACTGCTTGGAACTCTGCTTATCGCGCCGCCCCAATTGATAAAAAAGAAATTGGTTTCTGTCCCAGTCGCTTTTTCTAAAAATTGTCTCATTACTGCAATAGGTTCTTCCGGCCAAAGATTGAGCGCCCACGCCGAGGAGAATTTAACACTCTGATCAGATCTGCCGGGAATCGGTTCGTCAGGATCTAAGAAATCTATACAATCCGGGTAGTATAGTGTTTTGATTACTGTTTGTGCCGGCGTTCCGGCATTTAATAAAGGTTTTAATAATTGAACCAGCTCTGGTTTTGAACCGAGGAACAATCCTTCCGCATGGCACAAGCCATTTACTTTGCTGTAAATCTCAAGGTAGCATCCTAATCGTTCGTCTGTAAACGGCGCCCATTTTTGCCACGCTTTAAATACCGTTTCTAACTGTTCCCACGGCCAAATAATATTAAAGACGGTTGCGGTTTTAGGGGCACGATGAACTTTGAACGTATATTGGGTGTTATATCCGAAATTGCCTCCCCCGCCGCCTCTGGAAGCCCACAGTAAATCTTCATTGCGGGATTGATTTGCTTGAATAATCCTGCCTTTGGCATCTACCATTTTCAGTGCGAGAAGGTTATCGCTTATCAGGCCGATCGATCGTGAGAGCACTCCAAATCCGCCTCCCATCGTGATTCCTCCGATTCCGACGGTTGGACTGTCTCCGAACGGGGCCATAAAACCTTCCCGAGCTAAACCTTTTACAAGCGGGCCGACGTGAATGCCGGTTTGAACGGTTGCTACCGCGTTTTTTTCATCTAAGAAAACTTTATTCATGTCACTCACATCAATAACAATCCCATCACTTACCGTGGAAAGATTTTTATCCAAAGCATGGCGGCCGCTTCTGACACGCATAGGCACATTCTTCTCACGAGCCCATTTAATAGCATTACTTACATCGTATGAATTTTGTGCAAAAACAAAGACAAGCGGACAGACATCAACATAAGGGTTCCAATTCTTAACCGCCTGTGTATAGCCGGGGTCCCCTTTGAAGATGACGCGTCCTGTTAACTGTGCTGATCCCATCTATTTCACTCCCAATAAGCATTTGATTCCGATACCAGTATATGTAGGAATTGGACAAATTCTTAGACAGATGATCTGCAAACTTAAAAATAGATACCTATACGCGAAGATGATATAAAAACAAAAAAAGACAAGAGCGGCAAGCTGCCGAAACTCTTGTCTCTCCTGCTTTTTTGTCATGATAGGCACTTACATTTATTGGCGTGATATCCCGACCTGACTATGGAAGTCCATAGAAAATTATGTTTGCCCTGCCATGCGTGGTTCTGCTGAGACACCGGCTGAGCAACCTTTCTGTTTGATCCCCCGACAAGAATCTTTTTCTTTATCGTTTTTGCACCCCTGTACGGGTAAAATCAATACACATGAATTTTATCTTTTACATGATGAAAAGCTCTTATTTTTTCTTCTTGTGCTTACGTTTGCAATCATGTTTTTTCTCTTTCTTATGACGTTTTTTACATTTCACTTTTGCTGCTAATTTTGCCGCTTTTACCTTTGCTTCTGCTGCTCGGGCTCTTGCTTCTTCCGCTCTTGCTATTGCCTCTTCCGCTCTGGCTCTCGCTTCTGCTTCTCTTGCTGCTTCCGCTCTTGCTTCGTCGTCCGCCATATCAAAATCATGGCCAAGGTCACAGGCTTCGTTGTATGGCTTTTTCTTCTGAACGTACTGTTGATCTTCACCTTCGTTATAATACATTACGCCACTCCTTCTCGCATTTTTTAATCTCTTCATACTATGTAAATAAAAAACCCCAGCTTGGACTATTATGTTGATGAATCGACACATTTTAGGGCAATTTTCATTTATCGATGCAACAGATTCTGGATGCTTGAAGAAACTTAAATGATTTATGATAAGCAGCATAAAAAGAGAGACTGCGAAAAAAGGATGCTGCGCGCTGCAGCATCCTTCTGTACCAACTTTTTGTGTTTTTGACTTTTAGTTTGCTTGCTGTGTTTGTTTTACTGGTTCTTTGCTAAAAAGTCCGACAATGTTCCACAAGATAATTGCAGCAGCTATGATCAAACGAGCCGTACTGACTTCTTGGTTAGTAAACAATTTATAGCCATATATTGATCCCAATGCTGCTATGCAAAAAATATTGAACCATTTACTCCAACGCAATTAGAAAACTCCTTATAAAATGATTACATTTCCAAACAATGTATTATAATATTAACAAAATTTTTCAATATTTAACCTTAAATCTTTCTTAATTGGTTTTCCTGATCATTTTTTCTAATCGTCATTCGGTCTATCGGATTTTTGATCGTTTTTTTGTTACAGGCTAGACCCAGACATCATTTTCAGCTGTTTGATCAGTTATTTCCTGCCCGGTATTCACAACACCTTTAGGTTCTACAAGCAAAATGTTACACTCTGATTCTGCATAAGGTTTATGTTCAACATTTTTCGGAATGACAAACATTTCACCTTCATTTAATTTTACTTCTCCATCACGAAATTCAATGATTAAATTACCCTTAATGACAATGAAAACTTCATCTGTATCGTCATGCTTATGCCAAACAAAATCCCCTTGTACTTTAACAAGTTTAAATTGATAATTATTCATTTCAGCGATTACTTTTGGAGACCATTGATCTTGGAACGCAGATAATTTCTCTTGGAAATTAATCGGTTTATATTCCATTCTTTTCCCTTTTCTTGTAAAACTCAATCATTTAACTAGTCCCAAATTAAAGGCCTGTCAACCTCAGCAGTTCTGAGATAGTCTAAAAGCTGACCGGTATGTACGGACTCATGGTAAGCGATTCTTAATAACATGTCTCCTAGTTCGCGAATATATCCAACATCAGACCTGTCAATCTTTATATTTGTTAAATCTGTTTCGTTTAACGATTTGATGAATGTCAAAAACTCGGCCCGACACGGTTTTGCGAATTCTAATTCTTCGGTTACTGTGGTAAACGTTTTTGATTCATACGGGTTTTTAGATTCCTCTGAAGACTCATTCATTTGTTTTAGTAAAATGTGATGATAAAGAAATTCCGCTTCTAATACATGTCTTATCATTTCCTTACACGACATTGCTTCGGAATCGGGGCGCCAGTCCATTTTTTCCTCAGGTATAGCTGTCCATAACTTGATGCTTCGCCGTCTTACTTCTTCAAAATGTAAAACAATAAGGTCAATCGTATTCAAGTGTTTTCCCCCTTTTATTTTTAAATAATTCTCCTTTTTCCCGGAAAAAACCTCTTCAAATAAAAAACATATTCTTTCCCGACTCGCTGGATTGATAATCAAACCATTTTTAAGATAAGGAGATATTCATTCATCCATACAATAGACTCTGGCTGAACATATACTGAATGATAGTTTTCATCAGAAAGGAGAAATCAGCTTTGGCAAAATATCGGATCATGACCTTTGACGGGGGCGGTACCTTAGGTGCTTTAAGTTTACAACTATTGAACAGACTGGCTGAAGAAAATCCAGCATTAATAAGTCGAACCCATGTATTTGCGGGAAATTCAATCGGTTCATTTACTGCCCTTGCATTAGCAAGCGGAAGATCTCCGGAGGAAACACTTCAGTATTTTGAGGATGAGATCCTGCCCGCATTCAGCGTTTCCCGGCCGGGGGGACCTGTTTTCAATCAACAATTGCCCTATTCCGGTTTTATTAAAGCGGTACGAAACTTTTTCCCGCCAGGCCTTCGTCTTAAAGATCTTAGAAAACGAATTGTTGTCCCTTCATTCAAATTATACTCCCCAGCACTGGATCGTTGGACGCCCGTATTATTTCACAACTTTCCCGGCTCTCCCTATTTAAATGAGAAAGTGAGCGATGTCATACTGCGGAGCAGCGGTGCTCCCGCGACGCAGCGAGCCTATCAAAACTACGTGGACGGATATGTAGTGGCAACGAACCCCAGTACGGCCAGTATCGCGTTTGCGGTTGGTAAAGCCAACGTGCCACTGGATCAAATTGCGGCGCTATCCATCGGTACAGGTGAAGCCCCGACTCGGTTAAGAAGAGATACGAGGGGATGGGGAATGGTGAGTGCGGATAACATACGTCCCGAAAATCTGAAGAACCTTCCTCCAAATTGGGGAGTCCTTTTGGACAGGTCGCCTAATGAACCTTTACTGCCATTTCTTCAGATGATCTCCGGCGGAAATGGCTACTATGAATCCATGGTCAGCGCGAATCTGCTGGGAGATCGCTTTTTCCGGTTAGATCCGCGGATTCCTAACTTCTCCAAAACAGACCCTTCCGTGGTTCCCGCTGTCATTGAAATTGCGAACAAAACCAACTTACAGCCTGCTAATACTTTTATAGAGAAAAACTGGAACGACAGCCACTAAGTAAGTCAGAAGTTTACGTCATCATACAATGAACAAAAAATACCAAGGGACTCAAAACCCTTGGTATTATTAATGCGGCCGAGAGGGTTTGGACCTTCACGGGGTATTTATACGCTGGGATACTGTTTCATTTGAAGCTGAATTCGGTTTTTGCTCTTTTTTTATTTTCACCGTTTCAGGCAGTAAGAAAGTAAATATTGCCGCTCCCAACAAAATAATAACTGAGAAATAAAAAGAAAGATCATAGTTACCCATTTCACTATAGAGAAAACCCGGTAAATAAGCTCCCAGCGCTGATCCTATCTGATGGCTCAGGAATAACCAGCCTAAAATAAAACCAACTGAATATTGTTTAAAATATTGCGTGGCTAACATTTGAGTAGGAGCTACAGTTGCAAAATCAACTAGTCCAAACAGGGTGGCAAAAATAAGTAATATGACCGGATGATGACTATATAACAGGATACAAATTGATAATGCGCGTATGACATATAAAAGAATAAGCATCTTTTTACTGCTCCAACGGTCTGCCGCAATTCCTGAGATAATGATCCCCAATATATTAAATCCCGCCAATACACTAACTGCGGCACTGGTTACACTTGTTGAAAATCCATGGTCATGAGAAAAAGGGATCAGGTGGGTATCCATCAGCCCTGTAGTTGTATAACCGCATATAGCAAAAGGTAATATTAAAAACCAGAATTGTTTCTTGCAAAACACTGTCCAAACAGAAAAGTGGGCCGTATGCTGTTCACTTTCAGCTTCTGCTTTCATAAAGCCGCCCATAGGAGATAACCCCATCTCGCCGGGATGATTCCGTAATAATAACAGTATGACAGGAAACACAATAACCATTAAAATCAGACCCAAAATCACTACAGTTAACTTCCAATTAAACCATTGAATCAAAATGAGAGAGCCGGGAACAAGAAGCATCTGACCAGCGCCAAACCCTGCCTCCATAATTCCAAAAGCAAGTCCGCGTTTTTCATTAAACCAATTTGTAACAACAACTGTTGCGGCTACATTGGATGCCCCTCCAACACCGACTGAGATAACAATTCCGTAAAGGATAAATAATTGCCATGGATGATTCACAAAAGAAGTCAATATAAAGCTAATCCCGACTACGAAAGTGCTGACTGACAAAATCATTCGGGGACCTAATTTATCAACCAGCCTCCCTATTATGGGCTGAGATATGCCATATATGATAAAACTCAGAGTGGAAATAAGCGAGATTGTTCCTCTATTCATAGAAAAATCTTTTTCCCATGGTTCAACAAAAGCTCCAAATGAAAGACGCGCGCCTTGAACTGCTAAAAAGGTGAAAAAAGTGACAAACACAATGATCCATGCATAGTGATATTTTACTCTCATCTACTACCTCCCCCCACTTTATTTATAATTCCAAATCCCAGCGCTCTTCTATTAAATTTGATCCCCATAAAGGTTTTTCTTCATGAATTTCTGTAATTTCGAATCCATTCTTTTTATACAATGGCCGGGCTGTTGACATGTCTCTTACCGTCCAAAGAAATATACGCTCGTATCCATTTTCTTTACAATATTGAACAAGTGCCTTAATCAGACGGCTGCCGACACCTTTTCTTTGAAAAGACGGATCGACTAAGAACCACCTTAACTGTCCTGTTTTTTCATCGTCATTCACTAAGCCGATACAACCCGCAAATTGATTCCCGCTTTCTGCCACCCATATTTTTTCAATATCAGCTTTAAACGTATCGTGAAGATAGGATAAAAATGTATCATCCCAGCCATGGGATTCGGCATAAAATAATCGCTGTTTCTCAATTATGTTTTTGACATCCTCTGAAGTATAATAGTCTCTTATTGAAATCGGAGATTCTTTATCATAAAAAGAATGCTGCAAAATGTGTTGAATGGTTTCCATTGAACGTACAAGTTTTTCTTGTTTCTCTTTGTCTATGCGTTCAAGGATATATTCAACTTGCTGATTGGCTTTTTTCTCCAGACTTTTATAAATACTTTCCCCTGATGCGGTTACGTAAAGGAAATGATTGCGTCCGTCTTCTCTGCATTTTTGCTTGTATATGAAGCCTTCTTCTTCGAATTTTCTGACGATTCTGCTCACATATCCTCTGTCCAAGTCTAACCTTTCTTGAATGATTTTTGCTGTACAATCGGCCGTATTATAAATTTCGTATAAAATCCTTGTTTCCGTTAAAGAGAATGGACTGTCATAAATATGTTCATTTAGAAAACCCAAAATATCTGTATAAAATCTATTAAATTGTCTGAATGCCAAAACACGTTTTGTTTCCAAATTGATGAACCTCCTCCAAAAGATTGACTTAAGCAACTTTTTTCCATCGTAATCGAAACAGTTGCTTGAGTCAACTATTAATTTTCATCCCCTTTCAATTTGATGATTTTCTTACCGTAAAAAACACATTGAAAATAAACGACACTGCTACATCGGAAAACAGCTACGTTTCTTTGATGTCAATATGGACATACAAAAAGTCGCTTCCCATTACGTAAGAAAAGCGACTTTTTAGATTTGATTTTCAAGTTCCTTTGACAAATTTTGAAAAGACCATTGACTATTCAGTTGAACTGTATTAAGTTTAACTATATAGTCAGACTGAATAGAGGATGAGGATATGAAACATAAATTATTACCGCTGTCTGAAACCATGCATTATATTTTATTAGCACTGCGTGAGCCGCTTCATGGCTATGCCGCCATGCAGAAGATCGAAAAGATGAGTAACGGAACTGTTATTTTAGCAGCCGGCACATTATACGGCGCGATTGAAAACTTGAATAAGCATGGCTGGATTGAACCTGTTGGAGAGTCGGGCCGGAGAAAAGTTTATATGATAACTGCGGAAGGAAGCGCCATTTTGAAAATGGAACAAAACAGGTTACTGCATATTTTATCCCTGCACGAAGGAAGTGAATCGAATGAAGACATTTAAGATGTTTTTTGATATTGAAAAAGAGGAGCAATGGCTGAACGAGCAATTACAAAAAGGCTATCGCTGTACAAATATCAGCGGATTAGGAATATACACTTTCGAAAAAACCGACAAAAAATATGTGATGAGACTGGATTATCAAGATTATTTATCAAAGAAAAAGTTCAAAGACTACAGAGAGATATATGAAGACTTCGGCTGGAGTTATATAAATGGCCCATGGCTTAGCGGAACTCGATATTGGCAAAAAGAAGATGATGATCAAAATGAAATCTTCTCGGATCGCCAATCAAAGAGTAATTATTATAAAAGACTAATGAGTTTTTCATCTTGTTTTGGGTTACTGTGCTTGTTTTATTGTAATATGATTTACACGAATTCAGGTTTGTATTTAGCTGAAGGTCTGTGGAGTATGGAAGGCGCAATGTTTTGGAAAGCATTTTTATTTGAAACTCCATTTGCCCTTTTAAGGTCGCTTCCCGCTCTTATGGCCGTTCTCTTTGGCTGCAGTTTCTATAAAGCGTATCGAAAATATTCAATGTTAAAAGAACAATAACGCGGGGAAGTTACATTTAAAGAAGTAATCGAGGATCATGTATCTGCCGAAGCCGGGCGCTTTAACGGAAAAAAAGCGCCCTGAATTTGCTGATAAATCAGACGGCTCATTTTGTTAATGATACATACTTATTTACAATGGCTTGAGCGAGACAAGCTGATGAATCAACAAAGGTAAGTTCGCTGCTTTTTTGATCCGTGACCATATTTAAATCCGTACATGCAATGATAACCGTATCAACCTTTGCTGCTAAGTTACGGTGTAATTCATCATATAATGTACCAGCCTCATTGATTTGACCTTGTTTAATCTTTTCTATTATATGATCGACATAGATTTGCCAACTATCTTGATGTAAAAAATCATAACCTTCTCTGTTTAACGCTTCTTGAAATATTCCAGATTGAACCGTAGGAACGGTGGCTAAAAGAGCTGCTTTTTTTGAGCCTTTAGGTATTTTTTTTATGGTTTCATCAACCATGTTTAGTAAAGGGACTGAAAGCGATTTTTTTATTTGATTAAAATAAATATGTGCGGTATTACATGGGATTGCAATAAAATCAACACCCGTTTTTTCAAGCTTTACAGCCCCCTCAATAATTGCCTTTTCCATGTCCGTATGATTGAGAGGTTTATTCATGTAGAAAGGAGTCGGACAAGAATAAATCATCATATGAGGAAAATCCATGTCGTGTATTGCTCCATATATTTTTTGGCACTCGTCTACTACCTTATCTACAAATGGCCCAGTAGATTTTGGCCCCATTCCTGCCAGTATTCCAATCATAATTGTCCTCCTCTGTAAAAATGTGTACGAATACGATCACGATGAGTTATTCTTGTGTTACGCATCTGAATTTGCTCTCATTTCTTTTTGGCTTTCTTCTCCTATTTTATCATTTCATTAATCGAATTATCATATCTCATTCCGCCGCACGCAGTCAGCAGAATAACCGATACACTAAGGAAAATAAAAAGACTCTTCAAAGGATGGCTGGCAAACCGGACGACTTCCTATAAGCAGCGGACTCTTTTGGCCACAAAACACATGTTTTAAAAAGAAATAAAAAATACCAAAAGTTATCAAAAACCCTTGGTATCATTGAGATGCGGCCGAGAGGACTTGAATCTCCACGGGTTATTCACCCGCTGGACCCTCAACATTTCATTGGTTATGAAAGCCGGAATCCCACAGGTTCCCTCTTGTTTTGATGTTGTTTTTTTAAAAAAGTTATTGACACCAATAAATGACCATGTTATCATTAAAAATTTGATATCTCACTCCACATATGATAACCTTAAGTTAAGTTCCTATATATGGAGGTGGATGATATGTTTCAAATTGGCGATAACATTGTTTATCCAATGCACGGAGCAGGTACAATTGAAGCCATAGAAGAAAAACAATTCTTAGAGGAAAAACAACAGTATTATGTCATAAGAATGTCAATCAGTAATATGACAGTTATGATTCCAACGCGTAAAATATTGAGTTCAAATATACGGCCGGTTACTGATATACGTGCATTAAAACACATTATACACATTTTTCAGCATGGAGAATCAGATAGGCTACTGCCGTGGAAGCAAAGGTATATAGTAAACACGAACAAAATAAAAACGGGTGAAATACAAGAAGGCGCTGAAGTTGTACGTGATTTAAGACGGATGAAGAAAGAAAAAGCACTTAATTCAAGCGAAAAAAAAATGTTGGATCATGCATATGAATTTTTGATTAGTGAACTGGAAGTCATTAAAGGAATCACTGAAAAACAAATAAAAAGTTTCTGCTAAGGCTAATTTTAAATAATGTTTTGCATTCCAAAAAGCACCCGAAAGTTTTCGGAATATTACGATTAGATGTTTAACTTCTTCAACTTACTTTTAAAACATTAACCCCTTTTATTACCCCAACAATCTAATCTGTTTTATTTTTTTCTTCAACGAACATTTGAATTTCGATGAAATAGTCACTTGATTTTTGTAATCCTGATTCACACTGGCACGGACAAGGAGCCGTAAGGATGGAAGAGAGGCAGGGCTTTCATTGTTTTAGGTCTAAGTGATTATTTCCGGAAGAAAAAACAACCACTCTCCTCTTTATCTTTAAGAATTTCTTACATCTCTTGCGACAGTGAATAGCAGTTGTTTATCTTCTTTTCATATTAGAGATATGCGAAATGTAACAAAGAATAACATACAGATATATTGAGAACATAAAAACAAATCATTTATATATATTCCACATATCGTCAATCCGGTATGTTATACTGTAAACAATCCTTTGAGGTTTTAAACCTTTTTCTTACCTTGTAGCAACTGTCCCTACTCGAACGTTGAGTAGGGTTTTTTTATTCAGTATATACAGAGAACATAAAAAAACAGGCCCTGTATAAAGAGCCTGTTTGTATAAACGATTAAAGATTAAGCAGTTTTTTGAACGTTAGCAGCTTGAGCTCCACGAGCACCTTGCTCAACGTCAAACGTTACTTTTTGACCTTCGTCTAAAGATTTGAATCCGTCACTTTGGATTGCAGAAAAGTGTACGAATACATCGTCTCCATTTTCACGTTCGATAAATCCAAAACCTTTTTCTGCATTAAACCATTTAACTGTACCTTGTTCCATTTTTGTTGCCTCCTAGTGTGTTACACATTGTATTACTATCCTTGCCCAAAGTATCATCAAGACGAAAAGTCGATATTCATACTATCCTTTACACGAACAAAAATAATTCCCCTTTATCATAGCACGAAACGGAAATAACTGCAAATTAATAATGTGTTCATTCATGTTTTATTTGTTAAACCTGTCGATACGAGTGCAAAATAAGATGCCTATTAATAACTATGGTTTGAAAACACCGTGAACATGAATCACGAGTGTCTTCAAACCCAGTACTTCATATTGATTGTTAAAGATTTCTTTAAAAAGCTCAGCTGTTTCTTGTTCAAGTACTAGATATTCTTGGCTGTTCACTGGTATAGCTTTGTTTCTGCAGATGTTTCCAAACGATCATTCAAGTATACCCCCTATTTTAACGGTATTAACTTGTCATGTTTGTTCCTCAAACAATCAATGTTTACGGTCTAAATAAACCGATTCACATAGGGGAGCATGGAGAGAGTTTGGCCCGATAAAGAGCCGGGTATAATCTTCATACGCTTTTTGTATCCCGGCTGGCCATTGCTAATAAAGATTTAATCGAGATGGAGATCAGTTTCTGACCTTCAATAATTTTACATAGGATTAGAAAAGATACTTATCATACATGGAGTATGACAGCTGGGACTTCAAAGGCAATAAAACGTTTTCTATACGCAGATTAAGAACATCAGGGAAGGGGAAGCTTTTAAAAATGAATGAACAAAACCTAAGGACTTTGAGAAAACTGGTTACCCCTTATGAAAAGTCCGATTTACAAAAAAGTCTTTGTCAAATCATTAACACATTGGTGCCGTTTTTCCTGTTATGGTGTTTGGCCTATAAGAGCTTGCCGATTTCTTATATCCTTACATCAGCGATTTCTGTCGTTGCGGCAGGTTTTTTAGTGAGAACCTTCATCATCTTTCATGATTGCTGCCACTATTCCTTTTTTAAGAACCGAAAGGCGAATCGAATCCTTGGAACAATTACAGGAATTCTGACTCTGCATCCGTTTGATCATTGGGCACACGATCATTCTGTCCATCATGCGACAAGCAGCAACCTGGACAAACGCGGAACGGGCGATATTTGGGTACTGACTGTTGAGGAATATAAAGAAGCCTCAACTAAGACAAAAATAATGTACCGTTTGTACAGAAATCCGTTTGTTATGTTTATTATCGGACCGATTTACGTCTTCGGGATTACCAATCGTTTTAATCGTAAAGGGGCAAAACGCAAAGAACGGATGAATACATATGTAACGAACCTGGGGATCGTCGCTTTGGCAGCACTTTTATGTTGGGCTATCGGCTGGCAAAACTTTCTGCTGGTCCAGACGCCAATTTTTATGATATCGGGATCCCTCGGAATTTGGATGTTTTATATTCAGCATACGTTTGAGGATTCATATTTCGAAGAAGATGAGCATTGGGAATATGTAAAAGCAGCCGTTGAAGGAAGCTCTTTTTATAAGCTTCCAAAAGTCATGCAGTGGCTGACAGGCAATATCGGTTTCCATCATGTTCATCATTTAAGCCCAAGAGTCCCAAACTATAAGCTTGAAATCGTGCATAACAACACTGAACCATTGCAAAATGTTCCGACCATCACACTGGCAACAAGTATTAAGTCGTTAAAGTTCCGCCTATGGGATGAAGAAGGCAAAAAATTTGTTGGTTTTACCCACTTAAAAAAAACTTCTAAAAGCCAGGTATCAGCTCGGCTAAGAACGGATTAAATAAACGCCCGTAATCGATGATAATGGGCAGTGTATCTTGCAGAATAAAAGTGCAGACTCGCGCAAAGATTTTGTGCAGAGGTCAGCACTTTTTTAATGCCACATGCACTTACAACAAAAAAATACCAAAGGTGTCAAAACCCTTGGTATCATTGAGATGCGGCCGAGAGGACTTGAACCTCCACGGGTTATTCACCCGCTGGGTCCACAATAAAGTGAAACTGTGTTTTCTATTATAAAACCTTTGAATATTATATTGTGGAGTAAAAATGGAGCAGTTTTTATTTCCAAAAAGTTACATGACATGTCATTGGTGCAATGTATCTTAAAATAGCCACTGTTTAAAGAAAAAAAGAATCTTTTGAAACTGATCTTTCCCAATCTTAGATTGACCCCATTTATGACAAAATGACAGGATCGTTCTAAAGATAAGAAGAGGAATGGATCATAATTATTCTTTACCGATCGTTCTCAATATGTTATGATTGCCATCACAAGGAGGGGAATTTAGTGGCTAGAACCAAGGAATTTGATGAAGATGCAGTACTGCTTAAAGCTGTTCGTTTATTTTGGGAACAAGGGTATGAGAAAACTTCCATGACAGACTTAGTTAACCATATGGGAGTGCACAAGAGAAGTTTGTACGATACCTTCGGAGATAAGCATTCGTTATACATTAAGACTTTAAACCGTTACACTCAACTGCAGTCGGAGAAAAAAATCAATAAAGAGAATCTTACTGCGGTTGAAGCAATCCGGCAGTTGTTCGATAGAGTCATTACTAGAGGAGAAGGCGAATACCCTAAAGGATGTTTGATCGTAAACACAGCAGTTGAACTGGCTCTGCATGATTCCGAATGTAAGGATTGGGTAGATCAACGATTAACCGATACAGAGCGTCTAATCCGTGAACTCATTGAGGCAGGTCAGCAGTCCGGAGAACTCGATAAGATGCTAAACGCGGAATTACTATCCCAATATATAAATAATGCTTTAATCGGGCTTCGAGTGATGATCAAGACAACAGATAACAGAGATAAATTAGAGCAGATCGTGGATACGACATTATCCATTTTAAAGAAATAATTTTTTTACCCTATTGAGAACGATCATTCTCAAATAAAACGGATTTACTAATAAAATGCGAGGAGAACGAAAGATGAAGAGAATGTTTTGGATTATTCTGATGATGTCTTGCGGAGCCACTTATATTTCATCATTATTCCCTATATACGGGAGTCACTATCAAATGAGCAGCCTAGAGATTACAATGTTGTTTGCTGTTTATGCCGTTATCTTGGTTCCGACCTTGCTAATCGTAGGAGCCAAGGGGAGCACCTGGGGATTAAAGAAGATCCTTCGCATCAGCATCTGGCTATCCATCGCGTCAACGTTGCTTTTCATAGGGAGCCAGAACGTCTGGATGCTATTTGCGGCAAGGATTTTGGAAGGCATTGCATATGGCGCTTTTACAGGAACGGCCACCACATTTTTATTATCACAAACCTCTCGCCAGCATCTAAGTACTGCTATTAAGTTATCGGGAGTATTCGTAAACGTTGGATTCGGCATGGGTCCGGCTATATCCGGTCTAGTGTTGCAATATGTGCAGGTTCAGCCGCTTCGAATGCCATTTTGGCTTTTGCTTGCCATGCTATTGAGTTCTTTGGTACTTCTGGAAATGTTACCGAGTCTTAAAGAAGAACCAAAACCGCTGAATACAAAAATTTCGCTCGGTATACCGGAAAATATACGAACCCATTTTATTTCATTTATTGGACTTCCGGCTTTTACATTCTTCATGTTAGGCGGAATCGTATTTTCCGTCATTCCTTCCTATGTCAAAAACGTCATTCACTCCTCTAATCTCTCATTAGCAGGTGTGTTGGTGTTCATACTCTTAGGCGTGGCTGCCTTGATACAATTCTTCCCGTGGGTACAGAATCCAGTTAAGCGAATGCGCATCGGAATTGTATTGCTGGCCATCGGTCCGTGGATCATTGTTTTCTCCGGACAGACAGGCGATTTATGGATGCTCTGGATTGGAATGCTTATCCAAGGGGTCGGCGCCGGTTGGTCGTTCCAAGCAGCATTAAGGTTTGCCGGACAGCTGCCTAAGCCGGAAGAACGACCGAGAGTAATATCAGCATTTTATTTGTGCGCTTATTCCGGATTCATTATCCCTCCAATTGGAGTCGGCATTTTGACCAGTTTCTTTAGCTTGAATCACTCATTAATTGTTCTAAACACATTTGCCGCACTAATCGTTATTTATGTCTTGATCTATTCAATCAAGTTTAATCAATATTATTCGAAAGTGACATCATGATTAAACTACCATGAAAATAAACTTCTGTAATTTAGAAGTTTTGACGGACCCCTTACCGTACTTAATAATAAATATCATGTTGATAGATGTATTTTAAAAAAGCCCACTCACGAAAACGAGTGGGTTTACAAAAGCTCTAACTAACCCACAAAGGTTTTAGTCAGAGCTATTTATACATATTTTTTGGTCCAACTCACTAAGCACCTACTCTATCATCAACTCGAATAAATCAGCTGCTCTGATTGCAAAGTTTTCAATGTCTCCGTACATTCTTAGAAGGAAAGATACCATTAGCGATGACACTAATGGTACCCCTTTGTTTCTACTCAATCACTTATTCAGCTTCTCCAACAACTGTAAAGCGTTCATTTATATGTTTTGGATTTTCAATTTCATCCAATACTGCAATTGCATAGTCTGCATAGCTGATATAACTTTCGCCTTTCGAATTCACAAGAAGATGATCTTTTCCTGACTGATAAAATCCAGTTCTTTTCCCGTCTGGGTCAAATACCGCTGAAGGACTGATAAATGTCCAGTTAATATCAGAAGTTTCCTTTAGTTCTTGCAAGTTACGACCTTGGCCTTTAGCTGTTGGAATAAAAATCTCCGGGAAATCAGGTGTATCCATTACACTGACAGTTTTATTTTCGTCTACATAAAGACTCCCTGCTCCACCTACAATTACGGCTCTTGTACCCGTTCCTTTTAATGCCCTAATTAATGCCCGGCCAGCATCTACATGTGCCTGTTCTTCTCCTAATGGAGCACCGAAGGCATTAACTATTACATCTAACTTTTTTAGATCATCCGATGTAAGATCAATTATATTTTTTTCAATGATTGAAATCTTTTCCTCTTTAAGTTTTGCAGCATCTCTTACAATTGCAGTTACTTCATGTCCCCTGCTTACCGCTTCTTTCAAGATAAGACTTCCAGCTTTTCCGGTTGCACCAATGATTCCAATTTTCAATTTAAAGTCCTCCTAATCATTCAAAATTTCAAATGTAACCATATTGATTACATGTAATAATTTTAGTTACACCTCGTTTATTTGTCAATACTTTTATCATCTTGTTAATTGAGCATATTAGAGTAAAAGAACTTGTAATACATTCAGTTACAAGTGTACTATAAAGAGTGTAACGTAATTAGGATGGTGAAGAAATCATGTCTATTAGCAGCCGTTTTGCTGTAGGAATTCATATATTGGCTCTTATTGAAATAAATGAAGACGGAATTAGCACTTCTGAATTTTTAGCTGGAAGTGTAAATACAAATCCCGCCTTCATAAGAAAAATTATGGGGATGCTGAAAAAAGCAGGTTTAGTAAAAGTTCGGCCAGGTATTGCAGGAGCTGAATTAGCGAGGGATTTAACTGAAATCACCTTACTTGATGTTTATAGAGCAGTTCATGTTGTTCAAGATAAAGAATTGTTTAGTATACATGAAAATCCCAATCCTCAATGTCCTGTAGGCCGGAACATTCAAAGTACAATTGGTCCAATATTTGAAATCGCCCAATCTGCCTTGGAAAAAGCTCTTGGGCATATCACAATTGAGGATGTGGTAAAGGATATTATTGAAAAAGAAAAATTGACCAATAATTGTTAAATGATTTCACAGAAAATCTTTTATCAGACTGGGGATAAGAAAAATGGCTTTTTCATGAACAAAAAAAGAGCAGACATAAAGTCTGCTCCTTTTGATGAAAGATTTAGATTACGGTAAGGGATATAAATATGCTCATGATACAGAGGAAAAATTAATGACAATGCAGACGATGCCAGATTCTTTAATAGGGGTGAGTATTACTATCCAACAACTCAAGGTTCAGAAGCTAAGTTCAAACAAAGACTTGAGGAAATCTCGGATTGGTATAAAAGAAACCGCAAATCTTAGTTTGAACAAATATGTTCTGTATATAAAAATAATGAGGTATGGAGTGAATTGATAATGAATTATGATGAAATAAAAGATTACTGCCTAACCTTTCCAAACTCTTATGAAGACCATCCTTTTGGAGATGGTTGGACTGCAATTCGGCACAAAGGGAATAAGAAAATATTTGCACTTATCTTCACTCGCGACGAACACTTATGTGTCAACCTTAAATGCGAACCTGAAAGGGCTGATTTTCTACGTGGTCTTTTTGAAGAAATCAAGCCCGGATACCATATGAACAAGGAGCATTGGAATACTCTTACCTTAGATGAGGGACTCCCAGAGCACCAAATCCATGACATGGTAAAGTACAGCTTTGAACTGACAAAACCAAAAAGTAAAAAGGAAACATAACATCGAAGGATAGAACGCTTATTATAGATATTCATCCGGTGCAATGATACAGAGGAATATGCAAAAAACCTCAAGTCAGCAATGTTTAAATTCGTATTTACGAGATGATTTTTTCGTTATTGTTAGTCCTTTGTTTCTTGACATAGGTTGAGCAAATAAAAAAGAGCAGACTCAAAGTCCACTCAATTCATTAAGATGATTGCTTATTTCATCCAGACACCTATAAAAAATGAAAGGTGACGATGATATGCCACAAAAGTCATTTAGCGTTTAATTAATACTGATAACTCCCCTTCAAACACTTTTTCCTCTTTCTGATTATAGGTAGATAACGATACAGTAAGTATCCCCGTCTGGCTTTTATTTGGTTTTTTATCAATAACCTTAACAATAGTGTGCAGTTTATCATTAGGGTAAACGGGTGCTAGGAATTTTATATTATTCATTCCTGTCCCAGCAATAATATCGTCTTCATGACACCCTTCTTCAATCCAAAGCTTAAACGTAATAGATAACGTTTGTATTCCAGAAGCAATAATTCCATTAAATCTGCCCATTTTTGCTTTTTCTTCATTTAAATGCATGTATTGTGGGTCATACACTTCTGCAAAATTCATTATATTCTCTTTTGTTAATTCAAAAGATTTAGTTTGAAAAACCTGTCCGATGGTAAATTCATCCAACTTCATAAATAAATCTCCTTGAATCTAAACTTTATTATTAAATCTACGTAGCATTTTAACATACTGGCTCTCACACAACAACTTAACGGTGAAACAATTGTTCCCCTATCAGGAATGAACAAGCACATTGTTTTTGTTTCCTTGCTTTTAACCTCTTTATAATCAGGTGTTTTCTTATAAAGACCAAGGCGGTCGCCATCACTATCACCCGGCATATGTGTCATTTTCTCATAAGAATCTCCAAGCTTCTCATAATAAGAATAAGCAGTAAGCTTGCGAGAACTTTCTTCTGGCTGATAAAACGCAAGTTGAATAAACTTCCCGTCATCATATACACGAATTATGGCGTTATCTCTTTTGTACTCATCTGAATCTGCTCGCATTTCTTTTCTGACTTTCTTCTCCTGCTTAATCACTTCATTAATTGCATTATCATATTTACTACCGCCGCACGCAGTCAGCAGAAGGATGAAGGTGACTGACAAATCATACGGCCTACTATACAGTAACAGATGAATTTTCCGCAAAAAAAAATACCAAGGGCGTCTACAACCCTTGGTATCATTGATGCGGCCGAGAGGACTTGAACCTCCAAGGGTTATTCACCCGCAGGGCCCTCCATCTATATTCATAAAACTATTGCTCAGTTGTCAGCATGTTAAGTAAATTACGAATTTCCTTGTTATAACTTTTAATTTCTTCTTCATTACAACCGGTTTTATCAAATACTGCATTAGGTATCATTCACGATTTCGTGATGCTCAACGCCTTAGCTAAAACTGAAGCTGCGCGCGGAGCAATTGATCTTGCCGCAACATGGCTGCGTAAAGGGTTTTAATTCATCTATTGTTTCGTCACTTAGAGACTGCTGCAAATAAATAAAAAACAAACAGATCCACTCAAATAATTGAGTGGATCGTATTATTGATTCAATAACTTATCGCAAATATATTCACGTTGGAATAATGGAACTTTTGATGAGCTTTTTAATCGGGCTGGTTATTATTTTGTTGTTGAGATGTCCCTAATTGAAAAGCTAACTCCACAACAAACTCCATTTTTTCACCAGTTCACCCTCTTCATATCCAAAAAACCTTTGTTGATAAAAACAATAGGATTATTAGTTAGCGTACAAGTTCTCGTTTTCTGCTTTGGACCCCATATAGAAAATAAAAAGCCAGCTCTCCTTCGGGAGAAGAACTGGCATAACAAAGCTTCTCGTTTCTTATTTTGCTGTATTGCTCGGACCTTTTAATTTCTCTTCGTTCTTGCGTCAATGTTTTATTATTAGGACACAATCAATAAAATAATGACGATCGAGAATAGCAACGCTGCTTTTGCAAAGCAGTAAGCCCTCCAGAATATAAAAGAGCTGCAGTCATTGCTGCTCGGATAATCCCAGCTTACTCTGAGT
Source organism: Bacillus sp. IS1 (assembly GCF_032461585.1). NCBI lineage: Bacteria > Bacillati > Bacillota > Bacilli > Caryophanales > Bacillaceae > Bacillus > Bacillus sp. IS1. Next base: position 139,078 of record NZ_JAWCWR010000006.1, on the reverse strand, counting down.
CTGTATTTCGAGTAGCCGGTCAATTAAATGGATGTTTTTTTCATTCCTTTTCTGTTTGTTCCATTTTCCACCACAGTGAATCTTTTGGATTTTCAACAGCTTCTTGAAACTCAGCTTTAGAAGCAACTGTTGGGTAAGAACCTTTTAAAGATTTACCTGAAGTATCTTTAAATAAGGTTAACACAACTATTAAGCCAATTAAACTAACTGCTAATAAATAGAAACCCGGCGCCAAATTGTTTCTTGTCACATGGGTTAACCAAGAAGCAACTAAAGGTGTTGTTCCGCCAAAAATAGAAACTGATAAGTTGAATGTCCAGGATAATGTTCGATATCTAATGTCAGTATGGAACAACGTAGGTAAAGATCCTGGCATAGTACCTTCGTATACAGATAATACAATACCTAACATTAAAAGTCCTATAAATAAGAATATTAGACTCCCCATATTAAGAAATTGAAAAGAGATAATCGAAAATACAATTCCTAATACTAATCCAATTGTTATAACTTTTTTATTTCCTAATTTATCTCCCAATTTACCAAAAGTTAAAGCGAACGGTACCATAATAATCAATACAATTGCTGTAACCGGTGTACTTATATTATCACTTATACCAAGGTTCTCATCTAAATAAGAAGGCATATAACCTAACAATAGGTAATTGGTTATATTGAAAAATGCCACAAATACGATACATAAAAAGATATCTTTTTTATATGTTTTAATGACTTCTAATAAACCTGGTTGTTGTTCTTGGTTTTCAGAGATGTCATTTTCAAAGATTGGTGATTCATCTAAATGACTTCTCAAATATAAACCAAATAATCCTATTGGAATACTCAAGAAAAAAGGAATTCTCCATCCCCAACTATTCATTTGAACATCAGATAAAGTCCAGAAAAGTACTGTAACTAAAACAGACGCTACTATATAACCAGATAATGTGCCGATTTCTAAACCGCTGCCTAACCTTATACGTTTATTATCTGGAGAAGATTCTGCGATATATACCATTGCACCAGCGTACTCTCCACCCACAGAAAAACCTTGCAGAATACGAGCTAAGAGTAATAATATAGGGGCCCATACACCAATCTGGTCATAGGTAGGAAGCACACCAATTATTAAAGTAGATAAAGCCATCATTAAAATAGTAATTGTTAATACTATTTTCCGACCAAATTTATCACCCACTTTACCAAAAATAATTCCGCCTACCGGTCTAAGTAAGAAGGCAATTGCAAATGTAGCAAAAGTAAATATTAACTTTAATTCATCGTTTTGAACCGGACTGAAAAAGTTTTTACTAATAATAACTGCCAAATAAGAATATAAAGCAAAATCAAACCATTCCATCGCGTTTCCTATCCCTGTAGCAAACACGCTTTTCTTCGCTTTTTGAATGTCTACAACGTTAATTTTTTTCTTGTTAAACTTCATTTAATAATATCGACTCCTTAATTATCAAATCCACATTATACAAGCGTATAAACGGTCCAAGCATGCAGTCCCAGAATGTATAGCGTAATGCTTCTCTAAAGTCTGGGGGTTTCTGTTTCACCTGATGGAGAGCTAACGGCATAGTGGATGATTGGTTCAACTGTACCTTAAAAGACTAGACGAATATCCATACCAGCGCCAAATAACATTGTAAACCAGGAAAGAAGGATGAAATTCAGTTTTTTCGCTGGTTTCCTTAACTTATTTTTGCCGATTGGACTAAAAATAATACAAAAAGCAACAAAAAGAGAAACATCCAACAGATAATACCAGCCAAAGCGGTTAGTGATATATCCTTGGGCTGTGGTTGGTATTTTCTGCAGACTATTTGGAGAAATGATTCCCCTTCATACAGCTCTATTGTGAATATTATCACAATCGAAAAAAAACTTTTATTTCTTCAAAGGATCCTAAACCTATATTTTAGTTCTTCCATTACGTCTTTATTTACTGATTCTATCTTTATTACCCCGCAATCAGGTGAAACAAAACACTATAAACGTAGCATACCTTTTTAAAATCTGACAAGCCCAACAGGGTGATAGAAACCCGGCTAAAGCCAAGCTAGTCAATGGATAGAAGAAATTTTTTTGTTTTTCCCAAGGAATAACCGTCTGCGTTTAATCTAGCCCAATTAGAAAGAAAAAGAGCAGGAGTAATCCTGCTCTTTCATTCAAAACTTTAATTTGTATGAAGAATGTCGTATACCTTTTCGACTTTCTTTACCTATTAATCAGTATACAGACTACAACAGAAATAAGTAGCACCGGGTATGAAATAATGGATGCATTTAAACAGGCCAATCACCGACAATTGAATTTATTGCATGACACCTAACAAAATTATTTTTTAAATCCAGCTGTAAATAAAGAAACATTTCTTAGGTAATGGTTTTATTTTTGGTATATCGACATGTATTTGTTCCCCTTCCCTGTAATCCTAATGTTTCGATATGAACATTTAATCCTTTCATACATTTATCACAATTTTAACAATCTTTTAACTGAACTGGGTAAGTTGAACAAGGATTAAACATTGAATTTTGACAATCACAAACTGTCATATGTGTCCGTCATATCAAAAGAATCTCTTTAAGGTGTTGTTTAGTGCTTTCGTTACGGCGACTATCGACAAATAAGAACCAAGCAAAGTATTGTCCAGATAGTTTGAGTATTTTGATCACTTTGCAAATAAGTTATTGAAAATACACTACCTAAAATCACTGCAGCCAATAGACACCGGCTGATTTTCATCAATAATCTCCCCTTTTTTAATTTTCGTAGAGAGCATTAAGCTTCCTCGTTCATGAAAATAATCAGCGACTTCAATCGAAAAATTTTCAACATCAGCAAACATTTTCCTCGAAGTCTTGGTATTCTTCCTTGCTTAGCAGCACTTTCTCTGCTTTGGCAAATTGGAGTTTGAGGCATTAGTAACTACCTATAAAGATGAAAATATTTGTGCGATGTCTACTGCAGATGACTTACTTTAGGTAAGCGGGCAGTAGATCTTTTAAAAATAAGCACAAAAAATACCAAGGATCTCTTTATTACCCTTGGTATCATTGATGCGGCCGAGAGGACTTGAACCTTCACGGGTCATTCACCCGCTGGTCCCTCAACCTAGTAAAAGCCTATCATGAGTTACAAAAGCTTTTATTCAAAGCATCTGTTTATTTTATTTATACTTATTTTCATCATTTTTCATGAATTCTGAGCACAAACTGGGCACCTATTAGAGACCAAGGAAATCTACATTTCATCAAGAAATATGTACTCATCGCCCTGCTGTAATTAGTTTCACATCATTTATTTCAGCTTCCCTCGCGAATACCGGATCAATGCTCAGCTTTAAGATAGTCAACCAATTTCTCCGCACTGTTCTTAACATCTTCTTTTGAAAGGTGAAGTGTCCCATATTGTGTAAAGGCAGGAAGAAAACGCATTCCTATATAGTTAGCAGTGACTTGAAACGGTCTGATAAGCTCGCTGATCGTGATATTATATTCTCCGCCTGCTTGATAATCAGATTCCTGTGCGCCTAAGGAGATCGCTAAGAGTAGTTCTTTTCCATGCAATTTAGTACCTCCAGTTCCATAAGCCCATCCATGTGTTAACACATCATCTTCCCATTGTTTGAGTAACGCGGGACTGCTGTACCAATACATTGGGAACTGAAAAACGATACGCTCATGATCTAACAGGAGCTGCTGCTCTTTTTCTACATCAATGATAAAATTAGGGTATTCACCGTACAGGTCATGAACCGTAATGTCATTCTCTTGCTTTAAACGATTCATCCAGGTTTTGTTGACAACAGACGTTTCCAAATTAGGGTGTATAACAATAACTAATGTTTTCATTTGACTGTTATCCTTTCTTCGCCGATTAGTTATTATTGTTTGTGATAAAGAATTGGTTCTAATTTTAAAATAACAACTTATTTACACCTATTTTATCCTTTTTCATGAATTCAGGGCAACTAATTGGACACCGATTACATTTATAGCCAAAAAAAGGCTTAACCTTTTAAAAAAGGATAAGCCTTTTCAGTAGCCTTATGCCCCTATCCTATTATCTCGTGTCTAAATTCTAATAGCTGATCATATAACAAGGCATCTTTGTTTTCCTCCATGCTTAGCAATACTTTCTCTGCTTTTGCAAATTGGAGTTTGAGGCATTAATAACTACCTATAAATGATGAAAATATTTATGCGATGTCTACTGCAGATGACTTACTTTAGGTAAGTGGGCAGTTTGTGGGCAGTAGATCATTTAAAAATAAGCACAAAAAAATACCAAAGATGGTTAAACCCTTGGTATCATTGAGATGCGGCCGAGAGGACTTGAACCTCCACGGGTTATTCACCCACTAGGCCCTCAACCTAGCGCGTCTGCCATTCCGCCACGACCGCGTGCTATGAAACTGTCTTTCCACTAAGCATATAAGCTAGTGATGATGATCAGCACTTTGAAAAGAAAGTGCGGGTGAAGGGACTCGAACCCCCACGTCGTAAGACACTAGATCCTAAGTCTAGCGCGTCTGCCAATTCCGCCACACCCGCGTGACAAGTGGTGAGCCATGAAGGACTCGAACCTTCGACCCTCTGATTAAAAGTCAGATGCTCTACCAACTGAGCTAATGGCTCGCTCTAAAAGTGATTCAAAAATTTTAAATAAAATGGCTGGGCTAGCTGGATTCGAACCAACGCATGACGGAGTCAAAGTCCGTTGCCTTACCGCTTGGCTATAGCCCAACGAAGGTAAATGGTGACCCGTACGGGATTCGAACCCGTGTTACCGCCGTGAAAGGGCGGTGTCTTAACCGCTTGACCAACGGGCCGTCTGGTTGAGAACTTATCTGGCGGAGAAGGAGGGATTTGAACCCTCGCGCCGCTTACGCGACCTACACCCTTAGCAGGGGCGCCTCTTCAGCCACTTGAGTACTTCTCCATAATGGCTCCACAGGCAGGATTCGAACCTGCGACCGATCGGTTAACAGCCGATAGCTCTACCACTGAGCTACTGTGGAATAATCAGACTTTCTTTATTATAAATGATGCGACGTATTGTGTCAAGAAGCAACATTTATTTTTTTAAGAAAGTGTCGTTGTCTCTCAACGACTTTTATAATTTAACATAGAACATTAAAATGAGTCAAGCCTTTTTAAAAAATTCTTTTGATTTTCCCTCTGCATTTTCCGCAGGCATATCTTTCCGGGTTCATTGCCCGCTTCTTTATATACTGTTGGCCGCAAGCCACGCATCTATACATATATGTTTTCTTTTGTGGCTTTTTGGTTTGGAGCGGCGTACAGAATCTCGGCGCTCCGACTTTCTGAAGCAGGTCTCTGAAGTCTTTGTCTCTGTGCTTGTACCCTTTTCCCTCAAGATGAAGATGATAATGGCACAGCTCGTGTTTGATGATTCCTATCAGCTCGCTCTGCCCGTGTTCGATCAGATATTTGCGGTTTAATTCGATGTTATGGGAAGACAGCATGTACCGGCCGCCTGTCGTTTTCAGCCGGTCATTGAAGAAGGCTCTGTGACGGAACGGCTTTCCGAAATCTTGTGCAGAGATGTCTTCCGTCAGCTTTTGAAGTTGTTCGTTATCCATAAGTGCACCCCGCTTTAAAAACATTGAACGGGACAATTCACCGTTCGCATACAATGAGTTAAAACCGACCTCTAACTAAAAGCTGAGGAGGAATGAGCCATGCCGAATTGGCTGATGAAACAAATGCAAAAAGCGTTTTTAGAAAAGGATAATTACCAAATCAAACTGCTGAATCAGTGCTGGTATTTCTACAGAAAAAAACACTGCTCGTAAGCAGTGCTTTTATTTTACCATAGACAGCGACACTCTGCCTTTTTGCACGTCCACCCCTTCGACCCATACGGTGACGATGTCTCCGACCGATACGACGTCGAGAGGATGTTTGACGTATTGATTGCTCAGTTTTGAAATGTGCACAAGCCCGTCCTGTTTGACGCCGATATCGACGAAAGCGCCGAAGTCTACAACGTTGCGGACGGTGCCCTGCAATTCCATTCCTTCCTTTAAATCCTCAAGCTGCAGAACGTCTTTTTTCAGCAAAGGCTTCGGCACTTCGTCACGAGGATCTCGCTCCGGCCTTGTCAGCTGCCCGCAAATATCCGCAAGCGTAATTTCCCCTATACCGAGCTCTTCAGCCGTTTCAGACAGCGGCAATGCGCTGATTTTCTCTTTTGCGTCCGCGCTTCCGATCTGATCCGCAGTGAGCTGCAGTTTTTTGAGCAGCGCCTTTGTCTCTTTATAGCTTTCCGGGTGTATCCCGGTGCGGTCGAGCGGCTCTCGTCCTCCGGGCACTCTCAAAAAGCCGATGCATTGTTCATATGTTTTTGCGCCGAGACGCGGGATTTCTTTCAGCTCTTTGCGATTTGTAAATTTGCCGAGCTCTTCCCTTTTTTTAACGATATTGCCGGCAACTGTTTTGGATAACCCGGCTACATATTGAAGCAGCGCGGCTGATGCTGTATTGACATTCACCCCGACTTGGTTGACGACGGTCTCTACGACAAAACGGAGTGATTCATTTAAATGCTTTTGGCTGACATCATGCTGGTATTGCCCGACGCCGACGGATTTAGGTTCGATTTTCACAAGCTCGGCCAGCGGGTCCTGCAATCTCCGCGCGATGGAGACGGCGCTGCGCTCTTCGACCTGAAAATCCGGAAATTCTTCACGGGCGATTTCTGACGCGGAATACACGCTTGCTCCGGCCTCATTGACGATGACATAATAAATGTCCCGCTCTGTTTCTTTCAGCACATCAACGACGAATTGCTCTGTCTCTCGTGATGCCGTGCCGTTTCCGATCGCCACAACCTCGACTTCGTACCGGTCCAGCAATTCTTTGATTTTTTTCCGGGCTTCCGCTGTCTTTTTTACGGGAGCGTGCGGGTAAATGACGTCGATTTTCAACACTTTTCCCGTCTCATCAACAACTGCCAGTTTGCACCCCGTACGGAAGGCCGGATCGACGCCGAGCACAACTTTCCCCTTCATCGGCGGCTGCAGCAGGAGCTTACGCAGGTTTTCAGCGAAAATATGAATCGCCTGCGCGTCTGCTTTTTCTGACAGCTCTTTGCGGATATCGCGCTCAATAGCCGGCTGGATCAGACGTTTGTAACTGTCCTCAATGGCTTCTTTCAGCGTTTCTTTCACAGGCGTTTCACGGTGTTTGATGATTTGCTTTTCTAAATAAGTTTTTATCTGATCGGCGGGCGGTTCGATCGCAATCTTTAAAATGCCTTCTTTTTCACCGCGGTTCATCGCAAGCACTCTGTGAGGAACGACCTTTTGGATCGGCTCTTCGTACTCGTAGTACATTTCATAGACGTTTTTCTCGTCATCTGCGGCTGACTTGCCTGCCGCGGAAGTGAGAATTCCTTTTTTATACGTTTCCTGGCGGATCCACTTTCTGAAATGAGGATCATCCGAGATTTGTTCGGCTATGATGTGCTTCGCGCCTTCAATGGCTTCCTCTCTTGAAGCGACTTCTTTTTCTGCACTGATATATTGATCAGCGATGTCGTGAAGGCGGTTTTCTTTCGGGAGAGAAAGAATATAGTCCGCAAGCGGTTCAAGGCCTTTGCTTTTGGCGACGGTGGCTTTTGTTTTCCGTTTTTGTTTGAAGGGACGGTATAAATCCTCGACTTCCTGAAGCTTGACCGCTTGTTCGATTTTTTGCTTCAGCCCTTCCGTCAGCTTGTCCTGCTCTGAGATCAATCTGATGACTTCTTCTTTCCGCTGCGTCAGGTTTTGTATGTATTGCCACCGCTCGGAGATTGCCTGAATCTGCACCTCGTCCATTGAGCCGGTCTGCTCTTTTCGGTACCGCGCAATAAACGGGACGGTGTTGCCGTCTTCCAGCAAGCGGATGACACTTTCGACATGTTTTTGGGATAACGCTGTTTCTTCAGCAATTTGTTTTTTCAAAAGGGCTAACGTTTCCATATCACAAAAGCCTCCATCTCTTCATTCTTTCTCTAGTGTATCAAAAAACGGCGGAACATAAAAAAAGCAGCCTTACGATAAAAGCTGCCCTAGAATATAGGTCAAATCATCACGTCTGGATGTTGTGTACGGATGAAGTGATTTTGATATATCTTCTATTGAGTGTCCCTGCTTTAAGCAGGTGCGGATATGCGGAACCTCAAGCCCATCCGTGTAGATGATGAACCTCGCCCCTTTTTCGTATGATGACGTATACGTTTTGTATCTTTGCGGTTTGCCTGAGAGGTAACCCGAAATCGGCAGCGGATGAAAGACTTCGCCTGATGGGGAGTGCAGGAAGAAACGGACATTGCCGATCGAGCAGTATGTCAATTCCCTTTTGATGAAGTTGATTTTTAAGATGGAGGCAGTCGCCCCTCTTTTGTTTTTCATCGCTTGATTGCAACGCTCAATGATGCTTTCCACATCCTCATCCGCATACGTTTCCACGATGTCTTTAATGGCTGACGAGGATTCGTTGGCAAGAGATCCGCTGCCGAGACCGTCCGCTACCGCGCAAACTAATTCTTCTTCATTCGCCTTCATAAAAAAGCTGTCGCCGCATATGGACTTGCCTTCTTTATTTAATTGGTATACAAGAGTTTGAACATGTTCATTTTCTTCAACCTGAATCATTACATTAGCTCCATGGAGGGATCTCCAATCAAGGCCTCTCTCAGTTTTTTCACCGCTTTCCGCTGCAGGCGCGAGACGTGCATTTGAGATATTCCGAGAATGTCCCCTGTTTCTTTTTGGCTTTTATTTTGCACAAATGTTAGATCGATAATCTGTTTTTCGCGGTCGGACAGCACATGAAGCACGCTTTTGATCATCATCTGCTGGTTGACGCGTTCGTATCCTTCCTCCTGCGAACCGACGATATCTAAAATCGTGACGGTGCTTCCGTCCGCATCCGCTTCGATGCTGTGATCGACAGAAAGCGCCTGATAGCTTTTTCCCATCTCCATCGTTTCAAGCACTTCCTCTTCTGACACATCGAGAAAGGCTGCGATTTCTTCGACTTTCGGCGACCGCTGCGTCTCTGTCGTCAGCTGATCCACCGCCATTTTAATGCGCGGCCCGAGTTCTTTAATCCGTCTCGGAACGTGTACGCTCCATGTTTTATCTCTGAGGAAGCGTTTGATCTCGCCGATGATGGTCGGAATCGCAAATGCTTCAAAGGATTTGCCGACCTCGGGATCATACCGTTTAATGGCTCCGAGAAGTCCGATCATTCCGACCTGGCGGAGGTCTTCGTGAAAGCTTTTTCCTTTTGAATATTTCTTTGCCAGCATTTCGACGAGATTGGTATACACCTCGACGAGTGTTTCCTGGGCTTCTTTATTATCATGTGTTTGAAAGTCGCGTATGAGCCGATCAACTTCATCTTTAGTTAGTTTCGTAGTTTTTGATGGTTGTGCCATGATCAACTCGCTCCCCATTTAAATACTTTGTCATCGCCACGGTTACGCCAGAGTTGCTTTGAACTTTGACTTCATCCATGAGCGTTTCCATTAAATACAGACCGAGCCCTCCTTCTGACAATTGATCGACTGTGTGCGAAGGTGTGTACGGCCCGAGATCCTGCTGCTTCTGATCAAAATCAAAGCTGTCTCCCTGATCGGCGACAATGACCTCCAGCCGATCCTCAAACACACCGAACCGCACGGATACTTCTCCCTTATTTTCATCGTTGTATGCATGCTGGACAGCGTTTGTACAAGCTTCGCTGACAGCGATTTTTAAATCTTCAATGTCATCATAGGTATAGCCCATTCTGCTTGCGACCCCTGATAACGTAAGCCTGACGATTCCTACATATTCCGGTTCGGCCGGAATTTTCATCTCTATATAATCAACTGATGTACTCATTGCACGCCACCTTCTGACTTTGCCGAAATGTCGATGATGTCCTTAAGCCCCGTAATTTCAAACAGACGGACGAGCCGGTCGGAAAGATTCTCAAGCTTCAGAGAGCCGCCTTCCTTGCTCACCGTTTTAAACACGCCTACAAAAACGCCTAAACCCGTACTGTCCATATAGTTTACATCTTTTAAGCAGATTCTCATGTCCTTCCCCTCGTTTGCCAGGGGCATCAGCTTTTCACGAACCACCGGAGCTGAGTATACATCGATTTCTCCAGCGATATTGATTTGTATATCTGAAAGATTCTCCTTCATATCTACCGTTAAATTCATCGTATCACCTCTGAAAGTTATCCTTACTCGTGCTAATGGCTTTTTACCCGTGCTGCTGTTTTTTTAAACCTTTCTTTTCAAAACAATTAACGTAAAATCGTCATGAAGCTGAAAGTCCTGGAGTCTCAGCAGGCTGTCGTAAATATTTTTGACCATATCCTGCGCGGAGCAGTCCATATGTTCTTCCAGCATGCGCTGAATGTCGCTTCGCTCTAAGAAACCGTTTTCGGTACGGCATTCGGTGACGCCGTCAGAAAAAAGAACGATCATATCTCCTTCGTCCATGTGCTGTTCATATTGGCTGTAATCAAAATCCTGAGAAATTCCCAGCACCAATCCTTTTGCCTCCAGATCATAAAACTTTTTTTCTTTTTCAGAGTAGTAGAAGCCCGGTTCATGCCCCGCAGAAGCATATGTAAATTGGTGATTTTTCGTATTGTAGTTTGCGTAAAACATGGTGATAAACATGCTTGAGTCCACGTTCTGTTCTACAACGCGGTTAAGATTTTTCAGCACTTGGGAGGGGTGAATGCCGGTCTCCGGAAGAGAGTCCATGGCATACTTGATCATCGACATGCACAATGCGGCGGGTATTCCTTTTCCGATGACATCGGCTATCGCGATGTTAATCGATTCCTTGTCTTTGACAAAGTGATAATAATCCCCGCTCATCTGTTTGGCGGGGACGCTGATTGCCCCGATATCCAGATCTTCTTCTTCAGGAATTTTTGTGCCAAGCAGCGTCTGCTGAACATTTGCGGCAATTTCAATTTCTGAACGAAGCTCCTGCTGGATATCTCTCAGACTTTGATGTTCCTGATAAGCCATCCCGTAGCCAATCATGACTTCTATTAAAAAATCCAGCGAATGAAAAACATCTTCCGGCAGATCCGGATACAGTTCCTTTACTACTTTTCGGTGGATGCTGATGATCTCCTCCGGAGGAACCTGATGTTCAATCGTTTTTCGGCTGAATTTTTGGGCTTGATATAAAGATGTTTCTGTTAATTCGGCTATATATCGGCTAAGCAGCTGATGATACCGCTGCTCTATAACCTCCCTGAAATCCACGTTCTAACCTCCTACCGAAGCCATTTCACGGCTTGAATCTCTGTTCCTTCCTCTGCAACAGATTGCAGGCTGAATTCGTCCATCAGCCTTTTGACGCCCGGAAGTCCCGCTCCCAGTCCGCCTGACGTTGAAAAGCCGTCTTCCATCACTTTACGGATGTCGGGGATTCCGGGCCCTTTGTCTTCTGCTATAATTTTAAGGCCTTTTTTCCCTCTGTCGTTTACTTGTTCTATGCTGACCTGGCCCTTGCCTGCATATAAGTAAATGTTTCTGGCCAATTCTGAGATAGCCGTCGTGATTCTGGCCTGGTCCACCGTGCCGAAGCCTAATTCCTTCGCAACGTTGCGGCCAAGCTGTCTGGCGGCTACGATATCCCATTCTGTCATGATTTTCACACAGGATTGGTCGTTCATCGCTATTCCCCCAATTCCCGCTTCAATGTCTCAAGCCCTTGCTCTAAATCGAGCGCTGTTTCGATTTCCTCAAGTGAGATTCCGAGTTCAATCAATGTGACCGCCACAGCCGGCTGAATTCCCGTCAATACGACATTTGCGCCCATCAATTTAGACATGGTGATGACATCGCCGAGCACTTTCGCGATAAATGAATCGATCATGTCAACGGATGTCAGGTCAATGACGACCCCGTTTGCGCCGGTTTCATAGATTTTGTTCAGCAGATCTTCTTGAAAATGCAAAGCTGTCTGGTCGTCAAGTTCCCATTGGATGGATACCAATAAGCAGTTATACAGTTTCAGGATCGGGATTTTTGGATGTCTCACAATGTTATTCCCCCAATGAAACGATTTTTCGATTTGTCATTTCAAGCGCTGTTTGAATTCCTTTTTGAAGGGTATTCTTCGTAATAACCTGCGACAAATCAATTCCCAGATTAACGATCGTCTGCGCGATTTCCGGACGGATTCCGACGAGCAGGCATTTCGCGCCGACAAGCCGCACCGCTTCCGATGCCTGAATAATATGGTGCGCCACCATCGTATCAACGACCGGCACGCCCGTGATATCAATTAATACAACCTGTGAACGGTGCTTCACGACGCCGTTTAACAGATTTTCCATAATGTGCTTTGCACGCTCCGTATCAATCGTCCCGACAAGCGGCATGACCGTTACATGCTCAAATACCGGGATCAGCGGAGCCGACAATTCCTGAAGCGCGATTTTTTGCAAAGTAACCGTTTTTTCCCAGGAGATAGAATACTGATTTAAAATTTCCGTGTTGATCGGATTGAAAAAGCTGTCTATTTCCAAAATCAAATCTGCTCTGTCCTGATCGGCCATATTAAGGTCGACCATCGTTTCGTAAAGCAGTTTCCAAAACTCTGACAGGGTAGCTGAAAGAAGTTTCAGTGACAGACCGAGCTGAACGGCGCGCAGTGCGAGCTCACTGATCTGCTCTTCCGTAGCCTCGTCATTTTTAGTCGATAATAAAAGAATGTCTATATAGTCTTTACAAATATTTTCACATATGTGATTCGTAAGCTGATAGTCTTCCTGATTGCCTACTTCTTTTAGTTTGGCTGTCCAAGTATCAAGCAGTTCATCATGCTGATCAATGATGAACTGATACACTTTCTGATTCGACATGGGTTTCACTGACCTCCCGACACAAAACAACAAATTTTGTTTGATTATCTCTTTATTATAGCGCTTATGTTTTTCGAAAACAAAAAAAGTTGCTCTATATGAGCAACCAAAATATGACTAAAAATCAATGAGTGCCAAACTGATTTGCAGGGCTTCATCAACCTTATCCATCATTTCATCATCCAGATGAGTTATTTTATCCGTTAATCTTTGCTTGTCAATCGTCCGAATTTGCTCCAGCAAAATAACGGAATCTCTTTCAAAACCGTAGCGTTTTGCATCAATTTCGACGTGGGTTGGTAATTTCGCTTTCTGTATTTGGGCTGTTATGGCTGCAACAATAGCAGTCGGGCTAAAGCGATTTCCGATATCATTTTGGATCACTAAAACCGGGCGTACGCCGCCTTGCTCTGAGCCAACAACAGGAGATAAATCAGCAAAATAAACATCGCCGCGCTTTACAATCAAAATGATTATCCTCCGCTGACTAAGCGCTCAACGGTCGTTTCTGCTTCGCACTCAGCATAGTGAGCCTCAGAAGAGATATTCAAGTTGATTTTCGCCATTTCCATATACCCGCGTCTCATCAAATCACGGTTATGGCGAGTTGTCCGTTCGCTGACATACGCTCTCACTGCTTGTGATATCAGTTCGTTTCTGCTTCGTTTCTCCCGCATCGCTACACCATCCAATTCAGCTACTAAGTTTTCGGGCAAGCTGATTTTCATTTCGGTTCTTGCGCTGGATTCAGACAAAAAACATACACCTCCACCAAACTTACGGATACGACCAATTCATCCATCCAGACATAATGATACCATTATTCAAACGTCAAGCAAAGCTGTTTTATAAATTCTCTTTTTCCGGATGACGGCTACTTGCTTGTATTATCTTGCAGTAAAGGATTTCTTACTTCCATTATACTCTCATTTTCCAAAAACATACGGGGAACGCGGGAACTAATGGTACAAGGGACCTCGTAATTAATCGTCCCAAGCCGCCCGGCGATTTCATCCATTGTGATCGTTTCTCCCTTCTGGCTGCCGATCAGGGTGACTTTGGTGCCCGGCGGATAAGATTGATCTAATTCGACCATCAATTGATCCATGCAGATTCTTCCCGCGATGTTCATCCGTTTGCCGCCGATCAGCACAGACGTGCCGCTCAGCTTGCGGAGCCACCCGTCCGCATAGCCGATGGGAACCGTTCCGATCCATTGATCCTTCTCTGCCGTATATGTTGCGCCGTAGCTGACGCTTTCCCCTTTGCGGATCTTTTTCACATGGGATAAAACAGAGTGCAGCGCAAAAGCCGGCTTCAATTGAAAAGGAATTTCGCTTTGGATGTCAGCAGAAGGACGAAGCCCGTACATACTGATGCCGAAACGAACCGCGTTAAAAAAGCCTTTTTTAAGACGAAGTCCGGCAGCGCTGTTCGCGCAGTGCACCATCAATTCTTTTAAAGGAAGCGGAGCGATCAATGTTTTAAAGCGGTCAAACTGGAAGAGGAAATAATCTCTGTTTTTCTCATCCGCGGTAGCAAAATGGGTGAATACGCCTTTACAGACTAAACCGGGATTTTGACCGAGGATTTTTAACACGCTTTGGATTTCTTCCTCCGTTTTGACTCCGAGTCTGTTCATGCCGGTGTCGACTTTCAGGTGGAACGGCACTGTTGCACTTCCGAGGTGGCGCGCGGCTTCCTGAAGCCATTCAACAGAATATCCCGTTAGTGTTACGTCATACTCGGCAGCTGCTTGTACATATTCGGGCGGCACGGCGCCAAGCACGAGAATCGGCGCTGTAATGCCCCGTTTTCTCAATGAAATCGCTTCATCCAGTATGGCTACGGCAAGACAAGAGGCACCCGCTTCAAGCGCGGCTTTCCCAACTTCCAAATCTCCGTGACCGTAAGCGTTCGCCTTTACAACCGCCATGAGATGGACGTTTTGCCCGATGTGTTTTTTCATATGCGTGACATTTTCTTTAATCGCGGACAGGTTGATTTCCGCCCACGTTTCTCTGTAAAAGGATGCTGTGTTCACTCGATACACTTCCTAGCATTATTTTCAATTCATATTGTTATTATCATACTAAAATTATTCTGCAAAGTGAACTGGAATCAAAAAAGAGACCGACAGCGGCGGCCTCTTTTTTGACGTTATTTTGACGACTGTCCCTGCATGCTTTTGGCGGCGGCCACCATTTCATCTTTTGTCAGATCCTGTGATGACAGAAGATAATCCACTCCGTCATATGTCCACGTTAAAGACGTATCAGATAATGCGGCCACCGTGAAGCCGAGATTAACCGGTTCGCCTTTCAGCGTGACGGCAGAGGCGGCTTTTGCGATATGGGCTTTTTCTTGAATAAGGGTGAAGGATTTTTCTCCGCCGTAAGTCATGACGATCCGTTTGCCGTCCGCAGTTGAAATATCTTTCTCTTCAAGCTTTTTGACGCCGGCCGGCACTTGAAGCGGTGTTTTGACCGCAAATGAATCAGACGGCTTGGCGCTTGTGGCGACGTCCATCTGGGAAAGCGTCATATTTTTCTTCTCGTCAAAAGAGTCTTTATCAAACGGTTTGTTGAATTCAAAGCTTTTGAATTCGACTTTTACCATCACTTTCCGGTCTGTATCCATAACTTTGACGAGCGACGGGCTCATGTCCTTTTTGTTGAAAGTGATTTCCTGAGTCGGCAGCATTTTGTTGTGCTGATAGTTTGTTTTTGTTTCAAACGTGTACTTTTTATCTTTGGCGGAATAGACGGCGTCTTTGTCATGCTGCACGTCCTTTACAAGTGACTCAAACAAATATACTTGGCTGCTGTTATTCGGCCAGTCGCTTTGGAATCTGAAGCTCTTATTTAAAGACGGCGTGAGGACAAAGACTCCGTTGGCGTTCCGTAAAATGACTTGGTTTTGGTCTTTTTTCGGATTTTCCAGATAGACCCGGTACAGGGAAGGTTTTTTATGCCAGATTTCCACATTGTATACTTGCGGATCACTCCCCGTTTCAATGGTCATTTTGGCTTTCGCTTTATACGAGGTGTATTCTTTCGCCTTCTTATCTAAACCGTTCACGATATCTTCCTGTGATTTTTGGCCGCAGGCCGAAAGAATAAGGACGGCAAGCAGTCCCGTTAAAAGCAAAACAAAGCTTTTTCTCACCTTTTTTCAACCCCTTCTTCTCAATTGATGTAAAGGGAAGAAATCGCTTGTTTGACTTTAACGGTACGCCCTGAACGGACGGACGCGTACCATAAAAGCCTCAAACAACTTGTCTCCCTTAATGCACTATCAAATATATGAAGGGGTTCCGGCTAATATGCAGACTAGCGTGACAACCTTTCAATCACGACCTGTGCCGCGGCGTATTCTTTTGTATGGGTAATGGAAACGTGAACCGCCGCGCCGTCAAGCTTGGCGCAGGTCAGCACTGGTTTTCCCGCCGTGTCGTTTCCGGTTTCAATATCCTGAAAGCTGAGCTCTTTGCCGATACCTGTGCCGTATGCTTTCGAAAAGGCTTCTTTTGCCGCAAATCTTCCCGCGAGAAATTCAATTTTCCTTTTGTCCGACAGCAATGTAAAACGGGCGTATTCAGCCTCCGTCAATATTCTTTGCGGAAACCTCGCCTGCCGGCTGAGCATGTTTTCAATTCTGTGCAGTTCAACGATGTCGATTCCGATTCCGAAAATCATGTGAATTCCTCCTAAAAGTCCGTACTAAAAAACGGTTTATGTCATAAACGTGTTACTATATATGTAACAAATCAGATGCAAAGGGGCTTGCGATGTTTATACGAACGGAAAATTTCCAGACTTTTATCAGACGTTATCCGGCCGTCAGCTGTATTTTGGCGCTGCAGGCGTTCTTGTGGCTGTTTTTCAGTATGCCGCTTCATTCCGTCATGATGTGGTCAGATGCTGTGACCGGCTATAATTACGGCGTTTCCTCGGGAGAATGGTGGCGGCTGGTGACACCGATGTTTTTACACGCGAATTTCACTCACCTTTTGTTTAACTCCATGTCTCTCTTTTTATTCGCGCCCCCGCTTGAGCAGATGCTCGGAAAAGTCCGTTTTCTGATTGTGTACATCGCATCGGGCATTATCGGCAATATCGGCACGTATCTTGCCGAACCGCTTGATTATGTGCATGTCGGCGCATCCGGCGCGATCTTCGGACTTTTCGGTGTGTATGTGTTTCTGACTGTTTTCCGCAAGGAGCTGATCGGCCGGGATCAGTCGAAAATGATTATGACCCTGCTTATCATCGCGGTGCTGTCGACGTTTATCAACTCTAATATTAACATTATGGCGCATTTGTTCGGACTGGCAGGCGGATTTTTGCTTTCCTTTTTATGCGTGCAGCAAAAAAAGCGGCGGTATTAACCGTCCGCTTTTTCATATGAATACCAGCGTCCGATGCGTTCGGCATCTTCCTCACTGACATCCTTCAGCATGACATGCTCCATGTGGTGAGCTGATTTCACTGCGGTAGCCACAGATGCGAGCCGCCTTCTTTTTTGCAGAAAGGAGCGGCTGACTTCAAACATCTGCATTCTTCTTCTCAGCATAATCGTGGTCGTCTTCCCGATCAGCCTCGTGGTGATCTGAAGCCTGCCGCCGTTTATGCACCATGACGCTGTCCTAAACGAGGCATATCCAAGCACCAGTTCGACAGGAAGCACGAGGAGCGATGCATATCCCCACGGCTTAAACAGAATACAAAGCGGGATGATCACGAAAACCGAGAAGATTATGGATCGGAATAAATACCGGCGCAGCGCCCTTTTCGGCAAATGATTCCGGTTTTCTTCCAGCACGTAATCCGGTGTGAAACCGTTCAGCATCACACCGAGCTTTGATTTGCGGATGATCGGAAACAGAATCGTCTGTGCTCCTTCTTTCTCATTCCCCGCACTGCCGGCGCTGACAATCGCAACCGTCGCGTATCCGAATAATTGCCTGATCACATTTTCTTTCATTTTAATGGCTTGGATTTTACGGAGCGGGATTGTCACTTGATGCTTTTCAATAATTCCTCTGGTAATGACCAATTCGTGTTCCTTTTTTTCTATTTTAAAGTTGGCATGCTTGATCATCATACCGGCGATGCTTAACAGCCAGGCGATGAACAATCCTATGAAAATGATCACGGCGTATATGCCGATGCTCGCATGCTTGAGAAAGGAAAACCTGTCATAGAGCCAGTCCATCGGAAGTACTTCATCAATCTGAGAAAAGAGGGCGAATACCGCTGAGATGATGACACCGATTCCCCCGGATGTTGAGGCGGCCATAAGCAGCTCACCTACAGACAGGCGGTAAACGGATTGCACATCTTCCCCGCTCATCGGCTCCTGCTCCGCTGCAGTCTCCCCTCGTTCTTCTTGCTCCGCTTTTTGCTGAAAAACAGCCGCTCTGATCCGTTCCGCCTCTTCCACAGTAATGGCGGATAAGACGGCCTCGGCGTTTTTCCCGTCGCCGGCCGTTTCGATTTGAAGCTTAACAAGCTTAAAAAGCTGCTGAATGATGCCGGCACTCGTATTCATTGATTGAATCCGGTCAATGGAGATGTATCTCTTTTTCGTAAAAAACAAGCCTTCTTCAATTCTGAATTCTCCGTCCTCAATCCGGTATGTAAATTTTCTCCACTCGATCACACTAGCCGTAATCAGCCAGATAAGCAGGACGGCGAGCGCAATGCCTCCGTAAAAGCGGATGAAGTGGTTGGAGTTTACAATATAGACGAGAAAAAATGGCAGAATAATGTTTTTAATGGTTTCGATAATAATATGGAATAAGTTCAAAATCACGGCCGCCGGATGCAGACGTTTCGGCTCAGACATCATCTTCCGTCACCCTTGCCAGACGGGAAATGGAATCCCTCAGCCGGTCAGCTTCCTCCATATCAAGCGCCGGAATGGAATGAACGGTTGCCGCCGTGGAGATTTTGACTGAGGCCAGACGGTACCTTCTGAGGAGCGGGCCTTGTGAAGTATCTACGTGCTGCACCCTCACCATCGGCACAATGACCCGTTTGACAATAAAAATGCCGGATTGAATATCAATTTCATTTTCATGGACTTCATAGCGCCAGATCCTGTGCCTGATTTTCGGTATGGCATAGACGGATATTACTGAACCGATAACCCAAATGATGCCGAGGACTCCGGTGATCCAATACGGCCAATGGAAGAAATGGCTTAAAACAGCTGCTGCTATAACGGCCAGAAGACAGAAGGCGGACAGGATGATTTCCTGAAGACGCCAGACTTTTAAGCCGCTTGGACTGATTCGATTTTTTGGCTGTGCTCTCAACATACCTACCTCCCATTTTTTATCATACATACAAATACGGCTGATTTGCAAAAAAGATTCACTTTCCGGCATATCAAAAAAAAGCGGACCCCGTAAAAGGGTCCGCTTCCTGTGTTTTAGTATGATTTTTTCTGGCGTCTGTCACCTGAAGAACGGCGGTCGCTTGAGCGTTTTTTATCGTAGGAAGAACGGTTGTTGTTTTTCCCTTTGCCGCCGCGGTAGCCGCCGCCTTGGCCGTCTCTGCGCTTAGAAGTACGCTGGTTTTTATAGCGTTTGCTGACCATAGGCGCTTCATCAGTGAGGCGTACAGGCGTGCTGTCCGGCTCTTTTGTCGCCATTTTAATGGCTGCAGCCACAACTGTCACTGCATCATGATCTTCTAACAATTCCGCAGCTGCCGTCATGTAGAAGTTCAGGTTGTTTTCGCTGATCGCCGTGCGCAGACGGTCAACCGTCACCTGCTGCTGTCCTTCTAATGCTTCGTCAAGCGTCGGCTCTTTCATGCGGTCCATTTTGCGTTTTGTCGTTTGTTCAATCGCGCGAAGCATGCTTTTCTCACGCGGTGTGATAAACGTCATCGCCATACCCGTTTTTCCTGCGCGGCCCGTTCTTCCGATACGGTGAACGTAGCTTTCAGGATCTTGAGGCACGTCAAAGTTGTAAACGTGGGTAACGCCTGAGATATCAAGTCCGCGGGCGGCAACGTCAGTCGCTACAAGCACTTCGATCGCACCTTCTTTAAACTTGCGAAGCGCAACCATACGTTTCGCCTGCGTTAAGTCGCCGTGAATTCCTTCAGCCGCATATCCGCGAAGGTTCAGGGCTTCAGCAAGCTCATCGACACGGCGTTTCGTACGTCCGAATACGATCGCAAGTTCCGGAGACTGAATGTCAAGAAGACGAGTCAGCGTATCGAATTTTTTGCGCTCCTGCACTTCCAAGTAGAACTGCTGAATGTTGGACACAGTCATTTCTTTCGCTTTTACTTTTACGTGTTCCGGCTCAGTCATGAAACGCTCTGCGATCCGTTTGATCGGCGCAGGCATTGTTGCTGAGAATAAGAGCGTTTGGTGGTCGCTCGGCACGTTTGAGAGAATGGATTCAATGTCATCAATGAATCCCATGTTCAGCATTTCATCAGCCTCATCCATGACAACCGTGTTCACGTTGTTTAAACGGATCGTGCGGCGGTTGATATGGTCAAGAAGACGCCCCGGCGTACCTACGATGATATGCGGGTTTTTCTTCAATGCGCGGATTTGACGTCCGATATCCTGGCCGCCGTAAATAGGCAGTACTTTCGCACGCTTATCTTGTCCGATTTTATATAACTCTTCAGATACTTGAATGGCTAATTCACGGGTTGGCGCGATTACGATTGCTTGAATATTAGGAGACTCGGGGTTCATTTTTTCAACAAGGGGTATACCGAACGCAGCTGTTTTACCTGTACCTGTTTGCGCTTGTCCGATGACATCTTTATTTAAAAGTCCGAGCGGAATCGTTTGTGCCTGGATCGGTGTTGCTTCTTCAAATCCCATACGATTGATTGATTTCATGAGATCAGAACTTAATTGGAAATCTTGAAACGTTATAGTCAAATTATTCAAACTCCTTCTGATTGCTGTTTCAGTAATGTCGTGATTTACCACTAAAAACCGCCCTTTCATCCAAAGGACAGGATCATACGTATACAAAGCCCGAATTACTTTACGTTTAATCTTACCATTACACTATGTGTTTTTCAATAAGGCGAGATGGTCAGGCGGCCGGAAGCGGCCTGACCGGATTCTTCCCGCGAACGGAGCCGGACCCCGCGCCGGACGGGATTTCCCAGCCGGCGGTCTTTCTTTTTCATACGGACAGAATTATTTCACCCTGAATTAGTTTCTTCATTTTTGTATATTTTTATGATGCTGATCATTATTTTTTCAGTGCTTCTCTAATAAATCTTTAACGATTTCTTCGAGCTTCATACCTCTCGATGCTTTAAACAGAAGGAGATCGCCGGAAGCGGCCATATCCTGTATGGCGTGAAGCAGTTCTTTTTTGTCAAGATAATGGCTGACGCGCCCTTCTTCAAAATGCCGGCGCGCTCCGTCAGCGATGAATGCGCCGAGTGTGCCGTAAGTAAATACATGGTCGATTTCCGCCGGATTGACCGCAGCTCCGCATTCTTCGTGGAATGCTTTTTCTTCATCACCAAGTTCAAGCATATCACCGAGCACGAGCATTTTCTTCCGATAGCCTTTCATCGTTTCGATTAATTCGACCGCCGCTTTCATTGACGTCGGGCTCGCATTATACGCGTCGTTTACGATCGAGATGCCGTTGTCCGTTTTGACCAGTTCCAATCTCATCCCCGTCACCTTCAGGCGGCTCAGTCCCAGAGCGGCATTTTCCGGCGTAATGCCGAAATAGATGCCGGCGGCGTATGCGGCCATGGCATTCATCACATTATGTCTGCCGAGAACGGGAATAAAGAAAGAACGGTCGATTCCGTCGATATTGAAGTACGTGCCTTCTTCCGCCTGTGTTATTTCTTTCAGGCGGAGATCATTGTCCGCGCCTGCGCCGTATGTCGTTGTCCGGCAAGTGTACGTCTTTTCGCGGAGCAGCGGCTCATCCCCGAAATAAAACAGAACGCCGTCTTCCCGAAGTCCGTTTATAATTTCAAGTTTCGCCTCCGCAATTCCTTCTCTTGAGCCTAAATCCTGCATGTGGGATTCGCCGATATTGGTAATGACGGCAGCTTCCGGTTCAGCAAGACGGCTCAGAAAATCAATTTCGCCTCTCGCGCTCATTCCCATTTCTAAAACGGCGATTTCTGTATCTTCAGGCATGGCAAGCACGGTCAGCGGCAGGCCGATATGGTTGTTGAAATTGCCGGCGGTTTTGTGAACGCGGTACTGCGTGCCGAGAACGGCGTGAAGCATGTCTTTCGTTGTCGTTTTTCCGTTGCTCCCGGTCACCCCGATAACCCGTGTGCCGAGCTCTTTTAAATAAGCTTTTGCCAATGTTTGCAGCGCCTCCAGCGTGTCATCGACAAGGATGACAGCACGCTCTTCCGGCGGATTCGGTTCAGAGCGGTCCCACAACACCGCGGAAACGCCTTTTTCGAATGCTTTCGGCACAAAGGTGTGGCCGTTAAAATGCTCGCCTTTTAAAGGAATGAACAGCTGATTTTTTTCCAAAGTCCGCGTATCGGTTGCGGCGCCCTCAATCATTGTTTGTTCAAATACGGGATTTGTCAGTGTGCCTTTGACCATGTCTGCGATTCGCTTTACAGTTCGCTTTATCAAAGGTGGCACCTCGCTTTCTGAAAATGTTGTCTGTTACGGGAAAAGACACTGCCCCTTCAGGCAGTGTCCGTCTTCATTAAAATGTATGTTTAATCAGCTGTTTTTCGGCATGGCGTTCTTTTGCCAGCTCAACCAGCTGTTCGATCAGATCACTGTAATCTACGCCTGCTTCTTTCCAAAGCAGCGGGAACATGCTGAATGGCGTAAAGCCCGGCATTGTGTTCACTTCGTTAATGAGCACTTGACCGTCATTGGTCAGGAAGAAATCGGCGCGGACAAGGCCTGATCCGTCAATCGCTTTGAAGGCTTTAATCGCCATCTCGCTGATTTCCGCATATTGTTCATCCGTCACTTGCGCGGGAATCATTAAATCCGTGTCGCCGTCTTCATATTTCGCCTTGTAATCGTAAAAGTCGGTTTTCGGCGCGATTTCACCGACGGCGGAGCATTTCGGTTCGTCATTTCCGAGTACGCCGATTTCGATTTCTCTGCCGGCGATTCCTTCTTCCACCACAATTTTCCGGTCATACTCAAAAGCCAGTTCGAAGGCTTTTTCAAGCTCTTCGCGATTTCGGCATTTGCTGATTCCGACGCTTGACCCGAGGTTCGCCGGTTTGACGAAGCACGGATACCCAAGCTCCTCTTCAACCTGCTGTAAGCAGCTGTCCGGCGTCTGTTTCCAGTCCTTTTTTAAGAAAGCGGCGTACTTCGCCTGCGGAAGCCCCGCTTGAGCGAACAAATGCTTCATGATGACTTTATCCATGCCGGCTGATGATGCAAGCACTCCGTTGCCGACATAAGGAACGTTCAGCAATTCCAGCAGACCCTGAATGGTGCCGTCTTCACCGTTCGGTCCATGCAGAAGCGGAAATACGACATCGATCGGCGCCTTTTCGTCAGGCGACGCTTCAGGAAACATTTCCCGGTTCAATGCTGATAGAGCGAAACTTTCACCGTTTTGTTCCAGCTGAAGCATTTTCACGTTGGAAACCGGCTCAGTCAGCAGCGGGCCTCTTTGCCATTCTCCTTTTTCAGTGATGTAAATCGGATGTATATCAAACTTCTCAGTATTAAGCGCTTTTGTTACAGCTAATGCTGTCTGCAGCGATACATTGTGTTCGGCTGATTTTCCGCCGTACACCAATCCTAGACTTGTTTTCAATGGATATTCCCCCCACAACAATTCATCTTTACTATCTTATCACTTTCCTCAGAAAATGATCTAATTATTTTTGGGCATTCTGAATATGAAAGCATTTGTATGTAATTCCTTTTTATTTTATATTAAAATGGCATGGAAAAGGAGATGTGTCATATGAAAAAAATCAGTACAACAGAACAATTTAATGAACTTATTCAATCCGACAAGGAAATCATCGTGAAATTTTTCGCTGACTGGTGCCCTGACTGCACGCGCATGAATATGTTCATCGGCGATATTTTGGAAGAATACAATCAAAATGATTGGTATGAGCTGAACAGAGACGAGCTCCCTGAGCTTGCCGACAAATATCAGGTAATGGGCATACCGAGCCTTCTGATCTTTAAAAACGGCGAAAAGAAAGCGCATCTTCACAGCGCAAACGCGAAAACGCCCGAAGAAGTCACAGAGTTTTTATCACAGCATATTTAATTCGTTTCACGATCTTTGTTTATGACTTCAGGCTCTACATGAACATGGACATGAGTCACATCATGTTCATGTTTTATTGCATATTCGACTTCATCGGCTACTTCATGGCCTTCTTTCACAGACAGTCCCGGATCTACCGTAATGACCATTTCCACATGAACCGTGCTCCCCAAATACCTTGCTTTCACATCCTTCAGCCTGATGACCTCTTTTATTTCTTTCACTGTGTGTTTATACGGCTCCAAATCTTTCAGATCAAATCCGTCCGTCAATGAGTGGGATGCATCTTTGAAGATGTCCCATGCCGTCTTACAGATGATGATTCCGATCAGAAAAGCAATGACCGGATCAATCCACGGCAGATGAAGCCGGGCCGTTAAGACGCCTATAAACGCCCCAATACTGACATAGGCGTCAGAACGGCTGTCTTTCGCCGCCGCATGAAGCGCAGAACTTTTAACCCGATCCGCAAGTCGGCTGTTATATACATACATGCCGTACATTACAATCGCGCTCCCGAGCGCCGTCCATGCCGCAATGAAGCTCGGCTCGGCCTTCGTTCCGCTGACAATCGCCTTTGCTCCTCCGATCAGCACTTCAATACCGACCGCCATCATAATAAAAGACGCAATTAATGAAGAAATTGTTTCAGCCCGATAATGTCCGTAAGCATGATCACTGTCCGCGGGGCGCTGGGAAATCCGGAGCCCGATCAGCACAGCCAGTGATGCGACAATATCCGTGGCATTATTTAATCCGTCCGCTCTGAGCGCTTCGGAATGATAAATAAGACCGATCACCAGTTTGACGGCGGCAAGGATGAGGTACGCGGCGATATTAAGAATCGCGCCTTTTTCGCCCCGTTTTAAGTTTGCCGTTTGATCATTCATGTAAGGACTCCTCCATTCTCATTCATAGTATGGATGGAAAAGCGGAAAAATAGCAGCTTTGATCTGACAGAAACGCAATCAATTCGACAGCATTATTCCCCGGGAAACTTTTTGTCGAAAAATTGGCGGTATTTTTCCTTTACATATGAATATGCCCATTGTATACTTTCATTAACTGATAATGATTCTCAATATCATTTGATTAGGAGGGTAATCATGAGGTCTTCTCCTCAGCTCAGATCATCAGTTGAAGGACGAAAAAAACATCTGATCCATTTGCTGATCAATAACGGAATATACAAAAAGTCGGAACGGCATTTATATGAATTATCGCTCGGAGAATTAGAAAGCGAATACAAATATGTTAGGAAGGTGCGGGCTCATGGCGAAACGTAAAATAAAAACATACGAACAGCTGATAAAAGAAAACAAGGCGGCCATTATAAATAATCAAAAGCTGATGAATGTGATCTATGACAGAATTGACCGCAAGCATCAAAAACTGCTCCGGCACAACAGCCATACATAAAAAGAGCCTTTTTCAGGCTCTTTTTTTTTATTGCTCAAAGGCTTCCGCCGCTAATTTGCCGATGACCGCATCGTCCATCGGCGGATTGTGAAGGCCGGCCCGGGCATCCCGATAATACCGCTGAAGCGGATTATTTCGCTCCAGGCTTTTTGCGCCGGTGATTCTCATTGCTTTATCAACAACAGAAAGGACGGCATTTGTCACAATATGTTTTGCGGCGCCGAGCTCGCTTTTGATGAAAGGGCGGCGTTTCGGGTCATCATACATTTGCGCCGCCGTGAAGAGAAACTGTCTCGCTTTTAACAATTCAAGCTCCATTTCCCCGACACGCTGCCCAACGGCCGGCACGTCTTTAATCGGTCCGTTCAGGCTGTTCGGCGAATATTCGGATGCAAACCGGACGGCATAGTCCCTTGCCGCTTGAGCGATACCCAGATAAGCAGCGGGAATGTGAAGCAGCCAGCCATTCACTTTCGCCGCTCTCGGCCCGCTGATAAGCTCCACAAGCCGCTCATCACTGACCGTGACATGATCTAAAAGGAGATCATGGCTTCCGGTCGCCTTCATGGCAATCATATCCCATGTTTCTTCGACTGAAACGCCTGCCTGATCTTTATGAATGAGAAAAACACCGGTCGTTTGTTTTTCTTCAATCCATGCCGTCACAAGCATATAATCCAAAGTCAGTGAAAGGGTTGTAAAGGTTTTTCGGCCGTTCAGCACCCATTTTCCGTCTTTTTTGACAGCGGAGGTGCCGGGTCTTCCTCCCCTCGTCGGACTGCCGGTCTGCCGTTCCGTCGCTGCCCTGTTCAGGACAGCTCCCTTTTTCACCTCTTCTGTGATAAATGAAAAGACACCTTCATCCCAGCTGTTTCCTTCTCCGAGCTCACCCATGACGGATAAATGCCAGCCGATTCCGAGAGCAACGGCCGCGTCTCCCCGCGCCAGCCGTTCCTGAAACAGCACCATATCATAAACGGAAATGCCTGCACCGCCGAATGCCTCAGGTACCGTTAACGCCGTATATCCCGCGTCGCGCAGTCTTTGAATTTTCTCCGCGGGAAAACGGCCCGCCTCATCATCAAGCGCGGCTGTTTTTTGAAATTCGTCTGCAAGCAGGCCGATTTTTTCCACCCATTCCCTCTGCCGTTCATTCTGTATCCATAAAGACACTGGAATCCCCCCATTATAATTCCGATAAAGTTAATAAGTATTATAGAGATTCAAGTCTCGTTTCGCAACTGTGAGGCTGTACAAAAAAACACGCTATTCCGTGGAATAGCGTGTTCAGACTGCTTCCGGGCCGCGGTCCTGCTTGAGCCCGAGATAAATCAGCATATATGTGAGATAACCCATCGTCATCACAAGCCCGCCAAAGAAAAAGCTTGAAAAAATCGGCTCTTCAAACGCGGTAACCGCCGCAAGCACGATCCAGCTTGCATACAGGTAGATGATGAAATAACGGAATCCCGACTTCATTTTATATAAGAGAAACAGCCCCACTGTAGAAAACAAACCCAGCGCAAGCCTGAAATAAACAAGATGTTCGAATTGGAACATGAATGACACAAAGGAAAAACCAAGCAATAACACAATCGGTAATGCGGTAATAAAATTTCTCAAGTGAGCACCTCCGTCATTACCTTTATTATAAATCAAAATAGCATAAATTATTGATTTATCGTGATCTTTTTCACAAAAATGTCATTCCTTTACTTTATACCCGAACATCGCGTTTGCAAAAGCTCCACCAAGCGACGGCTAAGAAGAATACGATATGGATAATGATAATGCCTGCGGAAAATAACGGCGTCATTCCCGTAAACAGCGGTTTCGCCCCGCTCATATATTGCGTCAGGTCAGTATTTGCGAACAGCAGAAAACTTCCCCATTTGTTTTGGAAGAGCGACATAATCGTCACGAGTGATTTTGCGCCGTACAGCACGATAAATGACAAAATGACGGCCGTTGCGCTGTTTCGGAATACAGAAGAACACAACAAGCCAAAGCATGCCATCGCAAACGCCTCGACCCAGTTCGTGCCGATTACTTTCAGGGTGTTCATCAGAAGCGTCCCTGATTCAGATGTCACCGACACGCCGAAGAAAGCCATGCCGAACAGCAGAGACAGAATATAGTACGCCGCATACAGGTACAAGCTGACCAAAAATACGGTAATGAGTTTAGATACAAAAATCCGCTCCCGCTTTACCGGGCGGATTAACAAAAATTTGATCGTTTTCTTATCAAATTCAGCGGAAATGATCGTTGCCGCGATCACGATTGTTAACGCCTCAAGCAGAATATTCAGCCCGGGCGCGTACGCCATATAGCCGATGAAATTCTCATCCGTTCCGGAACTGATGACAAGCCGTTTAATGACAAGCGCCATAATAAATTGGAGAACGGCCATCAGAATCAGCGCCACTAATGAGACTTTTCGGTTAAAGAGTTTCATATGCTCATTCGCTGTCAATTTAAACATTCGTCTCTCCCTCCTCTTGAAGCGCCGTCGTCACTTTCATGAATTCATCCTCCAGCGATTCCGCATACGGCATGATGGAATACACGAGAAAGTCTTGTCCGACGAGCGCACGGTTTAATGCCGGGATGTCCTTCTTCGCTACGGTGACGGTAATGCCCCCGCCGTTTTTCTCCGGAGCAAATTGCTGTTGGGACAGCCATTCGAATGCTTCGTCAGCCGGCTGAATGTCGAGGACGGCTTTTTCTTCTTTTTCCTCAGCGCCGCGCAGAACAACCTCTGTTTTGATCTCACCTTTTTGAATGATGATGACACGGTCGCAAAGGTCCTCCACTTCACGCAATAAATGCGTCGCAAAAAGGATGCTCGTCCCTTCAAGCTCCGCGAGTTCCTTTAAGTGATCGCGGAAATCCTTCATTCCGCCGGGATCAAGCCCGTTTGTCGGTTCATCTAAAATGAGCAGATTCGGACGGTGAAGAATGGCCTGTGCAATCCCGAGACGCTGACGCATACCAAGGGAATACGTTTTAACTTTGTCATGAACGGCATTTGTGAGCCCGACCCGCTCGATGACTTCCTGAAGCCTGTCCTCTTTGATGTTTTTGTGCATGTTGGCAAAGTGCTTCAGATTTTCCCACCCCGTCAGGTACGGGTAGAATTCAGGATTTTCCACGATCGCTCCGACGGATTCAAGCGCTTTTTCGAAATCAGCATCGTGCTGAAAGCCGTTAATTGTAATCGTTCCGCTGTTTTTCTTTAAAAGACCGACGATGATTCGGATAAGTGTGGTTTTTCCCGACCCGTTCGGACCGAGCAAACCGATGATCTCGCCCTGCCTGACATCCATGCTGATGTTTTTTAAAATGTGCTTTTTGCCTATTGTTTTGTCAAGGCCCTCAATATGTAAAATCGGCTCAGTCATACAGCCTTCCTCCTTTTTCACAAAAAATAAACAGTGCCCGTACATAGGCACTGTCTGCATTATAACATTAGTCATATATTCGTGAAGAGCCGGAGCCGACGTTATGTCTTATCCGGGACCGGTCCTTTTTTTTCCTTCTCTTCATTATTGACGACATCCAGAATATCAAGCAGGAACACAAATATCGGAATTCCGATAATCAAGCCCCAAATGCCGAAGAAATGTTCCGAGAAAATCAGAACCGTAAAGGTAAAAAAGATCGGCAGTTCCGTTTTCGCTGACATCAGTTTCGGATTAAGGAAGTACGTCTCAATCGCATGGATGACGAAAATGACCAGCACGATGTAGATGACATACGCAGCGCCGCCCGTCGTATACGCGATGATGCTGAGCGGAATGAGCGAAATCACCACACCCGCCACGGGAATGAGCCCGAGGAAAAAGACCATGATTGACAGGCCGAACAGCTGCGGAAAATGCAGAATCGCCAATGCGATCAAGGTGAGGATACAGTTCACCAGCGCGATAATAAATTGGGCTTCAAGCACTTTGCCGAATGTTCTCGCAAATTTGCTGCCGAAAAAAGCAAGTTCGTAGTAAAAAACAGACAGCTTGCTGTGCTGAAATTTTTTCATAAACTCCGTGAGCCGCTTTTTCTCGAACAGGAAAAACATGCTGAGAATCAGTGACATCACGACCTGCAAACCGAAAGTGCTGATATCGGCCAAGTATGTATACAGTACATTAAAACCTTCTTTTACATAGGAACCGATATTGATATCGCCGAACACGCTCGATATCTCATCATAAAACGGAATGACATCGGGATGATACGCGATGTGCTTGATCTGCTTAATCAGCTGTTCAATCTGCTTGGCAACAATCGGATAAAAGACAAAGCCTCCGACAGTCGCCCCGACAGCCAGCGCAATATATAAAATGGTGATGACCACCCTCTGGCTGATCCGGAAAAAATGGTTCAACACGTGCCGGATGACAGTCTCCAGCCGATCCATCAGAAAAGTAAAAATAAACGTAAGCAAAATCAAATTAATCATACTTCGGAATACAACTAACACCCCAGTCAAAACAAGAAAAACCGAAAAACGTCTGACACCCGGATGCTGAAAAAATTTAAAAATAGCCGCCATTTATACACTCCTGCTAGGACAAAAAGCCCTTAGATTTCATCTTTCACTCTCTAATTGTAAATTATATAACAAAATGACGCTAAGGTCTTTGTCCACCTCCTAATAAATTTAAACAAATTTATCTTTTTTACTCATGGCAGCCGAAAAAAAGAACGGCATGCCCGATGCATGCCGTTCCTTTCCTTTTATACCGCCGTTTTCATTTCTTTTACGGCCTGTGTGCTTTTCGCTTCGTCAAACTCATTTTCGCTCTTGGCTACGATGATGGTGGCGATTCCGTTTCCGATCAGGTTGACGATCGCCCTTCCTTCACTCATAAAGCGGTCGACGCCGAGGAGCAGCGCCAGCCCCTCCAGCGGAATAACCTGAAGCGCCGATAAAGTGGAGGCGAGCACGATAAATCCGCTTCCGGTTACGCCCGCCGCGCCTTTTGATGTCAGCATCAGCACGAGAATGATCGTAACCTGCTGGCCGATGGTAAGGTCAACGCCGAACACCTGCGCCAGAAAAACCGTCGCCATGGACAGATAAATCGAGGTGCCGTCCAGGTTAAAAGAATATCCCGTCGGAATGACAAGGCCGACAACCGATTTGGAACAGCCGTAGCGCTCCATTTTATCCATCATCCGCGGAAGGACGGACTCAGAAGAGCTTGTGCCGAGAACGATGAGCAGTTCATCTTTAATAAAACGGAGATAGTTCCACAAGCTGAAACCGAATAGTTTGCAAATGATATTCAAAGCGACAAATACAAACAGGAACATCGTAACGTATACAGACAGCATCAGACTCGCCAGCGGCTTGATGGAATCAAGGCCGAAGTGCCCGATCGTATAGGCCATGGCCCCGAATGCGCCGATCGGCGCCGCGCGCATGATGTAGCCGATGATTTTGAAAAAAACATGCGACAGTTTATCAAAGAAATCAATAATGCTTTTGCCTCTTTCACCGAGCGCCGCCAGGCCGACACCGAATAAAACAGAAAAGAATAAGACCTGAAGAATGTCGCCTTTTGCGAAAGCGTCAACCATATTTGACGGAACGATGTGAGTGATAAATTCAATCCAGTCAATCCCCTGTCCCCCGTTTTGCGTATACTGAGAGACATCCCCTTTTTCAAGCTTGCTGTAATCAAGCCCCTCACCGGGTTTCATGATATTGACGACCAGAAGTCCTATAATAAGGGCGATGGTGGTCACGACTTCAAAATAAATAAATGCTTTTCCCCCGACTTTGCCGACTTTTTTCATGTCTCCCATCTTGGCGATGCCAAGCACGATCGTCAGGAATATGATCGGTGCGATAATCATTTTTACCGCATTGATAAATGTATCGCCGAGCGGCTTCATCTGCTTCCCGGCCTCAGGCCATACGAGTCCGACAATGACGCCGATGATAACCGCCGTGATGACCTGCACCGTAAGATTTTTGAAAATTTTCATCCCTACTCCCCCTTGCCTCTCGCTGCGTCTATATGAAAATGATAGCGTTTTCAAACAGAGGGGGGGAAGCTTATGATCATAACGGACATTTTGGTCTTTTTGGTCTCGGCTAGCGGACGAATTTGTAGCGGTTAACCGGCCGGCCCACTCCCCCGTATTGAATATCGAGCTTAATCTGGCCGTCTTTCTCAAGAAAATCAAGATAACGCCGCGCCGTCACCCTGGCGATTCCGAGCGCTTTGGCGGCTTCTTCGGCTGAAAGCGGCTCCGTCTGCTGTTTCATATAGGTCAAAATTTCATTCATCGTAAAATGATTTAACCCCTTCGGCAGATCCCGGGACGGATTTTGCGGAATTTTAAGCAGCATGTCAAGCTGCTCTTGCGACATGGTGTCATGCTCTTCAATTTTCCGTTTATATTGTTTATAGTTTTCGAGCGCCTGTCTCATCCGCTCCAGCTTAAACGGCTTCAAAATATAGTCGGCCGCACCGTTTTGCAGCATAAGCTGGATTGTTTCTTTGTCTTTTGCGGCCGAGACGATGATGACGTCCACTTCGAGCTTTTGTTTTCTGATTTCCTGGAGCGTTTTAATTCCGTCTTTTTTCGGCATATATACGTCTAATACCACGAGCCCGGGCCGCAGATCTTTAATAAGCCTGATTCCCTCGTCTCCGTCAGCGGCTGTGGCGATGACGCTGAACCCCGAAACACCGGTGATAAATTCTTTATTCACCTCCTGCACCATCGGATCATCTTCAATAAGCAGCACCTTGATGTCCATCGAATGATTCCTCCCCCTTCATCGGAAATAAAATAGAAAATGCCGTTCCCTGTCCCTGCCGTGTGTCGACTTCAATAACGCCCATCCCTTTGTCGACGATTTGTTTGACGAGGTACAAGCCGTATCCCGTTCCTCCCGTTTTATTGACGGTAAACCCTTTGTCATAAAGGCGCGGGATGTGCTGATCGGAAATCCCGCTTCCGTTGTCTTCTATTAATATAGCAAGCACTTCATCATTTTGCTCGATACTGATGTCAATATGTTTGTCCTCCGTGTCCGCTGTTTCGAATGCGCCGAACGCATTTTCAATTAAATTGCCGAGCAGGACGACGATGTCATGCTGGTCGACATGCTCCGGAAATGCCGAGAAACTGCTGTTTTCATCAATTTTCACAGAAATGCCAAGCTCTTTTCCTCTTTTGATTTTGCTTAACAGCAGCCCCGCCGCAGCGTCATTCTGAATGGCCTGATGAAGAAAATCGGTGACGCTTTCTTGTTCTGATGATTCCTTAAAAGCAAGCTGGAGCGCTTTTTCTGATTTTCCGAGCTGAATGAGTCCCGCGATGGTGTGAAGCTTGTTCATATGTTCATGATTTTGAACTCTGAGCGCATCGACAAAATTTTTCACACCTGTCAGTTCTTCCGCCATTTTCGCCGCTTCCGTCCTGTCCTGAAAAATGGCGACGGCTCCGATGACCTTCTTTTTCATGACGATCGGAATTCTGCTGCTCATGATTACCTTTCCGCTGACTTGGATTTCTTCATTATATACGGCTCGGTTCCGCTCGACGATCTCAGGGAGCCGCGAATCTTTTAACACGTCCCAGATCAGCCTGCCATCGGTCTCTTGTCTGACATTGAATATCTGCTTCGCTTTTTCATTAAAAATAGTGATGTGATGCTGATTATCGATCGCGATGACGCCCTCATTCATTGAATGAAACGTAGCGGTCCGTTCCTCATACATTCTCACGATCTCATGGGGCTCCAGCCAAAACATTTGTTTTTTGATGTGGCGTGCCAGCAAAAAGGAGCCGGCCAGTCCGAACCCTAGCGCCAGCAGAACGATAAACAGTATTTCATGTTTCAGCTGAAGAAGAATTTCACCGAATCCGGGCAGCGTTTTACCGGCCAGAACGACGCCGATCTGATTCAAATCCCGGTCTTTGATGGGATAAAAAGCGCGGACGGCGGTGCCGATCTCTCCCTTTGCTTCGGAAAAATAAATGTGCTCGGCGAACGCCGCGGCTTCGTCCTCACCCCTTGAACGCTTTCCGATCATTGTGCTGACGGGATGTGAATAGCGAATATGATCCATATCCATAACGACGATGTAGTCCGCTTCATTGATGATCCTTATTTCTTCGACCGCATGGCGCACGTCTTCCCTTTGTTTTTTCTGCTCGAGGGCGCGTTTGACATCGGTCATCTCAGATACCGTCCGCGCGGTATTCATCAGCCGTTTTTTCAGCTCGCGCTCCTCTGTATGCTGAATATTGCCGATCAGCACGATGCCGACGATCAAAAAGGTAAAAAGCACGACGATATACGAAAGTATGGTGATTTTCCAGCGGATGGTGAGCTTTTTTTTCGTCATTGGCCTCTTCCTTTCCGTCTCTTTACGAAAACGGCCCGCCCGATTATGCTTGTTATAGAAAATGGCGGAGGGGGTTTTCGATGAAAAGCTTGCTGACTTGTCTCAGCCTGATGGTACTCGGTATCGGAACCGCTTTATTCATCGGCTTTCATGATCGTTTCTCAACAGAAGAACCGTATTATGATGACGAACAGGAAGGCCTGAAAGATCAAATCGTTTTCAAATTCAGCCATGTCGTTGCTGAGAACACGCCAAAAGGGCGGGCGGCGAATAAGTTTGCCGACCTTGTCTATCAAAAGTCCGGCGGCACCATTAAAGTAGAGGTGTTTCCAAACGGGAGCCTCTATTCAGATAATGAAGAAATAAACGCCCTTCAAAACGGGGACGTGCAATTCATCGCTCCCTCCACCTCAAAGCTCGGATCACTGTCTCCCGAATGGGGTGTTTTGGATCTGCCGTACGCGTTTACAAACTATAAAGCCGTGCAAGAAGGCCTCAACGGCAAAATCGGCACACGCCTGTTCGCTTCATTAGAAAAGCATCATTTGAAAGGACTGGCGTACTGGACGAATGGGTTTAAACAGCTCACGTCAAATAAAGGGCCGATCTTCACTCCGGACGATTTGAAAGGACAGGCGCTCAGGATCATGCCGAGCAGCGTGATCGAAGACCAATACCGCCTGCTCGGCGCGCACCCGCGGCAGGATTCCTTTAATTCCACGTTTCAGCTCTTGGAAAGCAATCTCGTAGACGGAGAAGAAAATACGATTTCAAATATCTATTCTAAAAAATTTTATAATGTTCAAGATTATTTGACAATCAGCAATCACGGGTACCTCGGTTATGCCGTGATGACCGACGAGCATTTCTGGAATTCGCAGACAGAAAAAACGAGAACCATCTTAACGGAGGCGATGAGAGAAACGACGGAATGGAACGAAGCCTCCGCTGAGAAAATGAATAAAGACCAGCTTGAAGAGATAAAGAAGAATTCATCCATTCATATTCATGTGCTGAGCAAAGCGGAAAAGAACACATGGATGAAACGCCTCGACCCGATTTACGGACAATATGAACAGGTGATCGGCCGCGGGCTTGTGCAGGATTTGTTATCCTTGCGCCGCGAGCCTTAGCAGGACCAATACGCCCATCTCCGTTTCATCCCTTTTCCCGCCGGGGAAGTAAATAGGGACAGATCAAAAAAGGAGATGGAGACATGTTTACACATACGAAAAAACTGCAGCATCCGGCTAAACCGGATCGTCCTGATCCGCTGTTCGCAAAAAAGATGCAGGAAATTTTAGGGGGACAATACGGGGAAATATCCGTCGCCATGCAATATTTGTTCCAAGGATGGAATACACGGGGCAATGAAAAATATAAGGATCTTCTGATGGATACCGCGACGGAAGAAATCGGCCATGTCGAAATGATCGCGACGATGATTGCGAGACTGTTAGAAGACGCCCCGCTGGCAGAGCAGGAAAAAGCGGCTGATGATCCGGTCATCGGGTCCATTTTAGGCGGGATGAATCCGCATCATGCAATTGTCTCAGGACTCGGCGCAATGCCGGAGAGCAGCACGGGCGTTCCGTGGAGCGCAGGCTATATCGTCGCAAGCGGAAACCTTCTGGCAGACTTCCGCGCCAATCTGAACGCCGAATCACAAGGAAGGCTTCAAGTCGCACGCCTGTATGAAATGACCGATGATAAAGGCGTGAAAGATATGCTCAGCTTTTTATTGGCCCGCGATACCATGCATCAAAACCAATGGCTTGCGGCCATTAAAGAATTAGAAGAACAGGAAGGTCCGATCGTTCCTTCCACATTCCCGAAGGCGCTGGAAAAACAGTCATTCTCCCATAAGCTTATTCATTTCTCAGATGGAGCAGAAAGCGCTGAACAAAATTGGCTGAAGGAAACAGCGCCGGACGGAGAACCATTCGAATACGAAAAGGAACCGAAAGCGCACGGCGAAATAGCTAAGCTGGATCCCGTCCCGCCGTATGTCCATAACACGCTTCCCGGACGCGAGTAAAGACACAAGCCCAAAACAAACTGTTTTGGGCTTTCATTATGCCTTCAGAACCGTCCAGTCCGGTTCGTATCGGATGTCCGGATGATGTAACCGCTCATGAATGACAGGTTCATCCTCTTCGTACAGCATCACTTCTATTGAAAGAATCGCAGCCTTCTGCTCGATTTCTTCGTATATGCGGTCATGTTCGTTCTCCATAAAATCATCATAGGCTTGTCTGTTCTCCCAAACGCTGATGATCTCTGCGATGAACAGGCCGTCTGCGTTTTTCCGCCAGCCGCCGGCCTGTTTGACGAAGCCATTTACACATGATAATGCTCCCCACTGTGACTGTGCTTGCGCAAATGCTTCAGCGTTTGCGGCGTCTGTTTCACATACAATCTTTTTGATCAGCATGACCGTTCCTCTGTGATAACTGTTTTCGCATGCGCATGCTCAACACAGAGATTCACGGTTCTGACGTAAGAGCGGGTGCGGTGAATCGTGCCTTTCGGGATGAGCAGGCTGTCATTTGCTTTGAGCACTGCGGTTTCTTTGTCCTTAAAATCGATCAGCAGCTCCCCTTCCAGAACGATGAACCATTCATCTGAGTCAGGGTGATGGTGCCAGTCATATTCTCCCGTAAACACTGCGAGGCGCACACAGTGGTCATTGATCTCCGCGATTGAAAAATTGTCGTGTTTTTCTTTGACTTTATTGGCGATAGCGAGCAAATTCAGCATGTCAGACACGAGTGAAAAACCCCTTTTTCATTTAATTGTATCGCAACGGCGGCTCAGATCAAGATTTCCCCAAAATAAAAAGCGATCCAGCTGATGCGCCGGATCGCTTTTGATCTGCAGGTTCTCTGCCTTTATGCTTTTATTAGCTGCTTCGTCTGTTTCCGCCTTTTTGGCCGATTTCTTTATAAAAATCTTTGTCATGATTTTTGCTAGTGGCTTCTCCGCCTTTTTGGCCGATTTCTTGATAGAATTCCTTGTCATGGTTATTGCTAGTGGCTTCTCCGCCTTTTTCACCGATTTCCTGATAGAATTCTTTGTCGTGATTTTTGCTAGTGGCTTCTCCGCCTTTTTCACCGATTTCCTGATAGAATTCTTTGTCGTGATTTTTGCTAGTGGCTTCTCCGCCTTTTTGACCAATTTCCTGATAGAATTCTTTGTCATGGTTATTGCTTGTCGCTTCTCCGCCTTTTTTACCTGCTTCTTCTCTGCTCATTTTGTTATTATCTTGTGCCATTTTTGAATTCCTCCTTTAATTGGTGTTGGTTGTTGGTTTCCCGATTTCAGAACTGCTAAACAAAGAAAACACATTGAATGTGTTTTCGGGTGGTTTTTTATTATTCTGTATCCTTCATGCGTTTTAGAATCCGGCGTTTTTTATAAAGCATGATGCCTGTTTCCGCGATGCTTTCTAAAGCTGAACGGTTGGCGGACGCGCCGAAGATGATGCCTGCGGCCGGAACCATTTGCAGCAGTTTTTTCGCGGCGAACGTATCGCGGTAGCTGTAAACGACTTCCCGCCAGCCTTGGATTTGCGAGGCGACGCGCTGATAGACGCGGTCGTTTTGATCATATTGCCGTAAATCTTGCAGGATCGCTTTTTTTCCGATGACGTCACTGGATGCAAGCTGAAGCAATTTGACGATAAACACGCGTTCTTTTTTGTCTTTCGGATCAAAGCCGTAAGCAACCGCGATATCTTGCAGCGTCTTTAAGGACAGGCCGAGCATCGCCGGAATGTCTGCCGCCAGCGTGAATACACCGCCGACTCCCGTTGCGGCTCCCTGCACCGTCGCGGCCTTTACGCTTGTACGCGCTATGCCTTCTGCGATTTCGTCCATGACGGCAAGCGGCGCATTGCGGATGTCGTGAAGCGTTTGACATGTACCGTGCGGCAGCCGTTTTTGAAACTTTTTCATGATGCGCTTTTCTGATGTAAGGTACTGTCCGCCTGACTGAATAAACGTTCCCGTTTCATCGAGAATGAGTCCGATTTTCCTCTGAATAAATTGCGGTGTCAGCTTGTCCAAAAGCTGAAACGGCAAGCGGGTGAATGTTTGCCAGAACATCACCCTCTGCTGCGCCTTTTCCCATTTTTGAATGTCTCTCAGTTGTCTTTCCAGGTCTGTCCGCTCTTCTGTCACCCGTCCTGCACGTCCTTTCTGATTTCTTTGTTCATAGTATACCTTTATGGCGTTTTCTTTTTACACCCGGCCGGATTTTTTATCCGGAAAACATTTCATTGTTTAATTTCCTTCAAATTCTATATATTGTATAATTCTGAATAATACGATTGAAGGAGAATGTTGAATGCAATGGATTTATTTAAGTTTAGCGATCATTTTTGAAGTATTGGGGACGGTCAGCATGAAATTATCAAATGGATTTACAAAACTTGTCCCAAGTATTTTATTATTATTGTTTTATATCGGCAGCCTTTGTTTTCTTACTTTGACTTTGAAATATATAAGTGTCTCCATCGCGTATGCGGTCTGGTCGGGAATGGGGATCGTGCTGATTTCCATGATCGGAATTTTTTTCTTTCATGAACAGTTCTCTGTCATAAAAGCTGTCTCTGTTCTTCTGATTATCATCGGTGTCGTTTCCTTAAACTTTATTTCTGAAAGTGAAACGTCATCAAACGGCATCAGCGTTCATACGGACAGAAACAGATGATGAAAGGGTTAAAGGTTCTCTTCCTCATTACAGATATTGGATTTATCGTTTATTGGATTGTTACTTTTTTTGAGTGGATTCCAAAAAACATGGTGTTTAAAGATTATGATAACGCCATGATAATGGCCTGGAACTGGTCATTCTTTCCCTTAGATATTTTCATTTCGATAACTGGCCTGTACAGCTTGTTTCTTTATAAACGGAAACATGCGTTATGGCGCTCTTTCGCATTAATATCACTTGTGCTGACCTTTTGTTCAGGCCTGCAAGCGATTGCCCTTTGGGTATTTATCGGTGATTTTGATTTTATGTGGTGGGCATTCAATCTGTACTTGCTTCTTTATCCTTTATATTTTATTCGGAAATTGCTGGTCTCTCATAAAAATAGCTGTCATTCTTTTTGATGAGGCGGTTTTCTTTTTCTTCAGGCGGGAAACACTTTTCATAAAGGAGTGATAGACATGCCTTGGTCTATGAAGGATTATCCGCAATCATTGAAGAATCTCGAGGAACCTGTGAAGAAAAAAGCAATCGAAATCGCTAATGCGATGATAGATGAGGGTTATGAAGAAGGACGGGCCATTCCCATTGCGACAAGTCAGGCGAAAGAGTGGAAAAAAAACGCTTCTAAGGAAGAAATCGATCAGCTGATGAAACACGATGATGAAACGAAACGCGGAAATTGAATCGGAATAAAGGAAAAACCCCGCTCTCAAGAGAACGAGGTTTTTCTGATTATAAACCGTAATAATAAGATAGTGTGGTGACTGAAACGTAGCCTGTCGCTCCTGCATACGTGACTTTCAGCCATTTATTAGAATTGGTGTAGTGGCCTTGAACATATTCTCCGGTTACCCAAGAACCTGTAATTTTTTTACCGCTTGAGAATGTTGTGATCGTTGAACAGCTGACCTTAGAGCATGAGCGCATATTAGCACCGTAAATACCGACTGTACCCCCGCTGGCTAAAATGGAA
The DNA here is from genome assembly GCF_032461585.1 of Bacillus sp. IS1. Taxonomy (NCBI): domain Bacteria; kingdom Bacillati; phylum Bacillota; class Bacilli; order Caryophanales; family Bacillaceae; genus Bacillus; species Bacillus sp. IS1. The sequence continues at coordinate 99,421 of NZ_JAWCWR010000006.1, read as the reverse complement.
ACGTCCGGTTCAGCTTTAGGTTTGAAAGCTGCTGCTGATGCAGAGCCGCCAAAAGCGAATAAAGAAACAGCAAAAATCATGGCTAAAGAAATGATCGACAAACGACGTACCAAGAAAATTCCCCCTCTTTTATCATATGGCTGGAAAGCTTTCCTGACGTTATTATACTTTTTTGCCCGGGAGACTGAAATAAGTCTAATGCTCCAACTTCTTTTCTTCGCAAAAGACCATGCCGATTCTTTTTTTGATAGATAACAGCGGTTTATTGGACTGGAATCACTGATATATCGTTGATTCAAACGTTTATTCAGAGCGGCCGGAGTTTTTCCGGAGGTCATTTGAATGGTACAGAAAGGTTTTATCTTCCAATGGAAAGAAACATTATTATTCTATTTACCCGGGAAAACGGAGGAAATACAGCGTCTTTTTCTCAAATCAGTTGGGCGGACAGAAAGTTGTGAAGTTATATGGGCAAGTGTCCTCTTTTCACCTTTTTAAAAGAACGCTCCACGCATCCGCGCATGATCGGACGCGAAAACACGCTTTGCGAACGGCATCGCTTCTTTTCCCGGAACGATGCCGTTTTCATTTTCGGACCTTTCTTCGGCGGGATACATATCATAGATAAAACAGGGCATCAATGTGCCGGTTTATTGAACATAAAGAACTTGACATCTCATAATAGCGGATTTATGATGTAGATAAAATAATTTGCATCTAGGAAACTTTTTGTTATTTAGCTAAAAATCTATCGGAATTTAGGTGAGACATAATGAGCAAAGACATCTCAGCACAATCACTGCAATCAAAAGCCGTGCAGGATGCACTTGACGGCAAAAGCAAGGGATTCAAGCGGCTTCTTCCTTTTTTAGGCCCCGCCTTTATCGCGGCGATTGCCTACATTGATCCGGGAAACTTCGCTACGAATATCTCAGCTGGTTCGAAATATGGGTATATGCTGCTGTGGGTCATCCTCTTTTCAAACTTGATGGCTTTTTTAATTCAAGTTCTTTCCGCGAAGCTCGGCATTGCCACGGGTAAAAACCTTCCGGAAATCGCCAGAGACCGGTACCCGAAATGGGTATCCGCCGGGCTGTGGATACAGGGTGAACTGGTAATTATGGCAACTGATCTGGCAGAATTTATCGGGGCGGCGCTCGGGCTCAACCTGCTGTTCGGCATACCGATGGTTGAAGCGGCCATTATCGCGGCGATCGGATCATTCGCGATTTTAGAGCTGCAGCGCAGGGGTTACCGGGCGCTGGAAGCGGGCATCGCCGGACTTCTGTTTGTCGTGGTGATCGCCTTCGCTCTGCAAACCTTCTTTGCCAAACCTGACGCCGCCTCCGTTCTCGAAGGGCTGTTTATCCCGAAAATTGACGGAATGGACAGTGTGCTCCTGGCAACCGGGATACTCGGCGCAACCGTGATGCCGCATGCCATTTACTTACATTCCGCACTGACACAGCGCCGTGTCGTCGGAAAAACGGATAGTGAGCGGAAAAAGATTTTTAGATTCGAGACGATTGACATTCTTATCGCGATGGTGATCGCCGGGGCGATTAACGCAAGCATGCTCATCGTCGCTGCTGCGCTTTTCTTCAAGAACGGGCTGTATGTAGAAGATTTAGACGTGGCTTATCAGCAATTCGGCCACTATATCGGACCGGCTTCAGCCATTCTCTTCGGGATCGGGCTGCTGGCCGCAGGGCTTTCAAGCTCTTCTGTCGGCACATTGTCAGGCGATATTATCATGCAGGGCTTCATCCGTTACCGTATCCCGCTTTATTTGCGGCGTTTCATTACCATCATTCCGCCGATGATCATCATTATCTCGGGGGTCAACGCCACAGAAGCGCTCGTATGGAGCCAGGTCGTTCTTTCATTCGGCATCGCCTTTGCGCTCGTGCCGCTGATTATGTTTACAAGCAACAAACGCCTGATGGGCGCCCTGACGAACCGAAAATGGGTGACGGCTCTCGCCTGGCTGATTGCGGTTTTGGTGATCGCGCTTAATCTGTTTGTGATCTACGATTCCTTCCGTTAGAAAAAAACCGGCCATAGCGGCCGGTTTTTCTTTTGGCGCCGGGTGCCGTTCGTATCTTTTTCCGGGCGTTTTTGGTATGATAGAAGAAAAATCGGAGTTTTGCTTATGTCAGTATTTATCCTTTTTTATCTGTGGATTGTGCCGATTGTCATCGGCATCTTCTGTTCTCTTTTTGCTTATCGGACAACGGGTAAGAAACGTCTGATTCCCGGCTTTTTGATGATCGCATTAAGCATCGTTTCCTTAATCACGGGGCTTTGGATCGGCGGGGTGAACTATCATGTGTTCATCGGGGGCATGTTTTTATTCGGTACGTTATTGGCCGGCTCCGCCTTCCCGTTTTTCTTCGCTCTTTCACGCAAACGAAAATAAACAGGCATGCCGCCTGTTTATTTTTATTCATTAACCCTGAATTATAAACCGCTCCGATAATGTGATTCCGCCTCAATCAGCCTGTACATGTGTTATATAGGCTTCAGCCCATGTCCCATCATCGAAACTGCAGCCAAAATGAATCCTGCTAAAGAAGATTTTGAATTATAAGAAAAATACTGTATGAAAATCCTATTTACCCCAAAAATACCTATTGATAGAATGGTATCTGAGAGGGGAAAATGTTCAAAGCGGATCATATCGGTCCCGCCTAAATACATAGTCTTTCATTTCTCTCTACACTACATTTCTAAAGGAGGATTTCCCATTAGACACGCAGCTAAAGGCATTCTGTTTGCCGCATCTTTAGCCCTTGTAACTACTGCTTTTGTCCCCGCATCCTTAGCTAAAGAAAATCATAATAATACTGCCAATGCCACTGGAACGACCAAATCATTTTTTTATCAGACTGATACGCAATTTTCCTACGGACTTAAAGCACAAAGCGATGCATCTGTGTCAAAACCAGTCAAAGATGTAATCAGAGAAGTGCTGAAAAATAAAACAAAATTATTCAATCTTGTTGAAAAATTAGCAGGAAAGAAAATAAGAAATGAACTTGAATCCGTTTTCAATCAACACATAGAACCGGTTTTAAAGAAAATGCTGAACGAGTATGTCGCCTTAAGCTGGACTGACGTGGAAAAGAATCTTTATCTTTCACTTAAAAAGTCCGGACTTTCTGACAGCCAGGCTAAAAACCTCGCTCATTTGACAACTTTAGCAATGAAAGCATTTTAAAATCATTCATAAATGATCGTCAGGAAAATACGTATGAAGTAAATGCAAAGTGCTGTTAGATTCACTCTAATAGCACTTTTTCATTGGAGATGTCACATGACTGTCTTTTTTACTGTTTTGCTCACTTTCTTATGCTGCCTTGTGATTTCATCTCTTATTTTTATGATTCTATTAAAAAAAGAGATCGTGGATACACCGCCAAACCGCTTAGCTCATGCAGCATTCATCGCACTTATTGGATTCTCCCTGTTCTTCGCTATAACTGTACCTAGCCTAGTTATTTATTTTGTAGCTATAACTGTAAATCATTTTTTCGGAGAGTATATCATCTATGGTTCACTTTCAGACTTATACATATTTTCTGTCGTCGTCAGTATCTTAGCTTTAGTTTATATGCTTATCCTTACGGCAATTGTAAAAGGAATGACTCATGTTTTGACATTGCCTGCTTGGTCAGCCTATATCCTTGAATTCATTTTTGCATGGGCTGCTGTTTACTTCTCAATTCAATACGTTTCCAATCATATCATTGAGAACATATCTATATTTCAAGGTGGAGAAGTGCTTCTTTCATTGTTCATCACTTTCTTATTTTCGGGATTGGATATCCTTTTTACTAATTTGGATAAGATCACAAAAGAGAAATTAGGCTAAGGGGGTAACAAATATGAGGATCATGACATATATATCTTATTTTTCTATTTCTTTAGTTTTGCAGGTGGTATGGCTGCTATTAATAAAAGATACTCCTAATATATTTCTGATAGATATGATTACGGTGTCCTTCTTATTCACCCTCTTTATGTTCATCTTAGATCAAATTTTCAAAAAAAAGCGGACAACTTAGGGACTGTTTTTTAATAATCCTCGGGCTTCTCTTTCGTTTTGAAATGATTCCGGATCTGGGGATGTTGCGGAGAACCGTTCATTAATGAATAACACCAGCCTCTGTAAAATACTTCTCCTTTTATATAACATCCTGACTTTTCCGTCATATATTCAAACGAAAAAACTGCAAAAGGGAGTAATGAAACATGATATTGTTTATTGGCAAGTTCATGTTGCTCTTTTTATTCTGTTCGCTGGCATATTATTTATTTAAAATTGTTTATTACAATATAGGGAAGAACATTGCGCTTAAAACCCCGAAAGGGACAAAGACAAACCGGACGGCACTTGTGTTTGTCAAAAATGGAACTACACTGAATGATGGAGATTACCTTATGATCGCTGTTGTGACCGCTCTCTGGCTGTTCTTGAGATGAATTGCACTGGTCCTTCATAAGTTTCTTGATCAGCCATCGCTCGCCAGCCGTGGCTTTTCACAACCGTTTTCGTTTAGGACGGCTATATGCAAGCAAGCCGCCCAACAAAAAAATAAACAGGCATGCTGCCTGTTTATTTTTTTATAACCACCGGCTTCTTAAAACAGCCGTTTTAAGCTTTTCTTGAGTGACGGCATTTCGATTTTTTGGTTTTCAAAGAAGTTTTTCAGCATGTATTTGCTGAAGCCCTTCGCTTGGCCGTAAGTGATTTTTCCCGGAAGCGGCGGCTCGTCGCCGATAACGGCGTCAATAACGACCGGCTCGTTTGAGTTGAGCGCTTCATAAGAATGATTCCGCCTTCTTATTTTTTCTTAAACAACAAACCGATTCAAAACCAATTTAAAATATTGCATTATTTAGAATATCTGTGTAAGTTTTGTATAACAAAAATTAAAAATAGAGTGAGGAGGGAAACATATGATAATCAGAAGCGCGGAACCCTATGATGTAAAACAATTGACCGATTTAATGTATTTATATATCGTGGATTTTTATAAAAGACCTAAGCCACCGATTGAAAAGATACATCATTTAATTGAAATGTTATTTGAGAAGAACAGGGGTATTCAATTCGTTGCTGAACAAGATGGGGAACTTGTTGGCTTTGCAACATTATATTTTAGTTTTAGTACGACGAAAGCAGATAAAATAACAGTAATGAATGATTTATTCGTGATAGAAAAAGCAAGAGGTACAGGAGCAGCCAAAGAATTGTTTAAAAGTTGCGAGAGATTTACAAAAGAAAACGGGTATGCGCATATGTCGTGGATAACTGCATCTGATAATTACCGTGCACAAAAATTCTATGAAAAGATGGGTGGCTCCCTTGGAAATTGGCTGACCTATTCCATATAACCCGGGATGACCTTATTGAAGAAAAGCCTAAAATAAAAAGCCGGACTTTTACTATGGCTTATCTGGGTAAATAACTAAAAAATAAACAGGCATGCTGCCTGTTTATTTTTATTTGTTAAAACAGCCGTTTTAAGCTTTTCTTGAGTGACGGCATTTCGATTTTTTGGTTTTCAAAGAAGTTTTTCAGCATGTATTTGCTGAAGCCCTTCGCTTGGCCGTAAGTGATTTTTCCCGGAAGCGGCGGCTCGTCGCCGATGACGGCGTCGATGACGACCGGCTCATTTGAGTTGAGCGCTTCATGAAAAGCGGGAGCCAATTCCTCGTGTTTCGTCACTTTGATGCCTTTTGCTCCGCAGCTTTCTGCAAAAGCGGCGTAATCCATATTTTGCAGCTGGGTGACGTAGTCAATGTTGCCTTTGACCCGCTGTTCATATTCAATCATGCCTAAATTTTCGTTGTTTAAAACGACAACCGTAATCGGCAGTTTGTATTTAACAGCCGTCGGCATATCCTGCATCACCATTGAAAATCCGCCGTCTCCGCAAATGGCGATGGACTGCCGCTCAGGTTCGGCAAGGCTTGCGGCAATCGCTCCCGGAAGCCCGCATCCCATCGTGGCGAGCCAGCTTGAGACGATAAAGTCCTGCTTCTTCATCTTAAAATGACGGGCCATCCACACCGTAACCGTTCCGACATCCACTGACAGGACGGCGTCCTCTGCGGCGGCATCCTGAAGCCGGGCAATGACCTGCTGCGGCTTGAGCGGATGAGTCGCTTCGGTTTCATCCTTTTCGATTTCCTTCCACCAATGCTTCATGTGCTCGGTGCAGGCGTCCAAAAATCTTCTGTCTTCTTTATATTCAATGTATTCCGTCAGCTCTTTCAGTCCCAGAGCCGCATCACTGACGATTCCCGCATTGACGGGATAGCGCTTCCCGATTTTCGCCGGATCCGAATCAAGCTGAATAGCAGGCGTATCATCCGGGAGATAATCCCTGTATGGGAACGACGTACCGAGCATGATCAGCAGATCGCATTCCTCCATTGCTTCGTAGGCGGGCTTTGTGCCGATTTGCCCGAGATTCCCGAGAAAGTGGGGATGGCTGTCAGGCACGACGCCTTTTGCCGGAAGGGTAATGACAATCGGAGCGGCCGCTTTATCGGCGAATGCGAGCAGCTCCTCTTTTGCCGATTTTAACCCTTGGCCGGCGAGAATGACCGGTTTTTTTGCGTTGTTAATATATTGCGCGCATGTCACGAGATGTTCTTTTTTCGGCTCTATATCAGCTTTGAGGTATATCGGCGATGTGTAAACCGGCTCCCGTTTGATTTTTTGCGCGAATAAATCATCAGAAACGGTTAAAACGGCAACGCCTTTTTTGCTGTAAGCCGTGCGGATCGCCTGATTCAGAAGATCGGGCAGCGCTTCTGCCGTATGTACTTGCTGGTTGAATACCGCCACGTCCTCAAACATTTGCTCTAATTTGATTTCCTGAAAGCTGTCACGGCCGATTTCATCTGAGGCAACCTGTCCCGCAATCGCCAGCACCGGAACACCGTCCGCTTTGGCGTCGTATAAACCGTTCAGCAGATGAACGGCTCCCGGTCCTGCGATTGAAAGGCAGACACCGATCTGCCCGGTCAGTTTTGCCTCAGCCGCGGCGGCCAGGGCTGCGACTTCTTCGTGCCGGGTTTGGATGAATGTCAGGTTATTTCGTTCATGTCTCAGTTCTTCGATAAATTCATTAATGCTGTCTCCGGGAATGCCGTATATATGACCGACTCCCCATTGTTCAAGCAGCTCCGTCATTACGTGTCCTGCTGTTTTACTTGGCATACTGCATCCTCCTTTTACCTGTATTCATCCCCTTTTTCATACGGGTTGAAACACAGGCTATACTCTCAGCTTTTTTCTTAGCAGATCAAGGATGGATAACAGATTTCGGTCTTTAAGAACTGCCTTACGATTTGCCGCCCCATTGAGTCCGTCTTTTATTTGCCGTTTTCTGTTCGGCACCATGAACAGCGGCAGCCGATTAGGACAAAACCAGCGTAAAGCGGCGGTTTCCGGCCCGTTCATCAGCGGAGTTCCTCCGGTAATGGCTCCGATGATTACATGTTGTGTATCTTCAAATGCCGGCCTTTCATACTCACCGGCTTTTTTTATGATGGTCACGTTATAACCGGTTTCTTCGAAGGCCTCTCTGACGGCTGCGGATTCAGGTGTTTCACCTTCTGCGATCCTGCCCCCGGGCAAATCCCATAAGGGAATGTCTTTTCGTTTTACGAGTAATATGTCCCGCCCGTCATTTTGAATGATGACAAAAGCGCCTTGAGCCATGTCGTCCTCCTTTACAAAAAAGACCGCGGCATTTTAGCCTGCGGTCTTTGCCGTTACTTTTTAAAATGATACGGCAGGGTGGCGACGATTATGTCCTTCTTCCAAAACAGCCGGACTCGGAGCAAGAAGGCTGATTGGTTGTGAAGGATGGTCTGCCAGCGTTTTTTCGTAATGAATTGCGGAAACAGCACCATCACGGAGAACTGTTCTTTTTTCGCTTTTTGTTCGACCGTTTCTAAAAACTTATCAAACGGGTGAACCAGACTGCGGTATGAGGAATGCAGGGTGACGAGGCGGACGCCGTTATGAAGTTCTTCCCAGCGCTTTTCCACCTTTTTTTCGTTTTCTCTGTCAAAGGAAACATGAACCGCAATGACCTGATCCGATAATGATTTCGCATACTGAATCGATTTTTGGACGACGGTGGTGACACCGGCGACAGGCACGATGACGACGGTTCCCCTGATTTCCTCAGGCTTTTGATCAACGACCCGCAGCTGTTCGCCGACCGCGGTGTAGTGATTTTTAATGACGAAAAACAGCATGACGACAGCAGGCATGAATAACAGCACCGGCCAGACAAGATTGAACTTCGTCGCGAATAAAATACACAGCACCATAAATGAAATGGCGGCGCCGCATGAGTTGATCAGCATTTTTACCGCCCAGCCCTTCGGCTTCTGCCTGATCCACTTGATGCACATTCCCGTCTGCGACAGCGTAAACGGAATGAACACGCCGACGGCATAAAGCGGAATTAAATGTTCCGTGCGGCCGCCGAATAAAAGAATGAGCAAGATGGACGCGATACCGAGAAAGATGATTCCGTTTGAAAATCCTAATCGGTCGCCTCGTACCGTAAACATTCTCGGCATATACTGATCGCGCGCTAAATTAAACGCCAGCTGCGGAAAAGCGGAAAAGCCCGTATTCGCCGCAAGCACGAGAATCAAGGATGTAACGCCTTGAATGAAATAATACACCGTATGGCGGCCGAAAGTTTCCGCGGCGATTTGCGAAATAACGGTCTCGTCATGCTTCGGTCCCGTGCCGTATCCGTACGCCAGCACCGTAATCCCCGTAAATAAGATTGCCAGCAGAATCCCCATCATGGCCAAAGTGCGGGCCGCGTTTTTTGCCGGAGGATTTTTAAAGGCCGGGATCGCGTTTGAAATGGCTTCCACACCGGTCAGTGCCGAACAGCCGGATGAAAAGGCCTTCAGCAGCAAAAACAGCGTGATGCCCGCCACGGGTGTGCCGATCGGCGTGTGTTCGGCCGGATGAACCTGGCCCGTCATGAGCTTAAACAGTCCGACGACGATCAAAAGGACAAGCGCCGCCACAAACAGATAGACGGGATACGCCAAAATGGACGCCGACTCTGACAGTCCTCTCAAATTTAAAATCATAATCAGAATTACAAGCAAAACAGCAATGAGCAAATGATACGGGTGCAGGGCCGGAAATGCCGATGTAATGGCGTCAGTTCCGGCAGAAATGCTTACCGCCACCGTCAGAATATAATCAACAAGCAATGAGCCGCCCGCAATCAGACCCGGCTTCTCACCAAGGTTTTCTTTTGAAACCATATAAGCGCCCCCGCCTTGCGGATAAGCGTAAATAATCTGTCTGTAGGACAGAATCAAAGCAAGCAGCAAAATGAGAACACCGGCTGCGATCGGAATGGAATACCAAAACGCGGCCGCGCTTACCGCAGCCAAAATGATCAGAATCTGTTCCGTTCCGTAAGCAACTGATGACAGCGCGTCTGAAGAAAGCATGGCGAGCGCCTTGAGTTTCGTGAGTTTCTGCTCTCCGGCCGCCTGTGATTTCAGCGGTTTCCCAATCAAAAATCTTTTGATTGAATGGTACATTTGTTGTTTTCCCCTTTTTTTCATTTTCCGTTTGATTTACAAACCCTTACTGCTATGATGTCTCCGAATAACGATTGCATGCCATATTTCAGCACAGCAAAAAGACACAGAGGCAAACGGATGCCCCTGCGCCATAATCGTGCACAGGTTTCATTCATCTCCTCTCATGAACGCTTACGAGGTTAGCTGTCGGATTCGGGCTGATGAGAGTTGGCCCTACCTGAAAAAGGATTCACCCCAAGCGGCATCACGCGCCGCAAATTGGTTCCCCCGCTCTGATTACAGATTAAGCGATATAGATTATAAAAGAGATCATACTCCCGTCCCGTTCAGTTGTAAAGGGGCTTTTATGCTGTTTCAAAAATAAAAAAATCACCGCCAGAAATGGAAATAAAAATACAAAAAAAGAGGCCTGTTAACAGCCTCTTTTTCCTTCATTACTCTTCGCTTTTTTCATGATCCGTTTTTCTTTTTTTCCTTCTTGCCGTCAGCCAGATCAGACCGGCCGCAATGATCATAAGCGCCGCGAAAACAGCAATATACGTAACGTTCAGTGCTGCGGAACGGCTTTTCGTATCAGCCGATGGACTGCTGTCATCGGACTTGATTTGCTGATGATTCGAAAACAGCTGCCGGCCGGCCGTTTCGTTAATGACGGTTGCGGCATCGCTTGTGCTGTCTAAAAAGCTGATCAGCTCTTTTGTGACAGACGCGCCGCTTCCTGATAACGGAGCAAAAACAGCGATGCTCCGGCCGGAGTCCCAAGGTGATTCCTGGGTAAACGCGACTTGTTTCGTTGTCTCATTCAGCATTTGAAACGAAGAAACATCGTACGCGCCGCTGCGGTCTGAGGGCACGAGAAGCTTAGAAGCGTTTGATTTCAAAAGCGGAATTTGCGGCAGGCCTCCGATAAACACAACATTCCGGCCTTTGGCATCCGCTTCCTTCATGTCTGATGCCGTCTTTACGGTAAAGCCGTTTCCGAATGAATCCGCCACCAGAGAAAGCTCTTTCAGTGTCTGCATGTTTACGTCATCCGGGATGACGATCACTGTTTTCTCTTTCCCGCCGCCCGCAAACGGGAGCGGCCATTGCCCGAAATCAGCTTTCTGCGCTGCATCGCTTACCGGATACGTCAGCGTGCTGCTTTTATCAATATAGACCCATTTGTTTTCGTCACGGTCGATACACGGATTGTTATGTTTCAAGCCTGATGTGACAAATTGCAGATCAATGTACCTGCTGCTTCGCAAAAGCTTCGGATCAATCGGGATTGAGACGTGGTAAAAGCCGTCTTTATCTTTATTGCCGAGATCATCAAGACGCACCGCATTCGGCTGTCCGTTGACCATGACGTTCAGCTCCGCTCTCTCGGCGTCATTTGCTGAATCCGCCTTCGTCCGGATCGATTCCGACGTTTTTAATGTAAGTGAAAGCTTGACCTTACCGTCTTTATCAACAGCGGCCGCCGCAGGGTAAAAGAAGTGCTCTGACGCCGTTTTGTTTGATCCGATCGTTACATTTCCCGCGCCGAAGTCCTCTAGTGTCAGTTTATTGCCTGTCTTTTCCGCAGCGGGCTGAAGGCGGCCGATTGTCAAAGTATCTCCGCCCAGCTGAGCTGAATAAGCGCTGTCTGTGATGACGCGGATTTTATCCGCCAGCGTTTTGTCTGATTGCGCCGTGACAAACAGGACGGGCTGCCGTTTGTCCCCTGATGTCAGAACCCGTTCAGCGAGAAGAAGTTTGTTGTCTTCCGCTTTGATGTTCCCCTGTTCGAAAAGATCTTTTATTTTGCCGTTCCAATGCCGATCAGCGCCGATGACAATTGACGGATTGCTGATTTTGCCGGCGTCGGATTCTTTTACATAGGATACCTTCAGCCTGCTGTCTGCCGTTTTCAGAAATGCTTCTGTTTTGACTGCGGCTTCAGCTTCCGCCGAGGTCGGTTTGTCAGGAAGAATAATATCGGTTTCTTCACCCGTATTGCCTGATTGGGCAAACGGATACGGGAAATGGCCGAGATCCGCTCCCTTTGATTTGCTTGCTTCTGAAAGCACAAGGCGGCTGTCGGGATAAATTTTTATCCAGTTGCCTGACGTATCCTGCCTGACGCAGACGCCCTCTTTTAATACGCCGTAAAATCGTAATGATACATTGTGATAGCCTTGGGCGGATTGACTTTTGCTGAGATTGAGCTTCACCGTTTTCCGCTTGGAACTGCCGTCAAGCTTTATGGATTTGACGGGTTCATCATCAATGGCGATGGTTAAAGAAGACGGGGCAATTAATAAGTTTGACGCCTCGTAATCAATCAGAAGCGACTGATCGGCATTCGAAGCTCCCGCAGGAATCTGATAGGTCAGCTCTGCGCTGTCTTTCGCCCCGTACAGTGTCATCAGATCGCCAGTCAGCGCCTGCTGCTCTTTTGCGCCGGCGCTTGTTCCGAGGGCGGAACCGTCCGTTTTCAGTTCCCGGGCCGCGGCCGCCTGCCCGTTATACATCAATAGCAAAAGGCCCGTTATCAATATGATCGCTTTTTTCAAAAAGGTCACCCGCTTTTATTTTGATTGTATCGCTCCGTTTTGTACCACTTGACTTCCTGCTTGAACAAGCGGTGCTTGATCTCTGTGAATAATGACCAGATGACGAGCACGATCCAAGCCTGAGAGTATGTAAAGTACATCAGAAATACGATAAAGAAGTTTTGTTTGTTCATTTCTGTTTTTTCAATGCTTAAAGTAATCATGACCTCAGTCATAAACAGGAAAAAAGCCAGTATCCACAAAATCATCGCCAAAAACCCGACTGCCAGATGCAGGTCGTAAAAAAGATTGATGATAAAAATCGTGTTTGACATGATCACACCGAAGAAAAACAAAAAATACGTAAAAAAGAAATAAAACAGATCGAAGATGATCCGCTTGCGTTTCAGCTTGAAAAATTGGGATAAAAACTTGAGAACCACGTATTGGTTGCCGCGCGCCCATCTTGTCCGCTGACGCCACCACACCTTCCATGTCTCAGGCTCCTGCTCCCATGTCACGGCCGCCGGGAAAAAGCGGATATGGTAGCCGAGATTATACACGCGGATGGTCAGCTCGGTATCCTCCGCCAGCGCCTTATCATCCCAGCCGCCGAGCTGTTCGATAATGCTCCGCCTGATCGCGAAGTTCGTCCCCGGGATGGTGGCGATTTTGAACCATTTCCATCTGCCGCCCTGCGCCATCCACTGAAAGCAGATGGTTTCAATATTGATAAACTTCGTCAGGATCGTTTTGGCCGCGTTGATGACACGGAATTTCCCGACAACCGCTCCCGCTTTCTCATCATTCATCAGACCGAGAACCAGGTAGTACACCGCCATTTTTTCCGGCGTATTGTCCGCATCATACACGCAGATCACGTCTCCGTTCGATTCCGCGAACCCTGAGTTCAGCGCCGAAGATTTTCCTTTTCCGGCGTTCGGGGGCTTTGTGATGACCATTTTAATGAAGTCATACTGACGGGAAAATTCATTGACGATGTCTCCCGTCCGGTCGGAGGAATTATCATTAACGACGATGATCTCAAGCCTGTCTTTCGGATAATACAGGTTCACCATCGCCTTCAGCGTCTGCCTGATGACGACCTCCTCGTTATGCGCGGGAATGAGCACGCTGACCTTCGGGAGCTCCCCCATCTTTGCGCGCCATTTCGGAATGTTCCGTTCGAAGGTCATATAATGCCTGAATCCGCCCTGCATCAGAAACATGTGATAGAGAAGCATCACCCATATTAAACTTAATGAGATAAAAAACAGAATGTTACTCAAGGCTTCTTCTCTCCTTAAAGATTCGTTTTTTTAATGTGGCGCGCAAATAAAGAACGTAGCAGGCGAACATGATGATAAACAATAACACCACGCCGGAGAGAATCCAAAGCGCTTTTTCCAGAGGCGTCTGCTGATGGTGATTGAAAAAGGCCGTTATCGGATGAATCTTGTTTTCCACATGAATGGTTCCGTCTCCGTCCGTTTTGATCCTGACGCTGTCCGACGTTACCGTTTGCTTCGTTTTCTTCAGATCGAGCCACTCGCCGCCGGGAATCCGCTCCATCTGATTGACGAGCTCGGGGAGGTATTTCATGCCGAGATACGGATGGTAGAAACCGCCCGCCGTTCCGCCGCCGAAATCAATCATCTGCGAAATATGATTCTCCATATCTCCGAGCGGATTTTCCTTTGAGTTATCGGCATAACCGATTGTTTCAGGGTACAGCGTCATCCCGTCCAGCATAGCCGGCTTTGAGACGAACGGGGGGGCGCCCGAGGTTTTCCACGTCGTGCCGCTGAGCTGCACTTGTCCGAAAATGCTGGAGAAATAAGAAGATGCGATTTTGTAGCCTTCTTCAGACATCGTATAGTGCGGCGCTTCGAATGACAGCGGGTAAAGGCCGAGCTCTGTCAGATCGTCAATCGCCTGCTCCAGCTTCGTTCTCGTGTAGATGTTTTCTTTTTCACGGAAAGGCTTCACATACGCCCGGTACGCTTTTTCATTCGGAAAATCCTGTTCCTTTTCAAGCTTGACCGGAGTATCATCCGCATTTTCTGACGTAATCGGCTGATCCGCTTTGGCATCCCAAAATTCAAAGCCTTCTCCCGTTTCGCTGTATCGGTATGCGTGCGTGTAGCCGTGAATAATGATGCTGCCGCCCATTTGCTGAAGTTTTTTCAGGACGCTGACCATTTTCGGCTTGTCCGCCAGGTATACTTTTTCTCCGTTTTCCGGATTGAGATAGACCGGAATGACCGCCAGAATAAACGGAATGTGTCTTTTATGCAGGTAAGCGCCCGCTTCGTAAAGCAATGTTTCATCTGACATCGGACTGATGTCTTCAAGCCGCAAATAAAGGAGGGTGCCGCCCGCTGATTCTCCGAAAGCGCTGCGCAGCGCTTTCGCCGTCAGAAACGAATCATTTAACAGGCTCGTCACACCGAAATAATAGTCAGAGCGCGCCGTTTTCCACATAAAAGGGCGGGTGCTGCCGTCACCGGACCGGTATGTATAAAGGGGCTTTCCTTTTACTCCCGATACGCCGAGCACGGACATTCCTTTATCAAGCGGCATGTCTGTTTTTTCTTCTTTGCCGTAAATGCGGTATACCGTTTCTTTCTCTGTCAGGGACAAACCCGCAAATTGGCGGAACTGTCCGGCGTTATAGCCGATGCTGATAAGCTGCTGCGGCATGCTGCTGATCAGTGACACAAATGATGTGCTGAGCTTTTTTTTCGTGACGCCGTAATAGATGACGCGCCGATTCTTTTTGAGGTCCGCGGCTGTGATGTCTCCGTCGCTTTTCACGGTGACGGCTGATGAGAAATGGCCCGCGGTCAGATCAAGCATTTTGACCTCAGCGGTTTCTTTGCCGTCCGTGCTTGTATAAATAATGAGAATGCCGTCCTTTTTGTCTTTTGCTTCCGCCGTAAGGGGAACATAAACCGCCGAAATCATGAAGAGCGCCGAGAGTAAGAGACGTATCCATTTAGAGTTCATTCATCATCATCTCGTTTTCCAGTTCATTTAAAAATTGCTCGGCCGTTTGTAAATCCTTTCGGTACGCCAAGTAACATACACGGAAGGTGATGGAGACGTATTTACCGTTTTGCAGCCGGTACGTATCCAATTCCTTTTTCAGCTTCGCCAGAACGGCCGGCATGTTTTCTTCAGGCGTATGGGTCAGCACGATGCCGAACCGTTCGGCGGACGGCCTGAATTTTTTGTCTGTTTCCCGAACGCTTGACCGGATTTGGCGGCTGATAAATGCCAGCAGACGGTCGGTCTCTTTTTCTCCGTAGAGGGATTTGAATTCCTTGAAATAATGCATGTGCAGCAGCAAAAAGACGAAGGAATTGCCGTAGCGTTCCGCCCGCTTGATTTCCTCAGAAAGCTCCAGCTTCATCCGCAGATGGTTGTCAAAGCCGGTCACCCTGTCGACGGCGACAAAGCTCGTAATCTCTTCACGCAGCTGTTTCACTGAGCGCTCAAGCTCCTTCGCCAACTCGTGAATCCTTCCCGCTATGTAAGAAAAGAGCAGCAGCGCAATCCCCCAAATGACCAGCACCTGCAGACTTTCGGCACCGGCAGACGCCATAAAGCCCCCGGTCTGAAACCACAGGAGCAGGCTGCCGAGAACAAATAAGACGAGTAAGGTGATGACGAGCGCGTAGATTGCCCCGAACCATATGCCGGCTCCCGTGACAAGCAATGTGATGCAGGTTATCAGAAGCCCTGCGGATTGCTGAGACGCATAGTAAATAAAAAAAGACAGCAGCACCAGCATAACTGCTGTGTAGCTGCACAGTTTTTGTGATTCATTGAATGATATTTTCATTAAACAATTTCCTTTCAGCCAGAAGCGGCAGCAGGTTATCGAAAGAATGTGTATCGCCCCCGCTCATATAACCGCCGTAATCAGGTTTCAGCGTGTCCAGCGTTTCAAATGAAGTCATTCTTTCATAAAGCGGCTTGATGACAGCCGGATCAGCTTTTTGTTCTGCTAAAAAAAGAACGGCCAGGGCGTAAACGGACGGTGATTCGTACTGAACCGCCGGCTCCTTCGTGTCTGCGCTGTACCGTCCGTACAGCTGTCCGCGCGACTTAAATTCCTCTATCATCCATTTTGACAGCACGGCGGCTTTGTCATCGCCCCGCTTCAGATTCACGGCGGCGTACAGCTGGTCGATGACATTCACTTCGCTGTCATATTTGTATTCCTTTGTTTCAGTATTGAACGATTTCGGCAGAAAACCATTTTTCAGGGGCGCAAGATTGAGAACATCAAGGTTCCGGTTTTCCGTTTTCTCATCGATAATCCCCTTTTCTCTGAGCATCTGTAAGGCGCCGGGGTCGACATAGGACAACGTCACGGTCTTTGATGCGGCATTTGAAGCGGCATCATAATAATCCGTAAAATACCCGTCATTCGTATTGTATTTTTCCAGCGCCTTCCCGATCTGCACCGCTGTTTTCCCGTATTCACTGTTACCCCACAGGGTTCCGGCCTCATTCAGACAGTTCATAATTCTGAAATCGTCAATTAAGGCATTGGTGCCGCTCGCTTTATTCCCGTCAATCTTCCACGACACGAGCCCGTTTTTCGTCAGAAACGAATCGGTGAGAAGCTGATATTGCGCTTGAAACTGCCGTTCATCTTTCCTGTTCAGCAAAAATGCCATCCATAGTCCGAGAGACTCAGATAAATATTCCGGCTCACCGGATATGTTCGTCCGGATCATCTCCCGCCCGTTCATCAATTTATGATAAATAAAATGCTCTGCGGGCTGAAGCCGTCCGGACGGTTCGGCCGCCGCCTGTTTTTCAGTGCCGGCCTCCGCGCACCCCGCCGTCAGAACGATCGAAATCAAAAGGATCATCAGACGAAAAACGAATTGCTTCACAGTCTATCCTCCTATTTTACAAATCCTTTTTTAGACCCATATCTTATTTTTTCACAAAGTATTTTTACTATATAGGAAACGATAAAAGAATACTAGCATTTTTTCACATTGGAAAATTTTAAATGGGAGCACCGCCTGCTCACCTTTTCCCTCTTCACAGGATCGTATTCCCATTACAGTAAAAAACACAAAAAAAGGCAGCATTTCGTTACAAATGCTACCTTTCTCTGATTTATTTATCCAGGCCGAGTTTTTTCAGCTGTTCTGCCAGCGCGTTGTTCATCGGTTCCTCTTTGTTTTGGCTTTTCATATAAGAGTTGATGTCCCGCTTGGATGCGCGTCCGGATTTATCTTTCGCCTTGCGCTTTTCAAAGACGGACAGTTTCTCCCGGTGGCCGCATACACATGCGAAGGTTTGGCCTTCGCCCTGGCCGCGAAGCTCCATTTTCTTATGACAGTTCGGACAGCGGGCGTTTGTTTTTCTTGCCAGCGTTTTCCGGCTGCCGCACTCACGATCCTGACATACGAGCATCGTGCCGCGTTTGCCGTT
Source organism: Bacillus sp. IS1 (assembly GCF_032461585.1). Lineage (NCBI taxonomy): Bacteria > Bacillati > Bacillota > Bacilli > Caryophanales > Bacillaceae > Bacillus > Bacillus sp. IS1. Next base: position 81,821 of record NZ_JAWCWR010000006.1, on the reverse strand, counting down.
GACTTTAAGCATCATTTTGCCGCAATCAGGGCAGGCGGTGCCTGAAATGTTGTCATGTCTGAAAGTTTGGCTGCTGTTTTTGATTTCCTTCACCGTTTTGCCCGCATATGTTTTCATGTCTTTAATGAACACGGCGGATTTCAGTTTGCCCGCTGCGATGGCGGAGAGCTTTTGCTCCCACTCAGCGGTTAAGGCCGGCGATTTTAAATCTTCCGGGACGAGCTGTAAGAGCTGCTTCCCTTTTGACGTAATGAAAATATCTTTTTCTTTTTTCTCGATTAAGAAACTGTTGAACAGTTTTTCAATGATATCAGCGCGGGTGGCGACTGTTCCGAGTCCGCCGGTTTCACCCAATGTTTTCACTAGGTTCTTCTCTTCTCCCTGCATAAAGGCGCTTGGGTTCTCCATTGCGGATAACAGCGTGCCTTCATTAAAGCGCGCCGGCGGTTTCGTCTGTCCGCTCGTTTCTTTCAATGATGAGACAGTGAGGCGCTGACCCTGCTGAAGATCCGGGAGCGTCTGGTCTTTGTCTTCCTCGTGATCGTCGTCATCCTCGTACATATCATACACGGCTTTCCAGCCAGGCGATTGAACCGTTTTCCCTTTTGCGGTAAATGTTTCGCCGCCGATATCGGCTGTAACCTTTGTTTCTTCGTATTCGAACGCCGGCATTAACACGGCGAGAAAACGTTTGGCAATCAGATCGTAAAGTTTTCGTTCTTTGTCGCTGAGGCTTGAAAGGATCAGCGGCTCCTCTGTCGGAATGATAGCATGGTGATCCGATACTTTCGCATCATTGACGAATCCTTTATGCGCCTTGACGCCCCGCTTCAGTATTTGATTGACGTACTGTGCGTACGGCTTAACTTCCATGCCGTTTAAACGGTCTTTTAAAGTCGGCACGATGTCTGCGGAAAGGAATCTGGAATCCGTCCGCGGGTAAGTGACAAGCTTATGCTGTTCATACAGCTTTTGAAGCACGGACAGCGTCTCTTTTGCGGAAAAACCGAAGCGCTTATGAGCGTCCCGCTGCAATTCCGTCAAGTCGTAAAGACCGGGAGCGAAGCTTTTCTTCGCCGTTTTTTTCAATTCTGAAATGACTGCCGGCTTTCCTTGCAGATCTTTTGCCAAACGGCCGGTCACCGTCTGATCGAATGTTCTTGTCTGCTTTGTTTTTTTATCCTGCCATGTCAGCGTCATCTGATCAGCCGCCGCGCGGAGACCGTAATAAGGAACGGGTTTGAACGCCTGAATGTCCGCTTCACGCTTGGCGATCATCGCCAGTGTCGGAGTCTGAACGCGTCCGCATGACAGCTGTGCGTTAAATTTCGTCGTCAGGGCGCGGGTCGCGTTGATGCCGACGATCCAATCCGCTTCCGCTCTGGCAACCGCGGAATGATACAGGTTTTCGTACTCTTTGCCGCTGCGGAGCTTCTGGAATCCTTCTTTAATCGCCTTATCTGTCACAGAAGAAATCCACAGCCGCTTAATCGGTTTGCGGACGTTTGCCTTCTCGATGATCCAGCGGGCCACAAGCTCCCCTTCCCGTCCTGCGTCTGTAGCGATTACGATCTGGCTGACGTCTTTTCGGACAAGCTGAGCTTTGACCGCATTGAACTGTTTTCCTGTTTTTTTAATGACGACGAGCTTTAAAGGCTCCGGAATAATCGGCAGATCCTCAAGCCGCCATGATTGAAATTCTTTGCCGTATCCTTCAGGGTCAGCGAGCGTTACCAGATGCCCGAGCGCCCATGTGACGATGTAGCGGTCGCCTTCAAGATATCCGTTTCCTTTTTTATGACACTTCAGCACGCGGGCCAAGTCCCGGCCGACTGAAGGTTTTTCAGCTAATACAACTGTTTTTGACATGCTTTTCACTTCTCTTTCTTTCACAATCATCCTGTTATTATAACAGACTTCCTCACGCTCTCTCTAATCGAGGACGTTTTTTGTGTCAATTTCTGAGAAAATGACGTGGGTCACGGTTTGGGCATACGGAGAGGTGCGGTTAATGAAGTGTTCGATCGTTTCCAGGCTGTCCGCGTTAATCTTCAGCATATAACACGCCGCGCCGGCGACCCGAAAACAAAATTCAATGTTGGGAATGGATTGAATGTAGGTTTTGAATTGATCGTATTTTCCGTTTTTCACCGTCGCTTCGACAATGCAGGAAACGGGAAGTCCGATCTTTTTTTGATCAATGTCCAATGTATAGCGTTTAATAACGCCGAAGGATTCAAGCTGTCTGACACGCTCTGTGACGGACGGGGCTGACAATTTGATTTTTCTGCCAAGCTCCCGCATGGACAGGCGGCTGTCCCGCTGCAGCTCTTTAATGATGCTCAGATCAACATTATCTAGTTTCATGACTGTAGTCCTTCCTTACCCTTTTGGCTATATTATCAAGAGAAATCCGAAAAATGACAAGAACAACAGGCTGAATTAATGAAGGTTTTTTAGGAACAGACGCGAAATGGTCATATTAGGACTGCCCTTTGCTTATAGTATAGAGGAAAAAAGATGTCCGACAGGAGGGAGCTGTATGTTACACACGCCGATCGGCAGACTTCGCACGATGGGGTTTATTGAAGGAATGTCGCTTTTGGTGCTGCTGTTTATCGCGATGCCGCTGAAGTATTGGGCTCATCATCCGCTCGCCGTCACTATTGCCGGTTCCATTCACGGCGGTTTGTTTATCATTTATCTGGCGGTGCTGGCGTATGCGGCGTTCACTGTCAAATGGCATGTGAAATGGTCAGCCGCCGGTTTTATCGCGGCCTTTATTCCGTTCGGTAATTTTATTTATGATCGCGGCCTGAGACATTATCAATAAAAAAGCTCCTCTTCTGCAGAGGAGCTTTTTTCATGCGTTACATCCATTTCGTCACCCAGGCGATATAATAAGCGCCGGGGATGAATACGAGCTGAGCGAGAAGCGTGCCCGCGACCCTTGATGTGACCATCGTCAATGATGTCCATTTTAAGGAGACGTAGCTGCGCTTGCCCTTCGCCACATCGTCTGCCAGTACGGAAACTTTCGGATCAACAAACACAGCCAACAGCATAGTCGCAACTCCGTTGATTAAGCCTGATGCCATCACGGCCGTCGTGCTGTGCTCAGGCGCCAGAAGGCCGGCGTACAGAGCGGACAGAACACCGATCGTGTAAATAGACGTAATGACCATATTAATGACAAACAAGCGTTTCGGGATCATTCGGAATTGAAGCCCCTTTAAATAGGAGACTGACGGCAGTCTGATATAAGAACGCGCATGCTTCAGCCCGTTCAGTGAAAATCCTTTTTTAAATACCTGCATAACGGAGCCTCCTCCGTCCGCCAAGTGTATAATCGCCCGGGTGAATAACGCGACGAATGTCGGCAAAAGACAGATGCCGAGTATCGTTCCGACCGTGGAGCCGAATATTAAAAATCGAAACTGGGCGCCCACAAGAGACAAGGCGTTTGATCCGGCGGCATCAATCAGATGTCCGGTAAACGGCTGCTGAACCATGTTTGACATGCGCGACACGATGACCATGACATTAAATAATGACAGCGCGGACGCGATAAAACCGACTCTCGCGCCGGAAAGGCGTGTTGCATAGGCAAGCGTTTCAATCGAATGTATCAGCAGCAGAAAACAGAAGATAAACAGTACTTGTGAAGTAATAACGTGCAATGTATGATTCCTCCAAATCTTTTCTACTGATTAGACTCTGCAGACTGCGGCGAGGTTTCGGCCGGTTGCATAAAAAAACCGCCCGGATGTCCGGCGCGGTTTTGTCTTATTCTTTTCTTACGCAAATAAATAATATATGGTTGCCCGCCTTAGCCCGCGGGTGATTCGTATAAACAGTTCCGATAGAATCATTCTTCGAAAGTAAACACCATGGAAGTTCTTGAACACAAGACAACGAAAGCCCTACCTCTCAATCGTCACTGCGGCTCCGAAGCCGCGCCGGTGTGAATTGTAAAACAAAAAGTCTTTTTTCCATCTCTTCGTTAGGGGCGAATGTCAGAAGGAAAAGAATAAGCTCAGCTTTTTTTCAAGCTGTCCGTTGAAGCCTGAAGCTTCTATATCAAAACAGAAAAAAGAAGTTTACTTTCTTTTTTATTTGCATGTTGTCACTTAGCAATTAAGTATAACAGATTGCCCCTGAATGATCAAATGATTTTTAAAGTTCCAGCTCGGCCGGCGTTTTTTCACCCGCGTTCATGAGCTTGATCTGCTTCGGTTCAATTTCAAGAATCACCAGGTTCGGATCGTCTTTTCCGTCAAACCAGCGTTCCAGTTTCGGATCCCACAGCTTTTCTTTTAAATCGGCTGAGTTGTTCAGTTTGGCGGTTCCGGCCACTTCCACATAAGCGTCTCCGAATCCTTCACAGTCATACCCTAACAGAATATGAACATTCGGATTGTTTTCAATTTCTTCCGCTTTATGAGTGTCTTTGCTCGTCGGCGTGTAAATCGTTAAGCCGTCATGGAAAAATGTCATGTAGCGTGAATGCGGTTTGCCTTGCTCTACCGTCGCAAGCGAACCGACTTTATGATGATCCAGTACTTCAAGCACTTTTTCTTTGATTTCATTTTGATTCATGAAGAATCACTCCTTTTTAACGTCTCCGCTGTTACTTTTCCACATTGGGGAGACATTTAAACCAAGAAATGTGCTCTTCTGCCGATCTTCGCTCCATTCCCGCTTCAGCATGCTGTAGGTCACCGTGTCATGATAGGCGCCCTGTACGAAAATGCCTTCTCTCGTCAGTCCTTCTTTCTGAAATCCGAGCCGTTCTGCCACCGCCCTGCTTTTCGTGTTTTTTTCAGCCGCGCTGATCATGATGCGGTTCAGGCCGAGATCCTGAAATGCATGGGTGATGACCGCCCGGCAGCTTGCGGTGATAATGCCGAATCCTTCATGCTCTCGATCCAGCCAGTAGCCGATCTCTGCTTTTTGATTGACTGGATCGGCATTATGGATGCTGATCATGCCGCAAAACCGGCCCTTCACAAAAATTCCGGCGTCAAACCCATTCTCTTCCGCGTATTTATAGCGCCATTCAGGGATGATCACATCTCGGTACGTATCAATATCAGCCAGTTCTTCCGCCCAGCTGAGCCATTCGCTGAGATGGTTTTGATTTCGCTTCATAACAGAATACAATTCGTCCGTATCTTCTTTGGCAAGCAATCTGATCGTCAGATGTTCCCGGATTTGACAGGAAAACACGACCACACCTTCTTTCCTTTATTAGCCATTATACAGGTAAATTTATTTTTTTCCATACAAAAAAAGATGAGGCGTGCAGCCTCATCCTTAAATGCGCGGGTCGGTGAAAACATCGTGATCATCCGTGCTTGTCGATGACATTTCCGTAATGACCGCCCCTTCTTCTCCCGCTTGAAACCAATGCTTCGTATCCGGCGGAATGGTGTATTGTCCGCCCGGTTCAAGCACAATCTCATGCCAGACGGTGTAGTATTCCTTGTCTTCTTCCGGCGGGAGGACGTTTGGGTTTTCTGTCTTTTCACCTTCCACGTAGAGGTACACCTTCCCCCAGCGGCAGCGGAATGTCTCTTGTTTTCCCTTCTCGCCGCCGACCGGCGGATGGCGGTGTTCCGGACACGTCTGGCGCGGGAAGAGCACCAATTCTTTCGAACAGTAGCGGTCGGTATTCACGTAAATAAACAGCTGAAGCCCGGTTTCCTCAAGCTTGCCTAAGCCGTAATCCATGATTTGAATGTCTTCGACTTCATCATCAGTCAGAACGATTCCCGCTTTTTGATAGTATGCATTCACGTCATGTTTCGATATCGTCATGCTTCAGCCCCCTTATGTGGTCACAAATTTGCCGCCGTTGACATGCAGCGTCTGCCCGGTCATATAAGATGATTCATCTGAGGCCAAGAGCACATAGCAGCCGACATGTTCAACAGGCTGGCCTGCCCGGCCCATCGGCGTAGTCTGACCGAAGGAAGCGACTGTTTCTTCTGAGAATGTCGCCGGAATAAGCGGTGTCCAGATCGGCCCCGGCGCCACGGCGTTGACACGGATACCGTCGTTGACGAGCGCTTGCGCCATGGATCTCGTAAAACCGTTAATCGCGCCTTTCGTAGCCGTGTAGTCAATCAGCTGCGGATTGCCTGTGTAAGGATTAATGGATGTCGTATTGATGATCGCGCTGCCCGGCTTCATGTAATCAATCGCTTTTTTAGTCAAATAAAATTGTGAGTAAAAGTTTGTCTTAAAGGTTCTGTGAAGCTGCTCGCTTGTGATATCTTTAATGCTTTCTTTCGGATGCTGTTCCGCGGCGTTATTCACGAGAATATCAAGACGCCCGAATTCTTCAACCGTTTTTTCAACGGCTTCATTACAAAAGTCTTCCTCACCGACATCGCCGGGGATTAACAGACATTTTACGCCTTCTTCTTCCACTCGTTTTTTTGTATCTTTCGCATCATCGTGTTCATCAAAATAGACGATCGCGACATTTGCGCCTTCCTTCGCGTAAGCAACCGCTACGGCGCGTCCGATACCGCTGTCGCCCCCTGTGATAAGTGCGGTTTTCCCTTTTAATTTATCAGCGCCTTTATATTCTTTGTATTCATAAACAGGCGCCGGATTCATTTCGCTCTCAATGCCCGGCTGGCGGTTTTGTGATTCCGCCGGGAATTCCTTCGGATAGTTTTCCATGTCAAGTTCCTCCTTCTTGTTCGATCTCATATTTCTTGTCTACCTCGGCAGTCTTCCGGATAAACATGAATGAGACAGTTCAAAACGTTTTCGGAGAAAAATGTTTCACATGGAACGCAAGAAAAAAACCCGGCTGGCAGCCGGGTTTTTATTTTCTATTATGAACGTACCGCTTGTTTGCGGAGCACGTCTTTTCTCACTTTTCCAAGGTTGTTTTTCGGAAGTTCGCTGACGAACTCAATTTCCGGAATTTTAAAGGCGGCAAGACGTTCTTGAAGGAATCGGGTCACTTCTTCTTCTGTCAGGCCTTCTCTGCCGTTTGTCACGATGAACGCTTTCGGCTTTTCGCCGTAGAGCGGATCAGGGATACCGACAACCGCCGTTTCGAGAATGCCCGGCACTTGCTGAATGACCTCTTCAATCTGGTCGGGATAAATATTGTCCCCGCCGTAGATGATGACATCTTTATAACGTCCGGTGATAAAGATAAATCCGTCTTCATCCACATAGCCGGAATCGCCGGTATGGAACCAGCCGTCTTTCAGCACTTTTCGTGTCGCTTCTTCGTTACCTTCGTAGCCTTTGAATAAAAACGGACTTGTCACAACGACTTCTCCGATTGAGCCTTGCGGAAGGACTTCGCCTGTTTCCGGATCTACAACGCGGACGTCCACTTCTTCCATCGGTTTACCCGCGGAAGCGGCTTTATCCATTCCCATTTGCGGATTCCAAGAGCTGATGCCCCACGCTTCCGTGCTTCCGTATCCGTGCATGAGCGGGATGCCGATGTCGAGATACTGCTGGATCAGACTGCTTGGCACCTTTGTGCCTCCCGTCATCATATAAACGATAGAAGACATGTCAGTCTGATGCGTTTCCCATGCTTTCAGCAGGTATGTGTAATAGACAGGCAGCGCCATCACGGTTTGAATTTTCTCTTTTTCGATGAGCTTCAAGTTTTCCACAGGGTCCTGATTGTCTGTCATAATGAATGTCGTTCCGCTCATCGTGCCGACCATCTGGCAGATAATCGCGCTCGTATGGTAATTCGGATGGCATGCTAAGAAGCGGACATGCTGCATTCTCCCCGTGTATGCCAATGTCGCGTTTACGTAGTTGTATATGCCGCCGTGAGTGATCATGCAGCGTTTCGGATTGCCGGTTGTACCTGAGGTAAACATCAGCAATGCCGTATCGTTTTCAGACACCGTTTCGACATCCGGTGTATCACCGGAGCCTGTCAATAAAGCGTCAAACTCAGGCGTTGTCTCCGCAGCTGTTCCTGTTACGACCTTCAGTTTAAGAGAAGATGCAAGCGCAGGAAGCACTTCTTCCATGATCTCTTTAAATTCAGTGCTGTAAAAAACAGCTTTCGGTTCACAGGCTGCTAAAATGCCTTTCATTTCGTAAGGTGTTAATTGCCAGCTGACCGGCACAACCACCGCGCCGATTTCGAGTGCCGCAAACATGACAATGGATGCCGCGTGGCCGTTTTTGCAAAGCATCGCCACTCTGTCGCCTTTTTTTATTCCTTTATCAAGAAGCGCTTGTGCAAGCTGGTTGATTCGTTTTCGATATTCCGCGTAGGTCAGGGTATACGCACCGCTTTTTACAGCTTCGATCTCTTCGCTATTTGAAATGTCATGCAGAATCAGATGCTGTAATGTCTCCATATTTTCATCTCCCATAATGATAAATCACAAAAAAACTCTGTCAGATTTTCTTTCTCACGCAACCCATTTTAAACCAAAAAATATAACTTGTAAAACTATTTTGTTTTAGAACTATTCCATCAGTGAATGATACAATAGTCCCGTGTTTTTAGTTTCTTCCCTTCCCCTTACCCTCATACATGCACAAAAAAACACACCCCACATGAGGTGTGCGCTTCCTGTTTACCGCTGTCCTTTCTCCTGAATGAAATGATAAAACAGCTTGTTTAAACGTTTGTATAAATCGGCCTCATCCTCCGTCTGGAAGGCTTTTATACTGTCTTCAGACTCGATAATGGCCGAGCTGACCGCACTTAGTATTTCCGACCCTTCAGCGGGCATATCAGCCGGCGCCATCATCACCAAAGCGCGGTCGGCGGTCAGGGAATTTCCGTCCATGCCTTTGACACTGCATGGAGCTGTCAAATCATAAATTTTGAAAAAAGGCGTGACAATTTCTTCATTTTTGAGATGGTACAGGGCCATCGCCGTTCCCGGAATGCCGAGTCCGCCCTGTCGTTCACGCTCAGCAAGGCGCTGTGCGGTTTTTTGGGCATTATGAACCAATCCTTCTTGCTCCAGCATGTCAAACATACGGTTCAAAAACAGCTCATACGCCGTGTTTGAATCAATGGATTTGATCGAAAAGTTCCGCAGCACGCTTTGGATAACCGCCGCGTAATGCGCCATACGGCCGGCCGCTTCCAGCATATCAGGCGTCTCCGGCTGCTTCTCTTCTCTTTTACCGTTTCTTTTTTTGTCAAGAATCAGCGGAATTTTTCTTTTGATGTACTGCTTGACCTGATCAGCGTCTTCTTCGTTTAAAAGCGGACTGACCATGACGTAATCAATGTTTTCATACGGGATCGGAACAGTGGATACGATCATGTCATACGCGGCGGTGTCTCGGTCCTTCAGTTCGATGAGGGAAGACATATCAAAGGAACGGATTTCCGGAAGCTCTTTTTTCAGCCTGGATGCGAGCATTTTGGACGACCCGATGCCGCTAGAACAGACGATCAGCGCTTTGATCTTCGCTTCTTCCCGTTTGATTTCCAGAGCGGAGCCGAAGTGAAGAACGATGAAAGCGATCTCATCATCAGAGAAAAGAAGCCCCGGAAAGAATTTTTCCATTCCTTCTTCTACGGCCATGTACAGCAGAAAGTAATCGCGTTTAATTTGCTCGGTCATCGGGTTGTACATGTCGATATTTTCTTTTACCCGGTTGATCGCAGGCTCCAGATGGGCGATTAAACCGTCGTATAAAGAACCGTTTTCCGTCAGATCAATTTTAATTTTTTCAGAAATGAAGCCGATCAGCTGCTTCGTTTGCAAGGCCGTTTCAACCTCTATGTCTTCCGGTTTGAATTCCGTTTTGTATTTGCGGTTGGCGCTCCGCAAATGAATGGTGATATAACCGATCTCAGCTTCCGGAATTGAAACGCCGAACGCTTTTTCAAGCTCTTTTGCCATTTCCAGCGCAGAGCCGTACTCCCTCGTCTGCTGCAGCGCTTTTAGTTCTGAAGCCTCCATCGTGATGGTTTCTCCGAGCCTGATCCGGTCCATCGCAAAGGTTAAATGAACCGCAAGCGCCATGTATGAGCTGTCAGATAAGGCGATCGCGATTTTTTCCTTGAGCTGAATTAAGAGCCGGTCCATTTTCAAAAGTTCCGCTTTATTTACGACGCCGAACATTTTTTCAGCATCGTCCGGTTTTCCTTTAATATTCAATTCAACCGCTTCCAAAAAGCTTTGAATATCAAGGCGGTTGACGATGAGATTGCCGACGATTTTCCGTTTCGCATTTTCCGGCCCCGTCAGCTGAATGCCGAAGCCCCTTTTTCGGATCAGCGTCAAGCCGAAGGGCGCAATCCAAGTCTCCAGCTCATCCAGGTCATAGCTGATCGTCGCGTTTGTCACTTGCAGTTCGTTCGCCAGACTGTAGAGCTTGATCGGCTCTTGAGACTCTAATAGTGAACATAGAATTAAAAGTTTCCGCTCCTCAGCGCTGTATTCATGCTGTTCATAGGACAGGTCTGACAGGAGTTTTTGTTTGTCCTCCGGGTTTCCTACCGCTTTCAGTCCTTTGCCGGGCTGTTTATCAAGTGCCAGACCGAATGATTCCATCATCGGTTTGATTGTTTTCAACTCGCGGTGAACGGTTCTTGTGCTGACTTGTAAAGCTTCCGCCAGTTCATGCACTGTCTCGTACCGGTTCTGCAGTAATAGATGTTTCATTAATTTTTGTTCTCTCGCTGTCATATACATGAAACGCGCCTCCAGATTTTCTAGTTGTGAGAAGTATGGCATATGGGGAGTGCTGCCGGGGAAAGTGGTGTAAGTTATAATATAAAACGCTTTCAATGATTATTCAACCATTTTCAAATGGCAATTTGGCACTGGGCCGTGTGACAGTATTGAAAAAGAAAAATGTGTCAGATAATATGCCATGACGCTTGTTACTCTTGATCCGCACGGCTATACTTCAAAGTGACCTTACTTGTTTTTAGACATTGCACACCACATAAACAAACGCCCGGAAGATAGCTTCCGGGCGTTTGTTCTGTTTATGGAATATCGCAGCCTTGGACACCGGTATAAATCCGGAACCACTGATCATGGTTGAGTTTGTACGCGGATGCACGCACCGCGGCGGAAATGCGGTTCTCTTTTCCGCTGCCGACAATCGGCATGATGTCCGCCGGGTGGGTGAACAGCCATGCGTACATGACTTCGTCAATGGAAGCGGCGCCGATTTCTTCCTGTACGGAACGAAGCGCGGCACGGATACGGACGTCCTTATCGGATTGTCCGGTAAAGACGCTCCCGCCCGCAAGCGGTGACCACGCCATCGGCGGAATGCGTTTTTCCTGACAGAAATCCAGCGTGCCGTCATGAATATTTTCCAGCTCGTACGCCGAGATTTCAATTTGGTTTGTGATGAGCGGATCATCCAAATAGGATTCGAGCATTCTGTACTGGTGCGCTTTAAAATTCGACACCCCGAAATATCTGACCTTTCCCGAGCTTTTCAGCGCGTGAAACGCTTCAGCCACAGCCTCCGGGTCCATAAGCGGGTCCGGTCTGTGAATGAGCAGCACATCCAGATAATCCGTATTCAGATTCAAAAGCGACTGCTCCGCCGACGCTAAGATGTGAGACTTCGACGTATTATAATGATGCGACTTGTTTCCGGGCCGTTCCGGTGATTCAATGACAATCCCGCATTTTGTGACGATTTCGATTCGCTCCCTTATTGAAGGCGAAAGGGACAAAGCGCCGCCGAACAGCTTTTCACACGTATAACCGCCGTATATATCGGCATGGTCGAAGGTGGTGATGCCTTGGCTGATACACCATTCAATCAGATTCAGCAGCTCTCCGTCTGAAACATTCCATTCGTTCAGACGCCAAAGCCCGTGTATCACTCTTGAAAATTCCAGGTCTTCAGCCAATTGAATGCGCTGCATGTGAAATCCCCCTTTTTTCTTAGAGCCTCTTGTATCTGTGTTTTCAGGAATTGCCCATGCTGTTTCATTCTGCTTCGGCGGCCGATTTTCCTTTCAGCCCGCAAAAATCGTCATTTAATGATTCTGAAACTGCTTTTTCGCTTTTTCAACGACGTAATGGCTTCCGCCGCGTTTTTTGACGTCTTGAATCATCATCGCGATCAAGAGGTCTTTCTTTTTATAATTGTAACCGACAAACCAGCCGTTTTCTTTGCCGTCTTTATCTTCTTTAGAAGTTTTCAGCTCGGCTGTACCGGTTTTCCCGGCTACAGTAATGCCGCTTACGGCCGGCTGATATGCAGAGCCGCGCGGATCTTCAACGACGCCTCTCAGCCCTTTTGTGATTTCTTCGGCATTGGCTTTCGACACCACTTGCTTATGCCAGATTTGCGGTGTTTTTTCTCCGTCTTTGATCAATGTCGGTTTGACGAGATTTCCGTCTGTTACAAATGCGGTATAGTCAGCCGCTAAGTGCAGCGGAGACATCAGCATCTGCCCCTGGCCGTAGCCCGTATCTCCGAGAAGGATCTCGGAATCAAGCTTGCCGTTAGCGATTGAAGACTTTTCAATCGGAAATTGGTACGGAATCTCTTCATCAAAGCCAAATGTTTTTAATCCTTTTGTAAACGCGTCCGCTCCGGCATCTATGGCATTTTGCGCAAAGTAGATGTTGTCCGATGTGATCAGCGCGTTTTCGAGATCCACTTCATTCAGGCGCTCTGATACGCGTGTGACATGGTAACCGCCCCAGCTCGAATCTTTCTGCCACTCTTTTCCGGTGATTTTTTTCTTTTCTGACGCTTTCAATGTGCCGTTTGTCAGGCCGACTGCCGCGGCAATCGGTTTAATCGTTGATCCCGGCGCATAGAGTTTGTTGAATTTCGCTGAAAACGGATTGTTTTTATCTTCATTCAGATTTTTCCATTCTTTGCCGCTCCAGCCGAAAATAAAGCCGTTCGGGTCATAAGACGGTGCGCTGACGAGCGCGAGTGTCTCTCCCGTTTGCGGTTCGAGAGCGACTGCCGCTCCGCTGTCATCTTTCATAGAATCATACAGCTTCGTCTGCGTTTTCATGTCAATCGTTACATGAATATCCTGCCCGCTTTCGGCTTTCTTTTCAGCAATGACCTCACCTGTTTGCGGGACGTAAATTTTCCAGCCGGTCGTGCCGCGCAGCTTGTCTTCATATACATTCTCAAGGCCGGCGATGCCGATTTTGGAAGTATCGCTGTATTGGCCGTCTTTCGCTTTTTTCAGCTGCTCCGCTGTGATGGTTTTAATATAGCCGGTCAGATGGGCCGCTTTTTCGCCGTACGGATAGTAGCGGGAGCTGACCTTCGTTTTCGTCACGCCGTCTAATGCGAGCAGGCTTTTGACCTTGCTTTCATCATCCGGTCTGATTTTTTGAATCGGGACATAGGAGTCGTCTTTTACCCAGCCCTGGTTCAGTTTGGTTTTGATATCGTCTTCAGAAAGGTCCAGTTTTTCAGACAGTTTTTTGATCACGCTGTCTTTATCCTTGCCGAGTTTTCCAGGGATAATGCCGATTTCCGGCACCTCGGTATTCACGGCGAGACCTTTTCCGTCTTTGTCGTAAATTTGTCCGCGCTTCGGTTCTTCATTTGTGATCTGCACGGTTTTGTCATCGGAAAGCTGTTTGAAAATAAAAGAAGGATTCCAGTCGATGTTCCATGATTCTCCATCGTCTGTTTTTTCTTTTTTCAGGACGGCCGTGTTTTCAAAAGCGACCTTCCCTGCTTTTGTATCCATGCTGACTTTATAATCGATGTGCTGGAGGTCATCTTTTTTCTTGTCGTCTTCGTCCTGTTTTTCGGCAGTGACTTTCAGATTTTTGACCCCTGCTTGTTCATAAATGGTTTCATATCGTTTTACAAAATCCTTTTTGGATAGCTTTTTCTTTTCATCCTGGGTGAGGCTTTGGTACATCTTATCGTAATGACCGCCGTTCCAGTCTTTTACGAAATCTTTCATTCTGTCTTCGGCCGATTCCGTTTTCGAGCAGCCGATCAAACCTATGATTCCTGCGAGTAAAAGTAATAGGTATAACCCTTTTTTCACTGTCTATTCCCCTGCCTTCCAACTGTTATTTTCTCCTAAACCAAATCAGGCTGGCAAGGATTTTTTTCTCATAGTGTTTAAAATTTTTTTGTTTTTCCTGCCGTCACGGGCCATATTCTTATACAATGTATCTATTAAAAAAAGGGGGAATTTCAGATGATCAGAGAAGCAGCCATGCTGTATGTAAAAGAAGGTCTTGAGGGGGAATTCGAAGAGGCATTCCGCCGGGCGGAGCCGATTATCGCGGGCATGAAAGGTTATCTGTCCCATTCCTTGTCCAAATGTATGGAAAAGACGCATAAATATTTGCTGCTCGTGGAATGGGAGACATTGGAAGATCATACAAAAGGCTTTCGCGGATCGCCGGAATATCAGGAATGGAAAGCCTTACTGCACCGTTTTTATTCACCATTTCCCGTTGTGGAGCATTTTGAGGATCTATCAGACTCAGATCGCGTGAAGCGTAAAACCGATTAAGGAGATCGACCATACAAAAACGGCGGTATAGATATTGAATTTCCCGGAACCGTCGTTTTCTTTCCGTTTTTCCTCCAGCCCCTGAATGAACATGACCGCACCGAGAAACACGAGCATAACCGGCTGTATGACAGAGGTATGTTCCGCATACGTAAATGCGGCGGCCGCAAGTATAATAATCAGCATCGCGAGTGACAGTTTTAAGGCGCGCAGCAAAGCAATCCATCCTTTCTGTTATCATTTTTTGAACACAATTCTATTTCTGTCTTTATCCCCCATTATTCTAGCGTATTTTTTGCGCGGATAGAACGAAAGTCGGACAATTTTAAGTTTGTTTTAAGGAGCACGAAAAGCGCGCTCCCGATGAAAAGGAGCGCGCGTTATGAGCGGGCGAGGCTTCCGTATCCGAGCGCCCGCAGGACGCATGCCATGACTTCATATCCCTTGCTGTTGGGGTGTACGCGGTCATGAGAGAGATATTCATTCATTTTTCCTTTGAAAGCGCTGTGGACGTCGGCGATTTTGACGTGCGGCGCCGATGCGAGTGTGCTGAGGTGCGCATTATAAGAGGATATCCATTTTTCTGCAATGGAGATTCCCGGGAAAGGATTGTATAAATTAAAGACGCGGATCTCATAAGGAGACGGGTGCGGCCCTTTTAAGGCAGCGATCTTGGCTATCATCTTTTCAAAGTTCTCATGGCAGTGACTGGACACGCTGGTGAACACCGAAGCGTCCGATGTTTGCTGATATGCCTGAACCGAATCGATCAAATCGTTGCCGCAGCCTGTAATCGTAATCATATCAGCAGCCTGAATCCGCCTCTGAATGTACGGCAAGGACATAAGCCCGAGAATTTCTCCCGTCTCAAGGCCTGATTTGGCAAAGATGGATACGTCGGTTCTTGTCTGTAAATCTTCTGCCATCATACGCCCGAACCGCTGGACAAAACCGGCGGAAAACGGCCCGGCCCCCCTCCCCGTCGTCAAAGAATCCCCCAGCGCCGTATAAACAAGTCCCATTTACTTTCCTCCACTCGTTACTATCGATATTGTAATGTACGCGAGTGAAGAAAAATTGGCTCGGTCAATAACCCAATTTCTCAGAAATATGCTGTGCTGCGTTTTTGACTTTTTCGGTTAAATACGGCAGCCTGTCCTCTGAAAACCGGGCTTCGAAGCCGGCGATGCTGATTCCGGCAGCCACCTTACCTTCGTGATTGAAAATCGGCGCCCCGATCGCCGCCGTGTAATCTTCTAATTCCGAATAGCTGATCGTATACCCTGATTGTAAGGATCTTTCAATAGATTGAAGCAGTTCAGCCCGATCCGTCATCGTGCCTGAGGCGATTGCGGCAAGCTTTGTCTTCTGAATGTATGTGTCAATCTCCTCTTTTGGCAGAAACGATAAAATGCTTCTGGCGCACGCTCCCGCGTACAGCGGCGACCGGCGGCCGATTGCCGTATACAGGCGGACGGTTTGGGTGCCTTCAATTTTTTCGACGTAAATGGCTTCATCCCCGTCCCTCATGATCAGCTGAACGGCCTCATCCACTTCGCTGCACAGCTCTTCCATAATCGGTTTGGCTATTTTCCTGATGTCCAGACGTTCAGAGACGAGCTGGCCGAATTGTAAAAAGATCAGACCAAGCTGATAACGGCCGTCCGCCGCCCGGGTAAGAAACCCCGTTTCCTCCAGTGAGCTTGCCATCCGGTGAACCGAGGTCTTCGGCATTTCCGATAGAGAAACCAGCTCATTTAAGCTCAGGCTCGGTTCAGTCAGAAACAAATGAAGCAGTTCCATTGATTTGATGACGGTTTTGTTTTTGTTTTCCATGGTCTTTAGCCCCTTTGTCAGATCAGCCATTCCATTTTGAGCCTTGCTTTCAGCTCCTTCAGCTGCTGTTCCTTCTCCAAAAGCAGCATTTCCGCTTCCTCCAGCGAAACGGCCCGGAACGTGATATGTTCCCCCGGCATCGTTTGGGCGACGAGAGGAAGATCGGCGGATATGATATGCGCCATCCGCGGATAGCCCCCCGTCGTCTGTCTGTCAGCCAGCAGAATAATCGGATTGCCGTCCGGCGGCACCTGCACCGTCCCGAACGTCACGGCCTCAGATACCATCTCCAGCGGTTCCCGCAATTCAAGCGGAGCGCCCTTCAGCCGGTAGCCCATTCGGTCGGATTGAGGCGTGACCGTATATGACTCTTGATAAAAACGCAATTTTGCTTCTTCTGTAAAAGCGTGAAATTGAGCGCCTTCAAGCACTCGTATGACCGGATTTTTTTTCAGCGGCAGAAATCCTCTGCTGCTGACAGACCAATCAGGCGCTGAGAAACCATGCTGTCCGAAAGAATCGCTCAGACGGTACGCGATTGATTCCGAACATGGTGTCATACGGCCGAGCGGCAGCTCATCATCTTTTTGCAGCGCTCTTCCGCAAAAGCCGCCGATCCCCGCTCTGACATACGTGCTTTTGCTTTCCATGACTGCGGGCACGTCAAATCCCCCCGCGACGGCGAGATAAGCGCGGCTCCCTATCTTGCACGGCCCGAACGAGACGACGCTGTTTTCCTTTATCAAAACCGGTTTCCACAGAGGGGCGGGCTCCCCATTAATATGAAGGGCGAAATCAGCTCCCGTGACGGCAATAACCGCAGGTTCTGAAAATTCAAAGGAAGGCCCGGGACCCATGAGCGTAATTTCAAGCCCCGCCTCTTTTTCTTGATTTCCGGCAAGAAGATTGGCGATGCGCAGAGAGATCGTATCCATTGCGCCGCTTCCCAGTACACCGTATTTCTGATACCCCGTCCGCCCCGTGTCCTGAACCGTCGTCAAGAGACCGGGTTTTACCACTTTCATACTCATTCGGCTCCCTCCTTGATGCGGCTGTACTCCTCTGTCGTGATCCGGACGAATTTCACCGTATCGCCCGCTTTCAAAAGACTCGGCGGATGTTCTTCCGGCCTGAAAAGCCGGAGCGGGGTGCTGCCGATCAGCTGCCATCCGCCGGGAGTGGATATCGGATACACACCGGTCTGCATTCCCGCGATTCCTACTGAACCGGCCGGGATGGACGGCCTTGGCGACGCCTTTCTCGGCGCTCTGATCCGCTCAGACATTCCTCCTAAAAACGGAAATCCCGGCGCAAATCCGAGCATATAAACGAGATATTCGCCTTCAGTATGAATGCGGATGACGTCTTCCGGGGTCAGATCGTTCATCTCAGCGACCTCTTCTAAATCGGGACCGAAATCACCGCCGTAGCAAACGGGGATTTCCATCACCCGGCGCTCTTCTTTGCGGTCGGTCATTATATGGCTGAGACGTTCCGTCACTTCTTTCTTGACCAGGGCAAAAGGAGAAACGCCTTTTTTTATGTTTGAGACGGCATACACATCATAAAAGATCGTTAAGCTTGTGAATGCCGGAATACATTCAACGAAGCCCGGAAACGGCCGTTCTTCCATACAGGCTGCCGCCGCATGCACCCGGCTGTTGACCTCTTCGCTGATGTGCCCGCCAAAGCGGATGATAACGGCGGAATCACCGTACGGCTGTATATCAAGCGCTGTATTTCCGCTATACTGCATCATTGTCATCACCTCGTTGTATTCTTTCTCACTTTACAGGACAGCAAGCGATTCATTTCGTATATCGGTGATCAGCATGTGCCCCGGTGAATGTGTTATCACGGTGTCAGGCTTTGCTTCCATGATCACCGCCTGGGGCGTAACGCCGCAAGCCCAGAATACGGGAACTTCGCCTTCCCGCACCGTTACGGCATCTCCAAAATCCGGCTGATGCAAATCGCTGATACCGATGCTTTGCGGATTTCCGATGCGGACGGGGGCGCCGTGCACGGCGGGAAAACGTGACGTGACCTGCGCCGCGCGGACTGCAAGCCTTTCCGGAATCGGTCTCATGCTGACGACCATCTTTCCCGAAAACGGGCCTGCGGGAACACAGTCAATGTCTGTTTTATACATGGGGACATTCACACCCTCATCGATGTGCCTGATTGGAATTTGCTGATTGATAAGGGCTTGCTCGAATGAAAAACTGCAGCCGATCAAAAACCCGACATCATCATCCTTCCAATACGGCGTAATATCCGTTACCTCTTCAGTAAGCACGCCATGCCGATAAATCCTGTATTTCGGCAAGTCCGTCCGGATATCAGCTCCCGGCGCCGCTATTGCCGGAACGGGTGAACCCGCATCCGTCACGTCAAGCACCGGACAAGGCTTTTGATTGCGCTGGCAGAATAAGAGAAAATCAAAGGCAAGATCCTTTTGCAAAACGACGAGATTGGCTTGTGCGTAAGAAGCGGCCACCCCCGCCGTCGGCCCGGTCATCTGCCCCTTCCTGATCAGCTGTCTGATTTCTTCGGGGCTCATGTCTCTCATATGTTTTTTCATATCATCAGCTCCATAGCTGCGGCATCTGCGTGAATAATGTATAGATGCCCATAACCGCCATGACAACCACTACGATCGCCCCTGCAATCGTGAGCCAGATCGGATGCTTGTAATCGCCGACGATTTTTTTCTTATAAGCGCCCAACAGAATCATCGCTAATGCAAGCGGCAGAATTAAGCCGTTAAGCGAACCGACCGCGACCAGAATTTTGGCAGGCTGGCCGATCGTGACAAAAATAAGAGTGGATACGATGATAAAACCGATAATTACGCCATGTGAGTGCTTTTCGATTTTTGTTGAAAACGATTTGAAGAATGACACCGATGTATAGGCGGCGCCGATGACAGACGTGATAGCGGCAGACCACATGATGACGCCGAAAATTTTATAGCCTACATTTCCCGCCGCAAGCCGGAATACAGAAGCTGCGGGATTATCAGGATCAATGCTCAGGCCCTTTGAGACGACGCCGAGCACGGCGAGAAACAGGGCAATCCGCATAATCGATGTAATCAGAACGCCTGTGATGGAGCTTTTCGTAACCTGGGGGATGACTTCTTTCCCTTGGATGCCTGAATCAAGCAAACGGTGGCCGCCGGCAAATGTAATGTACCCGCCGACCGTGCCGCCGACAAGCGTCACGATCGCCAGCACACTGATATGATCAGGCATAAAAGTTTTCACAACGGCGTGTCCGACCGGCGGAGCCGTCGTTACGGCAACATACACCGTCAATACGATCATGACGATTCCGGCGATCTGCATAAAACGGTCCATGACTTTTCCGGCTTCCTTTATGACAAAAATCAGCACCGCGACCGCTGCGCTGATTAAAGCGCCGATCTCCGGTTTGATCCCGAATAATACTTGAAGACCGAGACCCGCGCCGCCGATGTTTCCGATATTAAATGCAAGTCCGCCGAGCACGACCAGAAAAGCAATGGCATAACCGGCGCCCGGAAGCACCATATTGGCAATCTCTTGGCCGCGCTTTCCGGAAACCGCGATAATCCGCCATACATTGGTTTGCGCGAAAATGTCCAAAATAATAGAAATTAAAATGATAAAGCCGAAGCTTGCCGCCAATGTATTGGTAAACGTGGCCGTTTGCGTCAGAAAGCCGGGCCCGATTGATGATGTCGCCATCAAAAATGTCGCGCCTAAAAGAAGCGACCATTTGCCGGAAGCCTTTCCGGCTGTTTTTTTCTTTTGCTCCATGCTGTCTTCCTCCCTCTGCTGCTCAGTCTTTTGCAAGCGCGCTGATTTGAATGTCTGCCGCTTTTAATTCTTTTTTGATTGTTTTTGCGAATGTGAGGGCGTGGGCTCCGTCTCCATGAATGCAGACCGTGTCCGCTTTCAGGCTTACAGCTTGTCCCTTACGTGATGTCACCGTGCTGTCTTTCACCATTTGAATCACTTGACCGACCGCTTTTTTGTCATCCTGAATCAGCGCATCCGGCTCTGAACGCGGCGTCAGCGTGCCGTCTTCCTGATAGGTGCGGTCCGCAAACACTTCGCTTGCCGTCCTCAGTCCGATTCGATCTCCCGCTTTAATCAGCTCGCTTCCGGAAAGCCCGAAAAGAATAAGCCCGGGATCAAAATGACAGACCGCCTGAGCGATGGCTTCTGACAGGCCGGGATTGACGGCGGCCATATTATATAAAGCGCCGTGCGGCTTCACATGCTGCATCTCGACACCTTCTGCTTTTAAAAACCCTGACAGCGCGCCGATTTGGTACAGCGTCAGATCATACGCTTCCTCGGGTGTAATCGCGATCTGCCGCCGCCCGAATCCCTGCAGATCGAACAGCCCGGGATGAGCGCCGATTTTCACGCCTTTTTCCGCCGCAAGCGCAACCGTTTTGCGCATCACGCTGGGATCACCCGCATGAAAGCCGCAGGCGATGTTTGCAGATGTCACATAGTCCAAAATCTCTTCATCCAGCCCGATTTTATAAGCACCGAAACTCTCTCCTAAATCACAATTGATGTCAATCTGAAACATAAGATCCCTCCTGTATTGTAAACGTTTTATATTATTATCATTCCGCTATTCGGAATGACTATTCCGAATTGTTGGATTTCTCTTCATTATATTTAATTCTGACAGGTTTGAACATCCTTTTGTCAGAAAACCTACCATGGACCTAGTCACAAATCTGACAAAACAAAAAAGAGAGAGTCTCATACCGAGACTCTCTCTTTTTTCTATTATAACACCCAGTGGCGGATCGCTTTGGCGACCCCGTTTTCCGTGTTGACATCAGTCACCCAGTCAGCTGTTTCTTTCACAATGTCCTGCGCATTCCCCATGGCGACGCCGACACCCGCTTTTTCAATCATGGCAATGTCATTCAGACTGTCACCCATGGCCATCACATTTTCCATCGTGAAGCCGAGTTTTTCCGATACCTTCGCAAGCGCAGCCGCTTTGTTGATACCGAGGGCATTGACTTCGATGTTGATCGGACTGGAGTTTGTGATCTCGAGCTCCTTGTATTCCTTGAGCTCTTGCAGCACCTCATTCCGCACTTCGTCATCCTCGATTTCGAATCCGAACTTAAGCCACTGATGATCCGTAATCGTTTCCGGGAATTCCCCTCTCCACACTCTATCGACGGTAGAGGCCCAGAAATTCGTGTTGTGCTTATTCCGCAGATCCCATAATTTTTGAATATGATCGGTATGAAGAAGCTTGCGCTCAACCAGCTCAAAGTTGGAATCCCAGATTTCGCTGCCGTTTGCCGTGATTAAAAAGGATGACAGCTCGAGAGACTCAGCCAGTTCGCGGCAGGTCATCAGCGTGCGTCCTGTGCTGATGACGACGTGAATTCCTTTCGCCTCCGCTTCCTTGATCGCCCGCCGGTTTTCCTCCGGGATGAGCTGCTCGTCATTGAGCAGGGTTCCGTCCATATCAATCGCGATCAGTTTAATATCTGCGTCTTCTCTTTGTATCGGCATATATGTACCTCACTTTTTATAATGTAGTCGTCTCTATTTTAATACATATGACCCGCAGGAACAAAAAACCGCTTCCTGCGTTTGGCGGGGAGAACGTTGAGGAAAAGAAATACTGAGGTGATGGAGGATGAAAGAAAGAAAACAAAAGAACAAACCGAATGAAAATCCTGAACATCATGATTTAACCGATCCGATTCCGCTGGAAGAGCTGAAAGAGAACGCCAATGACGAAAAACACAAACATGACCAAAGGGACAATTCACAGAGTGAAAGAGATTATGATACAAAATAACAGACTTGTCCGAAAGCCGCCGCTGGAGGCGGCTTTTTTTACGATGACTGGATAAATATGCTAAGCTCAGCTTCCGCCACAGGCTTCCCGGCAACGGACGCTTTCGCCCGGCCGAACACAAAACCGCGCCTGATTCGCGTGACCTCAAAAAAAAGATCCAGACGGTCTCCCGGCAAAGCGGCACCTAACCTTTCCGCTTTCTTCACCGCGGATAAAAGACCGAGGCCGTCACCGCCGGTAATTCCCGCGCAAGCCGCCGTTTGGGCCATTGCTTCAACGACGAGCGAAAATGGCATCTCTCTTTGGGATTCAGTTATAAACCAGTCATTTTCACTGATGTTTTTGTAAGCAGCCGCCCATTTTCCGGCTTCACTGTTCGTCGTGCCGTCAATCAAAAGAAACGGAAAACGATGTGGCAATAGCTTCTGATTCATCATGCAGCCTCCCTTCCCTCTCATTATAACGTAAGAAAAAACCCGCGTCCCCCGACGCGGGTTCATTTTTATTGATTGAGCTTTTTGAGCACGATGCCGTGCAGCGGCTCATGCGGCTGAATACCGCAAATGTCTTGAAGAACGCCGCTCGTGCCTTTTTCCGCGATAAGCTTTTGCAGCTCAACCGCTTCCGGATCATCCTGATAGTCAAAGCGCAGGGCGGCGGCGATGCCTTCTGCCAGCGCGTTCGGTTCTTTTATTTTTTTGGCCGGCCCTACTAATCTGTCATTCGCTCCGAGTTTTCTAAGCGGTGATCTGGCGACTCTTGTCACATCATCCGTGATGTATTCATTTTCAAAGCGGCCGATGATTTTCTTCATGTACTGCTCGTGTTCGGCTTGCTTAAAGCCGTACGCTTTCACCAAGTACTCGCCCGTTTCTGAAAGTGCATCGTACACGACACGCCGGATTTCCGGATGGCCGATGGCCTCTTTGACGGTTTTTAATCCGCGCTGATAGCCGACGTACGCCGTAACGGCATGGCCGGTATTGACGGTAAACAGCTTTCTCTCGATGAAAGGCGTAAGATCATCCGTAAACAACGCACCTTCCAGTACCGGCTGGCCGCCGGCAAAGCCGGTTCTGTCTATGACCCATTCAAAAAACGGTTCTACGGATACTTTCAGCGGATCTTCATGGTGCTGAATCGGCACAATCCGATCCACCGCAGAATCCGGGAAGCCGACCGTCCGGTTCACGAGTTCCCGCTCCGCTTCCGTCAAATGTCCGAAAACTTCTTTTTTCAGAAAACTGCTGCCGCCGATCATATTTTCACAGGCAATGATATTGAGAGGCTCAGAGGACGTTCTGCGCTTCAGCCCTTCCGCGATGGACGGGGCGATGAGTCTGAGAACGTTCGGGCCCACCGCCGTCGTAATGATCGCTGCTTCATTGATCAGCCTGTACAGCTCTTGTTCTTGCACCGCGCTATTGATGGCTGAAACGGGGCCGATGATTTCGGTCTGCCGGCCGCCGTCGGCAAGCTCCACGGTATATTCCTTCTTTTCATTGAGAAGGCTGACCATCGTTTCATTCACATCAGCGAAAACTACGTCATAGCCGGAATGATGGAGCAGGGCGCCGATAAAGCCCCGCCCGATGTTTCCCGCTCCGAAATGAAGGGCAATCATGTCAGTTCACCTCGCTGAAAATAGCGGCCAGTTCTTCTTCCGTCTTTGCACTGATCAGCCGTTCGATGTTTTCTTCCTCTGAGCAGATGATGGCGATGTTTGACAGGATGTCTAAGTGTTCATTGTTTTTTCCGGCGATACCGAAAACGACCTTTGCCGTATTGCCTTCACCGTATTCAACACCGTCCGGAATCTGGATGACGGAAATGCCTGAATGAAGCACCTCATCCTTTGCATCTTCCGTGCCGTGCGGGATCGCGATGAAATTCCCCATAAACGTGGATGATGTTTCTTCACGTTCGAACATTTTTTCCACATAGCCG
The DNA here is from genome assembly GCF_032461585.1 of Bacillus sp. IS1. Lineage (NCBI taxonomy): Bacteria > Bacillati > Bacillota > Bacilli > Caryophanales > Bacillaceae > Bacillus > Bacillus sp. IS1. The sequence continues at coordinate 57,730 of NZ_JAWCWR010000006.1, read as the reverse complement.
TTCTTCACGTAGCCGTTATCAATCAATGTCTGTCCCGCGAGGCGGATGGCATCCTCTTTTGAGTTCACCGTCTGGTTCAGTTTGATGTTCGCTTTAGCCAATACTTCCATGATGAAGATCCCTCTTTCTGTTTGATTAGTTTTTAAGCTTTTCAATCAGTTCATCGTATTTCGGACTGTTCAAGAAATTATCAACCGAAATGTGCACCGCCTGCGGCAGCTTCGCTTTCGCGCGGTCAGTCAGGTCCTTATGCGTAATGACGATATCCGCGTCATTCGGCAGATTATTGATCGACGTATTTGTCACATCAATATCCAGGTCTGCTTTTTTCACTTTGTTTCTTAAAATGGAGGCGCCCATTGCGCTCGATCCCATACCCGCGTCGCATGCGAAGATAATGCGGCTGACTTGGTCGGCGGAAATATCAGCGGCGCTGTTTTCCGGCTCTTCCTCTTTGTCTGCCAACGCGGCCGCCGCTTCGCTTTTCCTGCCTTTCATTTCCTGCATTTTTTCCGCCGCGGCTGTCAAATCTTCTTCACCCGCTTTAGACGATTTCAGAATAAGCGCCGAAACGATAAACGATACGGCCGCGGCAACGATGACGCCCGCCAGCACGCCGAGATAGCTTCCTTTCGGCGTCAGCGCCAAAATGGCGATGATGCTTCCCGGAGATGATGCGGCGACAAGACCTGCGTTAAAGATCGAGAATGTAAGCAGTCCGCTCGCTCCCCCGGCGATCGCCGCGAGAATCAGCATCGGTTTCATTAAAATGTAAGGGAAATAGATTTCATGAATCCCCCCGAAGAAATGAATGATCGCCGCTCCCGGAGCCGTCGATCTTGAAGAGCCTTTCCCAAAGAACATATATGCCAGTAAAATACCGAGTCCCGGCCCGGGGTTCGCTTCCACTAAGAACAGAATGGATTTACCCGCTTTGGCGGCCTGCTCGATTCCGATCGGACTTAAAATGCCGTGGTTGATCGCGTTATTCAGGAACAGGACTTTCGCCGGTTCTACGAAAACGCTTGCAATCGGCAGCAAATTCGCGTGGACAATGACTTCCACACCCGCCGCCAGCAATTTGTTAAGAGACAGGACGACCGGGCCGATCGCATAAAACGCGATAATCGTCAGCACAGCTCCGATAATTCCCGCCGTGAAGTTGTTGATCAGCATTTCAAAACCCTGTCTGACTTTATCTTTAAACACACGGTCTAATTGTTTAATGAGATAACCGCCCAAAGGCCCCATAATCATTGCCCCTAAGAACATCGGAATGTCCGCTCCGACAATGACTCCGATGGCGGCCGTCGCTCCGACGACTCCCCCGCGGTGATCGTAAATCATTTTTCCGCCCGTATATGCGATTAAAAGCGGCAGTAGATACGTAATCATCGGGCTTACCAATGTATTCAGCTGCGGATTCGGAAACCATCCCGCTGGAATAAACAGCGCGGTGATAATTCCCCATGCGATAAATGCGCCGATATTCGGCATGATCATACCGCTTAAATAACTGCCGAACCGCTGTATCTTCACTTTCATGCCAGCTTGCTGTTCTTGCTGCATGTTCATTCCCTCCCTGTTTGCTTGCCTTCAGATGAAAATAAATAAGACACGGGGTTTCTCTCTCCCCTGTGTCTTCATCATAAAACGCTTACAATCCCCATTCAATGAAAAGTAAAGAGGAGTTTGGCACAGAGACTGTGACAAATCCTTAACAAAAAAAAGACACCTCATCAAAGGTGTCTTACCGCTTTCTGTATATAATGTGTCCTTTTGTGACAACGAGTTTGGCAATGAGCCGCTCACTGACAATAAACACCGGATACGCACATACGAGCGCGAAAATGGCGGCCGGCACATACCGCGCTGCCGGAAACATCGGCATGACGGCGGTTCTGGCCATCTGCACAAGATAAATCAAAAGCACCGTGATCGCAATGGCCGCAGCCATAATCGGAGCTGATACTTTATATTCACGCAATTTCACATGGCAATGCCCGCACTGAAACTGGCACGGGATCATGGATGATCTGACCATGTCGCCTGTAATCGGCTTGCCGCAGTTCGGGCAGGTCGTTTCTTTCATGTTTATTCCTCCATTCAACTCTTCTATTATAACAGAGTCTGACTACGTCTTTTACATTTGTGATTGTTCAACATTTTTTCACATATTTTATCATCAGGCTCTTGTGTGCATTTGTGAAAACATCTACTCTTAGAGGGAGGTTCATCACTCATTCGCATAAAAAGGAGGATGCAGAATTGCTTCCGATTCACAGACAGCAAACCTTGCTTGAATGGCTGAAAGAAGAGGGCGCGCTTAAAATCTCTGACATAAGCGAGAGATTCGGCGTCTCCGAGATGACCGTGTACAGAGACGTCAATCAGCTGGCGGATGCAAACCGGATTATCAGGACACCCGGCGGCATTACGCTCCCGCCCGCTTCAGAACGAAGCGCCAATCAATGCGGCTATTGCCTGCGGCCGATTCAGCATTCGTATTCTGTTCAGCTTATTACCGTTTCACAAGCCGTTGAGCAGATGTGCTGCATTCATTGCGCGATTTTGCGGTATGAGGATAAAAAGGAAGAAGTGTCCCACGTCATTTGTAAAGATTTTCTTCTCCAGACGACACTGACGGCAGCTTCCGCATACTTTTTAGTCCATGCCGATATTGACCTTCACTGCTGCCGGCCTCAGGCGATTCCCTTCTCAACGCTTGATTACGCAGAACGGTTTCAAAAAGGATTCGGCGGGGTCATTTGCACCTTTGACGAGGCGGCGGACATCATCTTACACGACAGGCAGAAGGGATGCACCTGCAGCAAGACATAACAACAACCAACCGGAAGGCGGTGTCATCATCCATGAGACAGAACAAACGCTGGCTCATCTTTTTGCTGTTCCTTGTTTTGATTCCGAAAACAAGCTTCGCCCACGCCTACATCACAAACTCAAATCCGGGTGAGAACAGCGAATTAAAACAAGCGCCGAAGCAGATTGAAATTGAGTTTAATGAACAGATTGAAGAAGGCTTCCACTCCATTAAGGTCTATAATTCATCCGGCGAACGGGTTGACGCGGGCAAAACGGTGATTCAAAAAAATGATGCCCGCATCATGACCGCGGCATTGAAAAAAAACCTGCCGCATGATATTTACAGAGCGGAATGGAACGCGGTATCGGCCGACGGACATCCGGTATCCGGCGTCATCCCTTTCAGTATCGGAAAAGCCGGCGGAGAACTTCAGGAGCAGACATCATCGCAAGCGGCGCTTCATCCCGAAGCGGCCATCGACCGCGGTATTTTGTACACCGCTCTCTCCCTGTTTATCGGCACGGCTTTTTTCCATCTGTTTTGGTACAGAAATAATAAAGATTCATCAAAAGCAAAACGAACTGTAAAGCTGCTCGTGATTTCTTTATGTTTAACGGGGCTCGCGCTTATCTGCCAGCTCCCGATCCAGACGAAAGAAAACGCGGGCGGCGCTTGGAGCGCCGCGTTTCAGCCGGACTATGTAAAAGAAACGCTTCTGAAAACGGCAGGCGGGTACGTCTGGATGATCCAGATCAGCTTATTTATCCTGCTCGCCCTGTCCATGATCCCGCTGTTGAAGAAGAAAGCATTCCGGTCATTTGCGTACTGGACGGCGCCGCTGTTGTTCTTCTTCGCTTCGCTTTTGGCAAAAGCATTCGCCGGGCACGCGGCGGTTATCGACGAAAAAGCGGTCGGCATCGCAATGGACTTTCTCCATTTATCGGCCGCGTCTGTATGGATGGGCGGTATCGCCGCGCTTGTGCTGCTTCTTTCATCAGAGTGGAGAAAACCCGATAAAACCATCGCTTGGGAAACGGTCAGACGGTTTTCTCCTTGGGCGTTCGCCTCTGTCGGCGTGCTGTTATTTTCAGGTGTACTGAACGGATTTTTCATTATCCGCACGTTTGATTCACTCTTTCACACCGCTTACGGTAAGACGCTCCTTTTGAAAATCGGACTGTTTGTCATCATGCTTGCGCTCGGCGCCGTTCACGTATGGATGACGAAGTTCAGCAGAAAAAGGAGCATCAGCGCAACGATAAAGGCCGAATGGGCACTAGGCATCGCGGTATTATTCACAACCGCCGTCTTCACAAGCCTGCCCAGCCCGCCGCCGCCTGCGCCATTGCCTTTTAACGGCTCAGAAACGATCGGAAACGGGGAAACCCTGTCCTTGCACATTACGCCGAACCAGCCGGGGAAAAATGAATTTCAAGTCATTGTCACCGATCACAACGGCAGCTTGGTAAAAGACATTCAGCAATTTACGGTCACTGTTTACCAGACGGGCTTCAGCGGCAATCAGCATGAAAGCACCTTTGATTTGAAGAAGACGAAGGAAGGCACATTCGAAGCCGCCAACCTGTCCATCACCGAAAAGGGAAACTGGAAGATCAAAGTCCACGGGCTGACAAACGATTTTAATGAAATCAACCAAATATTCTCAACGACAAACTAAGGAGTGTATCTCATGTTGAAAAAAAAGGCTTTATTATTCATATCCGCCGTGACCCTGTCACTCGTCGATTTTACGGCGACAGCAAGCGCCCACGTCTCAGTCAAACCCGCGGAATCCGCGGCCGGTTCTTGGGAAACGTACACGATGAAAGTGCCTGTGGAAAAGAATGAGCCGACAACGAAAGTCGTGCTGAAAATGCCCGCCGGCGTTGAATTTCAGCAGTATCAGCCGATTCCGGGCTGGAAAACATCCGTATCCAAACATGATGACAAAGCGGTCTCCGTCACTTGGGAAGCAAAGGACGGCGGCATTCAGCCCGGCCAATTCCAGCAGTTCACGTTCGTTGCGAAAAATCCTGAAAAGAGCGGAGATGCCGCTTGGGACGCTTACCAATATTACAAAGACGGCAGCATTGTAGAATGGACGGGTGATGAGAAAGCCGACACGCCCCACTCAATTACGAAAATCACGAAATCGGCCAGCGTGACGGATGCGCACGGAGCTGAACAGTCAAACGAAGAAAGCAAATCCGGCGTATCAGCGCTTGATATTGCGGCCATCGTTCTGTCAGCCGCGGCGATTATCCTTTCCATCGCGGCGCTTGTAAAGAAAAAACGCGCGTAAGCAAAAAGCGATCCGGCTCTAAAGAGCCTGCGATCGCTTTTTTTCTTATCCGCGTCCTGCCTGGAATGACGGATATTTTGTCATTCCGCCGTCAGCAAACAGCGTAATGCCGGTTACGTAGCTTGATTCCTTTGACGCGAGCCAGACGGCGACAGCCGCGATTTCTTCAGGCTCACCGATATATCCCATCGGAATCATGCTTTCCACATCTTTTCTCTGAACGGGATCTGCAAATTTTTCCGCGTTGATCGGCGTATTGATGGCTCCCGGCCCGATGTTGTTGACACGGATGCGCTTCGGCGCGTACTCAAGCGCCAGCGTTTCCGTCATCAATTTGATGCCGCCTTTACTCGCCGCGTAGTGAACAAACAGAGGCCATGGAATCATTTCATGTACGCTAGACATGTTAATGACGTTTCCTTGAATATCATTCTCTACGTAATATTTAATGGCTTCGCGGCTTCCTAAGAAAGCGCCGGTCAGATTGGTATTGATGACTTTGTTCCAGTCTTTGAGCGGCATTTCATGCGACTGAACCGGATTTTCCATGCCGGCGTTATTGATCATGACATCCAATGTGCCGAATTCCTTCACCGCGGTCTGCACGATGTTTTTGACATCTTCTTCTTTTGTGACGTCTCCTTGAACGATGACCGCTTCGCCTCCCGCTTTTTGAATCTCTTCTTTAACGGTTTGGGCGTCTTTTTCATTACTATAGTAGTTAACCACGACTTTCGCCTGCTCCTGTCCGAAGCGGATCGCCATCGCTTTTCCTAATCCTGATGAAGCTCCCGTAATGGCAACGACTTTTCCTTTTAAATCCGTGTACATGTTCAAACCTCCTGCATATGTTATGAATTTGATTTCGCAACGCCTAAGAATACCGCGGCTACAATGATCAGGATAATCCCGATGGCAATGGCGACCAGCTGACGCTTCGTTTTGCTCTCACGGAGAATGAAGATTCCGCCGAGCGTGCTGATGACGATCCCCATTTGAGAAAGGGAAAAACTTGTCGCAACTCCGACGCGCGGCTGTGAGATGAACAGAAACATATTCCCGAGCGCCCAGATGATTCCCGGCAGAATGTTCTTGAGGGCGTACTTATTAAACGGTTTATGCTTGTACGTCAGGAGCAGTCCCCCGATGACCATCCCGATCGCCTGCGGCAGAAGCGCTGACCATCCGGATACGCCGAACAGCCGGGCCACAACGACATAGACCAAATAACCGAGCGTGGAGATCAGCAGGATGACAATGCCTTTTTTTAAGTTTCCCGGTTCTCCGTCCGCCCGCCCCTTTTTATCTTCTAAAGATGTGAGCACAATCCCGACGATGATAAAAATAAGGGCGAGAATACCCAGCGTAATCGCAATCGGGGTTGACCATTCTTTGAATACGATCACACCGAACAAAGAAGTCGAGACGAGCTGCATTCCCGTTGATATCGGCATCGTTTTTGAAACGCCCATCAGCTGTATGCTTTTAAGCTGATTGCTTTGGCCGAGCGACCAAAACAGCCCCGAGATGATGCCGACAATAAAAATGCGCCCAGACAGCACCGGGTGGACAAACAGATACAACACAAACGAAACGATGAGCGCCCCGATTGTCGTTCCCAGCGTCTGGCTGTAAGGCCCGCCGCCTAATTTGACGTTAAATAACACGATGCTCCCCCAAAATAAAGCCGGGAGAAGAGCCAGTAATATATCCATGATGGCGACCTTCTTTCAATCGTATTTGCTGTTATTTTGTCTGGAATCGAACCGATTATTCCCGCAAGATCAAAAAAGCCTGCCGGCGATATTCACCGGCAGACTGCTCAATAAAAACAGCCCCGCTTAGAAGCGGGGCTTTCTTTTCGGGCTCATTAAAGTCCGATAGACATGTATTTGGTTTCCAGGTACGGTTCAATGCCTTCCGTACCGCCTTCACGGCCGATGCCGCTTTCTTTCATTCCTCCGAACGGCGCTTGAACCGCGGACGGACCGCCGTCATTCCAGCCGATGATGCCGTATTCAAGCTGTTCAGAAATATAAATGCCGCGGCGGTAGTTTTCTGTGAAGAAATAAGCCGCAAGCCCGAACGGCGTATCGTTCGCAAGCTTGATCGCTTCATCAATATCTGAGAACGTAACGATCGGCGCAACCGGGCCGAATGTTTCTTCATGCATGATGTTCATGGATGTATCTACGTTTGACAGCACGGTCGGCGTCACGAAATAGCATCCTTTTTCATCGTTTTGGTCATACGTTCCGCCCGTCAGCACTTTTGCGCCTTTTTCCACGGCGTCATTAATTTGGCCGACGATTTTATCGAAGCCTTTTTTGTTGATGACAGGGCCGACGTTTACGCCTTTTTCAAGACCGTTTCCGACTTTGAGTTTCGCAGCTTCTTCACTCAGTTTTTTCGCAAACTCGTCTTTCACGGATTCGTGTACGATCAGCCGGTTTGCACAGACGCAGGTTTGGCCGGCGTTTCTGAATTTAGAGGCCATTGTTTGGGCTACCGCCAGATCAAGATCAGCGTCTTCATCCACGATCAGCGGCGCATGTCCGCCAAGCTCCATTGACATATGTTTTACGGTGTCGGCGCTGTTTTTCATCAGGATTTTGCCGACAGGCGTTGAGCCGGTAAAAGTAATTTTGCGGATTTTCGGGCTGCTGGTGAAGACGTTTCCGATTTCGGCTCCGTCACCGATCACCACTTGCAGCACGTCCTTCGGAATTCCCGCTTCATATGCGAGACGCGCAAGGGCGTAAGCGGAAAGCGGCGTATCCTCCGCCGGTTTGATGATGAACGTACAGCCTGCCGCCAAAGCGGGCGCGGCTTTTCTTGTAATCATCGCATTCGGGAAATTCCACGGCGTGATCGCGGCTACCGGGCCGACCGCCTGACGGGTGACGACAATCCGTTTGCCCGTTGTCGGCGCAGGTACGGTTCTGCCGTAAATCCGTTTTGCTTCTTCGGCGAACCATTCAATATAACCGGCGCCGTATAAAACTTCTCCGACCGCTTCTTCGTACGGTTTGCCGTTTTCTTTCGTAATTAATTCCGCAAGTTCTTCTTTATTTTCAACAATCAGCTCATACCATTTTCTCAAAAGTGAGGCACGTTCTCCCGCTGATGTTTTGGACCATGATTGAAACGCTTGATGTGAACGTTCAATCGCTTTTTCAACATCTTCGGCCGTCTGCTGGGGGATGCTTTCGATCGCCTCTCCCGTTGCCGGGTTGTACACTGTTAATTGTTCTGGCATATTGAACATTCCTTTCTTTGCTATAGTAAAGCCATTGAATGCTTGTTGATGTATCTCACACTTTCATGATAGCAGACACATCCGCCGGCATTCCAATAATTGAACTCACAGAGCTGCTTCGATAATGGAAAGGCCTTCTTTGAGCTGCTCATCCGTCACGACAAGCGGCGTCAGGAATCTGATAATGTTGCCGTTAATGCCGGCCGTCAGCAGCAGCAGTCCGTTCTCGTTCGCCGTTTTAGCGATCGCCGCGGCTTTCGCTTTGTCCGGTTCCCGCGTGTCCGGATCTTTGACAATTTCGATGGCCGCCATCGCACCGAGTCTGCGCACTTCTCCGATGCAGGCATGCTCTTTTTTCCACTCGAGCGCTTGATGCTCGATGATCCGGCCGATCTCCTCGGAACGCTGATTCAGCCCTTCTTCTTCAATAATATCCAAGACCGCAAGCGCAGCCGCACAGCCGAGCGGGCTTCCCGCATATGTGCCCCCGAGTTCACCCGGCGCGGCGGCATCAAGCATTTCCGCCCGGCCGATGACGCCGCTCAGCGGCAATCCGGCCGCAAGTGATTTGGATACGGTGATCAAATCCGGAACGGCCCCGAAATGCTCAATCGCAAAATACGTTCCCGTTCTGGCAAAACCGGTTTGAATCTCATCCGCTACAAAAACGATGCCGTGTTTTTTACAAAAAGCGGCGACGTGCTGCACGAAACGTTTTGACGGAATGATGAAGCCGCCTTCTCCCTGAACCGGCTCCATTACGACACAGGCGACGGTTTCCGGTGCAACTGCGGCGATAAAGAAATCCTCAAAAGCGCTGATGATAAAGTCGTCATACTGCTCGTCGCTCATGCCGGCCGGCTTTTGATAATAGTAAGGAAACGGCGCCTGATACACCTCTGAGGCAAATGGGCCGAAACCGAATTTATAAGGCTTCACCTTGCTCGTCATGCTCATCGTCATGTTCGTGCGGCCGTGGAACCCTCTTGTAAATGACACGACAGCCTGGCGCTTCGTATATTTTCTGGCGATTTTCACGGCGTTTTCCACCGCTTCCGCTCCCGAATTGAGAAAAATCGCTTTTTTCGCATGATCTCCCGGCGCAAGGGCGCAAAGTTTTTCGGCCAGCTCAATATAAGACGGATACATCATGACGTTAAATCCCGGGTGAATCAGATCCTCCGCCTGTTTCTTCACGGCCTCCACCACTTTCGGATGGGAATGGCCGACATTCAGCGTTCCGATCGCTCCGGCAAAATCAATGAATCGTCTGCCGTCCAAATCGTACAAAAGCGCCCCTTCCCCTTTTACCGCCATGCCGCGGTTTCCGTTGCCGACCCCCTTGGAAACGAATTGATCCCGTTTTTGCTGCCACTGGGCAGTTGTCACTTCCGTTGATGCTGTTCGACTCATAGATTCCATCCCCCTGCATTGTTTTCTTATCATTCTGACTTCTTTTTGGTATGATGAAAAGTACCAAAATTAATTTATCCATGGTATCAGAAAGGGGCAGGGTCTGGATGCTGACGATTTCCATTGATCATTCGGAAACGGCGGATTATATCTATCAGCAGATCTATCAGCACATAAAAGCGGCTGTTTTGAAGCGCAGCCTGATGCCTCATACAAAGGTGCCGTCTAAACGGGAGCTTGCCGAGACGCTGAAGGTCAGCGTGAATTCAGTGAATTCAGCTTATCAGCAGCTGCTTTCGGAAGGTTATTTATATGCAGTCGAAAGAAAAGGCTTTTTCGTGGAGGAAATTGATACGGTTTATCATGAAGAAGCGCCTTCGCTCCTATTGCCTGATGATTTGAAAGAGCGGGAGACGGATAAAAGCGGCTGGATTTCGTTTTCTCATATGAGCGTGGATACGGCGCATTTCCCCCTGAAAAGCTGGTTCCGCTGTGAGCATAAAGCAGCCGCCCGTTCATTTCATACACTCGGAGAACTCGTCCACCCGCAAGGTTTATATGAAGTCCGTGAAACAATTTCGCGGCTTATTTCCCTGACAAGGGGCGTTACATGCCGCCCGGAACAAATCGTGCTCGGGGCGGGCACGCAATTGCTGGTGCAGCTGCTGACTGAACTGCTGCCAAAAGACGCGCTCTACGCCATGGAGAACCCGGGATATATGAGGATGTACCGGCTGCTGCAAAACCTCGGGAAAAAGGTTGCGACGATCAGCCTTGATGAAAAAGGCATGTCCATGGACGAAATCGAAAAACGCCGGCCCTCTGTATTGATCACCACGCCTTCCCATCAATTCCCCTCAGGCGTGATCATGCCCGCTTCCCGGCGGATTCAGCTTTTAAACTGGGCCGCCGAACAGAACGGCCGCTTCATCATTGAAGATGATTATGACAGTGAATTTAAATATGACGCCGATACGATACCGGCGCTTCAAAGCCTTGACCGGTTTCAAAATGTCATCTACATGGGGACCTTTTCAAAATCCCTTTTCCCAGGTCTGCGCATCAGCTATATGGTTCTGCCGCCCGGGCTTTTGCGGACGTTCAAAGAGAGAACGTATGACCTGCATACGTGCAGCACGCTTGCCCAGCTCGCGCTGAAAGAATTTATCGAATCAGGTGAATATCAGAAACATATTAAAAAGATGAAGCAGCATTATAAGAACATGCGGGAACGCCTCATTTCGGCTTTGGAAGAAACATTCGGAAAAAGAATCAGTGTAAAGGGCGCCAATGCGGGGCTTCATTTTGTCACTGAGTTTGACTGCGCCCGTTCAGAAAAAGAGATATTGGCACGGGCGGATGCAGAACAGCTCGATCTGTTTGCGATGAGCCGGTTCCGTCTGAAAACGGGAGGCGATTCAAATAAGCCGCAGCTCATTCTGGGATTCGCCCGCCTGAAGGAGAGCGATATTCAAGAAGGCGTCTACAGGCTTTACCGGGCAGTTTTCGGCGCATAAAAAAACCCCCGGAATTCGGGGACTTATTACCAGCGGTCCGGCTCTGTCTGCAAAATCGCCTCCAGCAGGCCGGGAAACGCCGCTTGTAAATCATCTTTGCGCAGGGAATAATAACGGTGCTTCCCGTCTATGCGCACTTGGGCGATCCCCGCTTCCCGCAGCACTTTGAAGTGATGGGACAGCGTTGATTTAGCGACCCGGACATCAGCGCAGGTTCCGCACGTTTTTTCTGTTGTTTCCGCCAATTGTTTGACCAGCTCTAAGCGGAGCGGATCACTCAGAGCATGAAGAACCTTTGTCAGCTGTAAGCGTTCGGTTTCAGGATGGTTTGGAATGTTCATGAGTCAAATGTAACACATAAAAGCGGCGGGTGACAATTTAGGCGGTGAGGGTTTTTCCTTTACCATTCGCAGCGAAACATGTTACAGTTAGTTCGATAATATTCGAACTATAACAAATTAACCCAATCAGGAGGAATAACAATGATCGTCTTACAGGCTTACATGAAAGTAAAAGCGGATAAACGCGAGGAATTTTTAGGAGAAGCGCAATCACTTGTTCAGCATTCACGCGCGGAAGAAGGAAATGTGCAATACGATCTTTTCGAAAAAGTCGGTGAGGAAAATACATTCGTCATGCTTGAGCAATGGAAAGATGAAGAAGCGATGAAATTCCACAACGCAACTGACCATTTCCAAGGATTTGTGGCAAAAGCAAAAGAACTGCTGAGTGCGCCGCTTGACGTCGTCCGCACAGAACTGTCAGAGTAACGAAAGGATGAATGACATGAACGAAGTCCTTCAATTATTAACAGACCACCGTTCCATCCGCAGCTACACAGATGAACCCGTATCGGATGAACAGCTGGATCTTATCATCCAAGCCGCTCAAGCAGCGCCGACTTCCATTAACGGCCAGCAATTTACCGTTATTGCGGTGAAAGATAAGGAACGGAAGAAAAAAATATCCGAATTGGCTGGCGGCCAGCCGTGGATTGACCAAGCGCCGGTTTTCCTTTTATTCTGCGCTGATTTTAACCGCGCCAAAATTGCGCTTGAAGAATATAATGATACACCGCTTGAGATCACGAACGGTTTAGAGTCCGTCTTAGTCGGAGCCGTAGATGTCGGGATTGCGCTGGGTACGGCAACGGCTGCGGCTGAATCAATGGGACTCGGCACTGTGCCGATCGGCGCCGTGCGCGGCAAGCCGGACGAACTCATTGAATTGCTGAAACTTCCGAAATACGTTTTCCCGGTTTCCGGTCTCGTCATCGGCCATCCGGCAGACCGCTCCGCGAAAAAACCGCGTCTGCCGCAAGCAGCCGTTCTGCATCATGAAACGTATCAAGAAGAAGATGTAAGAACACATATCGAGGCCTATGACAAGCAGATGTCCGAATACATGAAAAAACGCACCGACGGACAGGAAACGAGAAACTGGTCACAAGGCATCACCTCCTACTATAAGCAGCTTTATTATCCTCACATTCGTGAAATGCTTGAAAAACAAGGGTTTAAGACGGATAAATAAGCGGATCAGCCTGCCGGAACACTCCGGCAGGTTTTTTCTATTTCTCAAACAAAAGCGTTGACACTATGTAAAAATTTTTGTTAATATTTTCATCATATACTCATTGGTTTTCTGTGAACCGATGGGTTTTCTATTGTGACGAAAGAAGGAATCTGGGCTTATGAATGATAAGAAAACGGATATTCTGCTGGCGGCAAGAAAGCTTTTTTCCGGGAAAAGCTTTTCGTCAGTTTCGATGCAGGCGATCGCAGAGGAGTGCAAAGTCTCCAAAGCATCTTTATATAAGCTGTTTGAATCAAAGGAAGACCTGCTTCTGGAGCTGCTCGACTTTAACCAGAAACAGATGGTAGCCGCCGCTTCATTACTGAATGAAGAAACAAGCCTCTCCCCTGAGGAACGGTTTGCCAAAAAACTGATGGCTGAGCTTGAAGGCTTCAGGCGCAATCAGCAGTTTTTTAATATGCTGATGTACGGAAGCCCCTCTTCCATTAATGAGCGGGTAAAACGGCATATTCACAGGGCCCGCTCCACCTTTATCTGCTGGCATCGCGATTCACTGATTCAGACGTACGGCGAAGACATTATTCCTTATGTATGGGAGCTGGTGATCGTCCTGCAGGGGCTCCTGAGAGAATGCATCACGCTGATTAAGCTGGAAAAAGAACCGCTCGCCCTGGAGCCGCTCACGGAGTTTATCATCCGCCATCTCAATCTCATCGTCGAAAACAGGACAACCGAAACCGCTTTGCCTCAGGAGATGATTGACCTTTATATCGCCTCCGCTTCCTCATTTGAGCCGAAAGACAAAACCGTATTGCTGGCTGAAAGCCTGAAGGAACTGAAAGAAGCCGTCTCAGCCCTTCCGGAGGAAAAATATGACGCCGCAGGACTCGCTTCCGCGGCGGCTATGCTGGAGAAAGAATCAGCGGACAAACAGCCGCGGGATTTTCTCATCAAAGCGCTCATCGGTTATTTGGAGCAGGCCGGACCGCTGCACCAGCCGCTTGCAGCCGTTAAAACATTGCTCAAACTATAAAGAAAGAAGGAATCAGCTTGAATAAGAGTATTAAAACTGCACCATACAACCGCTCTGTCATTGTCGGGATTCTTTTGGCGGGTGCGTTCGTCGCCATTTTGAACCAGACACTGCTTATCACGGCGCTGCCGCACATTATGAATGACTTCAATATAGACGCCAACAAAGCGCAATGGCTGACAACGTCGTTTATGCTGACGAACGGGATTTTGATTCCGATTACCGCATTTTTAATAGAGAAATTCACAAGCCGCACCCTCTTGATTTCCGCCATGAGTATTTTCACGGCGGGCACCATTGTCGGCGCATTCGCCCCGAACTTTCCGGTGCTCTTAACGGCCCGGATTATTCAGGCGGCCGGCGCCGGAATTATGCTGCCTCTCATGCAGACGGTATTTCTCACGATTTTCCCGATGGAAAAGCGCGGCCGCGCCATGGGTATGGTCGGCTTGGTTATTTCGTTCGCGCCGGCGATCGGCCCGACGCTTTCCGGATGGGCGGTCGAAGCATTCTCTTGGCGGTCTTTGTTTTATATTATCTTCCCGATCGCAGTCATCGATTTGCTTTTAGCGATTATTCTGATGAAAAACGTCACGACATTACGAGAAACACAGATTGATATTTTATCTGTGATCTTATCGACCCTCGGATTCGGCGGTCTGCTTTACGGCTTCTCAACCGCCGGTTCATCAGGGTGGACCAGTACTGAAGTGCTGACTTCACTGCTTGTCGGAGCGGCCGCGCTGATTTTCTTTATCGCAAGACAGATGAAGCTCAAAAAACCGATGCTGGAATTCCGCGTGTTTTCTTTCGGGATTTTCAGCCTGACCACCCTGCTCGGAACGCTTGTCTTCGCGCTGCTGATCGGAACGGAAACCATTCTCCCGCTTTACACGCAAAAAGTCCGGGGCGTATCCGCGTTTGATACCGGATTAATGCTTTTGCCGGGCGCGATTGTGATGGGGATGATGTCTCCGTTTATCGGCCGGGTGTTTGACAAAATCGGCGGAAAAGGCCTTGCGATGACCGGATTCTTCATCATCCTGCTCACGTCCCTGCCGTTTATGAATCTGACGGACTCGACGTCTCTCATTTGGATTGTCGTCGTTTATACCGCGCGGCTTTTGGGAACAGCCATGATTATGATGCCGGTGACGACAGCGGGGATCAACGCCCTGCCGCGCCACTTAATTCCGCACGGCACAGCCATGAACAATACCGTCCGCCAAGTCGGCGGTTCTATCGGTACGGCGCTGCTGGTTTCCGTGATGAGCAGCCAGGCCGCGCACGCAAATGCGTCAACTCCGGCAAACGCCGCCCTGCACGGCATGAATGCGGCATTTGTCGTAGCCGCCTGCATCGCGCTGGCCGGCTTCCTCCTATCTTTTATATTGAAGAAAAAACCGCGTCAGCCCGAGCAGCAGCAGGCCGTTACGCGGTAAACCAAAAAGAACCCGATCACGTATGTGACCGGGTTCTTTTTTTACTTCTCGATTCCGTCTTTTACTTCTTTCACCATTTGCGCCATGGATTCCAGGCCGCCTCCTGATAAATACCATGTAGCTGAATCAAGGTAGACAACATGGTTGTTTTTCACGGCTTTCACCGATTTTACATAATCATTCTCAACCACTTGTTTTGTTGAAGATTTTGTGCCGATCGCTGTTCCGCGGTCAACGACAAACATGTAATCAGGGTTTGTTTTGGCGATATATTCATAGGAAATGCTTTGTCCGTGCAGTGAGGCTTCAATGTTTTTGTCAGCCGGTTTGACGCCGAACACATCATGAATGAAGCCGTATCTTGATTTAGATCCGAACGCGCTGATTTTGCCGTCGTTCGCCATCACCACTAACCCGTTTTTATCCGTGCTGCTTGTCTTTTTCTTCAGATCCGCAATAGATTTGTCAATTTTCGCTAGCTTATCTTTCACTTCATTTTCTTTGTTAAAGATTTTGCCGATCACTTCGGTGTTGTGCTTGAATCTGTCAACGTAGTTTGTATAGTCATCATCAAGATAAATCGTCGGCGCGATTTTTGAGAACTCTTTATAAGAATCAGATTGTCTGTGGGCGATAATGATTAAATCCGGATCAATATCCGCGACTTTTTCAAAATCCGGTTCTTTTAAACCGCCGGTATTGGCGTATTTATCACTTTTATATGAAGATAAGTATTTTGGAAGGTTTTGTTTCGGAAGTCCCGCCACGTGATCCTGTAAACCGAGTTCATCCATCGTGTCCAGCATTCCGAAGTTGAATACGACGACTTTTTTCGGATTCTTCGGCACTTTGACTCCTTCTTTGTTCAGGTCATCTTTGATTGTGATTGTTTCTTTTGATTTGCCTGATGTTTTGTCCCCGTTTCCGCATGCAGAAACAACAAAAATCGTAACTAGCGCAATGAATAGCAATGCGAATTTTTTCATGATTTTCACCTCATCTGGTTTTTAAGAAAAGTACACACCGATCCGCTGACTGTCAATCTCTTGAATCGGGATGGTCATATCATAAATATCTTCAAGCACGGAGGTTTCAATGATCTCCTCCGCCGGCCCTTCTTTGACGATCCGGCCGTTTTTCAGAGCGACGATATGGTCTGAATATACGGATGCGAAGTTGATATCGTGAATCACT
This sequence comes from Bacillus sp. IS1, assembly GCF_032461585.1. NCBI lineage: Bacteria > Bacillati > Bacillota > Bacilli > Caryophanales > Bacillaceae > Bacillus > Bacillus sp. IS1. Next base: position 41,210 of record NZ_JAWCWR010000006.1, on the reverse strand, counting down.
ACGACGACCGTTTTTCCGAAGTCTTCCACAAGCCGCTTCAACAGCTTCATCATTTCAACGGAATGCTTCATATCTAAATTGTTCAGCGGCTCGTCGAGAAAAATATAGTCCGTATCCTGAGCGATGATCATCGCGATAAATGCCCTCTGGCACTGGCCTCCGCTGAGCTGATCGAGGTATTTATCCTTTAATTCATCCAGCTTCATATAACTGAGGGCCTGGTTGATATGCACCCAATCTTCATCCGTCAGTTTCCCTTGGGAATACGGAAATCTGCCGAAGCTGACCAGGTCTTTAATTGTCAGTCTGATATTGATTTGGTTCGTCTGCTTCAAGATGCTGATTTTTTTCGCCAGATCGTTGCTTTTACAGGCCCCGATCTCTTGCCCGTCGACCGTGATTTCCCCGGAATCCGTCTTAATCAGCCGGCTCATGATAGACAGCAGCGTGCTTTTTCCCGCGCCGTTCGGACCGATAAATGAGGTGAGCCTGCCCTTTTGAATGGATAGAGACGTTTTCTCAAGGACGGTTTTCCCTCCGTATTGTTTGCTTACATTTTTGACCTCTACCATGATTTATTCTCCTTTAACAGCAGATAGATAAAATAAATCCCGCCGGCAAAATTAATGATGACGCTCAGCGTCGTGGAAAACGTGAACACTTTCTCCACGACGAACTGGCCCCCGACGAGCGCGACGATGCTGATCAGGACAGAACCCGCGATTAAATACGTGTGCCTGTAGGTTTTTAAAAACTCTCTCGCCAGATTGACGACAAGCAGTCCTAAAAACATAATCGGCCCCACAAGAGCCGTAGAGACAGACACAAGAATGGCGACGACAATGAGCATCTGTTTCACAAGCTTATCGTAGTCAATCCCAAGGTTGACGGCGTGCTCTCTGCCGAGGGACAGCACGTCAAAAAACCGCGTGAACCGCCAGACATAAATGCCCGTCAGAAGAAAGACAGCACCGGCAAACCATAAAAGATCGGTGTTGATATTGTTAAAGCTGGCAAACATTTTGTCCTGAACAACCTGGAACTCATTCGGATCAATCAGCATCTGCATAAAGGATGACAGACTGTTGAACAGCGTGCCGAACACGACGCCGACAAGCAGAAGAAAAAACACGTTCCGCCCCTCGCCTTTAAACATGAGCTGATACAAAACGAGTGACAAGAGCACCATCAGCCCGACGGAGATGACGAAATTAAGATTTTTGTTCATCATGACGATATTCATTGAACCGAACAGGAACACGATGACGGTCTGAATGAGCATATACAGGGAATCGAGGCCTAAAATGCCCGGTGTCAGTATGCGGTTATTTGTAATCGTCTGGAAGATGACCGTTGAAAACGCGATCGCTCCTCCGGTGAGCATCATGGCAAGCACTTTGAAGCATCGTCTCGGCAGGGAGTATTCCCAATTGCCCAGTCCGTAGAACAGGAAGAATCCGATACATATCATGGCGAGCGCTGCCAGCAGCGTAATTTTTTTATTATGACTCATATGCTTTTCTCCTTAACAGCATATACAGGAAGATGCCGCTGCCGATAACACCGACCATCAGGCCGATGGAAATTTCATACGGGAAGATGATCACCCTTCCCAAAATGTCGCAAAACAGCACAAAAACAGCGCCCAGCAGAGCGGTGTGAGGCAAGCTGCTCCTCAGGTTGTCCCCTTTGTAAATCGACACCATATTGGGAATGATCAAACCGAGAAACGGCAGCATCCCGACGGTCAGGATCACCAGTGAAGCGATGAGCGACACGATAATCAGACCGATATTGACGACGCGTTTGTATTTCAGGCCGAGATTGACGGAAAAGCTCTCTCCCATTCCCGCCACCGTAAATTTATCCGCATACACATAAGCGATGATCACCAGCGGGATACTCAGATATAAAAGCTCATACCGGCCTTTGACGACCAGTGAAAAATCTCCCTGCAGCCAAGATGACAGGTTTTGGATCAGATCGTATTTATATGCGATAAACGTGGCGATTGAGCTGACGATGTTCCCAAGCATTAAACCGACGAGAGGAATAAAAATCGCATCATTGAACTTGATTCTCTCGAGGATTTTCATGAAAAGGAAATTTCCCGCCAACGCGAAAACGAAAGCGATAGACATTTTCACAAGCGGACTCGCTGACGTAAAAAGCATTAATGAAATCAAAATTCCGAGCCTTGCCCAGTCCATCGTTCCCGCAGTCGTCGGCGATACAAATTTATTCCGGCTGATCTGCTGCATGATTAATCCGCAGATGCTCAGGCTCATGCCGGCGATGATAATGCTCACCAAACGCGGCAGCCGGCTGTCAAATAATGTACCTGCCTGTTCTTTATTTAAATGAAAAATATCCAGCGGCGACAAATCTTCTACACCGATAAATATAGAAGTACACGCCAAAACCGCCAGTAGCAAAAGTAAGTAACGTAGCTTCATGCTGCCTCCCTGCACCCATCACAAACGGTATGACTGATTGCCAAACAACTCCCATATATCCCACTCGTAATGATTATCATTATCAACGACAATTATAATCTTATCATCTTTCCAAGCGCAGTCAATACAGTTTTGCTTTCAAAAGCGGTCATCCGCGGGCCGTACACTAAATTGTCTTACAATCAGTCTATCAAGAATTTGCAGGATTTTCTATAACCTTCATTTGGCTGCTTATCATTTTTTGCACATGATGACACGCTTGAGGGAAACAAATCTGACAAACAGCGGCAAAATTCCTCCATGAAAATACAAATGTTCTCCCCACGTAGAAAAAATCCTTGATTTACATGTTTGAAAGAGAGATAATAAAAATTAAATTTGTGAGAAAATTTAAATATTAGGGGATGTAAATCATGAAAGTTGTAAAATTCGGAGGCAGCTCTCTTGCGTCAGGAGCCCAGCTTGAGAAAGTGTTTCAAATCGTGACGGCTGATCCCGCGCGGAAAGCCGTCGTCGTATCGGCACCGGGAAAACGCTTCTCGGACGATACAAAGGTGACGGATCTGTTAATCCGCTGTGCGGAGCATTATTTACAAAAAGGTGCAGCGCCCGGGCTTGCCGAAACGGTCATTGAGCGGTACGCCGCCATCGCGCGTGAGCTGAACCTGGATTTCTCTATTATAGAAAGAATCCGCAGTGACCTATTCGCTCTCTTAAACAGCTGTAAAACCAATCCCGAACAATATATGGATGCGGTGAAGGCGAGCGGCGAGGACAACAACGCGAAGCTGATCGCAGCCTACTTCCGGCGCCAGGGCGTGAAAGCGGAATACGTAAGTCCGAAAGAAGCGGGGCTGTTTGTGACGAATGAACCCGGAAGCGCGCAGGTGCTCCCTGAGTCTTATGATCATTTGTACCGCCTGAGAAACCGGGAAGGCTTGATCATTTTTCCGGGATTTTTCGGTTACACGAAGGAGCATGAGATTGTGACGTTTTCCCGGAGCGGTTCTGATATTACCGGCTCCATTCTCGCCAACGGCTTAAAAGCTGACCTGTACGAAAACTTTACTGATGTGGACGCCGTCTATTCCGTCAACCCGTCAATCGTGCGGCATCCGAAAGAAATTAACGAACTGACGTATCGGGAAATGCGTGAGCTCTCCTATGCCGGATTTTCCGTTTTTCATGATGAAGCGCTGATTCCCGCATTTCGGGCCGGCATCCCCGTTCAGATTAAGAATACGAATAATCCGGATGCGAAAGGAACACGCGTCGTCAGCAGCCGTGACAATACGAACGGGCCAGTCATCGGCATCGCAAGCGACACGGGCTTTTGCAGCATTTACATAAGCAAATATTTAATGAACCGGGAAATCGGTTTCGGCCGCAAAGCCCTTCACATTTTGGAGGAAGAAGGATTGACGTATGAACACGTTCCATCCGGCATTGACGACATCACAATCATCCTTCGGCACAATCAGATGGACTCAGAACTGGAACACAGGCTCGTCACCCGTCTGAAGCAGGAGCTTCAAGCAGATGAAGTCACAGTCAGGCACAATCTGGCGCTGATTATGGTCGTCGGGGAAGCGATGCGCCATAATGTCGGCACAACCGCCAGGGCATCCAAAGCACTGTCGGAAGCCGGCGTCAACATCGAGATGATCAATCAAGGGTCCTCGGAAGTCAGCATGATGTTCGGAGTGAAAGAAGAACAGGAAAAACACGCGGTGCGGGCGCTGTATGACGAATTTTTCGCCGGAGTCTTACTCTCATAGGACACCGCCTCTTTTTTCTCTTGTCCACTAATATCCCTTACAAAGCAGCTTCTTTTACATATTGTATGGTATAGACAATATGGAGGTGAAGCTCATGTCAGGATATTCAGGAGTCAGCTCTTTCGCTTTGATCGTTGTTTTATTTATCCTGTTGATTATTGTTGGTACTGCCTTCGTTGGCGGTTTCTAAGCATCACTCCGTCTATATGAGGACGCTGCGGGTTTTGACCTGCGGCGTTTTCTTTTGTTTTCCGCCGCTGTCCGAGCCCGGCCGCGCAAAAAAAAAGACTGCCGGGAATATTCCCAGGCAGTCTTTTCCTTTGTTCAGGTTATTTTCTTCTCACGTCATTCCTCTTTCAGCTACATGGAATTCAGCCTGATCTGTCTGGCCTGCACCTGTCACTGTAAAAATCGCGGCGGCTGCTAAACAAATAACAAACCATTTAGATTTCAATTTCATACAAACCCTCACTCCTTTGTATTTGTTTCCTTGCCTCTTCGACTTTCAGAAAATAGTCAGAAGAAATTTTAAAGCAATTTTGTTCATAGTAATATTTAGCTGCTTCTAGTGCTAAATCCTCTATATCGGCGTATAAATTTTTATCTTCCAGGTAACGGAAACACGCGCTGATTGTTTCCTCATCCGGTTTCGCCTGATACAGAGCCTGCAGCCATTCGAATTTTACCGTGTAAACGGGATCGTCTGTTTCTTTAGCATATTCATATCCCCGCTTGTGATATTCCGACGCTTTTTCTTTTTTTCCGAGTTTAAAGTAAATGAGTGTGATTAGAAAATATGCTTGAGGAAGAGAATTGACGATTCTTTGTGATTCAAATGTATCGACCGCCCGTTCAAAGTACGGAATCGCTTCACCGATGCGGTCCTGATTGTAGTAGCACAGTCCGAGGTTATACAGCGCCCTCCCGACAAGCTGCGCTTTTTGTTCTTTTTCGGCCATTTGCAGAGCGTGCTGAAAATGTTTGGCCGCCTGTTCAAAGCGCCTTTCATCCATTAAATTGACGCCGAATACAAAATGGCATTGAATGATCCGGACGTTATATGTGTCCTGCTCTACGTAAATTTCATAAGCGTTTTTTATATGTATCAAAGAAAAATACGTTTGTTTCATATGATAATAAGCTTCGGCCACTTTAAAATAAAACTCCGCCCGTTCCACGTGGTCCGATACGAAGGCCAGTTTTTTCTCAGCTTGTTTATAATATGTAATCGCTGAGATAAATTCTCTTTTATCAAATTCAAACATGCCTTTGAAAAAGTTGACATAATAATCGAGAAGCCCTTTGAGGCCGGCCTGGCTGTTATCAATGTTATCAAGAATTTCCGACAGGGTCGGCTGGTCTTCTATCTTCAGTTTTTCCAGCGGCTCCAAGTAGTCCAGCATCAGCTGATGGCGAAATTCCATGAGGGAATAATAAAGCACTAAGTTTGAATCAGGCTCCATACGGTCAAGCTCTTGTTTGATCTCGGCTTTCAAGATCTCCGCATCCGGCACGCTGAATGTTCTGATGTATCGATACCACTCGTTAATTTTCTGCCCGACTGCTGAAGAAGGAATTAACCCGCTCTTCATTCCTTCACCCTCCCCATCCAAGACCTGTTTACCAGTTATTTTATCACGTTTCCGTCTCTTTCCATCCCGAAAAACACGCAAACTTTGTTTCGGCAGAGCGCAATTTTCCGAGTGGAGTTAAAACAGACGGCGGCCAGACGGGACCGCCGGTTTCAAGATTATTCATTTTTCGTATTCAGCGGAAGGCGGATTGTAAAGGTCGTGCCTTTTCCTTTTTCGCTGTCAATATCTATCGTACCCTTGTGCATTTCGACGAGCTGCCTGACGATGGACAGGCCGAGTCCGTATTCGCCGTATGCCGTATTCCTCCGGGACACGTCCGCCTTATAAAACCGCTCCCATATATGCTCAATTTCTTCTTTGGAGATACCGATCCCGGTGTCTTCGATTTCAATCACCGTTTCTTTATAGCCTTCATACCCGCGCAGCGTGATGTCTCCCTTTTGCGTAAATTGAATACTGTTTTTCGTGATGTTGACGAGAATCTGGATCAGCCTGTCATAATCGGCGAACACTTTGACGCCGTCCTCCACTTGAATACGCAGCTGATTTTGTTTTTCCTCCGCCTGCTGATTGAGATGCTCTTTAATAATTTCAAACACCTCGATGAGCGGCAGGCTGAGCTTGTCCAGTTTGATTTGCTGGGATCTGATTTTTTCATAATCCAGGTTTTCTTTCACGAGCCTGAGCATCCGCTTCGTTTCTTCGCTGATCAGCGAGAAGCATTTCTCTTTATCTTTTTCCGGGATGGTGTTGCTGTTAAGCCCCTCCACAAGTCCGTTAATGGTCGTCAAAGGCGTTCTCAGCTCATGGGAGACATCGGCGATAAATTGGCGCCTCCGTTTTTCAAGGCGGTCAATCTGCTCTCTCGATTGCTTCAGATTTTTGGCCATGATGTTGAAATCGGACGCCAGCATGCCGATTTCATCGCCGCCGCTGTTTTTAAGAGAAATATCGTAATCACCGGATGCCACTTTTCCGGTCGCATCCCGCAATGTCTGAATCCGCTTGACGTGAAATTTAGATAAAAGCCAGCTCAGCAGAATCGTGATGATAAGGGTGCTGATGATCGCGTAAATCATATAGCGGTTGACCTGGCTGATCATCTGCTCGACCCCTCTGACGGGAGACACGAGCAGCACCGCTCCTTTAAATTGATCGTTGATAAAAAGCGGTTTTGCGACAAGCGATACTTCTAAGCCTTCCGTATTAAAACGGTTCATCTCCGCTCTGATCTGAACGGTTTTCCCTTGCTTCAGCATGTGCCACTCTTTACTTTTCAGCTTCTCGCGCGGCGGCATATCGTCAGGAAAAAAGTAAGGCTGCTGATGTTCATCAAAAATAATAAACCTGGTCTCGCGCGTTTTTAACATGTCCTGATACGGATACAGGCGGCGCAGATCAAGATCGCGGCCGTTCAGCTCACTTGTGATCTGCTGGGCGTAAGATGACAGCTCATCCACTTTATTTTGATACGCAAAATCTTTCACAAAGTGCGAAAACAGGGAAATGATGATGAAAAAGGCCAAAATCAAAATGCTGACATGGCTTAACAGCAGCTGATATAAGTATTTAATCCTCATCAAATTTGTATCCTACCCCCCACACCGTGTATAAAAACGGTTTTTCGTCACTGGACAGTTTTTTGCGCAGCCGTTTAATATGAACATCAACCGTACGTTCATCGCCGTAAAATTGATAGCCCCACACCTGCTCAAGCAGCTGCTCTCTCGAAAAGACCTGGCGCGGGTTTTGTGCGAGATAAAAGAGCAGATCGAATTCCTTCGGCGTCAGATTCTCGACAGGTTTTCCGTGCAGAAACACTTCCCGCGTCTTCTTATTGATTGAAAAACACGCCGTTTCGATCAAGTCGTCGCTTTTTACGGCCTGCCCCGTCGCCCGGTATCTTCTGATCACCGCTTTAATCCGCGCTACCAGTGTCAGCGGGCTGAACGGCTTAGTGACATAGTCGTCGGCCCCCATTTCAAACCCGATCACCTGATCAGACTCCGTGTCCTTGGCGGTCAGCATAATAATCGGCACACTGCTCGTCTCTCTTATTTTCCGGCAGATCGTCACTCCGTCCATGGATGGGAGCATAATGTCCAGAATGACCAAATCCCAGTCCTCTTCCGTGAACCGCTGATAGCCTTCCACTCCGTCATGGACAAATTCGGCTTCAAACCCTTCTTTAAAAAAGAACATTTCCGTCATGGTGCATACGCTTATATTATCTTCTATCATTAATATCTTCATTTGTTCCTCCGCTTATCTTGACGCTTTTTCTTATAATAGCACCATTTTACCCGGATGTTTTCGGGTTTCACAAATGTTAGTTTTTATTTCATCACCCGGAAATAGTTTGTTCATATTTTTTTCATACATTTCTCCTACTATATACATATCGGATGGCCGGTGCTAAAGAAGGCCGGTTTTACAAGATCTGACATCCATACGGAGGAACAGACATGAACTTTATAAAAAGAGCCTTTTGGAGCATGAAGGCAAAAAAGGGAAAAACATTTTTGCAGCTGGTTGTGTTTTCAGTGATTTGCATTTTTGTCCTGTCCGGTCTTGCGATCCAGTCAGCGGCAAAGAAATCAAGCGAACTGGCAAGGCAGCAGCTCGGCGGGAGCGTCACACTCCAGGCTGACCGCCAAAAGCAAATGGCGCAGCAGCAAAAAGACGGTGAAAAGAGGACGTTTGAATCAACACCGATTTCCGTCTCAGATGCCAAGAAGCTTACATCTTTACAGCATGTTAAAAATTACAACTTCCTCACGACAGCGTCAGCAAATGCAGAAAGCTTTGATGCGATAAAAAGCTCAGGCGAATCAGCCGATAACAGTTCCGGCGCCGGCCGTTTTCAAGGCGGCGGAAGACAGATGATTTCAGCGGATATCTCGATCGAAGGCGTGCTCTCTACGGCATTGCTTGATGATTTCACGGACGGGAGCTCAAAAATCACTGACGGACGCGCCATCACAAAAACAGATGCGGACGCAAAAGTCGCCGTGATTAATGAAACGCTGGCAGATCAAAACAAGCTGAAGGTCGGCGGCTCCATTACCGTTTCTTCAGCAGCGGATGATTCTGTGAAAACGAAGCTTAAAATTGTGGGAATCTATAAAACAACATCATCAGGAGACGATCAGGCACAGCATTTTTCATTCTTAAATCCTGACAATAAAATCTATACGCCTTACACCGCCGCGGCGGCGTTAAAAGGGTCTGATAACAAAAACAAAATCAGCTCAGCCGTTTATTATATGGATGATGCCAAATATATTGACTCATTCGTTGCGGCTGCGAAAAAAACATCTGTAGATGATAAAACCTACGCGCTGACGACAAATGATCAGGTGTATCAGCAAATGGTCGGCCCGATTGAAAATGTCACGTCATTTTCTAAAAACGTGGTATACCTTGTATCCATCGCGGGCGCGGTCATTCTTGGGTTGATCGTGATGATGTCGATCAGGGAACGTAAGTATGAAATGGGTGTCTTGATGGCGATCGGCGAAAAGCGCTGGAAGCTCATCGGACAATTCTTAACGGAAATTCTGGTTGTCGCGGTTATCGCCATCGGGATCGCATCCGTCACGGGCAGCCTTGTGGCGAATCAGCTCGGAAATCAGCTTCTTTCCCAGCAGGTCAGCTCAGCCGGTGATTCGCAGCAAACAAGCGGCTGGGGCGGAGGAGAAATGCTGCGGGGAGGCGGCATGTTCGGTCAGCATTCATCCGGCGCGGATGTCATCAGTACAATGCAGGTAAACGTCTCGCTGAATGACCTTCTGATTCTTAGCGGAATCGGCGTCGCAATTGCCGTCATTGCCACATTACTGCCGTCTGTATCAGTCATGCGGCTTCACCCTAAAACGATCCTGACCAAGCAGGAATAAGAGGAGGCAGCATAATGAGCCTATTAACCTTTCAACAGACCGGCTACTGGTACCAAGACAAATCACAGCCGCTGTTTCAGGATATAACGATCAGCTTTGAAAAAGGGAAGTTTTATACAATTGTCGGCGCCTCCGGAACGGGAAAAACAACGTTTCTGTCTCTGGCGGGCGGCCTTGACACACCTAAAGAGGGAAGCATCCTTTATAACGGAGAAGACATCTCCAAAATCGGATTAACCAAATTCAGAAATCAATATGTCTCTATCGTCTTTCAATCTTATCATCTGATCCCGTATATGACGGCGCTCCAGAATGTCACAACGGCGATGGAGATCACCGGCTCTAAGGAGAACAACAAAGATGCGTTCGCGCTCAGCATGCTGAAAAAAGTCGGCTTCACCGAACAGCAGGCCCGTCAGCGGGTGCTGACATTAAGCGGCGGACAGCAGCAGCGCGTTTCAATTGCGCGGGCTTTCTGCTGTGACACGGATTTGATTTGCGCGGACGAGCCGACGGGAAATCTCGACGAGGATACGTCAAAGGAAATCGTCCGGCTCTTTCAGGACTTGGCGCATAAAGACGGCAAATGCGTCATCATGGTTACGCACGACGAACAAATTGCCAAAGTTTCGGATATCAACATCCGCTTATCAAGAGGAGGTTTCACGGTAAAAGAAAACGGCACGGCCGTTTCCTGATACCGCGCCCCTGCCAGCGCAGACAGGGGCGCACCCTATATCCCCCTATTCAATAGAAGTGAACGTAAAAAGAGCGAGGGCTGCATCCCCCCGCTCTTTTTATTTATATCAGCTGTAAATAACGGTCAATATTTGATTGTCCGGCTGCTTTGATCAATTCTGCCGCCTTTTCCTCTTCCCCCGGCAAAGCGAGCCGGAGTTTGTCTTCAATGTCTTTTTCAGAAAGGCCGTTTCCCGGCGCTCCCTTCGGACAGTCGATACGTGTTTCATAGACATGACCGCCGGAAGCCGTAACCCGTACAATTGTAAAACGGCCCTTCGGAACGGCGTTTTCAGCCGGCTGAATTTGTTCATCGCAGCTGCGGTGAATCCGCTCAAATCCTTTTTGAAAGGATTCCGGAATCGGCTCGGATGTGAAATGTTCAACTGAAAAATCCTTACCGTGCAAAGCTAAGGTGATCACATATTCTACGCTGAACCGTCCCGCTTCGCCTGTTTTCGGGCGCCGTTCTGTCAATGCGGCGTCACCGCCCGGCGGATAAATCACGTCGATCCGTTCCGTTTGGCCGAAAGTGAGACCATGTTCGGCCTTCAGCTTGAGAATGGCGTCCGCCGCATGATGAGCCGCCGAGCAAAACGGATAAACCTTAAACCAAAGTCCCGGGCTCACGATCCGCCAAGGTTTTCCCCACCCGTTTACAAGCAGGGTTTCTGCCCGTTCAAGATCGCCGTACAGTCCGAAAAAACCTTTCTCCCCGTCGAGCGCATGAACTGAGCCGCCGAAACCGGCCTTTGCAAGCTTTACGGCGAACAATCCGGCTTGAGCGGCCAGTCCGGCGTGGAGCGGCTTCATTTCTGTCCCGAATTGCACTCTCATGCCTCCGGAACGGGCAGCCGCAAACCCGATTGCTTTCTGCAATTGGGTTTGATTCAGATTCTCTGCGAATCCGACGGCGCACGCGGCCGCAATGGCACCTAACGTTCCTGTATTGTGCCAGCCTTTCTCGTAATGATGCCTTCCAGCTGACTCGCCGAGCCGCGCCATCACTTCGATCCCCGTCACATAAGCACCGAGAAAACGGCTCTTGTCTATCCGGCCGGCTGATGCGGCTGCAATCAAAGCCGGAAGGATGACTGCGCTCGGATGTCCTCTTACATCAGAATGAACATCGTCAAAATCAAGCGCATGTGCGATGAATCCATTAATGAGCGCGGATTGGGACGGCGTGGTTTTTTGATTTCTGCCGATAAGCGGCGCTATCGGCACCCCGCCTTCTTCTTCGGCCAGTTTTACCAGCTTCTCAACCCCTTTATCCCGTCTCCCCGCAAAGGCTGCCGCTGTAAAATCAAGCAGTCCTTTGCGCGCTTCTTTCATCGCTTCAGCGGATGTTTCCGGCACAGACGACATGACGGCCTGAGCAAGCCCGGCCGTCAGATTTTCCGTATTCAATCCGTCTGCTCCAATACGTTGACGGCCAGCCGGGCGAAAAACTCAGCCGCTGCCGGGAGCGCTTTTTCGTCGAGTGTGAAGGCGGGATGGTGCCATTCTTCTGTTCCGTTTGTTCCCATCCAGACGAAAAAGCCGGGGATTTTTTCTTGATATAACGCGAAGTCTTCGCCGCCGGGCGACTGTTCTGCCCGAACGGTTTGAAGCCCGAGATCTTCAGCCGTTTGTTCCGCCGCCTGAATGAAACGGGCGTCGTTCATCACTGACGGAAGGTAAGGGTACCAGCGGAATTCGGCCTCTGCCCCGAACCCTGCCGCGATTCCTTCGGCAACCCGCTTCATATGTTTCGGAACAGCGGCCCGCGCTTCTTTTTGAAACGTCCGGACGGTACCTTCCATTTCAACATGGTCCGGGATGACATTCCAAGAGCTGCCGCCTTGAACTCTTGTGATGCTGACGACGGCATTGTGAAGCGAGCTGATATTTCTGCTGACAACCGATTGCAGGCCGCCGATGATCTGTCCTGCCGCCTGAATCGGATCAATGCTGTTGTCGGGGATTCCGGCGTGGCCGCCTTTTCCTTTAACAGTGATTTCAAAGCGGTCGACACTCGCCATCAGCGGGCCTTCTTTCAGACCGACCGTGCCGACGGGGAGGTCAGGTTTGTTATGCATGCCGAATATCGCCGATACACCGTCAAGCGCGCCGGCTTCAATGACCTGTCTTGCTCCGGCGGCGATTTCTTCCGCGGGCTGAAAAATAAACCGCACCGTTCCTTTCAGCTCATGCTTTCTCTCATTTAATAAGAAAGCCGTGCCGAGAATAGATGCCGTATGGAAATCATGGCCGCAGGCGTGCATCACGCCGCTGTTTCGCGAAGCAAACGGAAGGTTTGTTTTCTCTTCGATCGGCAATGCGTCGATGTCCGCTCTGACGGCGATGACGGGGCCGCTTTTGTCTCCTTTGATTTCAGCGATCACTCCGGTTTGAAGTTTCGGCACATCAAGAACCGTGATTCCTTCTTCCTCCAGCCAGCGGCGGATTTTATTCGTCGTTTCGTATTCCTCGCCTGACAGCTCAGGGTGTTCATGAAGGTCGCGGCGGATATTGATTAAACGTTTGTTTAATGATTCATACGTTTCATTTGCCATTTCTTCTTCTTCCCTTCTAGACAAGTTCGGCGGGCTCTCCCACTTGCTTAATGAATTTTTTCGTCCGTTCGTTCTGCGGATTGTCAAACAGCTCTTCCGGCGTTCCCTGTTCGATGATGCGTCCGTCCGCCATAAATATGACCTTGTCGGCCACTTCACGAGCAAAAGCCATCTCATGCGTGACAATGATCATGGTTGTCTGTTTTTCGGCAATTGATTTGATGACTTGGAGCACCCCGGCTACAAGCTCAGGGTCAAGGGCCGAAGTCGGTTCATCCAGTAAAATCGCGTGAGGATCAACGGCCAAGGCGCGCGCAATCCCGATCCGCTGCTGCTGTCCGCCTGACATCGTAATCGGGTAGCTGTCCGCTTTGTGTTCTAAACCGACTTGCCGCAGCAGATCCATACCGATCTGTTCCGCTTCTTTTTTCGGTTTCTTTTGCGCGGTGATCAGCGCCTCTGTCACATTTTGCAGGGCGGTTTTGTTTTTGAACAGGTTGTAATTCTGAAACACCATCGCCGTCTGCTGGCGAAGCTTATGAACGTCTTTGCGCGAATAGGACGCTGCATTCAGTTTTGCATCACCGATTTCAATGATGCCGTCATCCGGGCGCTCCAGCAGATTCAAACAGCGGAGGAGCGTTGATTTTCCCGAGCCTGACGGGCCGATGATGGCCGTGACTTCGCCGCTTTTGATCTCAAGATCGATCCCGTCAAGTACGGTAAGGTCTTTAAATGCTTTTCGAATATGTCTGACTTGTATCATCCTGAGCCTCCTCCTATGTGCGATAAGGCTTGCTGATCGCCCGTTCGAGCAGATCCTGCAGCACACTGTAAATAATCGTAAGAATCCAGTACATGACCGCGACGGCTAAATACGTCTCAAAATATTTGAGGTTGCCTGATGCGTACATTTTTCCTTGGGCGAACATTTCCATCACTCCTAATGTAAAGGCGAGCGATGTTTCTTTTAACAGGCCGATAAATGTATTTCCCGTCGCGGGAAGCGCGTTTCTGACGGCTTGCGGGAAAATGATCCGTCTGTACGCCTGGGATTTTGTCATTCCGACAGACAGACAGGCTTCAAGCTGCCCCTCATCGACTGAGTTGAGCGCCGCGCGGAAGATTTCAGCCAAGTAGGCGGCATTTTTCAGGCTTAACCCGATAATCGCCGCAGTTAACGCCGTCATCTTGCTCATTCCGGGAAAGAGCTGAGGCAGGCCGTAATAAATTAAGAAAAGCTGCACGAGCGTCGGCACGCCCCGGAAAAATGAAATATACACCTTTGACAGCTGGTGAAGCACAGGAACACGATTTTTTGTGATAAGCGCTAATATAAGGCCGCCGATCACGGCAAATACCATGGCCGCGACGGCCATTAGTAATGTGATCGGCAAGGCTTCGATTAACGCGGGAAAAGCTGAAAACATAAATCCCCAATCAATGCTGTTCATTCTCGATTTTCACCGCCGTTTCTTAATGCTTTGCTTCCGTTGTGATATCTTCGTTAAAGTACTTTTCAGACAGCTTTTTCAGCGTGCCGTCTTTTCGCAGGTCTTCAATGGCTTTATTTACTTTTTTGCGGATTTTATCGTGAGCCGCATCTTTCGCAAACGGGAAAGCGACTTTTTCATAGACAATCGGGTCTCCTGCTAATTTCAGAGGCAGACCGGTCTTTTTGATCTGGGCGATCAGGACGCTGCGGCTGTTTACATAAGCGTCAACCCGTCCGTAAGCCACGTCTTTCAGCGTGCCTTCTTGTGTTTCATACGTTTTAATGTTGATTTTTTTATCCGGGTCCTTGCTCTCAAGGTTTTTCGCGTGGTTTGAGCCCAGAACGGCCGCCACTGTTTTTCCTTTTAGATCGTTGACTGATTTGATGTCTTTGTTATCGTTTTTGACGACGATTTGAGTGCCCGCATACGAATACGGTTCTGTGAAGTTATACGTTTTCTTGCGTTCGTCCGTGACAGCGACCTGGTTAGAGATGGTATCGAGTTTGCCGGTCTGGAGCTCTCCCATCAGACCGCTGAATTCAAGCAGCTTCCAGTCCAGTTTCATGTTGATTTTTTTCGCGACGGCTTCCATGACATCCACGTCAAAGCCGGTCAGCTTGCCGTTTTCTTTATATGCGAACGGATAGCTTTGTCCGGTGGCGCCTACATGCAGTACGTTATCGCCGCCTTCGCTTTCTTTTCCGTTTCCGCATGCTGATAAAACCGCCAAAAGCGCGGCAGACAGCAGCAAAGCCCATGTTTTCTTCTTCATTGAAATCCCGCCTTTTCCTATTAAAATGTTAATCCTGCAATTGTTTTTTTAAATAAATGGTGATGTGCCCTTTTCCTAAATCCTTTTCGCCTGCACGGACGTAGCCTTTCCGCTCGTACATGCCGATCAGCCACGGATGCTTGTCCGCTGTGCCCAGTGACACGAAAGGCGCTTTTAATGTATCGCGGAGCACTGTATTCTCCAGCCACTCCAGCATGTCCGAGCCCGTCCCTTTCTTTCCGGTTTCAGGATCGACGGCGAACCACCAAATATGAGGGACACCGTACAGCCCGGGATTCGGCCCCCACGGCATCCGCAGAGAAATCGTCGCCAGAATCCGTCCGTCTTCTTCCAAAACGTAACAGGCGTTTTTTTGTATGTTATTTAAAACGAGTTCCTTATCCGCCGTGGCAGCGGCAAAGTTGATGCCGAGCTTGCGGATCGGTTCATACGCCCGCAGTGTCAGTGAAAGCAGCTCATCAGCGTCTGCCTCCGTTGCGAGCCGGTATTGTCTTGACATGATGAGCCCTCCTTTAGCCGGCATATCGGTTTGCCGGTTTTTCCAGTCCGAAATGTTCTCTGAGCGTCGTTCCTTCATACTCTTTTCTGAACACGCCCCGTTCTTGTAAAATCGGAATCACTTTGTCTACAAAAAGAGTGAGACCTTCAGGCAAAAGCGGCGGCATGATGTTAAAACCGTCACAAGCTTGTTTTCCGACCCATTCTTCCATCTTATCGGCAAGCTGTTCTGGCGTTCCGACAAAGATATGATGGCCTCTTGAACCCGCCACATATTTGTAAAGTTCGCGGATGGTCATGTTATCGCGTTTGGCCATCTCCTGAACGAGCTTGAACCGGCTTTTAACGGCATTCGACGCATCCGCATCCAATTCAGGCAGCGGGCCGTCAAGCGGGCAGGCGGAAAGGTCGACGCCGCCCAGATAGTTTTGCAGAATGTTCAGGCCGACAGACGGAATGATGAGGTCTTGGAGCTCTTCATATTTTGCCTGCGCTTCTTCTTCGGTATCGGCGATAACGGGAAAAATCCCCGGCATGATCGCGATTTTTTCAGGATCACGGCCGAAAGAAGCCGCTTGTTCTTTAATAGATTGATAGAATTCCTGCGCGGACTCCAAATGATTTTGCGCGGTGAAAATGACCTCCGCCGTTTTGGCGGCCAGCGCTTTTCCGTCTCCTGATGATCCGGCCTGAATAATGACCGGGCGCCCTTGAGGTGTGCGGGCGACATTTAACGGCCCTCTCACGGAGAAATATGTTCCTTTATGGTTCAATTCATGCATTTTGTCTTTATCGAAAAATGCTCCTGATTCTTTGTCACGGATAAAGGCGTCTTCCTCCCACGAATCCCATAATCCTTTGACGACTTCAACGAATTCTTCCGCGCGCTGATATCTGAGATGGTGCTCAAGATGCTTTTCGCCGCTGAAATTAAGCGCGGTCGATTCAATCGAAGATGTGACGACATTCCAGCCCGCGCGGCCGTTGGAAAGATGATCAAGCGATGCAAATTGTCTCGCGATATGGAACGGTTCGCTGTATGTGGTAGATGCGGTCGCCGTCAGACCGATGCGGGATGTGACCTGAGCGAGCGCCGACAGCAGCGTAAACGGCTCAAAGCGCGTCAGCACATTCGGATGTGATTTGCCGTCTATTGATAAACTGTCCGCCAAAAACAGCATGTCCAATTTCCCCCGCTCAGCCGTTTTCGCCAGTTCTTTGAAATAATCCAAATTCATGCTCGCGTCCGCCGGTGCCTGAGGATGTCTCCAAGAAGCGACATGATGGCCGGTGCCCGCGAGAAACACACCGAGTTTGATTTCTTTTTTCTTTGTCATGATGGATCTCCTTCTATTCTGAAATACGGTTCGGAAAATATTAACACCACTAAACCTATATTTCCTAGTAATTTTATAAGAATAAATCAAAATGTACAATTGTCAGGCAAGTTTGTCAATGCATTAAGACAAAAATCATGATATTTAAAAAAACCCGGCGCACCGGCCGGGTTATTTCTTCGAAACTGTATAGACGGTCCCTTTGACCTTTTTCTTAATAACGGCAATGATAAGCAGCAAAACGGGGAACAGCACTTGAAACGGAAGATGAATATAGATCGGCACAATGTTTAAGCCTTCATTCATGTGTTCCGAAAAATTGCTTGCGATGCTGATGGAGAGAATCAGCACCCCCAATCCGACCGGGAAGGCCAGCTGGGACGGATTTTTTTCTTTAAACAGCGTGGACACGCCCACGACAACCGCATATGTAAAAAGGCTGACTTTGAAAAAACCGCCGATGACGAGCACGAGCATGAAAAAGACATCCAGCCGGTCTAAAAACTCTTCCACTTTAATTGTCTGTATGGTGCTCAGCAGCGGAAATTGAGAGCGGAGCATTAAGTTGACGTCCAGCACACAAATATTAATCGCCACTGACATCGCCAAAAACAGCCCGCTGATGATAATCGCCAGAAATCCGGTTTTCTTCACCTTTTTCCGATCTTTTAAATAAGGGAAAATCATGACAAACACGATTAATTCACCGAATGGGATGAACATCGTCTGTTTAAACACGGAATAAATGACCGTTCCTGCACCCTCCGCTAAAACGGGCTGGAGAAATCTGAGGTTTATCGTGCCTGAGCTGATAATGAGGATCAGCCCGACGGCTGTCAGGAAATACATAATGCCAAACAGCAGCTCGCCGGCTCTCGCTATCACTTCAATTCCCTTTCTGACCGCAAATATCGCGGCGATCATCAGCATGGCATTCACAATTAAAAGCGGCGTGTCCTGGTAGGCGAAGGTGACAAGCATTTCGCCAAAATCCCGCAATACGCGGGCCGCGATATAAGCAAAATAGAGAATATAAAGAAGGGAGACAGCCCAGCTCAGATGTCTGCCGATCAGTTCGTTCATGTAATCTCTCGGAGAAGACTCAGGAAAAAATTGATACAGCGCCTGATAAACGTAGAAAAGCCCGAGACCGATAACGCACCCGAGAAGCACGGACAGCCACGCATCCCGCCCGGCCATCGTTCCCGGCGGGATCAATAACGAACTGCCCAATTCAAACAAAATGATCATAATAAACAGCTGACGCGTGCCGATTTTCGCATTTTCCATACGCTTCGCTCCTTTCTCCTCAAATCAATCATGCTCAAGCTTGTCTGAGAGAGGATTATTCCGCAAGCCCGTTCTTCTGATAATGACTTCCGTTTTGACATCTACGGGGAGATTGGGGAAATATTCTTCATCCCACTTCCCTTTGAACTTTTTCCATTTGTCCGGATGCTTCCGATAGATCAGGTCTCCGAAGCCGACGAAGTCATTCTTATGGGCTTTTATATCTTCAATCGATTTGGTGATATCTTTCTCAAGCTGCACGCTGAGCGCCTTTTGCATCGTCATCAGCACTTGCGGATCAGACAGATGGAAAGGGTATCTGACAGCGTCCACCAGCCCCTCGACCTGAGCATGCACGTGAATATACGGTTTTCCGTTCGGAAAAGTGGCCGTCACCTTTGTATTCTGGCGGGTGACCTGCAGACTGATTGCATGCTTCACGTTCTTCCAATCCGCATTGATGAACGTATGTTTGATCCTATTGAGCAGCCATACAGCCCCCACACTGTCGTCATCCTCAATCCAGTAATCCAGCCTCCCATCCTTTTTGAACACCGCCAGTCCGTCCGCTGACAGCACTGCTTTCGGTTCAGTCGTCTGCGTATTTTCCATCGTAGGACCGGCTTTATCGTCTCCGTGCATTTCATAACCAGGAATAAACGGCGACCCGGTCGGAGAAGCGAGATCAATCAGAACGTCCTGAAGGCTGGTTTTAATGACTCTGCCGTATTGTTCCTGCGTGAAGCTGAGCGTCTTGTTTACTTTATTGGAAGGGATTTTATCAATCGGCGTCAGCACTTTAATAATGTCTTCAGCCTTGCAATTATGCGCGATCACAACGGTTGCGGTCGTCCTGAATTCGGTGTCGCGGTCAAGATTGTCCAGAATAAAACTGAGCCCTTCCTCTTTCGCCAGCTTTTCACTGAACACCACGAGATTCGTATGGGCAAAATAGAGCCTTCTGGACACTTTCATCGAGCCTTTTCTCAAAGCTTCCGTCATATTGTCTCCGGACACCGAATAGACGGAAACCGGAGGCCGGTCTCCCGCTCCGCCGCCCTGCAGGCCGCCGGCCACATTTCCCGGATTGATAATTTGAAAATGAAGGACATATTTTCCCGTTTCGGTCCGGTCAATACCGATGGCGGAGATCACCGCCAAATCGGTCAGCTCCCTTTTATCCCAGCATCCGGATACAAACATAAGGGAAACCATCGTACAAAGGATAAGCATCCATTTACGTCTTTTCATTACCGTCGCCCTCTTCTAGATCTTTATTAACCATTCCTCTGGATGTCTCCGGTTTCGGTCTTTGATGTTCCCCTTGGCGCCTGTTGTTTTCCTGCACGAGCAGTCCCGGCCTTTTTTCATCCGCCCATAACGGGGCGCGGAGGAGGGAATCCTTCAGTCCGCCCGGGGTTAAAGGAGCGAGCGGGGACATATACGGAAATCCGAATGAACGCAGGCCGCACAGATGGACAAACATCATGATAATGCCCAGAATCAGTCCGTAAAATCCCATAACCGCCGCTGACAGAATAAAGAGAAACCGGATCAGCCGCGCAGATATCGCCATGTCAAAAGCCGGGGTCGCAAAGCTGGCAATCGCCGTCAGCGCGACGACGATAACCATGGCCGGGGAGACGATGCCGGCCTGCACGGCGGCCTGGCCGATGACAAGCGCTCCGACGATGGAAACGGCGGAGCCGACAACTCTCGGAAGCCGGACACCCGCCTCCCTGAGAATCTCAAAGGCCACTTCCATCGTCAGCGCTTCAATCACGGCCGGGAACGGCACCGTCTCCCGCTGGGCCGCGATGACAATCAGCAGCTGGGTCGGAATCATTTCCTGGTGAAAGGTCGTCGCCGCCACATAAATCCCCGGCGCCACCAGTGAAATGAAGAAGATCAAAACCCGCAGCACCCTGATGCTAGTGGCGATATCAAATCGTGAATAATAATCCTCAACGGATTGAAAAAATTGAATAAATAAGGCCGGCGCGAGGAGAACGAACGGCGTTCCGTCCACGATAATCGCAAATCGTCCTTCCAGCAGATTCCCCGCCACAACGTCCGGCCGCTCTGTATGATATACGGTGGGAAACACAGAAAACGGCGCGTCTTCAATGAGCTGTTCAATGTAGCCGGATTCCAGAATGCTGTCGATGTCAATGTGCTTCAGCCGCTTGCGGACTTCCTTAATCAGCTTTTTATCGCAAATTCCGTTAATATACATCAGCGCGACATCCGTATTCGTTTCGTGTCCGATCTCCATTTTTTCAACCCATACATCAGGCGTTTTTACATACCTGCGGATCATGGAAATATTGGTTTGCAGAGATTCAGTGAATCCCTGCCGCGGGCCGCGGAAAGAGACCTGGGTGCTCGGCTCTTGAATGGACCGGTGCTCTCCCCCTTCCGTGCTGGCGATCAGCGCCTTGTCAGCCCCGTCGACAAAAATGAGCGTGCTGCCCGCCACCAGCCCGGCATAAAGACTTTTCCATTTTTCTTCCTCTTTCACCCCGCCGATCGCAAGCGTTTTATCGTATATCAGGCAGACCGCTTGTTCCGGCTGAACGGACGGGATGTCGATTAAATCCTCCAGAAGGGATTGGCTGACGAGCTGTTCGTCTACCAAACCGGCGATATACACAATTGCGGCCGGAAGCTCTTCTTTTCCGATTTTCAGCCGGCGGATGACGACATCGGCACTGTTGCCGAACCTCTCAGACAGCTTCTTCATATTTTGCTTTAAGCTGAGGGAGATCGGCTCATCCCGCTCTTTGTCCGGCTGGCTGTCCGCTTCTTTTCTGCCTTCATTGTCACGGTCTTTTTGATCGGCTTTTTTTTGTTTCTTCTGCTTAAAAAATGGCGGCATATCGCAAAAAACCTTTCCTCGTTTTTTTCATATTCTTCCTGTACGGCAAAAGATTATGCACGGCGGAAAGTCTGTATAAGTTCTGCGTAATCGAAAAGGATAAAAAGGGAGAGTGATGCGCATGAAAATATTGGGGGTTTCATTTTTTTTGCTTGCTGCCTGTCTGATCATTTCAGTGACGATGGATATGCTGCAAGGTTTCAGTTTCTATGGAGCGGTCCAAAACAACCTGTCCGCTTTTAAATTGACCACCTTCTCAGAATGGCTGATGCTGTTTTTATTCGCCCTCTTTTTAATCAGAGAAATGATCGTTTTATATAAATCAGGTAAAAAAGATGCCTGACAGGCGCACGGCTGTATTGTGTCAAAAAAGAACACATCCCTCCTTCTTTCGGAGTTCATGTGTTCTTTTTATGTTTCCGGCGCAGATTGTTTTCAGATGACGATATTTCCGCTTTCCGTATCTGTCGTGTGTTTCACAATGACGCCTTTGATAATGCGGTTGCCGATGATTTTAGTACTTGCGGAGGAATTGGTTTGGATGGCGGAAGCAGAAACGGCGGAAAGGTTGTTGATGGTATTGCCCGAAACGAGGGAATTGGAGGCTCCGTTCAGATAGATGCCGATCGGGCTGCCCGCCGTTCGGTTGATCGTGAGCGTATTGTCTATGACTTCATGCGTGCCTGAGTTCAGATACACGGTAACGATAAGCGGTGATGATTCAAAGCGGTTGCTGATGACAGAGGTTCCAGAGGATGTTGAACTGAAAATGGGATAGTTTTTGTAGCTTTTGAAGAGATTTCCCTTGATGACAGCCCTGGCGTCATTTGTCACAGATACGGCATAGGACTCCGCGGCGCCCTGATACGCATTCGGAATGAGCGTATTTCCTTCAATAACGGCATTTCCGCCTGTGACCCATATGCCCCGGCTGAATGATTTCAGCACATTCTGTTTTACGGTGATATTGCCGGCTGACATGCTGATTCCGTCTGTCACCTGATTCAGAGTGTTATTCATAAAGACGGCGTTTTCCGACAGCGTCGCCCGCATCCCCGTGCTTCGTCTCGTTTCGGAACGTCCGTTTTCAATGACATTGCCGTCAACGGTCACATCTTCTGCCTGATAGACGGAAATGCCCGTATTTTCAAATTGATTGATTTTGTTATGGGTGACGAGGACGCTTTTTCCCCTTACATCTATTCCGGTGGAAAAACCGGTAATCAGATTGTTGGAAATGACGGCATTGCTGCTGTCCTGTCCTTGTGACACACCTTGTCCGGCGACTGCGGTCCTTGAGCCGCCGTCTGACCGAAAGAAAACATTCCCCGAAATGACGGTATGTGCCCCATACCCGTAGCTGATTGTGTTATCGGAATGATTTCCTTCAATTAACACATTATATCCGTTAAAGTTGGTGACTGAGCTTGCGGCGTTTCCGGAAAAGAAGTTGTTGCGGACCGTAATATGAAGAGCTTCTTCATAATCAATATCGCCTTCTCCGTACGATTCAATATCGATTCCGAATTTCGGAGCCGTTCCGTTCCCTTGCCCGGCGTCTTCAATTACACATTCTTCCACCGTAACGGTATTGCAGCCGGTGATTGAAATGTTGTTCCGCCTCGATTGCCTGATCTCACAGCGGCGGATGGTCACCTGTTCTGAAGTTTCGTAATCACTGTTTGTTTTTAACCCGAGCGGGCTGACAATAATGCCGTCTCCCGTAAAATCGGAAATCTTCACATTTTCGATCAGCACATTGCTGCTGCCTTCAATACAGATTCCAAACCCCCATTCATGGGTCGACCGCAAAGGGACATTGGTATACGTGTGTTCATCCCGTTCCCCGATAATCCGGCCGCCGGTGATGGTGACATTTTCACGCCTGCCTATATAGAAAGCCGAGTAGCCCCAGGAGCTGTTCGGCGCCACTTTAATCGTGCATTCCGGATCTAAAACGATGGTGAGATGGCTCGGCACGTTAATCCCGGCGTTCCGAAACGGCTGGCTGCTGTCCCCGCCAAGCGTGCCGTTGATTTTATACGTTCCGGGCGGAAAAAACACCGTATGACAGCCTTCGCTTACGGCTCTGGCCAAGCATTGGTTGATGGCGCCCGTCACGTCGGTTTTTCCGTCTGCCGCCACACCGCAATCCGTAATATCCAATATACGATTCGGCAAGTGATAATCTCCTCCTTCCTCTCTTATTGTCATCTTATTCCGCCATATCCCGCTCCGCCTGTACATACTTTAAATTTTATTAAAAAAGTTTATAAAGATAGTTTCGTCAGATAATATAACAAAATAAGTCATTGGAATTAGGAAGATTCGTCTATATTCAACGTTTTAATATCTTTTCATTCTGGAATTTTTTGAATTCAGTATAAATTATATTGACACAAGTATTATATAAGAATATGATTTTTGTAATACACTTTTTTAAGAAAGGGTTGGCTCAGGTGGCATCTATTGATAAGGACTCTATAACAGAAACTGTGCCGCAACGAGGCTTTTTCGGTCATCCCCGCGGCTTGTTCACACTGTTTTTCACCGAATTTTGGGAGCGTTTCTCCTACTATGGTATGAGAGCCATATTGCTTTACTATTTATACACGGAAGTCGCTCATGGCGGTCTCGGCTTTGATAAAACGACCGCAGTTGCCATCATGTCCATATACGGGTCTCTCGTATACATGTCGAGCGTCATCGGCGGATGGCTGGCCGACCGGGTATTCGGCACGGCAAACACCGTATTTTACGGCGGAATTTTAATTATGTTCGGGCACATCGCTCTTGCCTTCCCTGGCAGCACGGCGGCGTTTTTTACCAGCATGGCTCTGATCATTATCGGAACCGGCCTGCTTAAACCAAACGTATCCAGCGTTGTCGGAGATTTATATACGAAGGAAGACGAGCGCCGCGACTCAGGTTTCAGCATCTTTTACATGGGCATCAACCTCGGCGGATTGCTTGCGCCGCTAATTGTCGGAACACTCGGACAGAAGTACAACTACCACTTAGGCTTCGGATGCGCCGCGGCCGGTATGTTCCTCGGACTGATTGTTTTCGCTCTTACGAGAAAGAAATACCTCGGCAAAGCAGGCTCCAATGTACCGAATCCGATTTCTAAATCATCAGTGATCGGCACGGGAATCGGAGTGGTCATCGCAGCAGCCGTTATTATCGTTCTGATCCAAACCGGCTGGCTGACGATCCAGCGTGTGATTGACACCGTCAGTATCCTCGGCATTGTCATTCCGGTTATTTACTTTATCGTGATGTTCACAAGCAAAAAAGCGACGAAAACGGAAAAATCACGGCTTGCGGCTTATGTTCCGCTGTTTGTTGCAGCGGCAATGTTCTGGGCGATTCAGGAGCAGGGCGCGACGATTCTTGCTTTATATGCGGATCAGCGCACGAGACTTTCCTTTGCGGGCATGCATCTTGAGTCTTCATGGTTCCAGTCTCTGAACCCGTTATTCATCGTTATTTTCGCGCCGGTGTTCGCCTGGATCTGGATGAAGCTCGGCAAACGCCAGCCTTCAACACCGATTAAATTCGCGATCGGCATTATCCTTGCCGGATTATCATTTTTAGTCATGGTGCTTCCGGTTATGGGCGGAAGCGGCGAGCTTGTGAGCCCGCTTTGGCTTGTGCTCAGCTTCCTTTTGGTTGTGCTTGGTGAGCTTTGCCTTTCACCGGTCGGTTTATCCGTCACAACAAAACTTGCGCCTGCCGCTTTCTCAGCGCAGACGATGAGCATGTGGTTTTTAACAAACGCCTGCGGTCAAGCCCTGAACGCAAAAGTAGTCGGTTTGTTTGATAAGATTTCTGAAGCGGCCTACTTCGGCTCAATCGGTCTTGTTTCGATCATTCTCGGTATTATTTTGATTCTTCTGTCTCCCGTCATTAAACGGGCGATGAAAGGCGTACAATAAAAGAAAAGCCTGCGGAATCGTCCGCAGGCTTTTTTTATGCGTCTATCGTTTTAACTCCTCAAGTGTTTCTCTCCATCTCTTCAAGACATCTTCCGGTTCGTGTAGCTGGATGGCCGGTCCGGATGTCAGATCCGCGTATTTCGCCCGATCTTCCTTGACGGTGATCACGCGGCAGCTGAACCGTTCCCGCTCGTGTTTCGCCTCTTTCAGCGGCGGAAGCGCCTCACATTCCAATGTGACGTAATATGCGGCTCCGCCGTGCCAGGCGATGAAAAGCGCTTGTCCCGAATGCAGCAGGCTGCTTACGGTCGTCGTGTTTTTCCATAAGGCAAGCCGGAGATTCGTTCTGCTCACGGCCACGATTTCACCGGCGCTGATCATGGCCGCGTGCGGACGGCCTTCTTTTGTCACGGATTGGAGCACAAATGCGTCGTGCTGCTTTTTTTCAAGCTCCGTCCCGTCTAAAAGCGTGTAAAGCGCCTCCGGCAGCTGCTCCGTCAGCATTACGCTTTTCTTTCCGGAACAGCGGGAACATGTGCGGCCGTCTCCGTTTCTTTCGGATCAATTTTAAATGCCGGGTTGAATGCCGCCGGATTCGTGATGCTTTCCGGTTCACAGGATCTCCATGTGAAAAAGCAGGTTTGGCATTGGTATATTTCCCAAGCGCCTTTGACCGGCGATTGGCTGACAGTTTCTCCTTTTTTCGATTCACAGCGCGGGCATGTTTTCATTGCAATCTCATCCTTTCTTATTGATTCATTAAGTCCATCAGTTTTTGTTCCCACTCTTTCGTTGTCAGCGGAGAATCAAGCGGCTGAGAATAATGGCCTCTTGTTTCCGGCGCGACAGGCGTTGTCGCGTCAAGAATCATTTTGTGTGTCATCCCTGCCGGATCAGACCCCGGGTCAAGCGGAAGGACGGACAGGTCAGGAATGATGACTGCATCGTGTTTCGGATGCATTTTCGTTGAGAGCGCCCACATGACTTGCGGGAGGTTAAACGGATCGACATCCTCATCCACGACAATGACCATTTTGCAGTAGCCGAGTCCGTGCGGCGTGGTCAGAGCGCGCATGCCGACCGCCTTGGCAAAGCCGCCGTAGCGCGTTTTCGTGGAAATAATGGCGATCAGCCCGTGCGTATACATCGCGTTCACGGCGACAATTTCGTTCGGATAAGCTTCCTTGAGCTGCTGGTAAAGCGGCACGCACGTATTAATGCCGATCATATAATCGCACTCCGTCCACGGCATGCCTAAGTATAAATGTTCAAAAATCGGATTGTTTCTATGATATACCCGTTTGATTTTGATCACCGGCATGCTGCGGCCGCCTGAATAATGGCCCGTGAACTCACCGAAAGGTCCTTCGTATTCCCGTTCTCCCGCAAGGATCTCTCCTTCCAGAACGACTTCAGCGCCCCAAGGGATGTCTAAATCAGACAATTTAGATTTGACGATTCTGTAGGGCTCCCCTTGAATCGCGCCGGCCATTTCATACTCGGATTGATCGTATAACAGCGGAGTTGACGCAGCTGTCGTAATCACCGGCTCACAGCCGAGCGCGATCGTAACGGGAAGATTCACGCCGCGTTCTTCAGCTTGGCGAAGATGAATCGCAATATCATGCTGAGGCACGGGCTGAATGCCGAGGCGGTCTTTTCCCTTTACCTGCATTCTGTAAATGCCGACATTCTGCTTGCCGAAATTGTCCGGATCTTCAAGATCGCGGGAAATGACACACGCTTTATCCAAATAGTAGCCGCCGTCCCCCTGGTTGATTCTGAATAGCGGAAGGATGTCAAAAAGATTGATATCTTCCGTTATTTCATTTTCATGAAACGGCGCGGTTTCTTCCCGTTTGACCGGCACCGGAAATGCATCGTACCGTTTGGCAAACTCAAAGAATTGTTCTTTTACAGGCGTATCTTTCGGCATGCCGAGCATCATCGCGTGATTCGGCCACGAGCCGATGACATTCAGAGCCACCTGCGCATGGTGATGTCCGTAAATATTGTTAAACAAAAGCGCAGGGGTTTTATCCCCGAGATTGCTGGCTGCACGCGCAGCGGCGCCCAGATCCGGCTCCGGTTTTACCTCTTCGTTGACTGTTAAGAGCTGCCCTTCTTTTTCAAGAGCGGCGAGAAATTCCCTAAAATCCTGATAGGCCATTATCAGATTCCTCCTTTTTGTTTTTCAATTCCGTACCACCGTTTCGCTTCCGGCAGACGGATGCCGAACTGATCGAGCGTCCGGAACACAATATGGTCGATCAATTCATCCATGTCAGCCGGCTTGTTATAAAATGCCGGCATCGGCGGAAGAATGACAGAACCCATTTTTGTAAGCGCTAGCATATTTTCTAAATGGATTTGGCTGAGCGGCGTTTCTCTAGTCAGCAGCACAAGTTTTTTCCGCTCCTTCAGAATGACGTCAGCCGCTCTGGTCAGCAGATTGTCAGCCATTCCGGTGCGGATGCTTGCCAGTGATTTCATGCTGCACGGAGCGATGATCATCCCGTCCGTTTCAAACGAACCGCTTGAAATCGCCGCCGCCTGGTCTTTGTGAGAATACGTATAGGATGCGAGTTTCTCGACATCTTTTAACGTATAATCGGTTTCATGTGTAATGGTGACATTTGCCCAAGGAGACACGACAAGATGGGTTTCGATCTCCGCAGCTTTTAAATATTCTAAAAGCCTGATCCCGAATATGGCTCCCGTTGCCCCGGTCATTCCGATGACGAGCTTCATATTGACCCCTCCTTTACGCTTGAAATGTGGTGTCAAAACCATCATACTCCTGATATATCCATATGAAAAATATTCGTTAAATCTATGTATCATACCTTAAAGGTATAAAAGAAAGGAGCGCGTTCTCATGGATATCCGGCAATTGCGTTATTTCATCACCATTGCCCAAGAGCAGAAAATCACGACGGCCGCCAAAAAGCTTCATATGGCACAGCCGCCTTTAAGCAGACAGCTGAAACAGCTCGAAGAAGAATTGGGCGTCATTCTGTTTGACCGCAATAAAAAGAAACAAATGACCCTTACATATGAAGGAAATGTCTTTTTGAAAAGAGCGAAAGAGATTCTTCATAAGTTTGAGGATGCCATAATCGAGGTACAAGAGCTGAAGGAAGAAGTGGCCGGCACACTTGCCGTCGGGTCAACCATTTACTGCGCAGCGCTCATGCTTGAGAAAGTGTCACAGATGAAAGAGCGGTTTCCGCATCTCACCTTTAACATTTGGGAAGATGAACCCGTCTCACTGCTCGAGCTTCTGGAAACCCGGCAGATTGACGCCGCCGTGACCACCACCTTGATTAAAAACGACGGCATTGAATCGAAGGAGCTTGAAGACATTCCGTGTGTATTGGTGCTGTCCGAGCATTCAAAACGACTGTGCGGTGAAACGATTAAACTGAATGACATCGCCTCTTTGCCTCTGATCCTTTTGCGTACCGTCAATGGAAGAGGTGTGTATGACCAAGTCCTCCAAGTTTGTGAACAGTACGGTCTCGACCTTCAGGTTGTCTGTGAATGTCATGACTCCGCGACGCTTTTGAGCCTCGTATCGTCAGGGTTCGGCGCCACGATTCTGCCTTTGACGATGATTCCCGTCCATATGCGCTCGCATGTCAAAACGGTTATCATCGAAGACAACCCGTTTGTCATGACACCGGCCGTCATCTGGAGGAAAGACAGCTACCTGCCGAAGCCTGTCAGACAGTTTTTGGAATTATTTTGATCTCAGAACACGAAGAATTCCCGCTTATGAAAACCAATTACTTGACTCATACTAAAAAAAAGTTATCCTTTACAATTGGGAGCTATTTTTTCTCAATAAAACTACTCAGAAAAGTGGGGAATAAAGAAGATGAAAAAAGCATTATTCGCTTTGTTCATGATGGTCAGCATCGCAATGCTTGCAGCCTGCGGAAACTCACAGGACAGCGGATCTAAGTCAAAAGACGGCGATCTTTGGGCTTCTGTCAAGAAAAAAGGCGTACTGACCGTCGGCACAGAAGGAACGTACGAACCGTTTACCTTCCATGATAAAAAGAGTGACAAACTGACCGGATATGATGTTGAAGTGATTCAAGAAGTCGCGAAACGCCTCGGTCTGAAAGCTGACTTCAAAGAAACGCAATGGGACAGCATGTTTGCCGGATTAAACGCGAAACGGTTTGACGTCGTCGCCAACCAAGTCGGCAAAACAGGCCGTGAGAACCAATATGATTTTTCTGATAAATACACAACGTCAAATGCAGTCGTCGTGACGAAAAAAGACAGCACGATTGCGAAAGAGGCTGATGTCAAAGGAAAAACAGCGGCTCAGTCATTAACAAGCAATTACAATAAATTAGCGAAAGAAGCCGGCGCGAAAATTGAAGGCGTTGAAGGCATGGCTCAATCCCTTCAGCTCATTCAGCAGGGCCGCGCTGATCTGACTTACAACGATAAGCTTGCCGTACTGAACTACTTAAAAACGTCCGGCAATAAAAACGTGAAAATCGCGTTTGAAGCAGGCCAGCCGCAGCAGACGTATTTCGCATTCCGAAAAGGAAGCGGCGAACTTGTGACTCACGTCAACAAAGCGTTAAAAGAAATGAAAGAGGACGGGACTCTTTCTAAAATAGCGAAAAAATGGTTCGGCGAAGATGTTTCTAAGTAACATGCCGGAGCCTGTGATTGCAACAGCCATTCCATGGGATTTGGTGCAGCAGTCATTCTGGCCGATTCTTTCCGGGGGAATCTATTACTCGATTCCCCTTACCATTCTTTCCTTTATTTTCGGAATGATCATCGCGCTGATTACGGCGCTCGCCAGAATGTCAAATATGAAACCATTGAGGTGGGTGTTCAGCGTATACGTATCAGCGGTGCGCGGCACTCCTCTTCTCGTTCAATTGTTCATCATTTTTTATCTGTTCCCGACATTTAATATTACGCTGGACCCTTTCCCAAGCGCAGTCATCGCGTTTTCATTAAACGTGGGCGCCTACGCTTCTGAAATCATCCGGGCATCTATTTCATCCGTGCCGAAAGGGCAATGGGAAGCCGGTTATACGATCGGCATGACCTATCGCAAGACATTGTTCCGCGTGATCCTGCCGCAGGCATTTCGCGTGTCCATTCCGCCATTATCAAATACATTTATCAGCCTGATCAAGGATACATCTCTCGCGTCACAGATTCTCGTCGCGGAGCTGTTCAGAAAAGCGCAGGAAATCGGCGCGCAAAACCTTGATCAAATCTTGGTCATCTATATTGAAGCCGCCTTTATTTATTGGATCATCTGCTTCTTGCTGTCAATCGTACAGCATGTGATCGAACGGCGTCTCGACCGTTATGTGGCCAAATAAGGAGGTTTCGATATGCTTTCCGTCAAAGGATTAAATAAATCATTCGGACAGAATGAAATTTTAAAAAAGATAGATATGGAGATAGAAAAAGGGAAAGTCATCGCCATTCTAGGGCCGTCCGGTTCAGGAAAAACGACGCTTCTGCGCTGTCTGAACGCGCTTGAGATCCCCAATCGCGGCGAGCTGGCATTCTCAGATTTTTCAATAGATTTCTCCAAAAAAGTGAAGCAGGCTGATATTCTTCGCCTCCGCCGCAAATCAGGCATGGTCTTTCAGGCGTATCATCTGTTTCCTCACCGCACGGCGCTTGAAAACGTCATGGAAGGACCCATTCAAGTGCAAAAGCGCGACAAGGAGCAAGTCAGAAAAGAAGCGATGGAGCTTCTGGAAAAAGTCGGACTGAAAGACAAAATGGATTTATATCCGTTCCAGCTTTCCGGCGGTCAGCAGCAGCGGGTCGGCATCGCCCGCGCGCTTGCGATTCAGCCCGAGCTGATGCTGTTTGACGAACCGACATCAGCGCTTGATCCGGAGCTGGTCGGCGAGGTGCTCAAAGTGATTAAGGATCTGGCGAACGAAGGCTGGACGATGGTTGTCGTCACGCATGAAATCAAATTCGCGCAGGAAGTGGCCGATGAAGTCATCTTCATTGACGGCGGCGTCATTGTGGAACAAGGACCGCCGGCCCACATTTTTTCCGCGCCGAAAGAAGAACGCACGCAGCGGTTTTTAAATCGAATACTGAATCCTTTGTAGGAGCGGGAGAAGAAGCGAAACACTGATTTCGCTTCTTCTTTTTTTTGGCGGTTATGCTACAATGACAATTAATGAAATTTTATGAAAGAAGGGACCTCTTTGAAGCGGGAATTCTTGATGCGCTGGACGTTTTATTTTGCCGGTCTGTTGATTTTGTCTTTCGGGGTATCGTTAACCATTAAAGGAAAAGCTCTCGGCATCAGCCCTTGGGATGCCTTTCATTATGGGCTTTTTCAGCATTTCGGGCTTTCTGTCGGACAATGGTCCATCGTGGTCGGCGCGGTCATCGTCGCTTTAACCTGCCTGTTCACGAGGACACTCCCGAAAATCGGCGCTATCTTAAACATGGTGCTGATGGGAATGTTTATTGATTTCTTTTCGTTTCTGCTTCCTGAGGCGCACGCTTTTTCCTTAGCGGCCGTGTTCTTTTCTATCGGATTGCTGCTGATCGGCTGCGGCGTCGGTATTTACGTATCAGCAGGGCTCGGCGCGGGCCCCCGGGACTCTCTGATGATGCTGATATCTGAAAAAACGGGCTGGAACGTACAATGGGTGCGGAACGGCATTGAGCTGACGATTCTTGCCGCAGCCTGGATGATGGGCGGACCGATCGGCGCCGGAACCATTATTACGGCTGTTTTGACGGGGCTGATTCTGCGTTTTTCTTTGCCGCAGTCCTCTAAACTGTTAACATACGCGATCTCCGGGCGGGCAACGTCCGTTCATTAAAAACAAAGCCGAAACGGTTTTGTTTTTTTATTTTCGGACAGCTTTCGTCTGATATGATAGGATGGTTTTGACAATATTTTCAGACGGAGGATCTGGACATGAAGATTTACGGAGTATATATGGACCGCCCGCTTTCTGCAGAGGAAGAGGATCGGATGATGGCGGCCGTGTCCGCCGAAAAGCGGGAAAAATGCCGGCGCTTTTACCATAAGGAGGATGCTCACCGCACCTTGATCGGCGACATGCTGATCCGCACCGCTGCGGCGAAGGCTTACGGACTTGATCCGGCCGGGATTTCATTCAGCGTCCAGGAATACGGAAAGCCGTACATCCCCGCGCTTCCGGACATGCACTTTAACATTTCCCACTCCGGGCGCTGGATCGTGTGTGCCGTTGATTCAAAACCGATCGGCATAGATATTGAAAAAATGAAGCCCGGCACAATTGATATCGCCAAACGTTTTTTTTCGCCGACGGAATACAGTGATCTGCAAGCGAAACACCCCGATCAGCAGACCGATTATTTTTACCACCTGTGGTCGATGAAAGAAAGCTTTATCAAACAGGCCGGAAAAGGGCTTTCCCTGCCGCTTGATTCATTCAGCGTCCGCCTTAAAGACGACGGCCATGTGTCCATTGAGCTCCCGGACGGACATGAACCTTGTTTCATCCGCACATATGATGCGGACGAGGAGTATAAGCTGGCCGTTTGTGCGGCGCATCCCGATTTTTGTGACGGGATTGAGATGAAAACGTATGAAGAGCTGCTGTAAGCATAGAAAAAGGAGGGTGTCCCCCTCCTTTTTTGTCAGCCTGATATTTCCGCCTGTTTCTGCAGCTGCTTTGCTTCTTGATAAATTTCTTCGAACAGATCCGCGATGTGTTCTTCTTCAACACATGAAAATGCGATTCGCAAATCGGTTTCATTAATGGATATCGTTCCGATTCCTCTCTTTTCAAGCAACGACACTCTCAATTCGCCGGCGTTTATGTCTTTCAGCCGGACACACATGAAATAACCCGAGTTAAACGGATAAGGCGTCCATACGTCTTCATAGTGCTTGTTTTCTGCAAGAACGGCTTTCACTTTGTCAGCCCGTTTTTTCATGATGTTATATTTCAGCGATTTTTCTTTCTCGTATTCCGGTGACTGCATCGCCCGAAGCATGAATGTTTGGGACGGGTGCGGGGCGCTTGAAATCGTTCCCCTGATAATCCCTTTTGTTTTTTCCTCGAGCACGCGCAGCGCTTTTTCGCTTTTTGTGCTGTACGTAATAAAACCGACGCGGAAGCCCCATGCGTAATTTTCCTTCGTCGCGCCGTCTATTTTCACGCAAAGCACCCGGTCGTGCACTTGGGCGAGTTTGCTGAAGATGGATTCCTGAATGGCCGTTTCATCGTAAAATAGATTGTAATACGCATCGTCTACGAGCACGACAATCTCTTTGCCGGCCTCCGCCGCCTCCAGAATCACGCTGACGATTTCT
The DNA here is from genome assembly GCF_032461585.1 of Bacillus sp. IS1. Classification (NCBI taxonomy): domain Bacteria; kingdom Bacillati; phylum Bacillota; class Bacilli; order Caryophanales; family Bacillaceae; genus Bacillus; species Bacillus sp. IS1. Next base: position 7,615 of record NZ_JAWCWR010000006.1, on the reverse strand, counting down.
GACGCTTCCTCTTCCCCCGGCGTATAGCCTGTCGGATTATTCGGGAAATTCAGCACGACAATCGCCTTTTCTTCCTGCTTTTTCAGCAGCTCGGACAGCCCCGCCGCATTAAAACGCCCATCCTGCTGAAAAAGCGGGTACGTCTCAATGGATGCCTTGCGCCGGACACCGAAAATGAAATTGTAATTTCCCCAATATTTATCAGGCAGAAGCAGCGTATCCCCTTCATTGACGAACAAGTCGGCGGCAATGCTCAGCCCGTGTGTTAAAGCGTTTGTCACGATCGGCGTGCTGATGTCTTTGCTGGCTAATGAAGGATTTTCGAGACGCATTTTTTTCAGCCATTCCTGTCTGAGCGGCTCTTTTCCCTGCGGCGGAGCATAATCGTAGATATCATCGGGGTTATAGGCGGACAGTGTCTCTTGAATATGGGAAAAGTGCATGGACTCGCCTTGTGAGGTGGCAATCCCGATCGTGGCATTATACTTTCCGGCCTTGGCTTTCGCTTCCGCCGATTGTGTCAGCACCCCTTTCGGATAAAACAACTCTCTGCCCAAATCAGAAAGCATATGAAGCACGTGCGGGTTTTCTTCAGATAATGTTCTGTTCAGCTCTTTTGCTGCATCATTCATGTACGACAATCCCTTCAAAATTATATTCCATCAAATCATAACATAAAATTTTTGATAAATGAGAAAACTCGCAGGCGGATTTTGTTACAAAAAACAGACAGCGAATGCTGTCTGTCATATCCTATAACAATTGGCCTGCAGTGCTCCTGTTAATAATCTCATAAATTCGTTCCGCCACTTTTTCAGTTTCACTTAATATGAACATGTGGCCGTCCGAAAACTCATGAAATACGGGATTGCCGGCCCATTTTTTCCATCCGTCCGCATCTTTGATACATTTTTTATCCTTCCGCCCGTTAAAAATATGGACGGGTGATTGAATGATGTGAGAATCAGACGGACGGAAGCTTTCAAGCGCGCGGTAGTCGGATCTGAAAGAAGGCAGGAAAAATGACATGACCTCCTTATTCTCCACTAACTCCTGCGGCATTCCGCCAAGTTCGATAATATGGGCGAGAAATTTTTCATCATCAAGATGAGACACTTTTTTCCTTTCCACATGCGGCGGCTGAATGGCTGAGATGATCACGGCCTGCGGGTAAATGCCCTCCCGCTCCAGCTTTTGCGCCAGCCTGAAAGCGACCATGCCTCCCATACTGTGGCCGAACAGCACAAACGGGCGGTCAGGATGGAGATTCAACTCCTGCTTGTATAAACTGACAAGCTGTTCAAAATCCTCAACGGGGGACATTTGATTTGTTCCGTGTCCCGGCGGTTCCGCGGCAAGCATCTCACACTCACCTTGAAGATAGGTGTGGAGCGGGCGGAATGATGCGGAATAGCCTCCTGCGAACGGAAAACAGATAAGCTGCGTTTTTTCCGTGGTATCGAACGATTTAAAGAGCTGGACCATTGGCGGGCTTCCTCCTTTTCTATCGTGAAGTTGTCAGCTTCGGATGTTCCTTCCTTAGGAATTCGAGCAAATATGCCGCATTCCTTTCGAGACATTCTCCCTGAAGCATTTCTGCGTGCGTGCCGCAGCCTTTTTTCACACGGCATTCACCTGTCGTGGCTTCCTCCCACGCAGCGAGCCACGGCGGCATCGCAAAGTCCGGTTCTGACGTTAATAGATCTATATCCGCATTAACCGTGCCGGTACTGACGGTATGCACGAAATAAGAATAAAACGCGTTTGTTTTTTTGGCGAGACCTTCTTTGACGGCTTCGTTATTCAGCGCTTCATTGTCCCGGTTTACCTTCATCAGCGCCTGGACATCACTTTCTACGGTGCGGCCTTCTAAGTCGCTGACGCCTTGTTTTTTATAAGAATCAACCATGATCAGCCGCTCCACTTTACGTCCTTCGGCTTCAAGCCGTTTGGCCGTTTCAAAGGCGAGCGTGCAGCCTGCCGAGTATCCAAACATCTTGACCGGTCCTTCCGGCTGGAGCTGATTGATCAGCTCTGTGTAGCGTTCGATGCGGTTGTCTTCCTCGATAAAATCAAACGCACAAATTCTATAGCCGGACAGCTGTTTTGCCAGCGGCTGGTACATCAGCCCGTAACCGAGAACCGGCGGGAACGCAAACAGTGTGTCAGACTGATTTTTATTCATGATGGTGAGATCTTTCATACCTTTTTCTTCACCGTGAAGCAGATAACCGGCAATGTCTGCGATTGTCGTCGCTTCGAATAACAGCTGCACCGGAATGTCCGTACCGAGCTCTTTTTTAATGCGCGACGCTGCCGTCATCGCTTTTAAGGAATGGCCTCCGAGCGCGAAGAAATCATCATGAATCCCAATCTGCTGTCTGCCGAGGATGTCGGACCAGATGTGTGCAATTGTTTCTTCCGTCGCGTTTCGAGGCCCGATCCATTCTTTCGCCAGCTGAGTCTGATCCGGTTTCGGCAGCTCCCGTTTATTGACCTTCCCGTTTGCCGTTAACGGAAGCTCCTCTAAGAAAGTAAAGGTTTGCGGCACCATGTAAGCAGGAAGCTGTTTTTTCAAGTGCCTCTTTACGTCTTCAGCTGAAAGCGGCGTCCGGTTCACGAGGTAGGCGTTGATTGATGCATCTCCGGACTCATGAAGGTCCGCAACAACGATCGCATCTTTCACACCCGGGTATTCCTGCAGCTGCTTTTCGATTTCTTCAAGCTCAATCCGGTGTCCGCGTATTTTGACCTGGTCGTCAATGCGGCCTGCGTATTCAATTGTTCCATTCGGCAGCCAGCGTGCTAAATCCCCTGTGCGGTAAAGCGTTTCTCCCGGCTTGAACGGATTTGGGATAAACGTTTGCTTCGTCAGGTCATGACGGTTCAGATACCCTTTTGATACACCCATTCCGCTGATGCACAGTTCACCGACAGCCCCAAATGGCTGAAGCTGATTTTGCCCGTTAAGAATATAAACACTTGCATTGCTGATCGGCTTTCCGATCGGCAATGAGGAAATGGAATCCGGGATATCATGCACGACGTGAGCTGTCGCAAACACCGTGCCCTCAGTCGGCCCGTAGCAATTAATCAGCTTGCCAGGCCCCATGATCTCAAGCGCCTTTCTGACGTGAGGCACTGACGCGCGCTCACCCCCGAATAACACACAGCGAAGCCCCTTCAGCCACTCCTCTCCCGCATCGGTGAGAAGATTAAAAAGTGCGGTTGTCGCAAACATGACATTGACATTCTCCTGCCGGATCAGATCAGTGAGCCGTTCTGTATCAAGCAGTGTATGTTCATCTGCGATAATGAGCCGTGCCGCATTCAGTATTGATGCGTAGAAATCAAAGGTAAATGCGTCAAAGGCGTAATTGGAAACAGATAAGAACGTATCTTTTTCAGAAAATGCCATGTAATCTACATGCTTGACCAATCCTTGAATATTGGCATGAGTGGTGATATTGCCCTTCGGCTTTCCGGTTGTGCCGGATGTATACATAATATACGCCGGATCATCGGGATCAATTGCGATTGCAGGATCGCTTGCCTGTTCCTCAAACCGTGCTTGATCATCGATGATGAGTGTTGTTCCTGTATACGGCAGCTGAGCCGCTTTTTCTTTCATCTCCTGATGTGTCAGCAGACAGGCTGCCGCACTGTCAGCCAGCATATACGAGATTCGGTCTTCCGGCAGCTTCGGATCAACCGGCAGATAAGCCGCTCCCGCTTTTAATACGCCGAGAATGCCGATCACCAGTTCAAGCGAGCGCTTCGTGTATAACGCGACAACGGAGCCTTTGCCCGCACCTTGCTTTTGCAAACGGCGCGCAAGACGGTTCGCTTCCTCATCTAATTCACGGTAGGAAAGAGTCTGGCCGGAATACGTAAGCGACGGCGCATCAGGATTTACATTCACCGCTTCCTTGAACCAATCCGTCAGAGGCTTCGCCTGATGAGTCTGAGCCGGCGGGTTTAAGCCGGTAAGCAGAAGCTCTCTTTCCTTTTCATCAACAAGTCTGATCGTATTGACAGGCTGATCCGGCTTCTGGATGAGCTGCTGAATCGCTGTGAGAAGCTGAGATTTTAAGCGCAGGATAAACGCCTCATCAAACACATTCCCGTTATAGGCAAGCTTAATCAGCATTTCATCACCTGGAGAAGCCATCAGGTTGAGATCATAATTCGATTTCTCAAAAACATGGACGTCCTCCATATCAAAGCCGTTTTCACTGTTCTCTTCATTTTTTGCATCCTGAAGCGGATAATTTTCAAACACAATGATGTGGTCAATCAGCTTTGGCTGATCGGCTTGGCTTTGGATGTCATAGAGCGGCACATATTGATGCGGCTCAGACTGCAGCGATTGCTCCTGCAGCTGCTTGAGCAAGCCGTTAAATGTGGTATCCCCAGACAGCTTCACCCGCCTCGGAACAGCATTGATAAACAGCCCGACCATATGTTCAACGCCTTTGATTTCTGCGGGACGCCCGGAAACGACTGTGCCGAAGATCAAATCGCCGGACTGCTGGTAGCGGCTGATTAATACACTCCAAACCGCCTGCAGCGCCGTACTCAAAGTGGTATGCTGCGATTTTGCAAGCTCGGTAAATGCTTTTGTTTCCTCCTCCGGCAGTGAGAAGAGCAGCTCTTTCGGCTCATAGCCGTCCTTTTGTTTCTTTCTTTGCTCCGCAAATGTCGTTTGTCCTTCAAAATCTTCTAAGTACCCGCGCCAGTAATGCAGTGATGCTTGTTTATCCTGCTTTTCAAGCCACTTGATATAGTCTTTATACGGTTTGACCGGCGGCAGGCTGTACGGCTTTTGTTCGCGCAGGGCATTGTATACCTTAAACAGATCCTGCACGACGATGCCGAAGCACCAGCCGTCCAAAATGATGTGGTGGTAGCTCCACACCCATTCAAAGCTTTCTTCTGATTTTTTAAAAATGGCTGCCCGCATCGGAATATCCCGCGTCAAATCAAAGCCCTTGATCTTATCCTGTTCTTTGTATTCATTGATTTTGGCTGTTTGCTCGCTGTCCGTTACATGTGTCAGATCGATTTCTTCTATCTGAAACTGCCGTTTTTTCAATACGACTTGGACCGGCCTTTTTACTTTTTCGTGAATGAACACGGTACGAAATACATCGTACCGGTCCATGATCACATTCATGCTTTCTTCAAGGCATTTGATATTCAAGCTGCCTTTTACTTTCATTGTCATTTGTTCGATGTAAAAACTTTGGCCGGGATTCAGGAGAGTATGAAACAGCATTCCCTCCTGCATCGGCGACAAATAATACATGTCCTGAACTTGATCTTTTTTGAACTGGCTCATCTGCTCCGCTCCCCCCTTCTGTGATCTGTTTTTGTCACGTTAAATTCTCCTCAAGCATGTCAAAGATGTCTCCCATTTCATCCATCTCAAGATCCTGCGCGCTGAAATCGCTCGGCGTAAATTCTTTCTCCTCTTTGGCCGTGCAATGGCGGATGATCATTAAAAGATTGTCTCTAAACCGCTGCATCTGTGTTTCGACGGTGCTTCTTTCATATTCTTCCTGATTGTATGAGCAGGAAATGACGAAGCGGCCGCCTGTAACCATCCCGCTGAAGCTCAGTGCGTATAACGCCTCTGACTCTTCGCTGACTTGACGTCCCATATCATATGGAGACGGCTCAAACCATTCCGTTTTCACTTCATTGTCAAACTGCCCCAAGTAGTTAAAACTGATTTCAGGCGCGGCGCCTCTTTCTGTTTCATCGGATGACAGATACCGGAGAATCCCGTATCCTACACCTTTATCAGGAACGCGCCGCACCGTCTCTTTTACCGTTTTAATAACGGAAGAGACGCCGTCTTCCTTGCTGATCTGCAGAATCAAAGGATATTGGGCCGTAAACCAGCCGACCGTCCGTGAAATATTGATATTCGGTATGATTTCTTCCCGGCCGTGTCCTTCTAAGTTGATGCCGACTTTGCCGTTTTCCGTCCATTCACCGATCGTTAAGCCGAGCGCGCTGAGCAGAATGTCGTTGATTTCCGTTCCGTACGGATGATGAACATCTGTGAGCAGCTGTGCCGTTTCTTCCTCAGTTAATTCACATTTCACGGCCGCCGTATGTTTGACGAGCCGTTTGTTCGGATCATGATCTTTCGGCAGCGGCTGGAGTTCTTCCGCATCTGCCTGCGTCCAATAATCCGCCTGCTTTTTCAGCTCTTCTGATTGCGCAAATGTGTTCAGCGCCTCCGCCCAATCTTTAAAGGAGTGGGTTTTCTGCGGGAGGACGATGCTGTTTTGCTGCTGCGCCTGTTTATAACCTGAAGCGAAATCCTCAAGCAGAATTCTCCATGAAACCCCGTCCACGACGAGATGGTGAATCGCGATTAACAGATGATCGCCTTGTTCTGTCCGGTATTGCTCCGCTTTTAACAGCGGACCGTTCTCCAGATCAAGACTTCCCTGAAGATGATCGGCAAGCCGCTGAATCTGGCTTTTCAGCATATCCTCGTCAGTTCCGTACAGATCAACGATGTCAAAGCTTGCCTTGCATTCTGTGACAGGGAGGTATGTCTGAATGATGCCTTCCCTTTCTTCACGGTAAACCATGCGGAGCGCATCATGGTGTTCAATCAATGCTTGCAGGGTTTTTTCCACCAGGTCCGGATCAAAGCCGTCTTTCGCGTGAAGCATGACGGATTGGTTCCAGTGGTGTTTGTCCGTGAAGTTTTTCTCAAAGAACCAGCGCTGTATCGGCGTTAACTCCGCTTCGCCTTCGACAGGTCCCTGGTCGGCCTGCTTGCCTTCCGTCCGCTCCACATAAGAGACGAGTTCTTCGATGGTTGGATGCTGGAAGAGGTCTTTCATCTCCAGCTTGTAGCCATGCTGGTTCAGGCGGCTCGCCATTTGGATGCCTTTGATCGAATCGCCGCCGAGCGTGAAGAAATTATCGCTTACGCCGATCTGGTCAAGACCGAGCACTTCCTGCCAAATGTCGGAAAGCAGCGTCTCCATCTCCGTTTCCGGCGCTTTATATACGGCGCTTCCCGCTTCAATGTCAGGCGCCGGCAGGGCTTTTTTGTCAATCTTTCCGTTTGCGGTGACCGGAAGCTCGTCCATCTCCACCCAGAACGCCGGCACCATGTAGTCAGGCAGCGTGTCTTTCAACGCGGATTTGAGCGCTTCAATATCGTCCTGCTGAGGCGCGACATAGGCGCAAAGCGCGGTATTGCCCGCTTTGTCTTCCACCGCCGTCACCGCTGCGTCATGAACGTCCGCAAGCTGGGCGAGGCGGACTTCGATTTCTGAAAGCTCGATTCGGTAGCCCCGCACTTTGACCTGCTGGTCGATACGGCCGATGTATTCGATGCCGCACTGCGCGTTCCATTTGACGAGGTCGCCGGTCCGGTACATGCGCTCGCCGAGCACGAACGGATCTGCGGTAAACCGCTTCGCCGTTTCTTCTTCACGGTTCAGGTATCCGCGTGCCAGACCGCGGCCGGCCACACACAATTCACCGGCAATGCCTTCCGGCTGCACCTGATCGCCGTCGCCGAGAATATAAACTCTCGTATTGGCAATCGCCCGTCCGATCGAAAGCGATCCTTCCTCCG
>NZ_JAWCWR010000005.1:0-235161 GCF_032461585.1 Bacillus sp. IS1 | reverse complement strand
AGGCTGTCTTTTTTTATGATGATCTTTTATTAATGCCAAGCCGCTCACGTAATGCAAATTGAAGAAGCTGCGAAAAGTTTACACCTTCTTTTTCTGCTGCTTCCGCCAGCCATTTAGGTACAGTAAGGGTCTTTTTCACCGCTTTGTTTTCCATTTCATCACGGACAATATCTGTCCAGGCGCTTACCATAACAACAAAACCGGTTGCCGGCACTTTGATATCTTTTGGAGCGGATGGGGAAGGGATGTCTTCGCCGTCTTCTTCCATGCCATATAGAAAGCCTTCGAGCGCATCTTTTGCCATACTCATAGCATCATCCACGTTTTCACCCTCTGAAATGCAGCCGGGTAAATCGGGGAAAGTAATTGTGTAGCCGTCGCTTCCGTCTTCTCCTGCATCAAAAATCGCCGGAAATAAATACTTTGCCATATATATAAAACCTCCTTACAAGGGGGTTGTTTAAGTATAGAGTTTAGTGTGCCGGGTTTGACCTTTTTTGGGTGTGGGACTGTTACCGTTCCCGGTTTGGTTGGGTGTTTAAAGTGATGATGACTACCAACAACCCGCTTTAAATACCACCCATCTTTTGTAAGTAACTTTATGATATCTCTTGAAGACTTCATGTTTCCCTCCCTTCATATATATTATAACACGTATTATTTATACGTGTCGATACTTATTTTTGAAAAAAGCGTTTTTTGTCTTACGGTTGAGACTAATTTATGAAAAGAACTTTTGTTCGACAAATTTCGCAAATCCTTACAATTTTTGAAGAATGGTCGATATATTATTGGGGTGATAATATGAGTAGAAATTTTGGCGAATCAAAAGGAATCAGAACTTATTTAGAAAATCGCTATGGAAAAATTCACAATCTAACAATAGATGAAGAAAAGGAACTTCAAAAAACAATTATTTTAGATCATGAAGAAGATGATCTAAAAAGGATGTTTAACAAGGCAGAAGGTGCCATTAATATTTCAAAAGATAGTCAGTCTTTGCATGTGCAGCCCTTTTCATTTTTTATGGTAATGATTACTGTTTTATCTTCTGCTGCGGTAGGGGTATTCAGTTCTGCTATGGGCTTGCTCAATAGCATTTACGGAAAATATATAGATGGGAAAAAACTGAGCAAAGAACAAATTTCAGGCTTATTGGATTCACTTGACTTCACTCCGATTTTTCGGTCAGTGTTATGGGCTGTGGCAATACCATTTTTCATTGTTTTAATAGCATGGTTTTTTTTCTATAGGAGGGAAACAGCAAAAATAGATAAACGATACATCATCTATGTTTTATTGAAAGAGTGTATAGATAACTACGATAAAATAAAGGGTCAAGTAGAACCAACTGAAGAAAATTAAAGTTGAGATAGTAAGCATCCTACGGAGTGAATTTTTTAAAATAATGAGTTCGATGAATCGTTAGACAAATTTTGTAAATGGTTCTATTGTTACGCTCTTTTACCGATAATAGAGTAAAAGGAGGTGATATACATGGACAAGAGTGTTTCTCAGCTTATTGAAGAAAAAATTTCAAATTTAGAAGTAAATTATGAAGCAATTGAAGAAGCCAAACAGAACTATTTTCGAACTCTTACGCTTCAAAAAAACAAAATCATTGAATTAGCAGATAAATTAAAGCCGATATTATCTTATATTCAGGAAACCAACGGAACATTTTATAATAGTAGATTAGACATACGTTCTGATGACGGACCAGTCTTAGCAGCTACGGATAATAAAATGTATGTGTATGATTTCAATTTAAAGTTAATAAACGAATATCGTATTACCGATTACCAATTATTATCTAAGAATATACGGTGGAATTATCTACTGAGTTTATTTTCTTGTAAGCAAATTTATGATGATTTATTACAGTTAGTATATTATCAAGAAAATCTTATTAAGAAATATGATGGTCTAATTAACAAAGCAAATGAATCCTTATCTGAAATTTAACAAAAGCCTTCCTTTCGAAGGCTTTTTTATATTCTCTGTAAACTGCGTCCGGTAAGTCTCAGGGAAAGCTATTGGCGGTTAACGGCTTGAGTGTGGGGCAGTTTAGAAAGAATATGATTGGAGGGATTACATGAAAACAATTAATTAAGCCTTTGAGGAATTAGGAAAGAATCTAAGGTGTGCGGCTGAAAGGATGCGAACGCCCAAACCGCTATCCATAGAAGCTTTTTATGTTGATAGAGCATGGAAACAATTTATGCGCACCCATTCGAGACGTTATGGTTTATTGCGCTCACGTTCTTCTGTTTGTCGTGTGTAGTCGGTTCAGGTAAATCAGAAAAGGAGTAAGCATGGCAAGGCAACGTGACGAATTAGAATATAATACAGCACGCTGGAAGCGAGTAAGGAAAGTCGTTCTGATAAGGGACGGCTATTTGTGTTGTGAGTGACGTCGTCATGGATTAATAACGGAGGCAAATACCAACACATTAAGAGATGATCCAAGCGGGGCATTTGATCTTGATAATCATAAAACGATCTGTTTAAAGTGCCACAACAGGAGGAACCCAGAAAGAAGCGGTGGGGAGAAGGAAAAAACGATTATATGAAAGTAACACTTATAGCGGAAAATATGGAAGGGTTTTTCTCCATAATAGAGAATTTTTAGGGAAGGATATTAAAGCAGGTAAATCATATTCAAAGTCGTATTATCCTAAAAAGACAAAGTTTTTTATGTCCCAACATACTTCGGTAGCCGGCTGGAAAGGTTCACTTCCTGATACTTCAACTGGAACATTGGCTCCTGCTCTTGCGAATAAAATAGCAATGCTGTATCCAGAGATAATAAATACTCACAGCAAAAAAACAATGCCCTTACCGGCTAAAGCAAATTTCCCGGCTGTACCTGTCGATAAAAGAGCTAAATGGGATAGCAGAACGGATCGAGGTAACTATATAAAGAAGTACATCGACACATACGGTGATCCGAAGTGGAATTGGAGTTCATTCGATATTCACCATGTGCTTCCGCTAAAGTATGGGGGAAAAAATAACTTTAATAATTTGTATCCTCTCCCTCGTGATATGCACCAAAATCTATTAAATCCTTGGAGGGATAAATATTAATAAGTAAGAGGTGGCTCAATGGCAGTTTTTGTTGAAAAAACGCTCCAAGGTCTAAAAGAAGTAATTGATGAAAAAGGCCGCTTAAAAATTTTAGGGAATGAAGGAACTCTTTTAGAAACAGAATGTACTTTCTCTAAAGGTGCAACAGATCTGGAGATTGAGAGTTTTGAGAAGAAAATAAAAGTCTCACTTCCTGAAGATTATAAAACCTTTTTAAAATTGCATAACGGAGCCAGAATATTTGATTTGTTGATTTACGGTGAGAATGTGGGTGGGGGTTTGCATATTCTTAATGTAGAAGAGGTTGAAAAGTATATGCAAAATGGTTTTTTAGAGCCTCAGTTTATTCCTGTCGCACATCTGTTAGACGGATGTTATTTGTTAATTGACAAAACAAAATTTTCCACAGATCCAAACTATTTATGGTTCCGCGGATTTATTGAGTATGAACCAATGCAACTTAATTTTGAGATATTTTTAGATAGGTATATCTTGTCTCAAGGAGCAAATTTTTGGGAGTGGAATATCTATACTGCTGAAAATTATTATAGGACTCACCAGGGTGATGAGGATTAACGTTTCCTACAGTTGGGTTGGTTCATTTTTACTATTAGACTTCGATTTGAATTTTTGAAAATAGGTTTAATTTGGAAGACGAACCGATTAATTGGTGTATAGAGGATTTATAAAAAGCGCAGATACTCTGCGCTTTTTTATTTAAGTATTTTCCGAATCATTCGCAGCCCGTTTTTGGAAGAAGGATAACGGAAAGCGAAGTCGAAGCGGTTCGTTTGTTTGACGACGCTTTTTTTGTGCGTAAACGTGTTAAAGCTGTCAAATCCGTGATAGCTGCCGATGCCGCTTTCCCCGACGCCGCCGAATGGCAAATACGGCGTCGCAACATGCATTAACGTATCATTGATACAGCCTCCGCCAAACGACAGGTTCTCTAAAACAGCGCGCTCAGTTTCTTTGTTTGTGGTGAAGAGATACAGGGCGAGCGGCTTTGGGCGCGATTGGACTTTCTCAATGACTTCCCCGATATCACGGTATGTAAAGAGCGGAAGAATTGGCCCGAAAATCTCCTCCTGCATCACTGGAGAGTCATCCTTCACTTGATCTAGAATCGTCGGCGCTATTTTGTGGTGATCAGGATTAAATTGTCCGCCTGTAAGCGGGACGCCATCATTCAGAAAGCTGAGCAGCCGCTGATAGTGGCGTTCACTGACGATTTTGCCGTACTGCGGATTTTGTTCAGGCTGAGGGCCGTAAAATTCGCTGATCGCACGCTTCATTTCTTCTGTGAGCTTCGTTTTGATATCTTGGTGGACAAATAAATAATCCGGTGCGATGCAGGTTTGCCCTGCATTTGTAAATTTCCCGAAGACGATGCGTTTGGCGGCAAGCTGTATATCAGCATCCTTATGGACAATGCAGGGACTTTTGCCGCCGAGCTCCAAGGTAACGGGAATTAATTGTTTGGCGGCGGCCTCCATGACGATTTTTCCCACGGCAACGCTTCCAGTGAAGAAAATATAGTCAAAGGGCTGCTGTAATAACACAGTGCTGACGTCGGGTCCGCCCTCCGCCATAGCGACATAGTCACTCGGAAAAACGCTGCTGATGAGTTTGGAAAGAACAGCGGAAACCGCCGGCGTGTATTCTGACGGTTTAAGAACGACTGTGTTTCCGGCTGCAATGGCTCCAATCAAGGGTGAAAGCGCCAGCTGCAAGGGATAATTCCAAGGCGCAATCACCAAAACGGTTCCATATGGCTCAGGGATAATGATGCTTTTCGAGCCTAGGTGAGTCAGAGGCGTTTTGACTCGTTTCGGTTTGATCCATTTTCCCAGCCGCTTCATCACAAAACTGATTTCCTCCAGTACAATTCCGATTTCTGTTGTGTACGACTCCTGTTCGGATTTGTGGAGATCCTGATAGAGAGCGGCTGTTATATCGGCTTCTTGTGTTTTGATGGCTTGTTTCAGCTTTTGCAGCATGTTCAGTCTCGATTCTAGCTGTCTCGTATGCCCCGCCGCAAAATAGGCTTTGTGTTTGCTGACGATAGAGGGGATGCTGTTCATTTCGTCTCTCCTTTTTGTAAGGTATGGTGATTTATTATGTGGAAAATTTCTTCTGCTTGTCAAATGGGGGTTTCTAATGTACATGTAGCTGAAAAGCCAGTAGGCACATAAAAAAAGCCCCGGACAGGGGCTTTTTTTAATAAAGAGAGGGAGCATCTGTCCATTATTCTGACAGCCCAAAAGAAAAACCCCGGAAACATTGTCATTACAACATGTCCGGGGTTTAATCCAATGCTCTTTAAAGAGCGTTTTACTTAACGGGAGTAGAACTCAACGATAAGCGCTTCGTTAATTTCCGGAGCAAGCTCAGAGCGCTCTGGAAGACGAGTGAATGTACCTTCAAGCTTTTCAGCGTCGAAAGTAAGGTACTCAGGAACGAAGTTGTTTACTTCTACAGATTCTTTGATGATAGAAAGGTTTCTTGATTTTTCGCGAACACCGATTGTTTGACCAGGTTTTACTTGGTAAGACGGAATGTCAACGCGGCTTCCGTCAACAAGGATGTGACCGTGGTTAACTAATTGGCGTGCTTGACGGCGAGTGCGTGCAAGACCGAGCTTGTACACAACGTTATCAAGACGTGCATCTAAAAGAATCATGAAGTTTTCGCCGTGTTTACCAGTCATTTTTGCAGCTTTGTCAAACAATGTGCGGAATTGACGTTCGTTTACACCGTACATGTGACGAAGTTTTTGCTTTTCTTGCAATTGCAAACCGTATTCTGATAGTTTTTTACGCTGTCCCGGACCGTGGGGACCTGGTGCGTAAGGGCGTTTTTCTAATTCTTTACCTGTACCGCTAAGAGAGATTCCTAAACGGCGAGACAGTTTCCAAGATGGACCTGTATAGCGAGCCATAATGTGACTCCTCCTTTGGTTTTATTTTGTGGAAAATAAAAACCGTCTGTTCGATCCGACCGTGCACATTTTGTTTTCATGTATCCTCGCTCCAGCAGCAGAGAGTTACACGATACACCTTACAGCTAAGGAACAAAATGCAAACACAGAAGCTGAACAAAAAGGCTGCAATATTTCACACAAAGAACATTATATGATTTTTCTCCGCCGCCGTCAACCATTTCTCCATGAAGAGTGCCGGTTTATGATATAATGTACAAAAATGAGTAGTACATGTTTAGGTGATAAAAATGAAAAAACAAACAATTGATGAAGTGACGGCCTTTCATCAGAAAATGCTTTCTTTTTTCTTAACGAAATCTGAATCCGTCTCATTATCCGACTCGCTGTTATGGCTGGCCTCAGCTCTCGAATCCTGCTTTACATCTCTTTCATTGACCCTTTCACCGGCAGAATCAACACGTTTCACCATAAAAACAGAAGATGAACCGCATTATGCTCCGCTGAAAGAGAGTGACGGCCGTTTTATGATCAGGAATCAGACGTCCGGCAGATCCTTTTATCTGCGCTCGGAAGTCGGGCTGCCGATCCCGGAATCATTGCCTGAGATCGTTACTCAGTTTATTAATCAATCTGTGAGACAAAGCGGGCTGTTTGACAAAACGAAGCATCAGCGGAAAATTCACAGAATGACAGAAATGTTCCATTCGCTTTTGGACCAAAATGAGGTTTTGGAAAAACTGCAGGCAAGTTTGAGTACGGCTTTCCGGTCTTTCCGCTTTTCACTGTTTATCACGCAGGATCAGGATACGGACAGACAGCTTCCCGCAAAAGAATTACATATGGACGGAAAAGATGCAGATCCGTCTGCCCTGAAGGTTTATTTATCGGGGAGACTGCTCAGAAAAGGCAGGTCATCTGCTTATCTGCCGATCAAAGGCCAGCAGGGGACATACGGGGTTCTGAAGACGGAGGGGCTGCAGGATGCCGTTCTTTCGTGCAGTACTCTCAGTGAAATGCTGCTGCTTGCGGGCGCAGCGGGAAAAGCATTTGAAAATGCGCAGCTCTATGAGCAATCGAAAAAAAGCATTGCGAATCTGGAGCTCATTAATGAAACATCGCGCCAGCTGAATCAGCGCCTCAGACTCACTGATACGATGCGGGAGCTCGCCGCCATTATGACCCAGTCGTTTCATGCGGAAGAAGTGGCTTTTTTTCATATTGATCATTTTGAGACGCAAAATCTGCTTCCGGGACATACCGCTTTTTTTAAGACAGAACGTGCGAACCCCTATATCAGCATTGTGAAAGAAAAGCTGTTCGAGGGAGAAAAGGGCGTGTTTATCGGCAGCGGAAAGACTGTATTCGGCGAAAACGGCTACGGCTCGCTGATGGCGGTGCCGATGATCGAAAATGACACCGTCTTCGGGTTCGCGATTTTATTGAAAAAGGATTTGTATGCTTTTACGTTTGAAATGTATAAGCTTTTTCAAGCGCTCATTCACCATGCGACATTGGCGGTCACGAACTCCATGCTGCGCGACAGGCTTGAGCATCTTGTTCAGACAGACCAGCTGACGGAGCTGTATTCAAGAACCTATTTGGATGAGAAAATTCAATACAGCATGAAAATTCATAAACGGGGTGTATTCATCCTCGTTGATATCGATAATTTCAAAAATATTAATGATACATACGGTCATCAAACGGGAGATTCGATCCTGATTCAGGTGGCCTCCGTTATGAAGAACCATATTCGTGAGCATGATGTCGCTGCGAGGTGGGGGGGCGAGGAGCTGGCTGTCTATCTGCCGAATATCAACGTGTCATCCGGAGAACGCATCGCTAAAAGGCTGGTTCGCGCCATCCGGGAAAACACCGAGCCGCGCGTGACGATTTCCTGCGGCGTTTCCTGCTGGTCAAAGACCGGCCCGATGCCGTTGAAATTGCTCGTTCAGCAAGCGGATGAGGCGCTTTATATCGCCAAACGGAACGGCAAAAACCGGCTGATCATCCATCAAAACAGCACGACGACATAAAAAAGGAGCCGGCCTGCCGGCCGGGCTCCTTTTTTTATCCTAATCGTTTTTCAAGCGTTTCAACAAACTTTGCTAAATAGGTTTCGTCCGTTTCATCAAAACGGTTTTTCACGGGGCTGTCAATGTCCAGCACACCGATCACTTCACCGTTTACGCGGATCGGGAGAACGATTTCTGACTGGGAAGCCGCGTCACAGGCGATATGTCCCGGGAACGCATTCACATCGGCAATCCGCTGCACCGAGCCATTAGAGTAGGCAGTGCCGCATACGCCTCTGCCGAACGGAATGCGCACACAGGCAGGAAGTCCTTGAAACGGTCCGAGCACGAGCTCGCCCTCTTTAGCGAAGTAAAACCCCGCCCAGTTGACTTCATGTAATGAATGGTATAAAAGCGCTGACGCATTCGCGTAATTTGCGATCGCATCCGTTTCATCTTCTGTCATGGCTTCGAGCTGTTTAAGCAGAAGCTGATAACTTTTTTCTTTATCTCCGGATTGTTTTTCGACATGAAACATGGAAAACCCTCACTTTTTCTATAATATCAAACAAAGTTCCGGCCGTTCTGCCGGCATTTGTCGAGAAGTTCTTACAGGAACGGCGCCTTTCTGCTTGAATTGTTACACATAAAGGGGTGAGCCGTATGAAAGTAAGCACCAAAGACAAAATTATTAACGCCGCTGTCCAGCTGTTTAACCAAAAAGGTTATTCCGGCACGTCCGTCCGTGAAATCGCAAAGTCAGCTGATGTAAATGTTGCGCACATCTCCTACTATTTTAAAGGGAAAGGCGGATTAATGGAACATTTAGTTTCCGAGTTTTACGAAGGCTATACTGAAGCGCTGGAAAAAGCCGCCGTCAGTATGAACGGTGAAGACGCGCAGGAACGCATCCTGCGGGTGATTTTCGATATTTTATCCTATCAGCACGATAACCGTCAATTAACGCGGTTTGTATATCGGGAAGTGACGATTGATTCCGTGCTGATCAGGGAAATTATGTCTACTTACTTAATGAAAGAAAAATATATTTTCCAGCTGGTGATTGAAGAAGGGCAGTCACGCCACAGACGGCTGACGCTGCCCGTGCCGCATTTTATACTGCAATTGAAATCCCTCTTGATGATGCCGTATCTTCAGCCTCAATACATTACCGAGGTGCTCTATATGCAGCCTCATGAACCGTACTTTTATAAAAGGTATTTTGAAGAGGTGAAGATCTGGATCGAAAGCGTGTTCCGACGGCCTGATGCGGCGCTTATGAAGTAATGATACTTTTGTACGTTTCATAGGAACTGCCGACATCTTCCGCTTGATGGGCGTCCGACCCGAATATGAGCGGGATTTTTTTTTGCTTCGCCGTCTCAGCCATCCAATCCTCCATGTATACTTCCCCGGCAAACTTCTTTCTGAGCCCGGATGTATTCACGTCGAGCTCCATTCCGTGTTCTTTCACGGCGTCAAGACAGCGGGCCGCAAGCTTTCTTATTTGAGGTGACATGCTGTAAGGGAAAAGGCGCGCGAATTTTTTGACGAGCGTGATATGGCCGACCCGTTTTGGCTTAAAGGGGCCGAGCGGTGTTACAATGGAAGAATACACAGTTTCATAGTATTGTTCATATACGGCTTCAACGCTTCCGAAGCGGTCGGCAAGCTGCTGAAAGGCGTGCTCGTCAAAATCGAGGCATATATAAGACGGGCCGGTTTTCAAAAAATGAACGGATAAAATGCCGTCATCCAGTGAGGGGCCGTACGTGTTCAGAAACGCCGCGGTTTCCTCTTCATACCCTGTGATAAAATCGGTTTCTAGCCCAGTCAGAATGCTGATTTGTCCATCGTATTCCTTTTTCAGCTGTGACAGCCGCTCCAAATAAACCTCCATCTGTCTGAGATCCATCGCGCTGTCCTGAAGCGGTACGGGATCTTGAAATGACGGAGGAAGGGGGGCGTGCTCTGTAAATGTGATCGAGTCAAAGCCTCTTTCCAGGGCCTTTTCGACATATTGTTTCAGCGCATCCTTCGAGCCGTGAGGGCAAAAAGGCGTGTGGATATGAGCGTCTCGTTTTTCCATTTGTGTCACTCCATTAAAAAATTGCAGAATCCTGCCGAAATTATGCAAAAAGTTTTTGATTTCTGGTCAAAAAATGTTGGTTACATGGTATCATAATAACAATGAAAACGACAGATTTTCTCAATACATATATTGAAATCTTTCTGAATACATAAAACACCCTGACAGATTAAGAGAACAACAAGGGGGCTCATTATGGAGTTAGTCATCGGATTATTGGTTATACTGCTCGCGCTCTTTGCGGCGGGCTACTTTTTCAGAAAAAAAATTTATACGGAAATTGACCGGCTGGAGTCATGGAAGATTGAAATTTTAAACCGTTCGATAGTGGAAGAAATGTCCAAGATCAAACATCTGAAAATGACCGGAGAGACGGAAGAGTTCTTTGAAAGATGGCGCGAGGAGTGGGATGAAATTGTCACAGCCCATCTGCCGAAAGTAGAAGAGCTCCTTTATGATGCCGAAGAGAACGCCGACAAATACCGGTTTAAAAAAGCGAATCAGGTGCTTGTCCACATCGACGACCTCCTCACTGCAGCTGAATCAAATATAGAAGGCATACTGCGTGAGATCAGCGACCTTGTGACGAGCGAGGAAAAAAGCCGCGGAGAGATTGAACAGGTGCGTGAGCGGTATTCAAAAGCGCGAAAAAACCTTCTGGCGTACAGCCATCTCTACGGAGAGCTTTATAACAGCCTGGAGACGGATCTCGACGAAATCTGGAGCGGCATAAAAGAGTTCGAAGAAGAGACGGAAAGCGGCAATTACATCAAAGCGAGAAAAGTGCTGCTTGAACAGGACCGCAGACTGGATCAGCTTCAGACATACATAGATGACGTTCCGAAACTGCTTGCGGACTGTAAACAGACCGTGCCGAACCAAATTGCCAAGCTGAAAGACGGCTACCGGGAAATGACGGAAAAAGGCTACAAATTGGAGCATATTCAAATCGAAAAAGAGCTGGATACACTCACAAATCAATTGAAACGGGCCGAAAACGCGCTTTTGGAAGAATTGGATGTTGACGAAGCGTCCGCCATTCTTCAGCTGATTGATGAAACCATTCAATCGATGTATGACCAGCTGGAAGGCGAAGTGGAAGCCGGACAGTCCGTATTAAGCAAAATGCCTGAGCTGATCATCGCGTATGAAAAGCTTGAGGAAGAAAAAGACCGCACAAAAACCGAAACGGAGCTCGTCAAGGAAAGCTATCAGCTGACGGCGGGAGAAATCGGCAGACAGCATGCCTTCGAAAAACAGCTGGAAACGATCGGCCGGCTCCTTGAGCAGGCGAGAGAAAAGCTTGATGGTGAGCATGTCGCTTACTCTCTATTGATTGAAGAAGTCGAGGCCATCGAAAAGCAGATGGAAGAGGCTCAGAAAGAACATGCCGAATACCGTGAAAATCTGCAGGCGCTCAGAAAAGAAGAACTGCAGGCGCGGGAAACGCTGATGCTTCTTCGGAAAACTATTTCTGACACGGCACGAATGCTGCAAAAAAGCAACGTGCCGGGAATTCCTGAACAAGTCAAGGACAAGCTCGAGACGGCAAATCATCATATAGAAGAAACCGTCAGCCAATTGGAAGAGCTGCCGCTGAACATGGAGGAAGCCGCCAAACATCTGACCGAAGCCGAAAAGGTGGTTGAGGAAGTCAGCGAAGAGGCGGAAGATCTTGTGATTCAGGTGAAGCTGATTGAGCGGATCATCCAGTACGGCAACCGCTTCCGAAGCCAGAATCATATTTTATCCGAACAGCTGAAAGAAGCGGAACGGCTGTTTTACGCTTACAGCTATAATGAAGCTTATGAGATGGCGGCAGATGCTGTTGAAAAAGCAGCTCCCGGCGCCGTGAAAAAAATTAAAGCTGATCAATCTGCTTCATAGACGCACAAGCAAAAACTGCACCCTGATGGAAATCAGAGGTGCAGTTTTTTAGTTTCTCACGGAATATAAAAAGCGCCTGCGGCTGATATACAAGCCGCAAGCGCTGAATGTTACGATTTTGCTTTATTTAATTCGATGGGCGGGCTGGTAAAAAACGTGATAATGCAGCCGATGATCGCTCCGGCAATGCCCGGAAGCACCCAGCCGATTCCCATGCTGTAAAGCGGAAGATTTGCGTTTAAGAATGAATCTAATGATCCGAGCGGAATGCCGGCTGCCTTCAAGCCGTCCAGGATACTGAACAGCCCCGTTCCGATCAGGCAGGCGATATAGACTTCCCGTCTTTCCTTAAAGATTTTATCAATAAAGGAAAGGACGATAATGACAATCGCCAGCGGGTAAATGGCTGATAAAATAGGAACTGAAAATGCAATAATCTCAGCAAGTCCGAAATTTGAAATCGCCAGACTGAACAGCGTGACAATCGTAACCACCATTTTGTATGATAAAGCGGGAATCAATTTTGAAAAATATTCGCCGCAAGATGTGACAAGCCCGATGCTTGTCGTTAAACACGCAACGGTGATGGCAGAGCCGAGAACGATGTTTCCCAGTGAACCGAACAGGTAATCTGATGAAGCTGATAAAATCTTTGCGCCTTCGCCGATCGGCCCTACAGCGTCCGTGCTTGTCGCTCCCAAATAGGCCAAAGATAAATAAATGAATGTCAAACCTGCCGCTGCAATCAGACCCGCTTTAATACAAGCGGCGGCGAGCGCTTTACGCTGGGTGACGCCCCTGCTTTTAACAGCGTTGACGACAACGACGCCGAAGACGATTGAGGCGAGCGCGTCCATTGTTTTATAGCCTTCCAAAAATCCTTTGAACACCGGCGTTCCGGAATATGCCTGATGTACGGCGCCCAGCCCGCCCATCGGAGTGACAATGGCTTTTACGACGATGATTAAAATAATACCGAATTTAATAGGAGTCAAAATCTTTCCGACTCTGTCAACGATTTTGGAAGGATTAAGAGCTAAATAATACGTAATAGAAAAAAAGATCAACGTGAAAACAAATAAAGATAATCTTTCCGGAATGCCGCTTAAAAACGGAACTGCACCGATTTCATATGAAACGGTTCCGGTTCTCGGAATCGCGAAAAGCGGCCCGATTGATAAATAAAGAACAACGGTGAAAATAGTCCCGAATACCGGATGAGCTTTATCGGCAAGCCCTTTCGCGTCTTTGCCCGTTAATGCGATGGCGATAATACCCAAAAGCGGCAGACCTACGCCGGTCAGTAAGAAACCGCCCATCGCTTTCCAGACATTATGCCCCGCCGCTTGCCCGAGCTCCGGCGGATATATCATATTTCCTGCCCCGAAAAAAAGTGCGAAAAGCATGAAACCGATAATAACGGTATCTTTGACAGGTAGTGAGTGTTTCATAAAAATCCTCCTAAATACTATGTTGAAATATTCTGTCAATTAATTGTCAGATAATATAACAAAACGAACATTACTTATTATATGGCAATGTACAGAGAAGTCAATACTCGATTTATTGCGAATTTATATTTACTTTTGTTATGGTAGCATAAATATCATACGATGTACCGTTTTCATTAAAGGAGTAAAAAAAATGATATATTTAGACAACAGCTCAACGACCGAGCCGTATGAAGAGGTATTGGATGTGTACAAACAGACGAGCAGCCGGTATTTCGGCAATCCTTCGTCTCTGCACCAGTTAGGAACTGAGACGGAACAGCTCCTTGAAGCGGCCGCTCAGCAAATAAAAAAAACCTTGCGTTTAAAAAATTATGATATTGTATTTACATCAGGCGCGACTGAAGCGAATAACGCTGCGTTAAAGGGAGCAGCCTGGGCAAACATGAGTAAAGGAAGACATATCATTGCTTCGGCGATTGAGCATCCTTCTGTGACGGAGACGCTTGATCAGCTGACAGAGCTGTTCGGCTTTGAAGTCACATATCTTCCGGCCGATCAAAACGGCTTCGTTTCTTTGAAAGACGTCAAATCGGCTATCAGGCCGGATACAATAATCGTCAGCGTCATGCATGTCAATAACGAAGTCGGCTCCATTCAGCCCGTAAAGGAAATCGGCGGGTTTTTGAAGCAGCACCGGAATATTCTGTTTCATGTTGATCATGTGCAGGGCATTCATAAAGTTCCTCTGTCTATAGAAGAAGCGGGCATTGACCTTTGCACCGTTTCAGGGCATAAGTTTCACGGCCTAAAAGGGACCGGAGCGCTTATCGTCAAAAAAGGAACGCGGCTCATTCCGCTTATAACGGGCGGCTCGCAGCAAAAAGGCGTCCGCGCCGGAACGGAACACACGGCAGGCGCCGTTTCCCTTGCGAAAGCGATCAATCTTTCCGCGCGTGACATGAACGAGCGGCTTTCTTCCGTGGAGGCTGCCAAGAATGCGCTCATGGAAAGGCTGAGCGGGACGGACGGGGTCGTCATCAACACCCCCGCCGAAAACAGCGCGCCGCATATCATTAATTTTTCCGTTCCGGGCGTGAAGGCGGAAGTGCTGCTGCATATGCTTGAGGAAAAAGGAATATATGTCTCCACAACCGCGGCATGTTCGGCAAGAGAGCACAAACCGAGCCGTGTTCTTCTGCAAATGAATAAAGGCGAACAGATTGCATCAAGCAGCATAAGAGTCAGCCTGAACTTCAGCCATACGGCTGACATCACGGAGCCGTTTATGGCCGCGCTGGTGCCGGCTGTTCAAAAACTAAAAAAAATGATGAGGTAGCATATGAATTACGATCATATTTTAATCCGTTTTGGTGAAATATCCACAAAAGGAAAAAACAGACGCAGTTTTATTGAAAGATTAAAACAGAATATCCGCCTGGTATTAAAGGATTATAAAAAAGTAAAATACTTTTCAAACCGGGACCGGATGTCAATTACACTTAATGGAGAAAACCCGGAGGAAATTTGTTCCTTATTAAAGAATATATTCGGCATTCAAAGCTTTAGTCTCGCAATTAAATGCGAGAGCAAGCTGGAAGACATTAAAAAAACGGCTTTAGCCGCGATAGAAGGCGAATATAAACCGGGGAATACGTTTAAGGTCGAGACCAAACGGGCTTACAAACAGTTTGAATTAGATACGAATGCGATGAACGCTGAAATCGGCGGCCATATTTTGAAAAACACGGATGGATTAACCGTCGATGTGAAACATCCCGATATTCCGCTTCGGATTGAAATCAGGGAGGAAGCGACATTCCTGACCATTCGTAACGAAAAAGGCGCCGGAGGCCTTCCTGTCGGTTCCGCGGGTAAAGCGATGCTGATGCTTTCCGGCGGTTTTGACAGTCCGGTCGCCGGTTTTTACGCGATGAAACGGGGATTATCAGTTGAAGCCGTACATTTCTTCAGTCCGCCGTATACGAGTGAACGGGCAAAGCAGAAAGTCATGGATCTCGCGGGATGCCTCGCGAAGTTCGGCGGCAGTATGACACTTCATATCGTGCCGTTTACAAAGACGCAGGAACTCATCCAAAAACAAATCCCGGAAAACTATACGATGACGGCGACGCGGCGTCTTATGCTGCAAATCGCGGACAGAATCAGAGAAGAACGGAAAGCGCTCGCGATCATTACGGGAGAAAGCCTCGGGCAGGTAGCGAGCCAGACGCTTGAAAGCATGTATGCGATCAATGCCGTGACGGCAACGCCGATTTTACGCCCTTTAATCGGAATGGACAAAACAGAAATCATCGAGAAATCAAAAGAAATCGGCACGTATGAAACAAGCATTCAGCCGTTTGAGGACTGCTGCACCATCTTTACGCCGCCAAGTCCGAAAACACGCCCGAAAAAAGAAAAAATCGAGCACTTCGAAAGCTTCGTTGATTTTGAACCGCTGATTGCAGAGGCCGCTGCCGGCATCGAAACTATCACTGTTTACTCAGAGCAGGAAGCTCACGATAAGTTTGCCGGCCTGTTTTAAAACTGTATACAATTACCAAAGTTTTTTTGAATGAAGACATGTGTTTTATCACATTCTATACTCACAAGGAGGTGATACACATGTCACAACAATCAAACAGCGGAAACAGCAACCAGCTTTTAGTGCCAGGCGCTGCTCAAGCTATCGACCAAATGAAGTATGAAATCGCTTCTGAATTCGGTGTAAACCTTGGACCGGAAACAACTTCTCGCGCCAACGGTTCTGTCGGTGGAGAAATCACAAAACGTCTTGTCTCTTTTGCTCAGCAAAGCATGGGCGGAAGCAGCCAGCAGCAGTTTTAATCACAACTTCACATAATGGCTAAGAGAGCGGGGAATTCCCCGCTCTTTTTTCATGAGTATAGATAGAAGGCGGGAAGCAATTTATGCATATTTTTATTGTAATGGCCTATGTTTATGTATAATGGGGAAAGAAAGTGAGGAGTTGTTCGTGTTAAAACGAGAAGATTTAATCGCCCCAAAGAACTATAACCTTGTAAATGAAATCGAAAAGTTCAGCCGTTCCAAAGAGAAGAACGCGCTTATTTGGGAAGATCAAACAGGCGGCAAGAAAGTCTGGACGTATGAAAAATTGATGGAAGAAACGAATAAAATCGGAGCCCGCCTGAAAGGTCTCGGATTTGAAAAAGGCGATAAGCTGATTGTCATGGTTCCGAGAGTGCTTGAAGCGTATGCCGTTTATTTAGCGATCTTAAAAGCGGGGATGGTCGTCATTCCTTGCTCGGAAATGCTGCGCGCCAAAGACCTTGAATACCGGATCAAACACGCCGAAGTGAAAGGCGCTATCGTTTATCCTTCATTTATAAACGCGTTTGACGAGGTGAATACCGGGCAGCTGGTGACATTGTCAATCGGTGAAAATGATGCCGGCTGGAAAAACCTCCTAACGATTGAAGCGGACGGAGACAGTTTTCAAACAGCTGATACAACAAGAGAAGATATGGCGTTTTTGTCCTATACTTCAGGCACGACCGGCCAGCCTAAAGGCGTTGTACATACACACGGCTGGGCCTTTGCCCATTTAAAAACATCAGCCGGTGCATGGCTGGATATTTCTGAAGACGATACAGTGTGGGCCACCGCGGCGCCCGGCTGGCAGAAATGGGTGTGGAGCCCGCTGCTCGCAATTCTGGGAAGCGGCGCGACAGGAGTCATTTATCACGGCAGATTCAACGCCAAGACGTATTTAGAGCTGCTGGAGCGCCATCAAGTAAATGTCTTCTGCTGTACCCCGACGGAATACCGCCTGATGGCAAAAGTGGAGGAGTTGGACAAATATGATCTTTCTGCCCTTCACAGCGCAGTTTCTGCTGGTGAGCCATTAAACCGGGAAGTCATTGACGTATTCCGGAAGCATTTCGGCATTAAAGTGAGAGACGGATACGGCCAAACGGAGAGCACCCTGTTAGTCGGCGTCCTGAAGGACATGGATATTAAGCCGGGAAGCATGGGCAAACCGACCCCTGGAAATCAAGTGGAGATTATAAACGATAAAGGCGAAATATGCGAAACTGGCGAAACGGGCGATATCGCCGTGCATTTGAGCACACCGGCCTTATTCAAGGAATATTATAAAGATCCCGAAAGAACGAAAAAGCAGATTCGCGGAGATTACTTTCTTACAGGAGACCGCGCGAAAAAAGACGAGGACGGCTACTTTTGGTTTGAAAGCCGCAATGATGACATCATCGTCAGCTCCGGATATACAATCGGGCCTTTTGAAGTAGAGGATGCGCTCGTGAAGCATCCGGAAGTGAAAGAATGTGCCGTCGTGGCGAGCCCGGATGAAATCAGAGGTTCAATCGTAAAAGCTTATGTCGTTTTACAAGACGATGAAAAGCGCAGTGACGAACTTGTCAAAGAACTGCAAAACCACGTAAAAACGATTACGGCGCCTTACAAATATCCGAGAGAAATTGAGTTTGTCGAAAGCCTGCCGAAAACGGCGTCCGCAAAAATCAGACGTGTGGAGCTGAGACAGCGTGAAGAACGGCTGAAGGCTGATAAAAAAGCATAATACAGGATAAAGGGTGAGCGGGGATGAAAGCGATTTGGCACGGCGGCACCATCTATACAATGCTGGACAAGAATCATGTCACTGAAGCTGTTTATACCGAAGAAGGTGTCGTCAGGCAGACGGGCAGCTTCCGGGAGCTCCAAGGAACATACGGTTCGCCTGATACGGAGGAAATCGATTTATATGGGGCTGTCATGTTCCCGGGTTTTACGGACAGTCATATGCATTTAATCGGACACGGGGAAAAACAGCTTCGCCTCGATTTGTCGCAGCTGACGTCAAAAGAAGCGATACTGCGGGCTGCAAAAGAAGCAGAGCGTGAATTGGAAGATGGCGAATGGCTGATCGGCGAAGGCTGGGATGAAAATCTGTTTGAACGGCCGGTTTACGTCACGAAGCATGACCTTGACCCGCTCTTTCCCGACCGCCCCGTCCTGCTGAAGCGGGTATGCCGGCACGCCGCGGCGGTTAATTCGGCCGCATTGCGCGCGGCGGGAATTACAAACGAAACACCTGATCCATACGGCGGGATTATCGTCCGGGACGGAACCGGTCCGACAGGCCTCCTGCTGGATAAAGCCCAAGAGCTTGTGACACAGGCCCTGCCGCCCGTCTCACTTCACTATGTCAAACGCGCGCTTCAAACGGCGATTACGGACTGCTGGTCAAAAGGCCTGACCGGCGGGCATTCAGAAGATCTGGCATACTACGGAGACGCGTCCATTCCCGTTGCCGCGTACGAGTCGTTAACCGGCAGCGGCCTTTATCCTTTTCGCGCCCATCTGCTCGTACATCACGAAGCCGTCGACAGCTGGAGCGCTCTGGATAAATCGATCGGACCTTATCTGGAATACGGAGCGATGAAAATTTTTGCTGACGGCGCGCTCGGCGGCAGAACCGCTCTATTGAAAAAGCCTTATCACGATGATCCGTCAGTCTCCGGCGTTCAGGTGCATGATGACGAAACCCTTGCCGCTCTTGTTTATAAAGCGAGAGAGAAAGGGATGGAGATTGCCGTGCACGCGATTGGCGACCTTGCATTTGAAAAGGTGCTGGATGTTATCGAAAGATACCCGGCAAAGCCCGGACAGCTAGACAGGCTCATTCATGCGCAAGTATTAGATGACGGATTGATTGAAAGAGCCGCCCGGCTGCCGATCGGACTTGATCTTCAGCCGCATTTTGTGGCCAGTGATTTTCCGTGGGTGATTGACCGGCTCGGAGAAGAGCGGATGAAAACGGCTTTCGCCTGGAAAACACTGCTGTCAAAAGGGCTGCTGTGCGCCGGAGGTTCAGATGCCCCGATTGAGCCGGCCGATCCGCTTCTGGGCATTCAATCGGCTGTGCTCCGTACAAGCAAGCAGCACCCGGAAGGTCCGGCCTATTATGAAAAAGAGTGCCTGACCGTGTACGAAGCCATTCAGCTTTACACGGAGGGAAGCGCGGCCATCATCCATAAAGAACATAGCCGCGGACGGATCGCCCCCGGCTATGATGCCGACTTTACCGTACTCAGCGGTGATCCGTTCATGACGGACCCGAAAAAGCTTCATGAATTGGAAGCGGTCAAAACCGTCGTCGGCGGCCGTATCGTATATGAAAAAGAGGACAGGCGCTGATGCCCGTCCTCTTTTTTTATGATAAAAATGATCGTTTTACTTTTTCCCAGAAAGAGTTGTCTTTCAGTTTCACCGTTTTGATTTTTTTATCGGATAGTCTAATCTCAACCTTTTTGACATTCCGCGTGCTGAGCGCTTCATTATCAAGCCCGATAATCGGATGCTCATTGCCGTCTTGCACCACCTGCAGTGTCAGCTTCCGGTCTGAGCTTAAAATAAACGGAGATCCGAGTGTACGGTATGTGTTGTTGTTCAACGACGCCAGTTCGGATACCTGCATGCAGGAAATCAAAGGATCAACAACGGCGCCTGAAACAGATTTATTGTAGGCGGTGCTGCCCGTCGGGGTGGAAATGATCATCCCGTCTCCTCTGAACGTCTCAAAATGAAGATCATCAATTAACACATCCATCACAAACGTTTTAATAATGCTTGAACGGATGGAAACCTCGTTTAAACAGTGAAAATGATTGCTGCCGTCCACCGTTACGTGAATGAGCGGGTATTTTCTGACCTCAAGCTGTTCCGCGGTCATGCTGGCCGCCATTTTTTCAGGCTCATCGCTGTGAAAATCACAGTACAAATGGGCTTTCCCTTTTTTAGCGATGCCGACATACAGACAGTCATCACGGAATCCGGTTTTTCTGACGGCTTGCAGAAATGAGCCGTCGCTGCCGATGCTGGCAATAATTCCGGCATCCTCCGGTTGAGCCGCAACTGTAAAACCGTGCGATTCAGCAAGCTGCTTCAAAGAGCTGACTTGTTCTTTTGTTTCGTTGTTTTGTTTGTGAAAAAAATAAACATTGCGGCGAAGATCGGTCATATCCCCATTCCCCTTTGCTGTCATATTTACGTTTTTCTCCCAGCAGGTATTGTGTTAAAATACCTGTGGCAATAGTGTAACATGTTTCCTGTTTATCCGTTAAGGGAAAGCGCTTCATGAAAAAAATGAATCTTTTTTTACGGGGGAACGTACGAATATTGACAGAAAAGGAGGAGAACAAATGAATGCAAAAAGATGGATTGCGCTCGTCATCGCGCTCGGCATTTTCGGCGTATCAGTCATTGCAAGTGTGACCGTCGGGGTGCTGAAGAATATCGGAGATACAGGGTCTGACTTTGCATCACTGACAGATGACACAGAGGAAGTGACGCTGGATAAGGGCAGCCCCGGCAGTAAAATCGCCGTGCTTGAAGTGGACGGCACGATTGAGGATAACGGCGGGTCCGCTGGCCTGCTCAGCTCAGGCGGGTATGATCACAGATCATTTTTAAAACAGGTTGAGCGTGCGAAAGAAGACAAAAGCGTCAAAGGAATTGTGCTGAAAATCAATTCCCCTGGCGGAGGCGTGTACGAAAGCGCGGAAATACATAAAAAACTGGAAGAACTAAAGAAAGAAACGAAGAAACCGATTTATGTATCCATGGGCTCCATGGCGGCATCGGGAGGCTACTATATTTCAACGGCCGCCGATAAAATCTATGCTTCACCGGAAACGCTCACGGGTTCACTGGGCGTCATCATGGAAAGTGTCAATTATTCCAAGCTCGCCGATGAACTCGGCATCAAGTTTGAAACCATTAAAAGCGGCGCGCATAAAGACATCATGTCCCCGACCCGCGACATGACGAAGGAAGAAAGAAAGATCATGCAGACAATGGTAAACGATTCTTATGAAGGATTTGTCAATGTCATTTCAAAAGGCCGGCACATGTCAAAAGCGGATGTGAAAAAAATTGCCGACGGCCGTGTTTACGACGGCAGACAAGCGAAAAAAATCGGCCTCGTTGATGAGCTCGGTTTTTACGATGATACGATCAGCGCGATGAAAAAGGATCATAAAAATATGAAAAACGCTTCAGTCATCACATACGAGGAAGGATTCGGATTAGGCTCGCTCTTTTCCATGAGCGCAGCGAAAATGTTTAAAAGCGAAATTGATTTTCTGAATATGAAAGAACTCATTTCGCAATCCGGTTCGCCGCGGATGATGTATCTCTATGCAAAGTAGGGGGGAAGAAAGAATGGACGCGACTTACGAAGGCTTTCACGGCAAAGAAGGGGAAGCTGAACAACAGAGGGCGCCCGAGCAGGCATATGCGGGCTTTTGGATCAGGTTTTGGGCGTTTCTTCTCGATTGGCTGGTGGTCTGGGGACTAAACCATCTCATCGTTTCACCGATTTTCACGCTGATGAAGCTCCCGGCAACAAGCGGAATGTTTACAATCTCAGCTTATTCCGTCACAACCCTGATCGTCTACCTCGCCTATTTTGTGTTCATGACGAAATGGTTTCATCAGACACTCGGCAAGATGGTCTTCGGGTTAAAGGTCACTTCTTTGACGCCCGGAAAGCCGCTGACTTGGAGCACCGTCATTTTCAGAGAAGCGGTGGGGCGTTATATCGATAAAATCTGGATTCTCTATATCGTCATTGCGTTTACGCCCAAAAAGCAGGGCATTCATGATCTGATCGCCGACACAACGGTGATTCACGAAGCGCTGTACCGCAAATAAAAGCAGTAAACCCGGAATAAACGTCCGGGTTTATTTTTTTTGGTTTTGGCGATAATGCTGCTAAGGAAGTGAAGCTTATGGGATATGCCGCAGCAGCTGTTATTCTCATTCTCATTTTGTTCTGGCTGCTCATGAGGATGAAAATCCACCTGACTTTCGAATATCTTCACGATAAAGATAACGACAAACTGACGTTTAAACTCTCGGCCTTATACGGGCTGGTCCGTTTTAAAAAAACGCTGCCCGTCATTAAAGTAAACAGCGAAGACGCGTCAATTGATGTCAAACAGGACACGAAATCAGAAATGAAAGGTCAGAAAAAAGAGAAGAAAAAAATCACATATGAAGATGTCAAACAGAGCATTCACAGAATAGAAATGATTCTGCACCAAGTCTTTCAGATGCGCCAAATCGGCGCCTCATT
This sequence comes from Bacillus sp. IS1, assembly GCF_032461585.1. Classification (NCBI taxonomy): domain Bacteria; kingdom Bacillati; phylum Bacillota; class Bacilli; order Caryophanales; family Bacillaceae; genus Bacillus; species Bacillus sp. IS1. The sequence goes on along the minus strand of NZ_JAWCWR010000005.1, from coordinate 212,540 downwards.
TCTTGCGGGAGTCCGTGTTACGAAGTTTGAATGGGTGACGGTTATCGGAATAAAGGACGCCGCCGTTACGGGAATCGCCGCCGGCGGATTGTGGGCCGTAAAGGGAGCCCTTACGGCGATGCTGTATGATCATCTGCGTTTCATACATAAACCGGTGTGCGAAGTCATTCCGTCTTTTCAAGTGCCTGCATCCAAGACGCATTTGCAGTGTATATTCTTTTTTCGTTTTGGACATCTTATAGGTGCAGCTTTCAAATTGCTCAAATACGGGCGGAACGGACTTTCTATCATACGAAAGAAACAGCCGGTTCCGGTTGCTTCAAAGAATGATTCATCAGTTTAAGGAGGAGCGCATATGGCAGACCATCCCATTCAAGGTTTAATGAAAACCGCTATGGAAAATTTAAAAGAAATGATTGACGTGAATACAATCATCGGCGATCCTGTTGAAACGCCTGACGGCAGCGTAATCTTAACGGTTTCAAAGGTCGGCTTCGGATTTGCGGCGGGCGGAAGCGAGTTTGGAGGAAAACCGGCTGAAAAAAGAACCGATGATGATGAAAGAAAAGAGCAGAAGCTCCCGTTCGGCGGCGGAAGCGGCGGCGGAGTATCCATTACGCCGATTGCGTTTCTGATTGTCGGAACAAACGGCGTGCGTATGCTTCATTTGGACGAAAACACCCATCTGATTGATAAACTGTTAGACTCCGCGCCTCAAACGATTGAACGGATCCAGCATATGTTTAAAAAGAATGAAAAAGGCCGGAACCAAAAAAGAACGGATATCGATTTATAACAGAAAAGTTAACTGCCGCCCGCAGTTAGCTTTTTTTACGATGCGGCATAACCTTTGCAGTTTGCATAAAACTCGACTATGATAGAGCTATACATAGATAAAGGGAGGAATCAGAATGGCTGAAATTACATTTAAAGGCGGAGCCGTGACGCTGATCGGACAAGAAGTGAAACCGGGTGACCAAGCTCCTGACTTCACGGTTTTGACAAACGGATTAGAAGAGAAGACATTAGCAGATATGAAAGGGAAAGTAACGATCATATCCGTTATTCCTTCCATCGACACAGGCGTATGTGACGCGCAGACACGCCGCTTCAACGAAGAAGCCGCAAAACTCGGTGATGTGAACGTTTATACAATCAGCGCCGACCTTCCGTTTGCACAAGCGCGCTGGTGCGGAGCGAACGGAATTGATAAAGTTGAAACGTTATCGGATCATAAAGAGATGTCATTTGGTGAAGCATTCGGTGTTCACATCAAAGAACTTCGTCTTTTGGCGCGTTCCGTATTCGTCCTTGATCAGGACGGAAAAGTCGTTTACGCGGAATACGTAAGCGAAGCGACAAACCACCCGAATTATGAAAAGCCTATCGAAGCTGCAAAAGCGTTAATCAAGTAAAGAGAGAAAAAGAGCTCCGGGTGCTGCCGCGGAGCTCTTTTCATGGCAAGGAGGAAACAGCATGCAACACGACCATGTCGGTCAGATTTATGAACTTTTAGATGAAGCCGCCCAAGTGATAGCAGAAGGCCTTCAGATTTCTTATATTGAGGGGCTTGCGGAAGCGGGAGAAATGTATTTTCTTGAAAAGGCCGACCAGCTTCCGCTTCAGGAAAAGCAAACCGGCGAGCTTAACAGCCTGCTCGCGAAAGCAGACTTCAGAAAATGGGAGCATGAATGGATCCGCAAGGCGTTCCAGCTCGCCATTTTAAAAGGGCTCAAAGATAAGTCCCATCCGAACAGACAGATGACGCCTGATACGATCGGCCTTTTCATCAGTTACCTCGTGAATAAATTTACGGGCGGCCGAAAAGGCCTGACATTGCTGGACCCCGCCTGCGGCACCGGAAATCTTCTGCTGACCGCGGCAAACCAGCTTTCTGACAAAGCGGGAAAAAGTTTCGGCATTGAAATCGACGATGTCCTTCTGAAGATCGCATATGCGCAGGCGAATCTGCAGGAAAAAGAAATGGAGCTGTTCTGCCAGGACAGTCTTCAGCCGTTATTTATCGAACCGGCCGATGCAGTCATCTGCGATTTGCCGGTCGGCTACTATCCGAATGACGAAGGCGCTGAAGCGTATGAGCTGAAAGCGGATGAAGGCCACTCATTTGCCCACCACTTATTTATTGAGCAGAGCGTCAAACATACAAAACCGGGCGGATACTTATTTTTTATGATTCCGAACCATCTGTTTGACAGCGCGCAAAGCGATAAACTGAAGCGGTTTTTTGCGGAAAAAGTGTATATCAACGCCCTTCTTCAGCTGCCGGCTACTATGTTTAAAGACGAAGCGCAGGCAAAGAGCATTTTAATCTTGCAGAAAAAAGGAGAAGACGCAAAGCCGCCGAAACAAGCGCTTTTGGCGAATCTTCCTTCCTTTGCGAACCAGCAGGCGATGCGGGAGATGATGGCAAAATTGGATCAATGGATTCAAAAAGAAAAATAATGGCGAAAAAGCAGTGTGAGATGCAAAATCCCGCGCTGCTTTTGCTTTTTAAAATGAATGGAAATCAGGACGATAACACAAATTAAGGAAAGAAAATAACATTCCGTAAGGCGGTACCGTCCATTTGGCACAAATAAAATTTATCAGAAAATATCGACTTCATATTGTAAGCGGTACCAATGTGGATGTTGACTTGAAATGCTGAGTTGACAATGTTTAAATGGAAAAGTCAGATATTTTTTGGACTGCAATTATGGTCTGGGAAAAAAGAACGAACAAACGAAGAAGAATTTTGATAGGAGCGTCATTTATGTCTAAAATTATTGCAATTAACGCAGGAAGCTCATCTTTAAAATTTCAGTTATTCGAAATGCCTTCAGAAAAGGTGCTAACAAAAGGTTTAGTAGAACGGATCGGTATCGCCGACAGCGTTTTCACAATCTCTGTTAACGGCGAAAAAAATACAGAAGTGACAGATATTCCGGATCATGCGGTTGCGGTGAAGATGCTGCTTCACAAGCTGACTGAATTCGGTATTATAAAGGATTTAAATGAAATTGACGGAATCGGCCACCGTGTGGTTCACGGCGGAGAAAAATTCAGCGATTCTGTTTTGCTTACGGATGAAACAATCCGTGAGATTGAAGAGATTTCAGAACTTGCGCCGCTTCACAACCCGGCTAACATCGTCGGCATTAAAGCCTTTAAAGAAGTGCTTCCGAATGTGCCTGCGGTTGCAGTGTTTGATACGGCGTTCCACCAAACGATGCCTGAACAATCTTACCTGTACAGCCTACCGTACGAATACTACGAGAAATACGGCATCCGCAAATACGGTTTCCACGGCACTTCTCATAAATACGTGACACAGCGCGCAGCTGAGCTTCTCGGCCGCCCGCTTGAAGATTTGCGTCTGATTTCCTGCCACCTCGGTAACGGCGCAAGTATCGCGGCCGTAGAAGGCGGAAAATCCATTGATACGTCAATGGGCTTCACACCGCTTGCGGGTGTTGCGATGGGAACACGTTCAGGAAACATCGACCCTGCATTGATTCCGTACATTATGGAAAAAACGGATCAGACGGCAGATGAAGTATTAAATACGTTAAATAAAAAGAGCGGACTGCTTGGCGTATCCGGTTTCTCCAGCGACCTCCGCGATATCGTGGAAGCTTCAAAAGAAGGAAACGAAAGAGCGGAAACGGCTCTTGAAGTGTTTGCAAGCAGAATCCATAAATACATCGGTTCTTACGCTGCGAGAATGAGCGGCGTTGACGCGATTATTTTCACTGCGGGTATCGGTGAAAACAGCGTTGAAGTCAGAGAACGCGTGCTTCGCGGCTTAGAATTCATGGGTGTATATTGGGATCCTGCGCTGAACAACGTGCGCGGCGAGGAAGCGTTTATCAGCTACCCTCACTCTCCTGTCAAAGTCATGATCATTCCGACTGACGAAGAGGTCATGATCGCACGCGACGTTGTCCGCCTTGCACAGTAATGATCGAAAAAAGCACATCCTTTAGGGTGTGCTTTTTTATTGAATGCCCCAGAATCAAACGTTACGATATGTTTATTACATAAACGATGAGGTGAAGCAATGAGTGTGCATGAACATAAACAAGAAGCCCCGTCAGCGGTGCGCTGCAAGGTGATTACAGTCAGCGACACGAGAACGAAAGAAACCGACAAAAGCGGGCGCGTCATGATGGACTTCCTCAGGGAAGCGGGATTTGAAACGGTCGCTTATGACATTGTTAAAGATGAAAAAGATGAATTGCAGAAAGCCGTTTTATCCGGCTGTATGGATGAATATACAGATGCGGTGCTGTTAAACGGAGGGACGGGCATTGCCGAAAGGGATGTCACAATTGAAGCGGTCACGCCGTTGTTTTCAAAAGAACTCCCGGGATTCGGCGAGCTGTTCCGCATGCTGAGCTATACCGAGGACATCGGTTCCGCCGCCATTTTGTCCAGAGCGGAAGCGGGTGTGATCCAAAATACCGCAGTCTTCTGCACGCCCGGCTCCTCAGGCGCCGTAAAGCTTGCGATGAGTAAACTGATTATTCCTGAACTGCCCCATGTGCTCCGGGAAATCCGAAAAGATTTATAAATGTATAAAAAGGCTCTGCTCCGCTCAAAAAATTGGGTGGGGTTTTTTTTATAAAAGGCTTGAAAAAACAGAATTTACTTGTTACAGTGTATACATACAAAATGCATTTTTATTAATTAAAACTAATTTTTATACAAAGGGAGCTTTTAACATGGCAGAACAAAAAAAGGTTGTATTGGCATACTCAGGAGGTCTTGATACTTCTGTAGCGATAAAATGGCTGCAAGAACAGGGATACGATGTTGTTGCCTGCTGCTTAGATGTAGGGGAAGGAAAGGATTTGGCATTCGTTCAGCAAAAAGCGCTGGAAGTAGGCGCCGTAAATTCCTATGTGATTGATGCGAAAGAAGAATTCGCCCGGGAGTACGCGCTTATTTCTATGCAGGCCCATACAATGTATGAAGGCAAGTATCCGCTCGTATCTGCATTATCCCGTCCGTTAATCGCGAAAAAACTCGTTGAAGTCGCGGAAAAGGAAAACGCGGTGGCCGTAGCGCACGGCTGCACGGGAAAAGGCAACGATCAGGTTCGTTTCGAAGTATCCATTAAATCATTAAATCCTGATCTGGAGGTCATTGCTCCGGTCCGTGAGTGGCAATGGTCGCGTGAAGAAGAAATTGAATATGCCGCAAGCCGGGGCATTCCGATTCCGATCAATCTTGACAGCCCTTATTCCATCGATCAGAACCTATGGGGACGCGCCAATGAATGCGGTATATTAGAAGACCCGTGGGCGGCGCCGCCTGAAGGGGCATATGACCTGACAGCATCTCTTGAAAACACGCCGGACGTTCCGGAAATCATCGAAATCGCATTTGAAGCTGGTGTCCCGGTTTCAATCGACGGCGTAACCTACCCGCTCGCTGATTTAATTCTCAAGCTGAACGAGACTGCCGGAAAACACGGCATCGGCCGGATTGACCATGTGGAAAACCGCCTGGTCGGCATTAAGTCCCGTGAAGTTTATGAGTGCCCGGGCGCGATGACTTTGATTACGGCTCACAAAGAGCTTGAGGATCTGACTTTAGTGAAAGAAGTGGCCCATTTCAAACCGGCAATTGAACAAAAACTGTCTGAAATCATCTATAACGGTTTATGGTTCTCGCCGTTAAAAGACGCGCTGCTTGCATTCTTGAAAGAAACTCAAAAACACGTCACCGGCGTCGTGCGCGTCAAGCTGTTTAAAGGCCATGCCATTGTAGAAGGACGTAAGTCGGAATATTCACTCTACGATGAAAAACTTGCGACATATACAAAAGACGATGCTTTTGACCATCACGCGGCAATCGGTTTCATTGAGCTTTGGGGGCTGCCGACAAAAGTAAACAGCATTGTGAAAAAGAAGGAGCAGATTGAAGCATGAAGAAGCTTTGGGGAGGCCGTTTTCAAAAAACACCGGAAAAGTGGGTCGATGAGTTCGGCGCATCCATCACATTCGACCAAAACTTAGTCAAAGAGGATATTACAGGGTCTCTCGCTCATGCGGCAATGCTGAAAAAATGCGGCATTCTGACGGAAGAAGAAGAAGGCGCCATCCGACAGGGGCTGCAGATCCTCCTGCAAAAAGCAGAGGAAGGGACGCTTGAATTCTCTGTTGATTATGAAGATATCCATTTGAATATTGAAAAAATGCTGATCGAAGAAATCGGACCGCTAGGCGGCAAGCTCCATACCGGCAGAAGCCGGAATGACCAGGTGGCGACCGACATGCATTTGTATTTGAAAGATCATGTCTCACATATCATCGTACTGATTGAACAGTTCCAAAAAGCGCTGATCGAAAAAGCGGAGGCCAATGTCGAGACCATTCTGCCGGGGTACACCCATTTACAGCGGGCTCAGCCGATTTCTTTCGCCCACCATCTGCTTGCTTATTTTTGGATGCTTGAACGGGATAAAGAGCGTTTTCGCGATGCTATGAAGCGGATTAACATATCGCCGCTCGGATGCGGGGCGCTTGCCGGAACTACGTTTCCGATAGACCGTAACTATTCGGCGGAGCTGCTCGGTTTTGACGCCATTTATGAGAACAGTCTTGACGGAGTCAGTGACAGAGATTTTATTCTCGAGTTTTTAAGCGGCAGCAGCATGCTGATGATGCACCTTTCACGTTTATCAGAAGAAATCATTCTATGGTGCTCGCAGGAATTCAGATTCATTGAACTGGATGATACGTATGCGACGGGAAGCAGCATGATGCCGCAGAAGAAAAACCCCGACATGGCGGAGCTGATCCGCGGTAAAACCGGACGCGTATACGGTGATATGATGGGGCTTTTCACGATTATGAAAGGGCTCCCGCTCGCTTACAACAAAGACCTGCAGGAAGATAAAGAAGGCATGTTTGACACGGTGAAAACCGTTGAAGGAAGCCTTCAGATTTTCACGGGCATGATTGAAACGATGAAAGTAAACAAAGACATCATGAAACAAGCGACAAAACAAGATTTTTCAAACGCGACGGAACTTGCCGATTATTTAGCTAAAAAAGGCATGCCGTTCAGAGAAGCGCATGAAGTGGTCGGCAAGCTTGTGTACAGCTGCATTGAAAAAGGAATCTATTTAAGTGATATGGCATTTGAAGAATTCCTTCAAGCCAGCAGTCTTTTTGAAGAAGACATCTATACCGTGCTCGATCCGCATCATGCGGTTGAAAAAAGAATGAGCGCCGGCGGAACGGGTTTTCAGCAGGTAGAACAGGCGCTCGTAAAAGCAAAAGCCTGCGCAGGCATTTAATTTGCTGAAACTTCCTTCATATTTTCCCGTTATATCAGACACCCTACATCTATAAAGATGGGAGGTAGAAGGAATGCGCAAAGAACAAGACCGTTACATCTATGATGAAAAAGAAAGTGAAGAAACGGCCAGGCTCATCTCAGAGGCATACGAAAGCGGTTATGTCGGCATGGAGGAAGCCTCTGCTCCTTCAGAAAATTAAGCTGTCTGTAAAGACGGCTTTTTTTTCGTGCGGACGAAGTGCAAAAAAGTGATATTGCCGTTTGTTTATAGTAAAGTAGAGGGAGAAACGTCTTGATTTTATTGAAGCGGCAACGTTGCCTGGGGAGGGTATTCAATGTGCGACATGCTCTAATCACTGCCGGTACAAAGGGATTGGGCCGAAAAGTGACTGAAATGCTTCTGGAAAAAGGCTTTTCTGTCACAGTGAATTACAGACAAGACGAAGAAGCGGTCGCCTGTCTGAAGGCGGATTATCCCGGGTGCCATGACAGATTGCAATTCGTTAAGGGCGATGTAACCCGGAAAGAAGATCTCATGCGGATCGCCGATGCAGCCCTTCAGCGGTTTGGAAGGATTGACATACTGATTAACAATGCCGGGCCGTACATATTTGAGCGCAAAAAGCTTGCCGATTACTCCGATGACGAATGGTATGACATGCTTGAAGGGAATTTAAGCGCCGTTTTCCATCTGTTTAAAGCGGTTATCCCGGTCATGAGACAGCAGCGGTTTGGCCGGATTATTACATACGGTTTTCAAGGAGCGGACCATGCCCCCGGCTGGCTTCACCGTTCCGCTTTCGGAGCGGCTAAAGTCGGATTGGCTTCGTTAACGAAAACCATTGCGATTGAAGAAGCTGAATCAGGCATTACGGCCAATATGGTCTGCCCGGGTGATATTGTAGGAGATATGAAAGAAGCGTCTATAGAGGAAGCAAGACGGAAAATCGGCAAAGAAAAGACGCCGATCGGCAGGTCCGGAACCGGAGAGGACATTGCGAGAATCATCGCCTTTTTATGTGAGGAAGATTCCGATCTTGTAACCGGAACGGTCATTGAAGCAACAGGCGGGCTGAATGTGATTAACAGGCATCAATCCCTGTAAGTTTTTTCGTTTGTCAAAAAGGGAACTTGATAAATATTAATTTTTTATGAGGTGAAAACGATGAAAGTGACTTATCACGGACATTCTGTCATTCAAGTGGAAACGAAAACCCATAACATTATTTTTGATCCGTTTCTGACCGGAAACAGTCTGACAAATTTGAAACCGGAAGAAGTGAAAGCGGATGTCATCCTGCTTACTCACGGACACAATGACCATGTCGGAGATACAGAGCAGATCGCTAAACAAAACGATGCGCTCGTCATTGCGCCGAACGAGCTTGCCGTTTATCTCGGCTTTAAAGGTTTAAAGGTCCACCCGATGCATATCGGCGGGGCGCGCCAATTTGATTTCGGCAAAGTGAAACTGACACAGGCATTCCACGGATCGGCGGTCACTGATGAAGAAAACAAAACCATTACGTACACGGGGATGCCTGCCGGGATTTTATTGACGATTGACGGCAAAACGATTTTCCACGCCGGAGACACGGCGCTGTTCTCAGATATGAAACTGATCGGGGAACTGAATCACATTGACCTGGCGTTTCTGCCGATCGGTGATAACTTCACCATGGGCCCTGAAGATGCAAAACTCGCGGCTGAATGGCTGAGAGCGAAACAGGTCGTTCCCGTTCATTACAATACATTTCCTGTCATTGAACAGGACCCTGACGCTTTCGCCGAAAGTCTGCCCGGAGGCGTCGGCAAAGTCATGGCGGCCGGCGAGACCATTGAGCTTGCCTGACATATGTGTCAAAGACCTTCTGAATCAAGCATTCAGAAGGTCTTTTTGTGATGCCGCCTTTTTTCGGGCGTCTCATTGCGAATGAATCCCCCGTACCCTTATAATAAAAGCAGAAGACTGTCCTTAGAGGTGAAACGCTTGGCAACAAAGCATGAACAAATCCTATCATACATAGATTCGCTTCCTGTCGGTGAAAAAATTTCGGTCAGAAGAATTGCGAAAGAAATGAAAGTCAGTGAAGGAACGGCTTACAGAGCCATTAAGGAAGCCGAAAACAAAGGATTCGTTTCCACTATTGAACGTGTGGGGACCATCCGGATTGAACAGAAGAAAAAAGAAAATATTGAAAAGCTGACATACGCCGAGGTCGTCAATGTGATAGACGGCCAGGTGCTCGGCGGAAAAGCCGGTCTGCATAAAACGTTGAATAAGTTTGTGATCGGCGCGATGGAGCTTGACGCGATGATGCGTTACACAGCGGCGGGGAACCTGTTAATCGTCGGGAACCGAATCAACGCCCACCGCCAGGCGCTTGAAGCGGGCGCGGCTGTTTTGGTAACGGGAGGGTTTAATACCGACGACAGCATTATCGAGCTGGCCGATATGCTTGAGCTTCCGATTCTCTCCACGAGCTACGATACCTTTACGGTAGCCGCGATGATCAACCGGGCGATCTATGATCAGCTCATAAAAAAAGAGATTGTGCTCGTGGAAGACATTTTGACGCCCGCAGATCGGACAGTGACGCTGTCCCCTAAGGATAAGCTGGAGAAATGGTACGAAAAGAACTATGAAACCGGACACGGCCGCTTCCCGGTTATCGATCAGCAGATGAAAATCCACGGAATCCTCACATCGAAAGATATCGCGGGGCATGACCGGTCAGTTCCGATTGAAAAAGTAATGACCAAAAACCCTGTCACGGTGATCGGGAAAACATCTGTCGCCTCAGCGGCTCAAATGATGGTTTGGGAAGGAATTGAAGTGCTTCCGGTGACAGACGGGCATCACAAACTGATCGGAATGATCAGCCGCCAGGATGTCCTAAAAGCGCTTCAAATGGTTCAAAAGCAGCCTCAGGTCGGTGAAAAGCTGGATGATATTGTTTCAAGGGGATTTAAAGAAGAGGAAGATGACAAAACGCCGGCCGTTTATCAATATGAAGTCACGCCGCAAATGACCAATCAGCTCGGCACGATTTCTTACGGGGTGTTTACGACGATTTTAACCCAGGCCGCCAGCCGATTTTTACGCTCCCGCAAACGCGGCGAGCTGGTCATTGAAAGCATTACGATTTTCTTCCTGAAGCCCGTACAGATGGAGTCGGTCATTGAAGTGAAACCGCGCATTTTAGAGGCGGGCCGGAAATTCGGGAAAATGGAAGTGGAAGTGTCAAGCCAAAGCGGCATCGTTTCAAAAGCGATGCTCATGGTGCAGCTGATGGAGAGAAGTTAAGGGACGCACCCGGGTCCCTTTGCATTCATTATGCGTGGTCCCTCTCCGCTTCCTTTGCATGGATGGGCTCATAATGCTTATAGGCTCTATACCCGGCCCATGCGCTGCCTGCTCCGATTAAAATGAAGACGCCGCCGATGACCAGGGTCAGGACGGAGTGAAACAGAATCATTTGGTTTACTCCGTACAAAAGCACCAGCGCACCTAATGCCATACTTGATTTAGCCGAAAAACATTCCTTCTCCAGCGCCCGTTTCGTCTGGATTCCTTTTACTTTGTAATACACGTAAAAGCAGGCAGAAAGCCCGATGAGAAAAACAAAAACCAGCATAAATGAAATCCTCCATTATATGAGTTTGCAAAACCGTTTATACCGTTACTGAAAGATTTTCCTTTTCCATGGATAAAGAGTATGATTAAATGAATAAAAACGAAAAGGAGAAAACGATGAAATCCGAACTGATCAGAACCATATCATTATATGACACCATTATCTTACATAGACATGTGAGGCCTGACCCGGACGCCTACGGTTCACAGTGCGGCCTTACGGAAATCCTGCGGGAAACGTATCCCGAAAAAAATATTTTTGCCGTCGGACAGCCTGAGCCGTCCTTGTCTTTTTTATATTCCCTCGATGAGGTGGATGACGAAACCTATAAAGATGCTCTTGTCATCGTGTGCGACACCGCAAACCAAGGCAGGGTCGACGATCAGCGCTACCATTCCGGCGCAAAGCTCATGAAAATAGACCACCATCCAAATGAAGATCCGTATGGCGATCTGTTATGGGTCGATACGAATGCAAGCTCCGTAAGCGAAATGATCTATGAGCTGTACCTGGAAGGAAAGCAGCACGGCTGGAAACTGAATACGAAAGCAGCTGAGCTGATCTACGCGGGTATCGTCGGTGATACGGGGCGCTTCTTATTCCCGAACACCACAAAAAAGACATTAAAATACGCGGGAGAGCTCATTGAGTTCCCATTTTCATCGTCAGAGCTGTTCAATCAATTGTATGAAACAAAATTAAATGTGGTGAAGCTTAACGGCTTTATTTATCAAAATGTGTCACTGTCTGAAAACGGCGTCGCTTCCGTTTTCATTAAAAAAGACATTTTGGAGACATATGGAACCACCGCTTCTGAAGCGTCGCAGCTTGTCGGAACACTCGGAAATATTTCGGGTATCCGCGCTTGGGTGTTTTTCGTAGAAGAAGACGATCAAATCAGAGTCCGGTTCCGTTCAAAAGGTCCGGTCATCAACGGAATTGCCCGGAAATACAATGGCGGCGGACATCCGCTTGCGGCCGGCGCATCCATCTTCAGCTGGGATGAAACCGATCAGATTCTTGCTGATCTGGAAGAGATATGTAACGAACACAAGTAGAGGGGAGACCCTCTTTCTTAGTGTTCATCTGTCACGGGGATGAACCAGCAGCCGAATTCAGTCAGGTCTTCGTAGACGCGGAGATTACAGATTTGGAGTTCTTTTTTTATGAGGGAAGCGAGTGTGTCTGTTTCTGCATATGCGGAATAGCCTTGTCTGATTCGGGCTGCATGATCTTTTGCCAAGCGTCGTTCACTAAAAACCTCCATTTTCCCTTCCTCCCTTCAGAATCATTGAAAATGTCTCATCTACAGTTTATAAAAAAGCGGAGAAAAAAGCGACAGATCTATGGAAAATTTTTAAAAATGACATAATTACGTCGCAAAAGAAATATGAATTTCGACAGACAATCTCGTATAAATCGTCAGTTCCTTTACTTCAGCTTTAAATTCCTTCTCATTTATGGTGTATATTTTGTTTTCGATCGTCCGTTTTAAAAGCTCCTTTGTTTTATACACGCTTTCAATATCCTTTGTGATGACTTCAGAAATATTATCTTTCACTTGTTCCTCAAATTTCATCTTGTCAGGCTGGGCGATTCTGTATTTTTCCCCATTGATCAGCTTCACATCAACACTTTGGATGAGCAGCCTTTGCTTATTATCCTCATTTAATTTATGAAGATCTTTCTGATAGATGGAGATTTGGTTTTTTAAATCCCGCGCGTGCTCCCGCTGCTTTTCAATTAACGTCACCTGTTCTTCCTGAAACGTTCCGTATGTAAACAAAAAGAACAGCCAGCTGACGATGGCTCCGCACATCATTCCCGCAAAAAAACGCTGCCATCCCGGTTTTTTATAATACTCGGGAATTCTCATGATGACATATTCTCCTGGGTCAGCCATGAAATAATCAGCCAGCCGGTCTGCGCGCCGCCCATTGCTGAAATAATTAAAAGAAGCTGTTTGAAGATGTCGCGCGTGTTGCCTTCCCACAGCCCCCGCTCGAAACTGTATACCGCGTCAAATGTTCCCCCGATGGCCGCGACAAGCGCCCAAATCTTCAGCCTGTTCGCCAATTTTGTGATCGCCGTCAGCGGAGGCTCGCCTGATAAATAAGCTCCGAGGCCGCCGATCAGCGCGCCGCCGAGCAACACACCGAGGGCGATAAAATAACTGCTGATGAAATTCGCCATAAATCCGGCTTCCTGATCCATATATACACCACCTCACTTTTCTATCATATTGAGCGAAACGGACAAGTATGATGATGAGTCAAAAAAGAACATTTGTTTCTTAAGAAAACCCGTCTTATAATGTAGAAAGGCAAAATGAACGTATGGGAAAGGAGTGGCGGCATTGTCTTTTGTTCACCTGCAAGTACATAGCGGCTACAGCCTGTTAAACAGCGCCGCTTCTGTAAAAGAGCTTGTTGCACAAGCGAAGGAACTCGGATATTCATCATTGGCGCTGACGGACGAAAATGTGATGTACGGCGCCATTGAGTTTTATAAAGCATGCAAATCAAACGGAATTAAGCCGATTATCGGTCTGACGGCTTCTATATACACGGACGATACGGAGCTTGAAGCACACCCGCTCATTCTTTTAGCAGAGACAAACACGGGATATCAGAACCTGGTGAAAATCTCAAGTGCGCTGCAATCCATGGCAAAGGGCGGTATGAAGCGAAAATGGATGAAGAGCTATCATGAGGGGCTGATCGCCATTACGCCCGGTGAAAACGGGTACATTGAAAGCCTGCTTCAAGCCGGGAAATTTGAAGAAGCGGTCCGGGCTGCCAAAGGTTTCCGGGAGCTGTTCGGAGACGGCCGTTTTTATTTAGGGTACCAGCCGTTTAAAGGACATGAGACGTTATCAGAAGAGATTCTCCGCCTGTCAGCCGAAACGGAAATCGCTGTCTGCGCTGCGGGGGATGTCCGTTATATCAAGAAAGAAGATCAAGATGCGTACCGCTGTCTGTGCGCTATTAAAGCTGGAGAGAAATGGGAGGATCAGAGCGGGAATCTGCCGGACTTATACTTGAGGACGCCTGAAGAAATGGCAGAGTTTTACACGCGGCATCCGGAAGCGATTGAAGCAGCCGCGCGTATCGCCCGGCAATGCCGGGTCGATGTCAGCCTCGGACAGACACAGCTTCCGTCTTTTCCGGCGCCGGACGGCAAATCAGCCGATGACTATTTGGCGGAGATCTGTCATGAGGGGCTGCGCCTCCGTTTCGGCACTCCTGATGAGCGCGCTGTCCGCCGGCTTGAATATGAGCTGGACGTCATCAGGCGCATGAAATTCAGTGATTATTTTCTCATCGTATGGGACTTTATGAAGTATGCGCATGAAAAGGGCATTGTGACAGGTCCGGGAAGAGGGTCCGCGGCAGGCTCGCTTGTCGCTTACTCCCTTTTCATTACCGACGTGGATCCGCTTAAACATTCTCTGCTGTTTGAGAGGTTTCTTAATCCCGAGCGGATCAGCATGCCGGATATTGATATCGATTTCCCTGATACGAGAAGGGATGAGGTCATTCAGTATGTACAAAATAAGTACGGGGCCATGCACGTCGCCCAGATTATCACCTTCGGGACATTGGCCGCAAAGGCGGCGTTAAGGGATACCGGGAGAGTGTTCGGAATCAGCCCGAAAGAAGCCGACCAGCTTGCCCGCCTGATTCCGTCAAAACCGGGAATGACGCTTGAGGAGGCGAGGCGGCAGTCCGCTCAGCTGAACAGGCGGCTGTCCGAATCCGCCGTTCTTCATAAAGTGTTTCAGATCGCAAGGAAAATTGAAGGTCTTCCGCGGCACACGTCAACACACGCGGCGGGGGTCGTTCTCAGTAAAGAGCCGCTTTCTGAAGTTGTCCCTCTTCAAGAAGGGCATGACGGCGTGTATTTAACGCAGTATGCGATGGATCACTTGGAAGATCTCGGTCTTTTAAAAATGGACTTTTTAGGTTTGCGCAACCTGACGCTTATTGAATCCATTAAAACGATGATTGAAAAAGAGACGAATACGAAAATTGATTTTTCCGAGATTTCTTATCAGGATGAAAAAACGTTCTCGCTATTGTCAAACGGTGATACGACGGGTATTTTCCAGCTGGAATCATCAGGAATGAGAAACGTGCTGAAACGCCTGAAGCCGTCAAGACTGGAAGACATTGTCGCGGTTAACGCGCTTTACAGGCCGGGACCGATGGAAAATATTCCGTTATTTATCGACCGGAAGCACGGGCGGGCGCGTGTGGAAGTGCCGCACGAGGACGTAAGAAATATTCTCAGTGACACTTACGGCGTCATCGTCTATCAAGAACAGATAATGATGATCGCCTCGCGCATGGCAGGGTTTTCATTAGGTGAAGCGGATCTGCTCAGACGGGCTGTCAGCAAAAAGCAAAAGGACATTCTGGACAGAGAGCGAAGCCATTTTGTTGAAGGGTGCTTAAAAAAGGAGTATTCTGTAGTCACTGCAAACGAGGTCTACGATCTGATTGTAAAATTCGCTAACTACGGATTCAACAGAAGCCATGCTGTCGCATACAGCATGATCGGCTATCAGCTCGCCTATTTAAAAGCCCATTATCCGTTATATTTTATGTGCGGGCTGTTGACGAGCGTCATCGGCAATGAGGACAAAATATCGCAATATCTGCATGAAGCGAAGGGGAGCGGGATTCAAGTCCTTCCGCCGTCAATAAACAAAAGCGGTTTTCCGTTTGCGCCGGAAAACGGAGCCGTCAGATACAGTTTGCGGGCCGTTAAAAACGTAGGCGTCTCGGCAGTGAAAGATATTTATAAAGCAAGAACACATAAACCGTTCGAGGATCTTTTCGATTTCTGCTTTCGCGTACCTGCAAAAAGCGTGAATCGGAAAACCATCGAAGCCCTTATATTTTCTGGCGCCATGGACGAATTCAATCAAAATCGCGCAGCCTTGCTGGCCTCCGTTGATGTGGCTTTAGAGCACGCTGAACTTTTTCGTGCAGACGATGACCAAATGGGATTGTTTTTGGAAGAATCGTTCTCCATTAAGCCAAAATATGTAGAGGCTGAGGAATTTCCGCTCGTGGACAAGCTTCGGTTCGAAAAAGAAGCTCTCGGTGTTTATTTCTCAAGCCATCCTTTGTCTGCTTTCAGGGATCTCCTGAAAAAACGGGGGGCGCAAGCGATCACAGCAGCGCGGCAGATGCCGAAGGGGCAGCTGTCAATCGGCGCTTTGCTCGCGGGCATCAAAACGATTCGGACAAAGACAGGTCAGCATATGGCGTTTCTCACATTAAGCGATGAAACGGGAGAAATGGAAGCCGTCGTGTTTCCTGACCAATATAGAAGGCTGTCTCCGCTGTTAGAAGAAGGCGCGCTTTTGTTCGCCGCCGGAAAAATGGAAGAGCGTCAGGAGAAGACACAATTCATCATGTCATCCGCCTCTCTTCTTGAGCAGACGGAGGCAGACAGAGCGCCGTCTGTTTACATCAAAATCGAAGGCAGCCGGCACAATCAGGAGTTTTTGGAAAAGATGAAGCGTATTTTACTGGAGCATAAAGGGGAAACCGGCGTTTATCTTTATTATGAAAAAGACAAGCAGACGATCAGGCTGCCGGATACTTTTCATATTCAGGCGGACCATCAGGTGTTATACCGTTTAAAAGAGCTGCTGGGCCGCGAAAACGTCGTGTTAAAATAGTGGTAACAATAATCGTTTTGTTATACAATTGAAACAATTGTGCTATCTTATTTAAAGATTCTGAAATTTTTCACCTCCAGCGATTGTACCAGTCTATGCGGCAGAATATGTAACAAAGTACTTAAAAGGAGTGTTTAGAATGTCATTAAGAGAAGAAGCGTTACATTTACACAAAGTAAATCAAGGAAAGCTGGAATCAAAAGCAAAGGTAGAAGTCAGAAACGCGGACGACTTAAGCCTTGCCTACTCTCCCGGAGTAGCTGAGCCTTGTAAAGAGATTTATGACGATAAAAATAAAGTATATGATTATACAATGAAGGGGAACATGGTAGCAGTCGTAACAGACGGATCAGCCGTTCTCGGTCTCGGTAATATCGGGCCTGAAGCTTCTCTTCCGGTCATGGAAGGGAAAGCGGTACTGTTCAAAAGTTTCGCGGGCGTGGATGCATTCCCGATCGCGCTTGACACAAACGATGTGGACAAAATCATTGACACTGTAAAGCTGCTTGCACCGACATTCGGCGGTGTCAACCTTGAAGATATTGCGGCGCCGAACTGCTTCATTATCGAAGAGCGCCTGAAAAAAGAAACAAACATTCCGGTTTTCCACGATGATCAGCACGGCACTGCCATCGTAACCGTTGCCGGACTTGTAAACGCGCTGAAATTATCAGGAAAATCCATGTCATCCATTAAAGTTGTGGCAAACGGAGCGGGAGCGGCAGGCATCGCGATCATCAAGCTTCTTTACCATTTCGGCGTACGCGACATCGTAATGTGCGACTCTAAAGGGGCGATTTACGAAGGGCGTCCGGCCGGCATGAACGCAGTGAAAAACGAAGTGGCGAAGTTTACAAACCAAGACCGCAACGACGGTTCGCTGCAGGATGTCATTAAAGATGCAGACGTCTTTATCGGCGTATCAGTCGAAGGCGCGCTGACGAAAGAAATGGTGGAAAGCATGGCGAAAGATCCGATTATCTTCGCAATGGCCAACCCGAATCCGGAAATCATGCCTGAAGACGCGCGCGCAGCCGGCGCAAGCGTAATCGGAACAGGCCGTTCTGATTTCCCGAACCAGGTCAACAACGTTCTGGCATTCCCTGGAATTTTCCGCGGGGCGCTTGACGTTCGCGCGACTCACATCAACGAAGAAATGAAAATTGCTGCGGTTGAAGCGATTGCTTCCCTCGTTTCAGAGGAAGAATTAAGCGCTGATTATGTCATCCCGGCTCCATTTGACAAACGTGTGGCTCCTGCCGTTGCGAAAGCTGTTGCGAAAGCAGCGATGGAAACGGGGGTCGCCAGAATTACGGTCGATCCTGAGGAAGTGGCTGAAAAAACAAGACAGCTCACGGTCATCGGCGAATAATAACACAAAAATGAAATGGCAGCGCGTTGGAAAAAAAACAACGCGCTGCTGTTCAATATACGGACTGCTGGCATTTTTTTAAGGGCAGGTCTTAAAAAAATTTCAGCAGAATCCTTATTTCTTTTGAAAACGCTGACAGATAAGGCTGAACAACGCTTTTTACGGTATGAAATCCGTCCGTTTCCGTCTGTTTTGCAGCAAAAAATGTCGAATGGAGGATGACACCGTTTGACAAAAAAAGTACAATAGTTTCGGTAAAGTTATTATTAAGTCTATCTAATCGGAAGACATGCAGTGAAGAGAACCCTTCACAAAAGGGAGGTAATCATTTGTTAAAGGATATATTCACAAAAAAGAAAAAATATGCTTCCGTGCCGTCTGAGCAGGCAAAACATGATGTTCCGGAAGGCATTATGACAAAGTGCCCCAAATGTAAAAAAATCATGCTCACAAAAGAGTTAGATAAAAACCTGCGCGTCTGCATGAACTGCGGGCACCATTTCCCGATGAATGCAAAGCAGCGCATTGAAAGCCTCCTGGATGAAGATTCATTCGAAGAATTCAACCAGGGAATGATATCTGAAAACCCGCTCGGTTTCCCGGGATACTTAGAAAAAATCGAAAAAGACCGTGAGAAAACATCGCTAAATGAAGCGGTGGTTACCGGAAAAGGAACCATCGGCGGATTCCCGGCCGTGATCGCGATCATGGATTCAACATTCCGAATGGGCAGCATGGGTTCGGTTGTCGGCGAAAAAATCACGCTTGCAATTGAAAAAGCAAAAGAGGAAAAAGTCCCGTTTATCATCTTTACCGCTTCCGGCGGCGCACGTATGCAGGAGGGGGTCTTAAGCCTTATGCAAATGGCCAAGACAAGCTCTGCATTAAAACTGTTCAGTGAGGAGCAGGGACTGATTATTTCTGTCATGACCCATCCGACGACAGGCGGCGTATCGGCCAGTTTCGCGTCTCTCGGTGATTATAATTTCGCTGAACCGGGCGCCTTGATCGGATTTGCCGGAAGACGTATTATTGAACAGACGATCGGGGAAAAACTGCCGGAAGATTTCCAGACGGCGGAATTTTTATTAAAGCACGGCCAGCTTGATGCGGTGATTCACCGAAACGACATGAAAGACAAACTCGCATTTCTGCTGGACATGCACCAAACAGGAGGTGAGCATGAGTGGCTGCAAGATTAGAATTTGAAAAACCAGTGATTGAACTGCAGACGAAAATCGCCGAACTGAAAAAATTCACCCAAGATTCGGAGATGGATTTAAGCGCTGAAATCGCAAGGCTTGAAGACCGGCTAAGCAAGCTCCAGGATGAGATTTATAAAAACCTGAAGCCGTGGGACAGAGTGCAGATCGCACGCCTTCCCGACCGGCCGACGACGCTTGATTACATTCAATATCTGTTTACCGACTTTTTTGAGTGCCACGGAGACAGAACATACGGAGATGATGCTGCGATTGTCGGCGGAGTCGCCAAATATCACGGCATGCCGGTCACCGTCATCGGACATCAGCGCGGAAAAGACACGAAAGAAAACCTCGTCCGCAATTTCGGGATGCCTCACCCTGAGGGCTACCGCAAAGCGCTTCGTCTCATGAAGCAGGCGGATAAGTTCAACCGCCCGATTATCTGCTTCATCGACACGAAGGGAGCGTACCCGGGTAAAGCGGCGGAGGAACGGGGACAAAGTGAAGCCATCGCCAAGAACCTGTTCGAGATGGCCGGCCTGACAGTGCCTGTCGTTTGTATCGTCATCGGGGAAGGCGGCAGCGGAGGCGCGCTTGCATTAGGTGTGGGCAACCGCATGCTGATGCTTGAGAACTCGACGTATTCCGTTATTTCTCCTGAAGGAGCCGCGTCCATTTTGTGGAAAGACTCCAGCCTTGCGAAAAAAGCGGCCGAAACCATGAAGATTACTGCGCCCGATTTATTAGAATTAGGAATTATTGATGATATGATTAAAGAAGTGAAGGGCGGAGCTCACCATGATATCAAGCAGCAGGCGGGCTACATTGACGGTATTCTTAAAGAAACGTTAAAATCTCTTCTTCAAATGAACGCCGAAGAATTGATCTCACAGCGCTATGAAAAATATAAAGCAATCGGGAAAGTTTCGGTTGAAGATCAATATATCGGGGTAAACTGAATAGACGTGAAGCCTATGGCTCACGTTTATTTTTTGTGATTTTTGTGATATTCCTTAAATTTTATTTAAAAACAATTTATTTAATTGTATAATAGGTAAGGTTTCATGGGAGCTCAGGCGTCCCTTTTCATTGTTTTAGGGCAATGATCATGATATGTTTAACATATATATGTTGCTGAGGTGAATAGGAAATGAAGCGTATAGGAGTTTTAACGAGCGGCGGGGATTCCCCGGGTATGAACGCTGCGGTGCGCGCGGTTGTGCGGAAAGCTATCTACCACGACGTCGAAGTGTACGGAATTTATAACGGTTATTCAGGATTAATCAGCGGAAAAATAGAGAAACTGGAGCTTGGTTCGGTCGGTGACATCATCCACCGCGGTGGAACAAAGCTGTACACGGCCAGATGTCCTGAATTCAAAACAGTTGAAGGCCGTGAAAAAGGAATCGAAAATTTAAAGAAACTCGGCATTGAAGGTCTTGTCGTCATCGGCGGAGACGGTTCATACATGGGTGCGAAAAAATTAACGGAACACGGGTTTCCGTGTGTAGGTGTACCGGGTACGATAGATAATGACATCCCGGGAACTGATTTTACGATCGGATTTGATACGGCGCTAAATACCGTAATTGATGCGATTGATAAAATCCGTGACACCGCTACGTCTCATGAGCGTACATACGTTATTGAAGTGATGGGGCGCCATGCGGGCGACATTGCTTTATGGGCAGGTCTTGCAGGCGGAGCGGAATCAATTTTAATTCCTGAAGCGGACTACGATATGCAGGAAATTATCGGCCGTTTGAAGAGAGGGCACGACCGCGGCAAAAAACACAGTATCATCATCGTTGCAGAAGGGGTAGGCAGCGGGGTTGAATTCGGAAAACGCATCGAAGAAGAAACGAACCTTGAAACACGGGTATCCGTTTTAGGGCACATCCAGCGCGGCGGATCTCCAAGCGCTTCTGACCGGGTTCTTGCAAGCCGCCTCGGCGCTTACGCGGTTGAGCTTCTGCTTAAAGGAAAAGGCGGACGCTGCGTAGGTATACAAAACAACAAGCTTGTAGACCATGATATTATAGAAATTTTAGAATCAAAACATACTGTTGAACCAAACATGTATCAGCTTTCAAAAGAACTGTCTATTTAAGGCGGAAGAAGCTGAAGATTTCAGAAGGAAGTGAACGAGTTGAAAAAAACAAAAATCGTTTGTACAATCGGTCCGGCCAGTGAAAGTGTAGAAATGCTGACAAAATTGATGGAAGCGGGTATGAACGTTGCTCGTCTGAATTTTTCACACGGTGATTTCGAAGAGCACGGCGCAAGAATCAAAAACATCAGAGAAGCAAGCAAAAAGCTCGGCAAAAACGTGGGGATTCTCCTCGATACGAAAGGTCCGGAAATCCGCACGCACGATATGGAAAACGGCGCGCTTGAGCTTCAGGCGGGAAATGAAATTATCGTTTCGACGAAACAGGTGCTGGGAACGCTTGAAAAATTCTCAGTTTCTTATGAAGGCCTGGCAGACGACGTGTCAGCAGGGTCTATCATCCTGTTGGATGACGGTTTAATCGGATTGGAAGTGCTGGAATCAAATCCGGAAAAACACGAAATCAAAACAAAAATCTTAAACAGCGGCACGCTGAAAAATAAAAAAGGCGTAAACGTTCCCGGCGTCAGCGTCAACCTTCCCGGAATTACTGAAAAAGACGCCAAAGACATCGTATTCGGTATCGAGCAAGGCGTTGATTTCATCGCTGCGTCATTTGTACGCCGTTCTACGGATGTCCTGGAAATCCGCGAACTGCTTGAAGAGCATAACGCGTCTGACATTCAAATCATTCCTAAGATCGAGAACCAGGAAGGCGTGGACAACCTGGATGCGATCCTGGAAGTATCTGACGGCTTAATGGTAGCGCGCGGAGACCTCGGCGTAGAGATTCCGGCCGAAGAAGTGCCGCTCGTGCAAAAAGAAATGATCAAAAAATGCAACGCGCTTGGCAAACCGGTTATTACTGCGACACAAATGCTTGACAGCATGCAGCGCAACCCTCGTCCGACACGCGCTGAAGCAAGTGACGTTGCCAACGCCATTTTCGACGGCACAGACGCTATCATGCTTTCCGGTGAGACGGCTGCGGGACAATATCCTGTCGAGGCGGTTCAAACAATGTTTAACATCGCCACACGCACGGAAGAATCTCTGAACTACAAAGAAATTCTGTCTAAACGCAGAGATCAGGTCGGCATGACGATTACCGATGCGATCGGCCAATCAGTTGCGCACACGGCGATCAATCTGAGTGCGGCAGCTATCGTTACCCCTACAGAAAGCGGCCATACGGCGCGTATGATCGCGAAATACCGTCCGCAGGCTCCGATTGTAGCCGTTACGGTTAATGAGTCTGTATCACGCAAACTCGGCCTTGTATTCGGTGTATTCCCGGCAAGCGGCCAAAACGCGAATTCAACCGATGAAATGCTTGAAGACGCGGTTCAAAAATCACTTGACAGCGGCATCGTGAAACGCGGTGATCTGATTGTCATTACAGCAGGTTCTGTCGGTGAATCAGGCACGACGAATCTGATGAAAGTCCACACTGTCGGCAGCGTTATCGCGAAAGGGCAAGGCATCGGACGCAAATCTGCATTCGGTCCGGTCGTTGTTGCAAAAAATGCGAAAGAAGCTGAACAAAAAATGACAGACGGCGCAGTATTGGTTGCTTCAAGCACTGACCGCGACATGATCGCTTCACTTGAAAAAGCATCAGCGCTCATCACTGAGGAAGGCGGTCTGACAAGCCATGCAGCCGTTGTCGGTTTAAGCTTGGGCATTCCGGTTATCGTCGGTCTGGAGAACGCAACTTCAGTTTTAACAGAAGGACAGGTTATCACAGTTGACGCTGCCCGCGGCGCTGTGTATGAAGGCCGCGCAAGCGTTCTTTAAACAGCTTTAAAAAAGAGAGGGGGGTTCTCCCTTCTCTTTTGTCTTTAGGCTGATTTTTCTATTCCCATGCGGGCGGTGACACGCTTTTAGAAGGGCGGGAGGGCAGAAAAATGAGAGTTTTATTCTTACTGTTTATCGTGTGTCCGGCAATTGAAATCGGCTTGTTTCTGCTGGCGGGAAAATGGCTCGGTATTTTTCCGACCTTCCTTCTCATCATTTTGACAGGCGTGTTAGGCGCCTTGGTGGCAAAAAGACAGGGAACCGATGTGTATCATCGGGTGATGCGCGACCTGCAGCACGGCAAAATGCCGGGGGAAGCGCTTCTTGACGGAATATGCGTCTTTTTCGGAGGCCTGCTTTTGATGCTTCCGGGTTTTCTGTCCGATATTGCAGGGGCCTGTCTTCTGATTCCGTTCACTCGGAACCGCATGAAGCCGCTTTTGTTCAAATGGCTGAGAGGAATGTCAAAAAACAAGCGGATCATTATCAAATAAAAACGGCAGCCTTCTTACAGGGCTGCTGTTTTTATTTGGACTGAACAGTAATATAGGCCCATATTTCTTTTAAAGCGCCCGTTGTGATAAAGGCCTGAATGAAAACGAGCAGCGCGGGCCCCGCAGCCAGTCCTAAAATTCCGAACAGTTTAAAGCCGGCAAACAGGGCGATTAAGGTCGCAAGCGGATCAAGTCCGATTGACTTGCTTAAAATTTTCGGCTCCGTCAGCTGGCGCTGAATGAGAACCACAATATATAAAATACCGAGACCGATCGCTTGAGGAAGCTGACCGGCAATGGCCAAATACATAATCCAGGGAACAAAGACCGACCCGGCGCCGAGATACGGGAGCAGATCAACCAGGCCGATAAAAAAGGCGATGGTTGCCGCATGCTCAATCCCTAAAAGAAAAAGTCCGATAAAGACAATGATCATCGTGAAAAGGATGAGCACGGCCTGCGCCTTAATGAAACCTGCCATCGCTTTTTTCAGCTCTCCCGATACGGCCTTGGCGTTTGCCGAAACCCGTTCCGGAAGAATGGAATAAAGCAGCGCCTTCAGCTTATGCCAGTCCTTTGTCATAAAAAAAGTCGCCAGCATTGCGAAAATGAAGACGGCAGCTGTATTGGGAAGGAAGGCAATCCATTTCGGCACCAGCTCCAAAAGATGTGAAAGCATCAGCCCCGCATTTTTAGCGGCTGTATCACCGAGGGTCTGAATATGCGTCACGATGGATGCCTGCTGATTGGTTTCCAGTCCGTTAAATAGGACGGTCAGCTCGTGGTACAATGGCTGAATGCGGGAAGTGAACAGCTCTTCGCAATACGTCATAAAGGCGCTGATATGGGGAGGGAGCGTTTTGGCCAGATAGGCGGTTCCCGAAATGATTTCCGCAACGAGAAATGTCGCCGCGCCAAGAAGAATAAGCAAAAAGAAGACCAGGACAATGACTGTATTGACTGACCGGGGCATCCCCGTCAGTTTGTCCAGCCAGTCAACTACGGGAATGATCGCTGATGACAGAATAAGGGCGATCAGAAACGGATAAGTTAACGGAAATGAGGCGTAACCGGCCGCTAAAGCGCCGCCGGCCGCAGCGAGTACAAACAGCGCGCGGAAAAAAACAATTGCATAGTGCGGATTCACATCGATCCTCCTCTCGGTCGGCACGTCCTATTACATTAGTTTATTCGTCAAAAAAAAGGATATGAATACAGATATGATGAAAGAAGGTGCTTTCAGGATGTTTACACAGGCGAATTTATTTTTACTATTATTGCTGGCCATCGCATTGGTAGCCAAAAATCAGTCATTGCTTTTTGCCGTCGGCTTTCTCATTGTGATAAAAGCTGTCGGTCTTGATCAGAAACTATTTCCGGTTATTCAGTCAAAAGGCATCAACTGGGGGGTCACCGTCATTACAATCGCCGTTTTAGTGCCGATTGCCACAGGTGATATCGGTTTTAAACAGCTCGCAGAAGCGATGAAATCATATTATGCGTGGATCGCTCTCGGTGCCGGGATCGCGGTTGCCTTAATCGCCAAAAACGGTCTCACCTTATTGGAAAACGACCCTCATATTACAACGGCGCTGGTCATCGGCACCATACTTGCCGTCGCGCTTTTCGGAGGCGTCGCCGTCGGCCCGTTAATCGGCGCCGGAATCGCCTACTTGGCCATGCAAATCGTTAAAATATTCACTTCGTAAAGTAAAAAAGCGGCGTAAAGCTGCTTTTTTTTGTGGAGAAAATTAGAGTTTGCACTTGCGCATTTTGTAGTTCAGACAAATGCCATTTGCATTATTCCGATGAATGGAGTGGCTTACCATGTAACAAAGAACTTCGGGATTGACGGCGCACATGGAGCGAAAACAGCGATTGCAGTAATTCCAATTGATGAATGGATTAAAAGCTGATGGAATTTATGCGCTGATACCAAAGCAAAGCTTGAAGTGTTGTTCAAAATAAGCGGAGACCCTTTCCTTCAATTTGAAAGTTTGTTAAATTTATAATGAGAATGAAAAAACACAATTCGGTTGGTAGTCCGGATGCATGATTTAAAATGTCAGTAACCTTCCCCTCCTCGGGATGTCCATCATTCTTCAGTAAATTTAGGAGGAGGGAATCGTTATGAAATTAACGGTTTACTACGATGGTCAGTTTTGGGTAGGAGTCATTGAAGTTGTGAATGATGGGAAATTAAGAGCAATTCGTCATTTGTTTGGACAAGAGCCAAAGGATTCAGAAATAATGCATTTTGTTAATAATCAACTTTTACCGACTCTCTCCCACACTGAACAAGAAAGGGTTTGTGTTAAAGCAAAATCTAAGAAATTAAACCCAAAAAGATTGCAACGACAAGCTTCTAAAGAGATGAAAAATATCGGGATATCAACTAAGGCACAAAAAGCGATAAAACAGGAGCTTGAAGCAAGAAAAGAAAAGAAAAAACAACTGAATAGAAAACAAAGAGAAAAAATAAAGGAACAAAAATATTTAATCAGAAAACAAAAAGCAAAAGAAAAGCATAGGGGCAAATAGTCGGAGAACCCGATAAAGCCCTCCGATTAAAAAGTTGAGCGGCATCAGTTAGTTTCTTCGGACTGATTTAGAGAAAAAGAAGTATAAGTCAGAGCCCTTCTCGAGATGAGGAGGGTTTTTCTGCAATTTATTTAAATTCACTTACATCAGTAAATGAGTCAGTTTCAATTGATGAACGGTTTGATGAAGATATTTACGGCCCGAAATCAGCAAATGCAGTCAAACGATTCCAGTCCATGTACGGCGTGACTGCTGACGGCATTCATGGGCCAAAGACAAAGATGAAACTAAGAACTCTTTTGGAATAATAAAAAGCCCCATCTCTCATTGAGAGGGGGCTTTTTTTGTATATATAGCATAATTATATAGCTCCGTTAATATAACCATTTATTGATTGAATAAATCCTGCGTCAGCTTTAATTTTTGCCGTAATCTCCCCAGTCACATTAACCTCTAATAATCCCTCTTCATCATTATTTATCTCGATGTTTCCTCTGTATGTATCTGATGTTGTTTTCATTTCTAAAGAATGAATATCAAAAAAGTCGACTTGAAGAGCAATTGAGTTGTATCCTAAATTAGCCCATTTCTTAGGAGGGTTTTCTGCATAAAATGGCATGTCAAAATGTAATGTTACTTTTCTGCCTTCCTCCTTTATGTAAATTCCTTCGATGCGTACATTTTCTAAATTTGGCACCTCATTATATAAACTATTTAAAAAACGACTCTCTTCAATCTTTGTGTACCACATAAAATCACCTCAAATTATTTGTTAAAAGGATAATGTTCTTTTGTGCCAGGAACCTTTCCTGTTCGAGTGTTATCAATCGGTCGAACATTAAAGTGTGGGCCCTGACCACCTTTTTCATGCCCAGCACTATGATCTTGTATGATAATCTTTTCCCCTTTATTATTAGTGAAAGTGTACTCCCTCGTCCATATGATCTTACCATTTTTATCTTTAATTACACGACTACCTTCGTGGGGAGCAGTGCGCATTTCTACTCGATTAATTGACTCTGGATGTTGAGCACGTGGTATACCGGCGTCTCTTTTAGCTTCTTTCAAAGCCCCTTTTCTGCTAACAATAATAGTTGTGTTTTTAACTGAAGTTGAAGTTTTAAGGCCTGTTTTACCGGAAAAACCCTTTGCCCCGAAAGGCATAAAAACAGCAAGCGCTGCATTAATACTGTTATGCTGCTGTTCTTTGGAAATCTTATTCCCAAACATATCACGGCCTGTTATCCCTTCACTTAAACCATTTGCTGAGACTAAGCTATAAAGCCCTTTTTGAGAACTTTCCAATGCATGAAAGGTTTTGGGAGTTTTATATATTTCGAGCGCTTTATCAGCCTTGTATATCGCTTTTCCAGTTGAATAGACTGCTTTTCCGCCTTTAAAGATGCGGCCGGCCCACCCGACAATTGGAATGTAACCAGCAGCAGCCATTCCTCCGGCTGCGACTCGCTGACCGGCAGTGAGTTTTTCACCTGTGACGGGGTCAACTCCATCAGCGGCCCTTTTATAATCATAATATCCGGTAACCTCACCTGTAAAATCACATACAGCATTCCACGTTTTTTCGTACCAGGGTCTATTTGCAACCTCTTCTTGTTCCTTGGCGATTCTTCGCTCTTCAGCCTGCTGCTTTTTGAACGAAAGATATTCGGATGACTGCTTATGTAATCCTGCTTGCATCTGGTGGATTTCACTTTCCCGATACGCCTTAGCATTATAGTTGAGCGGGGTGGCGTTTTTGCCTTTACCTGTCGCATCTTGTAATGCCTGAAATTCCGCCATAATAAACGCCTCATTAGCTTCTGTCAGCGCATACTCATTTGAAAGGTTGTTATCCAGCTCACCAATTTTTTGTATTGTATCTCTTTTTGTTGTATCAGAATCATCTAATTTTTGATCCGCGTTATCGGTTGAAAAGAGATCGAGCGGCAGTATATCTGCGATTTCATCAAGGATACCTTTCATTTCGTTCCGCTGCTCTTGCATAATCGCTTTTGATTTATCAAGTGCGTTTGTCAATTCATGTTCAAGGAAAGATTCTTCCACATAAGAGTCTGAAAGGCCGGCATCTTCAATCATAGCTTCTATGCTTGTGAGAAACGCAATTTTCATATCAATCAATTCCAGCCATTCATCTGTGACGCCAGCGTGATCTTGAAATAAAACTTTGATGTTGTCGGCGCCTTTGCCCGAAAAATCGCTGTCGCCCAGGTCTGCCATGCCTTGGAACTCATTTTTCAGATTCGTCATTTGGCTGCGCAATTCTTTGTATTCGTTTGCGCGTTGTTTGGCGAAGCAGGGTGGTTGCTTCAAAGATTTTCATGATCATATCCTTTCGCGATAAAATGTTATTCAAAATTTTACCACGATGAAAGCCGGAGTAAATACATAACAAAACTTCCAAATACAAAACGGTTCTTTTGGGTTGGTTTATTTTTACTATTAGACTTCGATTAGAACTTTAAAAAATAGGTTGAATTACCCTTTCCTCTGATTGCGTAAAAACGAAATAAGAATTGCGGTATGTCGAAAATGATTCCTATATATTACATATTATGCTAAACGTATGCTAGAATATTGTTTGAGAAAATTTAGAATATTTGTAGAAGGAGGGGTTTATCGTATGAGTAAACTGGCTTCTGAAAGAGTTGCAAATATATTAAATGATTGGTATATCGCGATAAAACAACAAGACGCTGAGTCTGCTGAGAAATATTTTGAAGAGATCAAACCGCTTTTAGATGAAATGGAAGAAGATCAAGAGGTTTTAATGTACTATTCTTTGTTGGAAGAGCGTCATAGAATGCTTTTGTATCAGGTGAGAGGTAAAGAGCTGCCTTCCCATTCGTATTTTAATGAAAACCACGCTGATAAAATCCAAAAAACAGACCATATGATTGAATATTATTTTTATTTATTTGAAGCGCTGTACGAGTCATATAATAGAAATTTTGAGAGCGCCATAAGTTTATTTAATATCGCTGAAAAAAAGCTTTCATTAATACCGGATGAAATTGAAGCTGCAGAATTTTATTCAAAGGTTGCCTCTATGTACATGATGTTGGGCCAGAACATCGTATCGTTAAATTATATAACCAATGCAGTGAATATCTATAAGAATAACGAAAATTATTTGAAGAAATTTGCGACGTCGCTAATGGTGGTTGCTCATAATTACACTGAATTGGGACAATACGAAAAATCAGAGGAACATTATTTGCAAGCAATTAAAGTGGCAAAAAAATTGGACGATCCTTTTTTCGCAGCAATGATTCATCACAACTTAAGCATTACATACTCAGAGGCGAAGCGGTCGCAGGATTGTCTTAATGCCATCAAGCATGCATTAAGAAATAAAGACTGGTGTGAATCATCGTATTATATAAATTCATTATATATGATTGCAAAAGAGCTGGTGATGATGGAGGAAAACAATAAAGCATCATATTATTTGAAAAAGGGACAGGAAAATCTTAGACAAAAACAGAATAAAATATACG
Source organism: Bacillus sp. IS1 (assembly GCF_032461585.1). NCBI lineage: Bacteria > Bacillati > Bacillota > Bacilli > Caryophanales > Bacillaceae > Bacillus > Bacillus sp. IS1. The sequence goes on along the minus strand of NZ_JAWCWR010000005.1, from coordinate 182,859 downwards.
AAGCTAAAATAAATATTATTCATGAGCTTTCACAATGTCCTTTGAATGAGCGCGTTGATCGGATTCACAGTCATATGAACAGATTAGCAGAACAAAATGACTTTGACAGCATTCGCGATCTGGCTTTAGTCACTTCAAAAAAATTTGAAGAAAGGGGACTGTATAAAGAGGCTCTAAAGTTTTCTAATAAAGCTATTTTAGCTGAAAAGAAAATGAAGCAGTTGGAGGGAATTTGATGAAAAAGAGAATTCTTTTTGCGGCATTATCTGTTGCTTGTTTGAGCGGGTTAGCTGTTGCGGGCTTTATGGGGTTTTCTAATAAACATGTAGCTGAAAAGCCAGTCGGTACTTATATATTAGCTGAAAAGCCAGTCGGCACATAATAAAAAACAATCTCAATAAAAAGATGGGGGTCATAACATGACAAAAAGCGTTAAAATAACATTATGGACCATCTTAGGGATAGTCATCGTGTTAATGGTAATTGGAGTTGTCTCTTTTTATCAGACCCCATCTTCATAAAGTAAAAGCAGAAAAAGCCCTTAGATAGGGCTTTTTTTAATAGTCATGTTTTATCCTTAAATCTCATGGCGCCCCTCCTTGAATTGAGTTAATTGTACAGAACGAATGTTCTTTTTGTAAAGAGGGTAAAGTTAGAGCAAGAAAGGAGAGCGATTTGCGTCTGTCCTATTTAAAAGCCCCCTAAAACTCCCCCAATTGAAAACATGAGAATACATGGTTTTACAAGGCGCCTGAAAGCAAACAATTAAATTTATCAACGAAAAGCCTTGATATATAAGGCTTTTAAAACATTTTTAGTTAAAAGTCTACAAATTAATCAGATTATTGTTTATAATAAGAATAGGCTTAAACTTAAATAAGCTTATAAGAATTTGTTATGTTCCTCTATAAGCATACTGGTTATGTAATCGCAATCATTGAAATGTAAGCATTTTCTTAAAGGGGAAAGGGATTGTTTGCATGACTCATTTTAAGTAAGCCGTATGTTTTATATACTCTTTAAAGGGGAATTTTGATTGAAAAGGAGAGGTTGAATATGACAGCAACACGCGGTCTTGAAGGGGTTGTAGCAACAACATCATCTGTAAGCTCTATTATCGACGATACCCTTACATATGTAGGGTACGATATTGACGACTTGACAGAGAATGCAAGTTTTGAAGAAATCATTTATTTGCTGTGGCATCTGCGCCTGCCGAATAAAACGGAACTTGCTGAACTGAAAAAACAGCTTGCGAAAGAAGCTGCCGTTCCACAAGAAATCATTGAGCACTTCAAATCCTATCCCCTCAATAACGTACATCCAATGGCTGCGCTCCGGACGGCGATTTCATTACTCGGTCTGACTGACAGTGAAGCCGATGTCATGAATCCGGAAGCGAACTACAGAAAAGCCATCCGTCTGCAGGCGAAAGTGCCGGGCATTGTCGCTGCTTTCTCAAGAATCCGCAAAGGACTTGATCCTGTTGAACCGAAGGAAGAGTATGGAATCGCGGAGAACTTCCTTTACACCTTAAACGGTGAAGAGCCTTCTCCGATTGAAGTGGAAGCGTTTAACAAAGCGCTCATTCTTCATGCGGATCATGAGCTGAATGCATCAACATTTACGGCGAGAGTATGTGTCGCCACCTTATCTGATATTTACTCAGGCATCACTGCCGCCATCGGCGCTTTAAAAGGACCGCTTCACGGCGGAGCCAATGAAGCCGTCATGAAAATGCTGACAGAAATCGGCGAAGTGGAAAACGCCGAGCCTTATATCCGCAGCAAAATGGAGAAAAAGGAAAAAGTAATGGGTTTCGGACACCGTGTGTATAAGCATGGAGACCCGCGCGCCAAACACTTAAAAGAAATGAGCAAACGCCTGACGAATCTGACGGGTGAAAGCAAATGGTATGAGATGTCAATCCGTGTCGAAGAAATCGTGACGTCGGAGAAAAAACTTCCGCCTAACGTTGATTTCTATTCCGCATCTGTATACCACAGTCTCGGCATTGATCACGATCTGTTCACGCCGATCTTTGCGGTCAGCAGAATGTCAGGATGGATCGCCCATATTCTTGAACAGTACGATAACAACCGCCTCATCCGCCCGCGCGCTGATTACACGGGTCCGGATAAGCAGACTTTTGTTCCAATTGATGAAAGAGCCTGATCAAACGGGAGGCTGGTGATTTTCATGTCGTTAGCCTCTTGTTAATCAAGCCCGGATTGGTTTACAATTTTGATAGAATCTTGAGAAAAGTCATTTTATTTTCTATACAAGAAAAATAAAATGTTTTCTAAATATGAATTACATACTGGGAGGTAATATTGTGTCACAAGGTGAAAAAATTACAGTCTCTAATGGAGTATTAAACGTACCAAATAATCCGATTATCCCGTTTATTGAAGGCGACGGCACAGGCCCTGATATTTGGAACGCCGCTTCTAAAGTATTGGAAGCCGCTGTTGAAAAAGCATATAAAGGCGAGAAAAAAATCACGTGGAAAGAAGTTTATGCCGGTGAAAAGGCTTATAATAAAACAGGTGAGTGGCTTCCTGCCGAAACGCTGGAAGACATCAGAGAGTACTTCATCGCCATCAAAGGTCCTCTGACGACACCGGTCGGCGGCGGTATCCGTTCTCTGAACGTGGCGCTGAGACAGGAGCTTGATTTGTTTACATGCCTGCGCCCTGTCAGATATTTCACGGGAGTGCCTTCTCCGGTCAAACGACCTGAAGATACGGATATGGTCATTTTCCGCGAGAATACGGAAGATATTTACGCCGGAATTGAGTATGCGAAAGGTTCTGAAGAGGTTGAAAAGCTGATCAGCTTCCTGCAAAATGAAATGGGCGTTAACAAAATCCGTTTCCCTGAAACGTCAGGAATCGGCATCAAACCTGTTTCTGAAGAAGGCACAAGCCGCTTAGTCAGAGCTGCCATTGAGTATGCGATCGAAAACGGCCGTAAGTCTGTCACGCTTGTCCACAAAGGAAACATCATGAAGTTCACTGAAGGGGCATTTAAAAACTGGGGCTACGAGCTTGCCGAAAGAGAATACGGAGATAAAGTATTCACTTGGGCTGAATATGACCGCATTGTCGAAAAAGACGGAAAAGAAGCGGCTGATAAAGCGCAGAGCGACGCGGAAGCGGCAGGGAAAATCATCGTCAAAGACAGCATCGCTGATATTTTCCTTCAGCAGATCTTAACCCGTCCGAGCGAATTCGACGTCGTGGCGACAATGAACTTAAACGGAGACTATATCTCTGATGCGCTTGCCGCTCAGGTAGGCGGAATCGGAATCGCGCCGGGAGCGAACATCAACTATGAAACAGGGCATGCGATTTTCGAAGCGACTCACGGAACGGCTCCTAAATATGCCGGCCTTGACAAAGTCAACCCGTCATCCGTCATCCTTTCAGGAGTGCTTCTTCTTGAACACCTGAACTGGAATGAGGCTGCTGACTTGATCATTAAATCTATGGAAAAAACGATTGCTTCAAAAGTAGTAACGTACGATTTTGCTAGATTAATGGACGGTGCAACTGAAGTGAAATGTTCAGAGTTTGGTGAAGAGCTAATCAAAAACATGGACTGAACCTAAAGCAGACTTCTAATGAAGCCAAAAAAGGAGAAGAGAATCATGGGAAAAACACGCAGTAAAGTTTCTGTTATCGGAGCAGGATTTACGGGAGCGACAACAGCCTTTCTTACAGCTCAAAAAGAGCTTGCAGACGTTGTGCTCGTTGATATTCCGCAATTAGAAAACCCGACAAAAGGAAAAGCGCTAGACATGCTCGAAGCAAGTCCGGTTCAAGGATTTGACGCGAAAATCACAGGCACGTCCAACTACGAGGACACAGCCGGTTCTGATATCGTCGTCATCACAGCCGGAATTGCGAGAAAACCAGGCATGAGCCGTGATGATCTCGTATCTACAAACGAAAAAATCATGAGAAGCGTCACACGTGAGATCGTGAAATATTCTCCTGACTGCATTATCGTTGTATTGACAAACCCTGTTGATGCGATGACATATGCGGTGTACAAAGAATCAGGCTTCCCGAAAGAACGCGTCATCGGACAATCCGGAGTGCTTGACACTGCGCGATTCAGAACATTCGTCGCTGAAGAATTAAACCTGTCTGTAAAAGATGTGACCGGTTTTGTTCTTGGCGGACACGGTGACGACATGGTTCCTCTCGTCCGTTATTCCTATGCGGGCGGCATTCCGCTTGAAACGCTTATCCCGAAAGACCGTCTTGATGCGATTGTAGAACGCACAAGAAAAGGCGGCGGGGAAATCGTCAACCTTCTCGGCAACGGAAGCGCCTACTATGCGCCTGCTGCATCACTGACTGAAATGGTAGAAGCCATTTTGAAAGATCAGCGCCGCGTGCTTCCGACTATCGCTTACTTAGAAGGCGAATACGGTCATGAAGGCATTTACTTAGGCGTACCGACGATTATCGGAGGAAACGGCCTAGAGCAAATCATCGAGCTTGAACTGACAGACTATGAAAAAGCGCAGCTGAGTAAATCAGTTGAATCTGTCAAAAACGTGATGAAAGTATTGTCATAAGAAAAAAGGGAAGGCTTCCGAATCAGAAGCCTTCCTCTTTTTACAATTAATGAAAGCGTTTTCTTTTTCCCTGAGCGATCCTTTCTCTGAAAATGATCAAAAAGGCGAATTGTCTGAACGGGCAGTATTGGATAAAATGAAATCATAAAGTGATATGCAACACATAAAATAGAGAAAATTGGATGTCGGGGAAAATAGACAGCGGAGGGCGCAGCATGAACAAAAAAATTTTAGTTGTAGATGATGAACAATCTATCGTTACTCTTTTACAGTATAATCTGGAACGGTCCGGCTATGATGTCATTACCGCATCAGACGGCGAAGAGGCTCTGGAGCAGGCAGAGAATGAAAATCCGGATTTAATCGTACTGGATGTCATGCTGCCGAAAGTGGACGGAATCGACGTCTGTAAACAGCTCAGACAGCAGAAAATGATGGTTCCGATCTTGATGCTGACAGCAAAAGATGAGGAGTTTGATAAAGTGCTGGGACTGGAGCTCGGAGCGGATGATTACATGACAAAGCCGTTCAGTCCGCGGGAAGTCACTGCGCGGGTGAAAGCCATTTTAAGAAGGGCTGACATTTCTTCGCTGTCACAAGGCAGAGAAGAGGAAAAGGACGGGCAGATCCTCATCGGCGAGCTGAAAATTCTTCCGGAGCATTACGAAGCGTACTTCAAGTCAGAACAGCTGGAATTGACGCCTAAAGAATTTGAACTGCTTATGTATTTGGGAAAACATAAAGGAAGAGTGCTGACGAGAGACCTTCTGCTGAGCGCGGTCTGGAACTATGATTTTGCCGGGGATACCCGGATTGTTGACGTTCATATCAGCCATCTGCGCGACAAAATCGAATCAAATACCAAAAAACCCATCTATATTAAAACAATCAGAGGTTTGGGGTATAAACTGGAGGAGCCAAAAATGAATGAATAAAGTCCGTGTGCGTCTGTTCGCTTTACTCGTTGTATGTATCATATTGGTTTTTAGTGTTCTCGGCCTTTTTTTACAGCAGCTTATTTCTTCATCCGCTGAAGAAAGAACGGCGGATCAGCTGAAAAAGGAATCGGTATACATAGCGGGCCTTCTTGACACCGGCCGAATCGGCAATAAAAGCAATGAAACGGTAATCCGTGATGCCGGCCGCACCCTCGGTATAAACGTCGCCGTGCTCAACGAGAAGGGTGACGCCGTATATCATTCCGGCAGTCATGCTGATGATTCAGCCGTAAAGGAGTTCATTTCTCACAATAAAAGCGAGGAAGCCGTACAGTCGAAAAGCAAAGTCATCCGCGGCACTGCCGTAAAAAATGACGCCGGGAAAATTGCGGGATATGTACTTGTTTCCTCTGAGATCAACGGCGGTTCAAGCGTTACCGGAGAAATGTGGGGCATGCTGGCAGCAAGTCTTTGTACCGCTTTTATCATTATCGTTTTCTTTTATACAAACATGACGTCCCGTTACAAAAAATCCATCGACGCCGCGACAAAGGTGGCAACGGAGCTGTCCAAGGGGAATTATGACGCCCGCTCCTACAGCGGTTACGCAAGGCGGTCGGACCGTCTCGGGCGTGCGATGAACAGCCTGGCGGTCGATTTAATGGAAATGACGAGAACGCAGGATATGCAGCGCGATCGTCTGTTAACCGTCATTGAAAATATCGGCTCCGGTTTGATTTTAATAGACGGGAGAGGTTTTATCAATCTCGTGAACCGGTCATACACGAAGCAGTTTCATACAAAGCCTGAACGTCTGCTTCGGCGCCTTTACCATGATGCGTTTGAACATGAGGAGATCATTCGGCTAGTCGAAGACATTTTTATGACGGAGACGAAAAAATGCCAGCTGCTCAGACTTCCCATCAATATTGAGCGGCGCTACTTTGAAGTTGACGGCGTTCCGATCATGGGCCCTGACGATGAATGGAAGGGCATCGTCCTCGTCTTTCACGATATGACGGAAATTAAAAAATTGGAGCAGATGAGAAAGGACTTCGTCGCCAATGTCTCCCATGAACTGAAAACACCGATCACCTCGATTAAAGGATTTACGGAAACACTGTTAGACGGAGCGATGAAAGACGAAAAGGCGCTTTCAGACTTTCTGTCTATCATTCTGAAAGAAAGTGAGCGGCTCCAATCTCTCGTGCAGGATTTATTGGATTTATCCAAGATGGAGCAGCAAAACTTTACGATGCGTGTAGAGTCCTTTGACGCCGCAAAAATTCTGCATGAAATTGAGGCGCTTTTGCAGCATAAGGCTGCAGAAAAAGGCATCAGCTTTCAGCTCGATCTCCCGGAAGAGCCGATTTTTGTGACGGGTGATGCGCACAGGCTGAAGCAGGTATTTTTGAATCTGGCGAACAATGCCCTGACCTACACGCCTGAAAAAGGGACGGTGGGGATTTCGGTACATGTGAAAGAAACCGTTGTCGATATCAAAGTGTCCGATACGGGGATCGGCATTCAGAAGGAAGAGATCCCGCGGATATTTGAGAGATTCTACCGCGTGGATAAAGACAGAAGCCGCAACTCGGGAGGAACCGGGCTCGGCCTCGCCATCGTGAAGCACTTAATAGAAGCCCATGAAGGTAAAATCGAGGTCACAAGCGAGCCGGGACAGGGGACTGTATTTACCGTGACGCTGAAGCGGCAGCCGGAAGCGTGATCAGCTTTACAAAGGATTAACAATTTCTTCATGGCCTGTTAAACCTATCTTGTTAGGATGTAACAGAACCCCTTCATCCAAGGAGCCAATTTTGACGGCGGGAACGTATTTTCTTGTTCCCGTCCTTTTTTGCGTTTTCACGGGGTTCGCTCATTTTCCTTTCAAATTGAACTTTGTTAAAATAAGAGAAGCTGTGAGATTAAAAAATAGAGGAATGACGAGCTTTTGCTCTTAGGAGGATATTGAATGACGGAACGAAAAAAACTAGTGCTTGTCGACGGAAACAGTCTGGCATACCGGGCGTTTTTTGCATTGCCGCTTTTAAGCAATGAAAAAGGCATCCATACAAATGCCGTATACGGGTTTGCGATGATTTTAATGAAGATGCTGGAAGATGAAAAGCCGACCCACATGCTGGTGGCTTTTGATGCGGGAAAAACCACTTTCCGCCACAGCACGTTTAAAGAATATAAAGGCGGAAGACAAAAAACGCCGCCGGAGCTTTCAGAACAGATGCCGTTCATCCGCGAGCTCCTTGATGCCTATAACATCAGCCGCTACGAGCTTCCTGAATATGAAGCGGACGATATTATCGGCACCCTTGCCGTATCTGCTGAAAAAGAAGGCTTCGAAGTAAAGGTAGTTTCGGGGGACAAGGACTTAACCCAGCTTGCAACCGGGAAAACGACCGTTGCCATTACGAGAAAAGGCATTACCGACGTGGAGGATTACACGCCGGAGCACGTGCAAGAAAAGTACGGTCTGACCCCTTTGCAAATCATTGATATGAAGGGATTAATGGGGGATTCATCCGATAATATACCGGGCGTCCCCGGCGTCGGAGAAAAAACCGCGATTAAGCTCTTAAAGCAGTTCCATTCGGTTGAGAAACTGCTTGATTCCATTGATGAAGTCAGCGGAAAAAAATTAAAAGAAAAGCTTGAAGAATATAAGGAACAAGCCTTGATGAGCAAAGAGCTGGCGACGATTATGACAAATGCGCCGATTGAAGTCAAGCCCGAAGATTTAGATTACCAAGGGTTTGACCGTGAACAAGTTGTTGCCATTTTTAAAGACCTGGGTTTTAATACGCTTCTTGAGCGGCTTGGTGAAGAAAGCGGCGAAACGGCGGAAGAAAATTTTGAAGACATCAATGTTGAAACGGCAGAAGAAATCACCGAAGATATGCTCGTTTCGCCGTCCGCTTTGGTGGTCGAACAAATCGGTGATAACTATCACGAAGAACCGATCCTCGGCTTTTCCATCGTGAATGAAACAGGTCTTTATTATATTCCGAAAGAAATCGCCATTCAGTCTGAAGCGTTTAAATCTTGGGCTGAAGATGAATCGATGAAAAAGTGGGTGTTCGACAGCAAACGTTCCGTCGTCGCTTTGCGCTGGCAGGGAATTGAGCTGAAGGGAACGGAATTTGACGCGCTTCTTGCTGCCTACATTATAAACCCGGGCAACTCGTACGACGATGTCGCGAGCGTAGCGAAAGAATACGGGCTGAATATCGTTTCAAAAGATGAAGCGGTATACGGAAAAGGCGCAAAGCGCGCCGTTCCGGCTGAAAAAGAGCTTGCCGATCATCTCGCGCGGAAAGCGTCTGCCGTTAACAGCCTCCGTGACAAACTGCTTGACGCTTTGGAAGAAAATAATCAGCTTGAATTATATGAAGATCTCGAACTTCCGCTTGCGCTTATTCTCGGAGAAATGGAATCAATGGGCGTCAAAGTGGATGTTGAAAGACTGAAGCGAATGGGCGAAGAGCTTAAGGCGAAGCTGAAGGAATATGAAGAAAAAATCCATGACATCGCCGGTGAGCCGTTTAACATCAATTCACCAAAACAGCTCGGCGTCATTCTGTTTGAAAAGCTCGGCCTGCCGCCAGTAAAGAAAACAAAAACAGGCTATTCCACTTCAGCCGATGTCCTGGAAAAGCTCGCAGACAAACATGATATCGTCGCTTATATCCTACAATACAGACAAATCGGCAAGCTCCAATCGACTTATATAGAAGGGCTGCTGAAGGTCACGCGCAAAGATTCTCATAAGGTGCATACACGATTCAATCAGGCGTTGACTCAAACCGGACGCCTCAGCTCAACGGATCCAAACCTGCAAAATATTCCGATCCGGCTGGAGGAAGGGCGGAAAATCCGTCAGGCTTTCGTACCGTCCGAACCGGATTGGCTTATTTTCGCCGCCGATTATTCACAAATTGAATTAAGGGTGCTTGCGCATATTTCAAAAGATGAAAATCTGATCGAAGCGTTTACGAATGACATGGACATTCACACAAAAACCGCCATGGACGTGTTTCATGTCAGTGAAGATGAAGTGACACAAGCGATGCGCCGCCAGGCAAAGGCCGTCAATTTCGGCATTGTTTACGGCATCAGTGATTACGGGCTGTCACAAAACCTCGGCATCACCCGGAAAGAAGCGGGCGCTTTTATTGACCGCTATTTGGAGAGCTTCCCGGGCGTCAAGGCATATATGGAAGAGTCGGTGCAGGAAGCGAAGCAAAAAGGATATGTCACGACACTTATGCAGCGCCGCCGCTATATTCCTGAGCTGACCAGCCGCAACTTCAACCTGCGGAGCTTTGCGGAACGGACGGCCATGAATACGCCGATTCAGGGAAGCGCCGCCGATATTATTAAAAAAGCCATGATTGACATGGCAGCTGAGCTGAAAGAAAAAAACCTGAAGGCGCGATTGCTGCTTCAGGTGCACGATGAATTGATTTTTGAAGCGCCTAAGGAAGAAATTGAAATATTAGAGAAGCTGGTTCCTGAAGTAATGGAGCATGCTTTGGCATTAGACGTGCCGCTGAAGGCGGATTATGCTTCAGGGCCGTCTTGGTACGATGCAAAATAAACAGAGAAAAAGGAAGTGATGATTGTGCCGGAATTACCAGAAGTTGAAACGGTCCGGCGCACTCTGACCGGTCTTGTGAAGGGGAAAACGATTGAATCGGCGGATATCAGATGGCCGAATATCATCAAAAAACCCGCCGAGCCGGAGGAATTCGCGCGGCAGATTGCAGGAGAAACAATCCGATCCATCGGAAGAAGAGGAAAGTTTTTGCTTTTCCATCTGGATCATTATGTCATGGTGTCCCACCTTCGGATGGAGGGGAAATACGGTCTTCATCAGGCCGATGAGCCTGACGATAAACATGTGCACGTCGTGTTTCACATGACGGACGGAACACAGCTCCGCTACCGGGATGTCCGGAAATTCGGCACGATGCATTTGTTTGCGCCGGGAGAGGAACAGAATGCATTACCGCTTTCACAGCTCGGGCCCGAACCCGATGATGAAGCATTTACCGCTGCTTATTTAAAAGAGCGGCTTGCAAAAACGAACCGCGCGGTGAAAACAGCCCTGCTCGACCAAAAAGCGGTCGTCGGCCTCGGCAATATTTATGTCGATGAAGCTTTATTCCGGGCGCGTATTCATCCTGAGACAAAAGCGAACAGTCTGTCAGACGGGCAGATAAAAACGCTTCATACAGAAATTAAAGACACCCTTCAGGAAGCGATTGACGCGGGCGGGAGCACCGTCCGGTCTTATATCAATTCTCAAGGGGAGATCGGAATGTTTCAGCTCAAACATTACGTATACGGCAAAAAGGATGAACCGTGCAAAACGTGCGGCACGATGATTTCTAAAATCGTGGTCGGCGGAAGAGGGACGCATTTTTGCGCCCGCTGCCAAAAAAAATCATAAACTGAAGCGATTCAAGCAAGCGGCAGCAGAATGACTTTTTTCTAACACAGTTGATGACCTTTCTCCATATATATATTGTGATTCACCCAATAGGCATATGTCACAATTGCCGATCAAGAGAAAGGGAGAAACGGATATGGAGATTGTTTCTTTGCTGCTTTTGGCTTTTGCTGTCAGCTTGGACAGTTTTTCAGTCGGGTTTACGTATGGTTTGAGAAAAATGAAAATCCCGTTCAAAGCGATTGCCGTGATCGCTTGCTGTTCAGCCTCTGTGATGTTTATATCCATGCTGATCGGCCATTTTCTGACAAAGATTTTTCCCGTATCCGTCACGGAAAAACTGGGCGGACTGATCTTAATCGGAATCGGGGCATGGGTCATCTGGCAATTTTTCAAACCGGCTAAAGAGCCGGATTACTTATTGCATGAAAAAACGTTACTTAATCTTGAAGTGAAATCGCTCGGCATCGTCATTCATATTTTGAAAAAACCGACCAGCGCCGATATTGATCAATCCGGAACCATTAACGGAGTCGAGGCGCTTCTGCTCGGTATCGCCTTATCCATTGACGCGTTTGGCGCCGGGCTGGGAGCGGCCATTCTCGGCTTTTCTCCGGTTATGATGAGCGTGACTGTCGGGCTGATGAGCTCGCTGTTTGTTTCACTCGGCATAAACGCGGGGCATTTGCTCTCAAGATGGAATTGGATAGATAAAATGACATTTTTGCCGGGAGTCCTGCTGATTATCATCGGGATTTGGAAAATGTAAGAAGGAGTGGGCTTTTTGAGCTTGGTCATCGGTTTAACGGGAGGCATCGCAAGCGGCAAAAGCACAGTAGCGCGTATGCTGATCGACAAAAAAATAACAGTCATTGATGCGGATGTCATCGCAAAACAGGCGGTGGAAAAAGGAATGCCGGCTTACGGACAAATTGTGGAGGCATTCGGAAAAGACATCCTGCTGGAAAATGGCGGTATTGACAGAAAAAAACTCGGTTCTATCGTTTTTACTGACGAACAGAAGCGTCTGAAGCTGAATCAGATCGTTCATCCGGCGGTGCGTGCGGAAATGCTGAAACAGCGGGATGAAGCCGTTGCACGAAAAGAGCAGTTCGTCGTTTTGGATATACCGCTTTTGTATGAAAGCGGGCTTGATTATCTTGTCGGCAAGGTGCTCGTCGTCACCGTACCGGCAGACATTCAGCTCAAACGGCTGATGGAGCGGAATTCCCTTACAGAAGAAGAAGCGATGAGCCGGATAACGTCGCAAATGCCTTTAGCGAACAAAACAAAAAAAGCTGACGCCGTCATTGATAACAGCGGCAGTCTTGAACATACAAAGCACCAGCTTGAGGAAGTATTGAGCGGCTGGGCATAAACAAACACCGTTCGGAAAGCCGAACGGTGTTTTTCTGGTTAAAAATCAAAATTGTCAGGGTCAGGACCGACACGGAGATTTTCGTTCAGATCATCAATCCGCTTCATATCGTCAGCTGACAGTTCGAAATCAAAGACATTTGCATTTTCTTCAATACGGTGTTTTTTAGTTGATTTCGGAATGGTGATGACACCGTTTTGCAAATCCCAGCGCAAAATCACTTGAGCGGCTGATTTGCCGTACTTCTCAGCGATCTCTTGTAAGACGGGGTGATCAAGCAGCTGCCCTTGCATCAATGGCGACCACGCTTCAAGCTGAATGCCTTGTTCAGTGCAGAAAGCAAGCAGTTCTTTCTGTGTCAGACGCGGATGGTACTCCACCTGGTTGATCATCGGCTTGATTTCCGTTTCTTTCATGAGATGTTTCAGATGGTGAATTTGGAAATTGCTGACCCCGATCGCCTTAATGCGTCCATCTCGGTAGAGGGTTTCGAGCGCCCGCCATGCATCGATGTACTTTCCCTCGACAGGCCAATGGATCAAATATAAATCCAAATAATCTAAACCGAGTTTTTCTAAGCTTGTGTCAAACGCTTTTAACGTTTCTTCATATCCTAAATCGGCATTCCATACTTTTGACGTGACAAAAATGTCTTCACGTTTTAATCCCGCTTCTTGCAGCCCTTGGCGGATGCCTTCGCCGACACCTTCTTCGTTTCCGTAAATCGCGGCGGTATCGACGCTGCGATAGCCGTGCACCAATGCTGTTTTCACCGCGTTGACGAGTTCCGCGCCTTCCTCTACTTTGAAAACTCCGATGCCGAACCAAGGCATCTCTACTCCGTTATGCAATGTTGCTTTTGCTTGTAAATGTGTTGTCATGTATATATTCCTCCTATTAGTTGTCTGTTGAAACAATCAAAATGCGCTGAAGAAAAACTCACCTCCTTTCAAGGGCAGTGCGGTCCCGCTTTTCAAGCTTCCTGCTCCATCCGGTTAATACGACCGCGCTGAGCACCATCAGCGCCCCGATCCAAGCGGTATGAATGATTCCGATTGAGTCTGTAATGATTCCGCCGGCAAACGAGCCGATCGCGATTCCGGCATTGAATGCCGCGATATTTAAGGCTGATGCTGTATCAACGGCGCTTGGCGCAAAACGTTCACTCAGCATCACGACATATACCTGAAGCCCCGGCACATTCATAAACGCCAACAGCCCCATGAAAATAATGGTGATCAGCCCGGCTGTTTTAAACGGCGCGGTAAAAGTCAGAACAAACAGCACAGCAGCCTGGACAATGAACATATAAAACAAGGCTTTCAGCGGATTCCGGTTTGATAAACGGCCGCCAATCATGTTTCCGATGGCAATCGCAATTCCGTAAATGAGCAGGATGGCCGCGACGGTTTCTTTCTGAAAACCGGTTACCTCCTGAAGAAGCGGAGATAAATACGTAAACACGACAAACGTTCCGCCGTAGCCTAACGCGGTAATAATAAATAAAAGCAATAATCGGCCGTTTGTGACGAGTTTGACCTGCTCGGAAAATGCGGTTTTCGTCCCTTTGCGCAAATGTGACGGAACGAGAAGCGCGTTTGTGAGGAATGCAATGATTCCTACCGCCACAATGACGGCAAATGCGATTCTCCATCCGAATTGCTGGCCGAGATAGGTGCCGAACGGAACGCCGGTCACCGTAGCCACCGTCAGCCCCGTAAACATAATGGAAATCGCGCTTGCTCTTTTATGCTCCGGCACGATATTGGCGGCGATTGTTGCCCCGATTGACATGAAAATGCCGTGGGAAAACGCCGAAATGACCCGTGCCGCCAGTAAGACGCCGATTGAGGAAGCACTCGCTGCGAGTGTATTTCCGGCGATAAAAATTAACATCACCCAGAGCAGCAGCGTTTTCCGCGACATGCCGGATGTGAGAGACGTTAAAACCGGCGCGCCGAATGTCACGCCCAGAGCATACATGGAAACGGTAAGTCCCGCCGTTGTCACAGGTATATGCAGATCTTGAGATATAAGCGGCAGCAGCCCGACGCTGATAAATTCGGTTGTGCCGATCGCAAAAGCGCTGACGGCTAATGCCAGCAGCGCTGGTAAATAGCTTTGGCGATGTGAAGACATCTGTTTTCCTCCTTGAACGATAATGTATGGTTGAAATGATGCCGGGTAAACGATATAAGTATAAGAGTACATTCCTTTTCAGCCGGCAAATGTCATTATGATCGATAGAAGTGTCATTGAAAAGAACGTACTTTTAAGTGCCATAGGCACTTTTTAGTTCCTATAGATGAGGAGGAATTACCGTTGCTGAAGAAAAAATACAATATATCCGTAGAAGCGGCGCTTGAAGTGATCGGCGGAAAATGGAAGTGTGTGATCCTCTGCCACCTCATGCGCGGGAAAAAACGGACAAGCGAATTGAAGCGGCTTATGCCGGACATCACCCAGAAGATGCTGACACAGCAATTGCGGGAGCTGGAAGCTGACGGCGTCATCAACCGGATCGTGTACAATCAGGTGCCGCCGAAAGTGGAATACGAGCTGAGTGAATACGGGCACAGTCTGGAAAGAATTTTAAACGCGCTGTGCGACTGGGGCGCGATGCATATTGCTAAACGGTACGGCGAGGTGTCTTCCGTTTTAGAGGACAGCATTTTAAATGACAAATTTAAAGAACCGGGACAAATATAAGAAAAAAGCAGGCAGCCTGAGACGCTGATCCTGCTTTTTTTATGGAAGAAAGATCATTTTATACGCAAAAAAACCGATTGAACAACATATTGATCGGTATAAGGGTGGATTTTTATCAAGTTGTACTGGCGGATTTCTTTTAATGTGTTATACTATATATAAATAAAGGTAAATTAGAGTGGCATATTAAAAAGGGGTGACCTGAGCATGAAGGTAAAAGTAGCAATCAACGGGTTTGGAAGAATCGGAAGAATGGTGTTCAGAAAAGCAATGGAAGATGATCAAATTCAAATAACAGCCATTAATGCAAGCTATCCCCCGGAAACGCTTGCTCATTTGATAAAGTATGACACAATTCACGGCAAATACGATCAAGAAGTTGAGACCTCCGACGACAGTCTGATCGTCAACGGAAAACATATTATGCTGTTCAATCGCCGGGACCCGAGAGAGCTTCCGTGGAAAGAATGCGGAATAGACATCGTCGTAGAGGCAACGGGGAAATTTAATTCAAAAGAAAAAGCAATGAGCCATATTGAAGCAGGGGCGAAAAAAGTTATTTTAACGGCTCCGGGCAAAAATGAAGACGTTACCATTGTCATGGGAGTAAATGAAGAGCAATTCAATCCCGATGAACATGTCATTATTTCAAATGCATCCTGCACGACAAACTGTCTTGCGCCGGTCGTCAAAGTGCTTGATCAGGAATTCGGGATTGAAAGCGGCCTGATGACGACTGTTCACGCTTACACGAATGATCAAAAAAATATCGACAATCCGCATAAAGATCTGCGGAGGGCGAGAGCGTGCGGAGAATCCATCATTCCGACTTCTACAGGCGCCGCCAAAGCGCTGTCGCTCGTGCTGCCTCATTTGAAAGGAAAACTTCACGGTCTCGCTTTGCGTGTTCCCGTTCCGAATGTGTCATTAGTGGACCTTGTCTGCGATCTGAAAACAGATGTGTCGGCCGAGCAAGTGAACGCCGCTTTCCAAAGAGCCGCAAAAACGTCGATGTACGGAATTCTTGATTATTCGGATGAGCCGCTCGTTTCTTCGGATTATAATACGAATTCACACTCTGCGATCATCGACGGACTGACAACGATAGTGATGGAAGACCGAAAAGTAAAGGTGCTCGCCTGGTATGACAATGAATGGGGATATTCCTGCCGGGTCGTTGATCTTATCCGTCACGTCGCCGCGCGAATGAAACACCCGTCAGCTGTGTAGACTAAAGATCATGGACATTTGTTAGAAAAAAACCCTTAACGGCATATTCGCAAAAAACACACCTTGCAAAATAAACTTAAACACAGTATACTATCTTTCGTGAACTTCTTGCTCGTGACTGCTTCGGAATTACTTAAAGGGTTAGGACCTCTCCGGACTAACTTTCCCCCGTGGTAAATGGCCGGGTCAGTTCTCGGAAATTCACTTTTTTAATTCTTGTTAAGGGGGGTCCATGATTATGGAAACAATGGGGCGTCACGTCATCTCCGAGCTGTGGGGATGCGATTTTGATAAGCTCAATGACATGGATTTTATTGAAAAAACGTTTGTAAATGCTGCTTTGAAATCAGGAGCTGAGGTGCGCGAGGTCGCATTTCACAAATTTGCACCGCAAGGCGTAAGCGGAGTCGTTATTATCTCTGAGTCACATTTAACGATTCACAGTTTTCCTGAACACGGATATGCAAGCATTGATGTTTATACTTGTGGAGACCTGGATCCTAATGTGGCTGCGGATTACATTGCGGACGCATTACATGCAGATACAAGAGAAAACATTGAAATACCGAGAGGAATGGGGCCTGTACAGATTAAACAGGCACAAGCGAAAGTACTGTAATTTTCAAAACGCAAACACAAGGGAGCTAAGCTGAAAAAGCCATTACGCGCTTTGAAGCTGATGCTCCTTTTCTAATGTAAAAAAACAGCATTGCTTTTTCTTTAAGCATTTTTTTTGTAAAATAGAAAAGATAAGGCCGGTCTATCGGCTCTCCCAACAAATAGGCTCATCCTAGAAACGTTGGCGGGCATTTACCGGAAGCTTGCGAACCGCATTACAGCAACGAAACAGATGGGAGCTGATCCAATTTGAAATGTCCTTCATGCCAGCATAACGGTTCCCGCGTACTTGATTCACGGCCTGCGGACGAAGGGAAATCAATCCGCAGAAGGCGGGAATGCGAAGCCTGCCATTACCGCTTCACTACATTTGAGAAGTTTGAAGAGATGCCTCTGATCGTCGTGAAAAAAGAAGGCGTCCGGGAAGAATTCAGCCGTGAAAAAATGCTGCGCGGGTTAATTAAAGCTTGTGAAAAAAGGCCCGTTCCTTTAAAAACATTGGAAGACATGTGCTTTGACATTGAAAAAGAGCTGAGAAACCAAGGTGTATCTGAAGTCAAAAGCGAACTTGTCGGAGAAATGGTAATGGACCGTCTGGCAAAAATCGATGAGGTGTCTTATGTCCGCTTTGCCTCCGTCTACCGGCAGTTTAAGGATATAAACGTGTTTATCGATGAATTGAAAGATTTAATAAAGAAAGAACGCTGAGAGAGCTAAGAGATTGTGTCTGGCTCTTTTCTCATGAGCAAAATTGGCATTTGATAGATCGCAGAAACGGTGTAAAATGAGAGTAGAAACATATCGGAAGGTTTGAGAATCATGGCTGACTATTGGAATGACGTATTGCCTGTAGATCCTTATACGGTCAAAAGCCGTTCGCTTCTTCAGGATGTCGACAGACAGGTTTTGACACATCTGTACCAGCCGCTGATCGGTTCTTTTGCATTCTCCCTTTATATGACCTTATGGGGGGAGCTTGAGCAGAACCGCTTGTGGGGAGCGGAATCCACGCACAGGCAGCTGATGGGCATGATGCAGTCAAATTTAAAAAAGATTCATCATGAACAGGGAAAGCTTGAAGGAATCGGGCTGCTGAAAGTGTATATCCGGGAGTCCGAGCAAAAAGAGCGGATGTTTATTTATGAGCTGCTGCCCCCGCTCAGACCGAATGATTTTTTTGAAGACGGCATGCTGAATGTCTTTCTTTATAACAGAGTCGGTAAAACGAAATACCAGCAGCTGAGACAATTTTACACGCATCCTTCCGTCGGCGCGGACGCAAGGGAAATTACCCGTCCTTTTAATCACGCTTTTGCCTCTTTTCAGCCGAGTGAATGGAAAATGACGCCTGATATGGAAGAGGCGATGAAGCTACCCGAGGACTATGAGACGGCGTCTGTCGGACAAGCGCCTTCCTATACGGTGACGGAGGAAGTGTTTGATTTTGAGCTTTTCATGGCGGGACTGTCAGAAACGATGATACCGCGCAAATCAATCACGCAGGACGTGCGTGAGAGCATTAAAAAGCTTTCATATTTATACGGAATAGATCCTATCTCCATGCAGCACGTCGTCATGACCGCAATTAATGAACAGGATACGATAACGGCCGAAGCGCTGAGGAAAGCGGCCAGCGACTGGTACCAAATTGAAAGAAGCGGGAAGCTTCCGGAACTGATTGATAAAACACAGCCTGTCACCTTGAGAGAAAACCGGACGGAAAAGGACGATTCATTGAACGGCGAACTCATCGCACAGCTTGAGACCATATCACCGAGAAAGCTTCTTCAGGACATTGCGGACGGGACCGAGCCGTCAAAAGCCGACTTGCAGATTATCGCCGATATTATGTTCGAACAAAAGCTTGAGCCCGGCGTCACCAATGTGCTGATTTATTATGTCATGCTGAAAACGGATATGAAGCTGTCCAAAAACTATATCCAAAAAATCGCCGCCCACTGGGCCAGAAAGAAAGTCAAAACGGTACGGGAAGCAATGAAGCTCGCAATAGAAGAGCACAGGCAATACCTTGATTGGGCGGACGGCAAAACAAACGGCGCGGCGCGCGGCAAAAAAACCGTCCGGGAAGAAAAGCGCCCTGATTGGATGAAAGAAGAAGAAACCGGGAAGAAACAAGAACAGCCGGCTCTTTCCGCGCAGGATCTTGAAGAACAGAAGAAAAAAATGATGGAAGAAATGAAAAAACTGAAAAAATACTCTGCCTATTGAGACAGAGAAGCGGGGTGATATTGAATGGAACCGATCAGCCGATCCTTAGAAGGCGTGACGAAAAGACCTGACTTTCAAAAACGCCTGGAACGAATGCAGCAGCAAGTCATGGCCGACGAAGACGTCCAGGCTTTTTTGAAGGAACAGAAAGATGTAATCAATCAAAGCATGATTGACAGAGGGTTAAATAAACTGTACGAATTCGTTCAGCAAAGCAAACAGTGCGCCTTCTGCTCGAAAGACAGCCGGACGAACAGCCTGCTTGAAGGCTATCATCCGAAGCTTGTGATCAACGGGCGTTCCATTGATATTGAATATTACGAATGTCCGGAAAAGAGAAAGCTCGACCGCCAGAAAAGGCAAAAGTCCCTGATGAAGAGCATGTATATCCAGCAGGATCTTCTCGGCGCGACGTTTCAGCAGATCGACATTACCGATCCGAGCAGAGTCGGCATCTTCCAGCATGTGACGGATTTTCTGAAGAGCTATAATGAAACGGGAAAAGGCAAAGGGCTGTATCTGTACGGAAAATTCGGAATCGGAAAGACATTTATTTTAGCCGCCATTGCCAACGAGCTGGCCGAAAAAGAGTATTCATCAATGATCGTATATGTTCCCGAATTTGTCAGAGAGCTGAAAAACTCGCTCCAGGATCAGTCGTTGGAGGCGAAACTGAATATGGTGAAAACGACGCCCGTACTGATGCTTGATGACATCGGGGCGGAGTCAATGACAAGCTGGGTCAGGGATGAGGTCATCGGCACCGTGCTTCAGCACAGAATGAGCCAGCAGCTTCCCACTTTCTTCTCGTCTAATTTTTCACCAGACGAGCTGAAGCATCATTTTACGTATTCACAGCGGGGAGAAAAGGAAGAAGTAAAAGCGGCAAGACTGATGGAGCGGATTTTATATTTGGCTTCGCCCGTCCGTCTTGACGGGGAAAACCGCCGCCGTTCATGATGCCGGCGTCCAATGGGAAGGATTTGAGGGAATGAGGAATAAGAAGGCTGTCACTTGGGCTGCGGCTGCGGCGGGAGCGGGCCTTTTGCTGTGGGCAAACCGCAAATATCTGAATCTGTCGCCTAAGGAGATCCGGCTGTGGGTGTTATCGTTCGGTGTTTTTGCGCCGCTTGTGTTTATCGGAATTTCCATCGTCAGGCCTTTTGTGCTGTTTCCCGTATCAATCGTTTCCGTCGCCGGAGGATTGGCGTTCGGGCCGTTTTTCGGCACCGTGTATACACTGGCGGGCTCAATGGGCGCTGCCGCCGCGTCTTTTTTTGCGGCGGGGCTGTTTGCCTTTAATGAGAAAAGCCGTCATGGAAAAATGGAAGCCATTCAAAAGCAGATGAAAACCAATGGCTTCTTTTATATTTTTATCCTGCGCATTCTGCCTGTTAACTTTGATGTGATCAGCTATGCCGCGGGCCTATCGAAAGTCAGGCCGGTGACGTATTTTTTGGCGACCGCAGCGGGCATTATTCCGGGGACGATCGTCCTGAATGTGCTCGGCGCGAGCTTTATGTCCGGAAATGTGCTGACCGTACTCGGCGTGATCTGTCTTTACATCGTATTTTTATCGCTTCCCGTTATATTTAAAAAGAAGGTGCGCCATTTGTTCGGCGGTGAAAGCTAACCTTTACGTCTATTTTAAAAACATCCCCCATATACTTGTAACAGATGCCGTAAGGGGGGACAAATATGCTTGAAGTGATCTTTGAAGATGACCACGATACCGCTGCTTTTTTACATCTCATTCAGCAATCGGACGACCGGAGACATTTTATTGTCCGTGAAGGCATAAAAAAAGTCGGAATCGCAAGGTCTGAAACGGCTTTTTGCGTTCAGCGCTTTATTGAGCCGATACTTGTCAGGTTTTTTTTGGAATGCAAAGAAGACGAGCATATGCTTTCGCTTATTGAGGACGCATACTGCTTCACCGATCAGGATGAACAGCAGCAAATCCTTCAGCTTGCACACAGCATTATGGAAGGAGAGCTTGAGGATCATCCGTTCGAGCCGAAGAAAGAGCCGCGCACACAGTTTATTTCAGATGCGCTCCGGACGATTTCACTTGATGCGGGTGTTTTTTCCGTGCGTTCGTTTCAGACGTTCCGGCTCGGCAGGTATTATGAGCGGCTCAGAGAATACGCGGAGGCTGCGATAGATGAATATCGGATGGAACAGGAATATCAAAACTTTATCCAGTCTCTGAGAGATTATGTGACATCCAATCCGCCGCGGATGAAGAAAGTCCGCATCGTACATGACCGGGCTTTTACGCTGTGGGAGCTGCGCTATTTGTCAGAACGGGAACAGAAAAAATACATAGACAGACGGTTTGTGCGGGAGCACCCGATGTATATAGATTCCCATCTCCTTGCGCCGCTGATCTCCATTGCGCCTGAGACGGTAGAACTGTATACGGACAAACCGGAGCATATGATGTCCAGAACGATTCAAAACGTGTTTCAGGAGAGGGTGCGCCTTTTTCCGCTGGGCGCGTTTGCAGCCGAGAAGACGGAAGGATAGCCGCACGGACGGCCTTGTGTAAGCGGCAGGGCTGTCTGTGCGAAATCAGACGGAAAACCGAGTTGCATTTTTCTCACAGACATTTTATAATACATAAAAGATTAATGATTGCTACACGTATTGATAAGGACATGAAGCATTGATACCGGCTTTATAAGAGAGGAGAGCCCAGGCTGAAAGCTTTCCAGCTATGGATCATTGACTTTACCGCCTTTGAACTTCAGCTGTGAACGCCGGAAGAAGCGCCAGTAATAGCTGACGGGAGCTCCCGTTACAGAGTTTAGAGCCGCAGGTGCCGAAACAATCGGCCGTGCGGAAAAAAGGGTGGAACCACGATTCCGTTTATTTAACCTCGTCCCTTTCATAGGGGGCGGGGTTTTTGATTTGCATAAAAAAAGGAGTGACGAAGATGTCAGATATGATCAACATCACATTTCCGGACGGAGCGGTAAAGGAATTTCCGAAAGGAACAACAACAGAAGATATCGCGGCATCCATCAGTCCGGGATTAAAGAAAAAGTCTTTAGCCGGAAAACTGAACGGACAGGAAATTGATTTAAGAACGCCGATTCAAGAGGATGGTGCCGTAGAAATCATTACAGAAGGCACAGAAGAAGGCTTGAACATCATGCGGCACAGCACGGCGCATTTATTGGCCCAGGCGATTAAACGCATTTATAAAGATGTGAAATTCGGTGTCGGCCCCGTCATTGAAAACGGGTTCTATTATGACGTTGAAATGGAGCAGGCGCTGACGCCGGATGACCTTCCGAAGATTGAAAAAGAAATGAAACGCATCGTCGGTGAAAATCTGCCGATTATCCGAAAAGAAGTGAGCCGTGATGAAGCAAAAGCCATGTTTGCGGAAATCGGCGATAATCTGAAGCTTGAACTGCTGGATGCCATCCCAGAAGACGAAACGGTCTCCATTTATGAGCAGGGCGAATTTTTTGACCTGTGCCGCGGCGTGCACGTGCCGTCTACAGGCAAAATTAAAGAATTTAAGCTGCTGAGCCTTGCGGGCGCATACTGGCGCGGCGACAGCAAAAACCAAATGCTTCAGCGCATTTACGGCACGGCCTTCTTTAAAAAGGATGACCTGAAAGAGCATTTGCGGATGCTTGAAGAAGCGAAAGAGCGCGACCACCGAAAACTGGGCAAAGAATTAAAATTGTTCGCCAACTCTCAAAAAGTCGGACAAGGCCTGCCGCTCTGGCTGCCGAAAGGCGCAACCATCCGCCGCGTGATCGAGCGCTACATTGTGGATAAAGAGCTGAGCCTCGGTTATGAGCACGTCTATACGCCTGTTCTCGGAAGCAAAGACCTGTACGAAACATCAGGGCACTGGGAACATTATCAGGAGGGCATGTTCCCGCCGATGGAAATGGACAATGAAACACTCGTGCTCCGTCCGATGAACTGTCCTCACCATATGATGATTTACAAACAGGACATTCACAGCTACCGCGAGCTTCCGATCCGCATCGCAGAGCTCGGAACGATGCATCGATATGAAATGTCCGGGGCGCTTTCAGGTCTTCAGCGCGTACGCGGCATGACGTTAAATGACGCGCACATTTTCGTCCGCCCTGACCAGATTAAAGAAGAATTCATCCGCACGGTCCGTTTGATTCAAGACGTATACGAAGACTTCGGCCTGAGTGATTACACATTCCGCCTGTCTTACCGCGATCCTGAAGACACGGAAAAATATTTTGATGATGATGAGATGTGGAACAAAGCGCAATCCATGCTGAAGGCGGCAATGGACGAAATCGGCCATGACTATTATGAAGCGGAAGGCGAAGCGGCGTTTTACGGCCCTAAGCTTGACGTGCAGGTGAAAACGGCGATCGGCAAAGAAGAGACATTGTCAACTGTACAGCTTGACTTCCTTCTTCCGGAACGCTTTGATCTCACTTACGTCGGAGAAGACGGCAAACAGCACCGTCCTGTCGTTATTCACCGCGGCGTCGTGTCAACGATGGAGCGTTTCGTTGCTTTCTTAATCGAAGAGCACAAAGGCGCCCTTCCGACATGGCTTGCGCCTGTGCAATTCCAAGTCATTCCTGTATCACCGTCCGTGCATCTTGACTATGCGAAAAAAGTGCAGGAGCGCCTGCAGCGTGAAGGCCTGCGTGTCGAGCTTGACAGCCGGGACGAGAAAATCGGCTATAAAATCCGTGAAGCGCAAATGCAAAAAATCCCGTACATGCTTGTGGTCGGTGACCAAGAAGCGGAAAACGGCGCGGTAAACGTCCGGAAATACGGCGAGCAGAAATCAGAAACCGTCTCATTGGACGATTTTGTGAAAAAGGCTGTAGCCGAAGCGAAAAAATAACCGGAAATACAAAAAACCCCGTTCATTCAGAATGGGGTTTTTTTGCGTATAACATTATCTTTCTTTTTGTTTCTCTATAATCGCAAACAGCTCGTGAAGATCGCTGATCACGTAATCAGGGGCAATGTCCGTATCATTTTTCTTTTGCGTCCGGTTTACCCAGACTGTCGTAATGCCTGCCCGTTTCGCTCCCAATATATCAGTATTGAGGTTATCTCCGACCATAATGGCGTCTTCTTTTTTCAGGTTCAGGAGGCCGAGGCAATGTTCGAATATGGAGGCATCGGGTTTCCCTTTTCCGAAAGCGCCTGAGATGACGATTTCATTAAAATAAGGCGCGAGCTCAGGAACGCCGGCGAGTTTTTCTTTCTGCAGGCTGGGGTCGCCGTTTGTCAGCAGAAGCAATTCATAAACACCTTTCAGCTTATCAAGCACTGCAAACGTTTCATCATACACGTACGGACGCTGTCTGCGTTCCGCCGCGAAAAACCCCGCCAAATATTCGCCGTAAGCCGCATCGTCTATACCGACGCTTTTTAAGCCGTTCGTCCAGGCGTTTCGTCTGTATTCCGGCGCAATCCGATTCAGCTGTTTAAATCCTTCGCTGACCGGCTCGGAAAAATTCGCCCACAATCCTTCAAACGGATTAATGCCGATCATGACCGTATAAGGATAGGTTTCGTATGACATATACAATTCCCGTGCCGCTTTCCGAACCGCCTCTTCAAATGTATGCGGGTCAAGGCCATATTTTTTTTCCGCTTGTAAACATGTTTCCCTGAATGTTGTTCTGACGCTTTTTTCATCCCATAACAGTGTATCGTCCAAATCAAAAAATACGGCTTTCATGATCTTCTCCTCTTTGTTATATTCTGAAACTCTCTGCCGCAAGGCTCCCGTTTATTCTACAATAGATATATAGACTGTGAAAGATTTGTTTTCAGATGATTTGAAAAAAACAGGCAGGTTTGTGTCAGATTCTGTCTCAGGCTCTAAAACGTGATAAAATAAAATTTGAAAGAACAGGTGAAAAGTATGCTGCATTTGATCATCATGATGCTGGAAAGAGTCGGAATTATCGTCATATTGGGATTTGTTCTGGCTCATACCAGATTGTTCAGACAGGCGCTCCAGCAGCCTGAGAGCTATAAAGGCAAAGCGGTGCTGATTTCAATTTTCTCGCTGTTCAGTATCATCAGCAACTATACGGGAATAGAAATTCAGCGGAATACAATCATGAATAATGACTGGGTGTTTCAAATTAATCCGTCCGGTTCAATTGCCAATACAAGAATTATGGGCGTTGAAATCGGCGGACTCTTAGGCGGCCCGTATGTGGGAATCGGCGTCGGCATACTGGCCGGCCTGCATCGTTTATCACTCGGCGGCGCGACCGCAGTCAGCTGTGCCGTCTCATCCGTTTTAGCGGGCATTTTGTCCGGCTGGATCGGACGGTATTTCAGAAAACGCTATGCGATGCCGACACCGCGGGTGGCCGCGCTTGTCGGACTCGGGATGGAATCGCTGCAAATGCTGCTCATTCTCTTGATGGCCAAGCCGTTTTCTGATGCTTGGACGCTTGTGAGCATCATCGGCATCCCGATGATATTGGTAAACGGGTCAGGGACTTTTATTTTTCTTTCGATCATTCAGTCGATTATCCGGAAGGAAGAACGGGCGAGAGCCCTTGAAACCCACAGGGTGCTGATGATTGCCGATCAGACGCTTCCGTTTTTCCGCCAGGGGCTGAATGAAAGCTCATGCAAAAGCGTCGCCGCCATCATTCACAGGCAAACAGGAACGGACGCGGTATCGCTTACGGATAACGAAAAGATTTTGGCGCACGTCGGCGCGGGTGCCGACCATCATATTCCGTCTGAAAGCCTGATCACCGGGTTGTCAAAACGCGTCATTAAAACGGGTCATATTATGAAAGCGACATCAAAGGCAGAAATTGAATGCACGCACGATCCCTGTCCGCTGCATGCGGCGATCGTATTGCCGCTGACGTCAAACGGCAAAACGATCGGGACGCTGAAAATGTACTTTAAAAGCCCGTCAGGTTTAAGCCGGGTTGAAGAAGAGCTTGCAGAAGGACTAGCCATGCTGTTTTCCACCCAGCTTGAACTCGGCGAGGCGGAACTGCAGAGCAAATTGCTGAAAGACGCAGAAATAAAGGCGCTTCAAGCACAGGTCAATCCGCATTTTCTGTTTAATGCGATCAATACGATTTCTGCTCTTTGCCGTACGGATGTGGAAAAAACCCGAAAGCTTCTGCTGCAGCTCAGCGTCTATTTCCGTTCCAATCTGCAGGGGGCAAGGCAGCTGCTCATCCCGCTTTCTAAAGAACTGAACCATCTGCAGGCATATTTATCATTGGAGCAGGCCCGTTTTCCCGGGAAATATAAAATCAGCCTTGAGATCGAACGCGGTTTGGAGGACATCGAAATTCCTCCTTTTGTGCTGCAGATCCTCGTCGAAAATGCGCTCCGCCATGCATTTTCAAGAAAGCAGGACAGCTGTGCCGTCAATGTCAGCGTGGTATCCGCCGGTCAGTCGGTTTTAATGCGGGTTGGAGATAACGGGCGGGGAATTGATCCGGAATTGCTGTCCGTGCTCGGAAACCGTCCGCTCCCGTCTAAAGAAGGGACGGGAACCGCGCTTTACAATTTAAATCAGCGGCTGATCGGGCTGTTCGGCCCCAAAGCAGCCCTGCGATTGGAAAGTGAGGCCGGCAAAGGTACGGACGTATCATTTGAGCTGCCTTTGAAACTGATGACTAAAGGAGAAGAACATGCTGAAGGTGTTAATCGTTGATGATGAAATGCTGGCAAGAGATGAATTAGCTTATTTGCTGAAACGGACGAATGAAGTAAGTGACATAAACGAAGCAGAAAATATTGAATCCGCTTTTGACAGTATGATGGATCAAAAACCGGATCTGCTGTTTTTGGACGTTGATTTGTCAGGAGAAAACGGATTTGACATTGCCAAACGGCTGAAAAACATGAAAAATCCGCCGGCCGTCGTTTTTGCGACGGCGTATGACCAATTTGCTTTAAAAGCCTTTGAAGTCGACGCACTCGATTATTTAACGAAGCCTTTTGATGAAGAAAGAGTGCGCCAGACGATCAGAAAGTTTAAAAGAGTGAAGCAGGACAGGGCAGGAGCCGTCTCAGAGCAGCCGTCCGCAGCCGGAGCGCATAAACTGGCTGTATCAGCCGGTGAATCTATTGTCATTTTAGATACGAAGGACATTATTTTCGCCGGCATGGAGGACGGACACGTTTCTGTCAAAACGTTTGCCGCGTCTTATTCCGTTCATGAAACTTTGGCGGTCATTGAGAAAAAACTGCCTGATACGGGTTTCTTGAGAGTGCACCGCGCGTTCATCGTGAATACGGAGCATATTACGGAAATTCATCCGTGGTTTAATTCGACGTACAATCTTATCTTAAAAGACGGCTCTAAAATTCCCGTCAGCCGTACATACGCCAAGGACTTAAAAAAGCTGCTTCATATTATATGAGGCGGCTTTTGCATTTCAGCAGCCGTTTTTTGCATTTCAGAATGAATATTCAGCCGTTTGTTATGAAAGCGCTTTAAAAGGCGATTTCTCTTTTATAATGGACCTAACAAAGAGAAAGAGGTGAAGAAAATGAGTGCGAAAAAAGTGTACGGATTTCTGACACAAGCATTTATTTTTGCCGTAATTATGCTCATATCTAATGGGATTGCAGCGATTGTCCCCATTCCTATACCCGCTTCCGTAGTAGGTTTGGTGTTATTATTTGTCCTCTTATGCCTGAAAGTGATTAAGCTTGAACAAGTAGAAACGCTGGGAACATCATTAACGTCACTGATCGGATTTTTATTTGTCCCGTCGGGCATCTCCGTGATGAATTCACTTGGCGTCATGCAGCAGTACGGCGTGCAGATCGCACTCGTCATCTTACTCGCCACCATCATTCTGTTAGGGGCCACGGGCCTTTTTTCTCAGCTGATCTTGTCTGCCAGCCAAAAACGTCAGAAGACTGCTCCTGAAAAACAAACGGTGCGCCGTTCCAATCAGGAAAAAGAACTTGTGCATCATTAGGAGGGAAATCGGATGAGTCCATATTTCGGTATTGTCGTTTCACTTGCGGCCTTTGGCATCGGCACGTATTTATTTAAAAAAACGAGAGGCTTTTTCCTCTTCACCCCGCTGTTTGTCGCGATGGTGCTTGGAATCCTTTTTCTGAAGCTCGGCGGTTTTTCATATGAAGATTATAAAAGCGGGGGGGACATTATTAAATTCTTCCTGGAGCCCGCGACGATCGCTTTTGCCATCCCTTTATACAAACAGCGTGACAAACTGAA
Organism: Bacillus sp. IS1; assembly: GCF_032461585.1. Taxonomy (NCBI): domain Bacteria; kingdom Bacillati; phylum Bacillota; class Bacilli; order Caryophanales; family Bacillaceae; genus Bacillus; species Bacillus sp. IS1. Next base: position 154,467 of record NZ_JAWCWR010000005.1, on the reverse strand, counting down.
AAAATACTGGTGGCAGATCATGTCTTCTATCATTGTCGGCTCTATCTGCTCAGTGACGATTGTCTATTTGATCGCAAAAGGCATTCATCTTGACGCGGCCGTTATGAAAAGCATGCTTCCGCAGGCGGCGACAACGGCAATTGCCCTTCCGCTGTCAAAAGGAATCGGCGGCATCACCGATATCACCGCTTTCGCCGTCATTTTCAACGCCGTTATCGTCTATGCTCTGGGCGCTCTATTCTTAAAACTGTTTAAAGTAAAGCACCCAATCTCAAAAGGACTGGCTCTGGGCACATCAGGACACGCACTCGGTGTTGCGGTCGGTATTGAGATGGGGGAAGTAGAAGCGGCAATGGCAAGTATCGCGGTTGTCGTCGTGGGAGTGGTGACGGTGCTGGTCATTCCGGTATTCGTTCAGCTCATCGGAGGATAAACCCGGTTCATAGACCCGGGTTTTTTATTGTGTGGCGCGTCCGCGGGCGGCAAAGAACGAAATTTCACATTTTTCCTTGCGCTCGCCCCGGCATCGTGTTAAAATGAAAAAGTTGATCCGGAGAAGTCATTCTTGACTAATGATCCGGTATTGTGTAGAATAGTTATTGAATTGAATATAAATCACAAGCAGAGGCACCCGCTTCTCACCTGATTGACACATTCATGTAGTTGGCAGGTTGACCGTACATTTTTATTTATGCAGATGTTCGTAGTGTGGGTGTGTTGTCATGCCCGCACTTTTTGTTTGCCTGCAGAATGCAGTCAAAAAGCGTTGTGAATCAATTCGAAGAAACTATGGAGGTGGCTCATTATTAGCAAAGATCAATTGGTTAATGAGGGTATCCGTGCACGTGAAGTTCGTCTGATCGGACAAAATGGCGATCAGCTCGGCATCAAGTCCCGTCAGGAAGCACTTGAAATCGCCGGCCGCGCAAATCTTGACCTTGTGTTAGTTGCAGCAAATGCAAAACCGCCTGTCTGCCGCATCATGGACTACGGTAAGTTCAGATTCGAGCAGCAGAAAAAGGACAAAGAAGCACGCAAAAATCAAAAAATCATTAACTTAAAAGAAGTTAGATTAAGTCCGACGATCGATGAGCATGACTTTAACACGAAATTGCGCAATGCGATTAAATTCCTTGAAAAAGGCGATAAAGTGAAAGCTTCTATCCGCTTTAAAGGGCGCGCAATCACTCATAAAGAAATCGGCCAGCGCGTATTGGACCGTTTCTCTGAAGCATGTGCGGAAGTTGCGACAGTCGAAACAAAACCAAAAATGGACGGCCGCAGCATGTTCTTAATGCTCGCGCCGAAAAACGAAAAGCAATAAGGAGGAAATCCCATGCCAAAAATGAAAACTCACCGCGGATCTGCTAAACGTTTTAAAAAGACAGGTTCTGGGAAGTTAAAACGTTCTCATGCATACACAAGTCACTTATTCGCCAACAAATCCCAAAAGCAAAAGCGTAAGCTTCGCAAGGGTGCTATTGTAAGCGCAGGAGACTTCAAACGCATCAAACAACAGCTTGCTAACATCAAGTAATCGGACAAGGAACAATTAGGAGGGAAATATAATGCCAAGAGTAAAAGGCGGAACTGTGTCGCGTCAGCGTCGTAAAAAGGTTCTTAAATTAGCAAAAGGTTATTTCGGTTCAAAACATAGATTATACAAAGTAGCAAACCAGCAGGTCATGAAATCAGGAAACTATGCATTCCGTGACCGCCGTCAGAAAAAACGTGATTTCCGTAAGCTTTGGATCACTCGTATCAACGCTGCTGCACGTATGAACGGTCTTTCTTACAGCCGTTTAATGCACGGTCTTAAGCTTTCAGGCATCGAAGTAAACCGCAAAATGCTTGCTGATCTTGCTGTAAACGATCTTACTGCTTTCAATCAGCTTGCTGATGCTGCTAAAGCTCAGTTAGACAAGTAAGTTGAAAAAGCCGCTCTCTTTCCGGGAGCGGTTTTTTTACGTAAAGGGTGACAATCAATGGCTCTCTTCATTTACGCCGTATTGATAAACGGATACGGCTTTTGGATCATGGGCGCTGATAAAAGAAGAGCAAAGGCACACCGGTGGAGAATATCAGAGAAACGAATATGGCTCACAGCCGCCATGTTCGGCTCACTCGGCGTATGGATCGGCATGCGCACCTTCAGGCATAAGACGAAACACAAATCCTTTTTATACGGGGTGCCGCTGCTTTTTCTCACTGAAGCCGCCCTTGTGCTGATGTATTTGATGTATAAAACATAAAAAGCAGGAGAGCTTATCGCTCGCCTGCTTTTTTCGCTTTTTTGATGGGCTGGTCCCAATCAATCTTGCAATTCGGGTACCGCTCCAATACCTTTTTTTCGACTTCTTCAAAATCACCTGCAGAAAAGCGGTTCAGCTTTTCCGGATTTTCGGTCCATACAAATATCGTATGAATAAACAGCGGATGATCTTTGGAAGGGATATGCTTTTCTCCTTCAAAGAGCACTCCTTTATAAGTAAGCTGGAGATTTTTTCGCGTGTTTTTCTGTTCGTCAATAAAATAAAAATTCTCTTTTGATTGCGCCAGTCTGAGCCTTCTTTTCGGGTTTGCGTAAAATTTGACGCACATGTAAATAAAATAAATAAGAAGTGCAAGCAAGACAATCCTCAATACTGTAATGGCCATATGTGTGAAGGCACCTCCTCACCTTTGTCATGATCTGATGTAATACGAAAAACAAAACAAAAGGTTTCATTTTTTTAAAAGAAATAGATAAAAACATTTACCCGTTTTTCAGGCGAATTAATCGTATGCTTCAGCATTGGTTTTGTATAATAAGAAGGGTAGTGAAAAAAAGGAGGTTTATTGATGACAAAATTAGATGAAACGCTCACCATGCTGAAAGCGTTAACGGATGCAAAAGGGATACCGGGAAATGAGAGAGAAGTAAGACAAGTGATGAAATCATACATAGAACCATTTGCCGATGACGTCACAACAGACCGGCTGGGAAGCTTAATCGCCAAAAAAACCGGCAAAGAAAACGGTCCGAAAATCATGATCTCAGGGCATTTAGACGAAGTCGGTTTTATGGTGACGCAAATCACTGATAAAGGCTTTCTCCGCTTTCAAACCGTCGGCGGCTGGTGGTCTCAGGTCATGCTGGCCCAGCGCGTCACCGTCGTGACAAAAAAAGGGGACATCACGGGGATCATCGGTTCGAAACCGCCTCACATTCTGCCTCCTGACGCAAGAAAAAAAGCCGCCGATATTAAAGAGATGTTCATCGATATCGGGGCGTCCAGCCGTGAAGAAGCAATGGAATGGGGCGTTCTTCCGGGTGACCAGATTGTGCCGTATTTTGAATTTACAGTGATGAACAATGAAAAGCATTTATTGGCGAAAGCATGGGACAACCGTATCGGCTGTGCGATTGCCATCGATGTATTAAAAAATCTGAAAAACAGTGATCACCCCAATGAAGTATACGGGGTCGGAACGGTTCAAGAAGAAGTCGGGCTGCGCGGGGCGAAAACAGCGGCACATACGATCCAGCCTGATATCGCGTTCGGTGTGGATGTCGGAATTGCCGGAGATACACCGGGAATTTCTGAAAAAGAGGCGCAAAGCAAAATCGGCGAAGGGCCGCAAATTATTCTGTATGACGCGTCAATGGTATCTCACAAAGGGCTGCGCGACCTTGTCGTGAACACGGCGGAAGAAGCGGGAATTCCTTATCAATTCGATTCCATTGCCGGAGGGGGCACGGATTCAGGTTCCATTCATTTAACCGCAAACGGAGTGCCGGCGCTGTCCATTACGATCGCGACGCGCTACATTCACACTCATGCCGCTATTTTGCATCGGGATGATTATGAGAATACGGTAAAATTGATCACAGAAGTGATTAAAAAATTAGACCGGGAAACAGTTGACCGTATTACTTACCAATAAAGATACGGAAGAATCTGCTTTTTTAAGCAGATTCTTTTTTTTGTCTGTACAAATATGAGCCTTGCGTCTACAATAAGAGAAGACATAGAAAAATCTGACAACATGTTTTTGAAAGCGCTTTAAAAAAGGGGAGGGTTTACAAATGAAAAACAGATTCAGACGCATGATCCGCTTCTCGTGCGCAGCCGTTACAGCCGGGCTGCTGCTGATGTCTTCATCTCCGGCATCTGCCGCGTTTTGGGGGGCATCAAATGAATTGCTTCACGATCCGACAATGGCGAAGGAAGGAAACACGTGGTACGCTTTCGGAACCGGTTTGGAAGGGGAGAGGGGGCTTCGCGTCTTAAAGGCGGGCAGCGGCGGCGTATGGACCGTTCAGAAATCAATCTTTACTTCCCCGCTGTCATGGTGGGGCAATTATGTGCCGAATTACGGGCTGAATCAATGGGCCCCCGATGTTCAATATTATAACGGAAAGTATTGGCTGTATTATGCCGTTTCTTCATTCGGCAAAAATACCTCCGCGATCGGTCTTGCATCATCTACAAGCCTCAGTTCGGGAAACTGGAAGGACGAAGGGCTCGTCATCCGTTCAACAAGCGCCAATAACTACAATGCAATTGATCCGGAGCTGACAATTGATAAAGACGGAAACCCTTGGCTTGCCTTCGGTTCTTTTTGGAGCGGCATTAAGCTGACAAAGCTTGATAAAAATACAATGAAACCGACGGGATCACTTTATTCCATCGCTGCCAGACCGAATAACGGCGGAGCTTTGGAAGCGCCGGCCATCACCTACCAGAACGGCTACTATTACTTAATGGTGTCGTTTGATAAATGCTGTTCAGGCGTGAATAGTACGTACAAAATCGCTTATGGAAGATCCAAAAGCATCACCGGCCCATATCTCGATAAAAGCGGGAAAAGCATGTCAGAAGGCGGAGGGACGATTCTTGACTCCGGCAATGACCGCTGGAAAGGCCCGGGCGGTCAAGACATTGTGAACGGGAATATTTTAGTGCGTCATGCGTATGATGCCGAAAACAGCGGAATTCCGAAGATGCTCATCAATGATATCGATTGGAGTTCAGGCTGGCCTTCCTATTAATTGATCAGCCGGGCATGTGTGTCCGGCTTTTTTACTTGCAATAAAAGATTGACAGTTTGATTCCTCCTTAACTATAATAAAATTGTTCGTACAAATAAAAGGATGAAAGTTTTGTAGTTTATATTCGTACGTATATTTTTTTAAAAAATGCAAGCGCTTTATTTTGATGGGAAGGGGAAATGAATGTGCTTCAGAACAAAGAATATGAATTTTGGTTTGTAACGGGAAGCCAGCACTTATACGGAGAGGAAACGCTGCAGCTTGTCGATAAACACGCAAAGGGGATATGTGACGGCCTCAGCGGGGTGTCATCAAGATACAAGATCAGGCATAAACCGGTTGTCACGTCATCTGAAACGATCAGAGAGGTTTTGCGGGAAGCGCAGTATCAAGAAAACTGTGCCGGGGTCGTGACGTGGATGCATACATTTTCCCCTGCGAAAATGTGGATTGAAGGTCTTTCCGCTTTTCAAAAGCCGATGCTTCATCTGCATACCCAGTATCATCGCGACATCCCGTGGGAAACGATTGATATGGACTTTATGAACAGCAACCAATCCGCTCACGGAGACCGGGAATACGGATATATCCAGTCAAGAATGGGGCAGACGAGAAAAGTCATCGCAGGCTATTGGAATGATGAGGAAGTCAAACATGACATTTCGCAATGGATGAACACGGCTGCCGCTTGGAATGAAAGCAGGAATATTAAAGTAGCCCGGTTCGGCGACAATATGCGGAATGTGGCGGTTACTGACGGAGACAAAGTCGGCGCCCACATCCAATTCGGCTGGCAGGTTGACGGGTACGGAATCGGCGATCTTACCGAGGTGATGAACAACGTCACCGACGCAGAAATTGAGGCACTTTATGAGGAATACGACAAATTGTATGTCATCAGCGACGAAACAAAACGGGATGAAGCAAAAGTTTCTTCCATTAAAGAACAGGCGAAAATTGAACTTGGATTAACGGCCTTTCTCGAACGGGGCGGATATACAGCGTTTTCGACCTCCTTTGAAGTTTTGCACGGAATGAAGCAGCTTCCGGGTCTTGCCGTTCAGCGTCTCATGGAAAAAGGGTACGGATTTGCCGGCGAAGGCGATTGGAAAACGGCTGCCCTTGTGCGAATGATGAAAATAATGGCGGACGGAGAACAAACCTCCTTCATGGAAGATTATACGTACCATTTTGAACCGGGGCGTGCGATGATTCTCGGATCACATATGCTTGAAGTATGTCCGACGATCGCCCTTGATCAGCCGAAAATCGAAGTTCATCCTCTCTCAATCGGAGGGAAGGAAGATCCGGCCCGGTTGGTCTTTAACGGAATCGGCGGTTCAGCCATCATCGCCAGCATCATTGATATCGGCGGGCGATTCCGTCTCATTCTGAATGAAGCGGAAGGCAGGGAAATTGATCATGATATGCCGAATCTCCCTGTGGCGCGGGTGCTGTGGAAGCCGGAGCCATCGCTGAAAACAGCTGCGGAAGCATGGATTTTGGCGGGAGGCGCCCACCATACCTGTATGTCCTTCCGGCTTACGGCTGAACAGATGCTTGACTGGGCTGAGATGGCAGGCATTGAAAGCATCTATATTTCCCGCAATACCGAAATACATGAGCTGAAAAAAGAGCTGAAATGGAATGACGTATTATACCGGCTGGGAGGGAATTGATATGGCGTATACGATTGGTGTTGATTTCGGCACATTGTCCGGCCGGGCGGTGCTTGTCAATGTCCGCACGGGCGAAGAAATCGCGTCTGCGGTAAAAGAATACACTCATGCCGTCATCGACCGCACGCTGCCGAAGACGGGTGAAAAACTCCCTCGGGACTGGGCGCTTCAGCATCCTGCCGATTATATCGAAGTTCTGGAAACGGCGATTCCGAACCTGCTTGAGCAGGCGGGCGCTGATCCAAAAGACGTGATCGGCATAGGAATTGATTTTACCGCCTGCACGATTTTGCCGATAGACGGCGCGGGGCAGCCGCTTTGTATGCTGCCGGAATTTGAACGGGAGCCCCACAGTTATGTGAAGCTGTGGAAGCATCATGCGGCTCAAAAACATGCAGACCGTTTGAACACGATTGCCGAAGACACAAAAGAAACATTCCTTAAAAGATACGGCGGTAAAATTTCTTCTGAATGGATGATCCCGAAAATCATGCAAATCGCGGAAGAAGCGCCGCATATATACGAGGCGGCAGATCGGATTGTGGAAGCGGCAGACTGGATCGTCTATCAATTATGCGGTTCATTGAAGCGAAGCAACTGCACGGCCGGCTACAAAGCAATCTGGAATGAGGAGACGGGGTATCCGCCGGATCATTTTTTCGAAAAGCTCAACCCGTTAATGAAAACGATTACAAAGGATAAATTAAGCGGCACCATTTATTCAGTCGGGGAAAAAGCAGGAGGTTTGACCGAAAAAATGGCGGAGCTGACCGGGCTTCTGCCGGGGACGGCCGTTGCCGTCGCCAATGTCGACGCTCACGTGTCAGTGCCCGCGGTCGGTATTACAGAGCCGGGGAAAATGCTGATGATCATGGGAACGTCTACCTGCCATGTGCTGCTCGGCGAGGAAGAACATATCGTTCCCGGTATGTGCGGGGTCGTCAATAACGGCATCTTGCCCGGATATGCGGGATATGAAGCGGGGCAGTCCTGTGTCGGCGACCACTTTGAATGGTTCGTCAAAACGTGTGTTCCGAGAGACTATGAGAAGGAAGCTGAGGATAAACACATAGACATTCACGAGCTGCTCAGCAAAAAAGCAGCTGAACTTGTTCCGGGGGAAAGCGGCCTTCTCGCGCTTGACTGGTGGAACGGAAACCGGTCAACCTTGGTGGACGCCGATTTGACGGGCATGATGCTTGGCATGACGCTGCACACGAAGCCGGAAGAAATCTACAGGGCATTGATTGAAGCGACGGCGTTCGGAACGAGGATGATTATCGAAACGTTCCGGGAAAACGGCGTTCCGGTCGAAGAGCTTTACGCAGCCGGAGGAATCGCCGAAAAAAATCCGTTTGTCATGCAGATTTATGCAGACGTCACAAATATGGATATTAAATTATCCGGGTCTCCGCAGGCGCCTGCACTGGGCTCCGCGATTTTCGGAGCGCTCGCCGCGGGACGGGAAAACGGGGGATTCTCCAATATTGCTGAAGCATGCGCGCATATGGGGAAATTAAAAGACGGCTTTTATGCCCCGAACCGGGAAAGAGCTGAGATTTATGACAATTTATATGCGGAATATAAAGAGCTCGTACACTACTTCGGCAAAGAAAACAATGTCATGAAACGCCTGAAAGCCATTAAAAACCGTGATTTTGCGAAAGGAGGGAGCCGCCATGCTTGAATCGTTAAAAGAAGAAGTGCTCGCCGCCAACCTGAAGCTTGAGGAACATAACCTTGTCACGTTTACATGGGGGAATGTCAGCGGCATTGACAGAGAGAGCGGGAGAATCGTCATTAAACCGAGCGGTGTCGATTACAGTGAGCTGACCGCTGACAAACTGGTCGTCCTGAATGAGGACGGAGACATTCTCGAAGGCTCGCTGAAACCGTCTTCTGACACGCCGACCCATCTTTATCTGTATAAAGCGTTTCCGGCTATCGGCGGAATCGTTCATACTCATTCCCGCTGGGCGACGAGCTGGGCACAGTCCGGAAGAGACATACCCGCTCTCGGAACGACTCACGCGGATTACTTTGAAAGCGCTATACCCTGTACGAGGGAAATGTATGAAGAAGAAATTGTGAAAGATTACGAATATCATACAGGCAAAGTCATAGCCGAAACCTTTCAAAACGAACCGTATGAACAAAATCCGGGTGTTCTCGTCCACAGCCACGGCCCGTTCTGCTGGGGAACGGACGCGCTGAATGCCCTGCATAACGCCGTTGTGCTCGAAACGGTAGCGGAAATGGCCTACCATTCGCTTATGCTGAACAAACAGCTCAGTCCGATCGACAGAGTGCTGCATGATAAGCATTTTTACAGAAAACACGGGGCGAATGCTTATTATGGCCAAACTTGACGCAGCCGGGTTTCTGATTGATTTAGACGGAACCGTATTCAGGGGGCGGGAGCTGATTGACGGCGCAAAAGAAGCCGTTCATACCCTTCAGTCACTTGGCAAAGCCGTTGTCTTTTTAAGCAACCGCGGCAATCTATCAAGAGCAATGTGCCGAAAGAAACTGCTGGGTGCCGGTATCCGCACGGATGAACGGAGCATCGTGCTGTCCTCCAGTGTGACGGCATCATTTTTAAAGAAGCATTATCCTTTGTCAAAGGTGTGGGTGTTAGGAGAGAAAGGGCTGACTGATGAACTCGCTTTAGCGGGTGTCGCCTTGGCGCAAAACCCGCAGGCGGCAGACTGGCTTGTCATCTCCCTGCATGAAACCGTCACCTATGAGGATCTGAATCTCGCTTTTAAGACGGCTTCCTCCGGTGCGCGCATCATCGCCACGAACCGGGACCGCTCATTTCCGAATGAAGGCGGCCATGCCATGGACGTCGCGGGAATGATCGGGGCCATTGAAGCATCCGCCGGAGCAAAAACGGAGCTTGTCATCGGCAAACCGTCTTGGCTGATGGCTGAGGCGGCATGTGAAGCGCTCGGACTTCCCCCTGAGGAATGCGCCATTATCGGAGACAGCCTCGAATCTGATATCGCAATGGGCAGGCTGTACGGAATGAAAAGCGTATTGGTTCTGACGGGGTCGGCCAAACTTGGGGAGCCCCGTCTATATGAACCTGACATCGTCCTTGATTCTATTAAAGACCTGACAGAATTAGCGAAGGAGGGAATCCTTTTATGAAACGTTCTCCTGAGGACATTCAATCCGAGTTTGACAAGGAAGGGGCCAGCCGCTCACCGATTCAAATAGAAGATATCGTGATCGGGGCGAATGCAAGAGAAGAGCTTCTCAGATTTCTGCAAAAAAAATGCTGGAATCATCCGGTCATCGTCTGTGACCGGAACACGTACGAGGCGGCGGGGCGTCTGCTTGCGGAAGAATTGAGGGCAGGCGGGATCAAAGCGTCAAAAGTCATCATTCCGGAGCATGAAGCCGGGGCCGCCGCGGCTGATGAGAGGACATTGGTCTATACGCTGATCAATCTCGCGGAAGAGACGGAAGTCATCATTGCGGCCGGTGCAGGAACGATTCACGACATTACACGGTTTGCCGCCTGCCAGCGCGGATTGCCGTTTATCTCATTCCCCACCGCTCCGTCAGTCGACGGTTTTACATCGGCGGGAGCGCCGCTCATATTAAACGGAATCAAAACGACGATTCAAACGAAAGCGCCGATCGCCTTATTTGCGGATACGAATGTATTAAAAGAAGCGCCCCGTTCAATGACAGCCGCGGGCTTCGGAGACATGCTCGGAAAAATAACATCGCTGGCAGATTGGGAGATTTCCCGCAGGCTAGCGGGTGAGCCGTACTCAGAAGCCGGGGCGAAGCTTGTGAAAGACGCGCTTTGGCAGTGCATTGATCACCGCGCTGACATTGCCATGGGAACGGAGGCCGGCATTCAGATACTGATGGAAGCGCTGATCGTTTCGGGTCTTGTCATGCTTGCGCTTGACCACTCCCGCCCCGCCTCAGGAGGAGAACATCACATCTCGCATTGGATTGAGATGGAAATGCTGAAGGCAAAACAGCCTCCGATTCTCCACGGTGCGAAGGTCGGCTGTGCGTGCGCGGTGCTGAGTGATATTTACAAAGAACTGGCTTGTCACGAAAAGCTTGCTGAACTGCCGCCGCACTTTCGCGAGGCGATTCAATCTGCATATGAAGGGCTTCCCGACGGCAAAACAATTGCCGGGTGGCTCGCATCTGCGGGAGGTCCCGCCTGTTTCGATGAGATCGGTGTAAAACAGGACCTTGTCAGCGATGCGCTTAAGCATGCGCACACACTGAGAGACCGTTATACCGGTTTAACCATCATAAATGAAAATGCAGCGCTCTTTGCACATCATTTGCATCAATAGCCGCACGGCCTAAAGTGGAAGGGGTAATGACATGAAAAAAACGACCGCTGTATGTTTGGTGCTGATGATGCTCTTCTTGTTTACCGCCGGCTGTTCACAAGAACGGACTGCCGGCCGGACGGGAGAAACGGAGCTGACGTTTTGGACGTTTAACGGTCTGCACGAACAGTTTTATCAGGAAATGGTCAAAGAATGGAATCAGAAATATCCGGAGCGCAAAATCAAGCTGAATACCGTTGTTTATCCTTATGGACAAATGCATGATAATTTATCGGTTTCGCTGATCGCGGGTGAGGGGCTTCCCGATATAGCCGACGTGGAATTAAGCCGGTTCTCGAACTTTCTGAAGGGGAAGGATATCCCGCTTGCCGATCTGACGCCGCTGATTGAAAAAGACCGCGATAAGTTTGTGGAAGCGCGTCTGGCCTTATACAGCAAAAACGGAAAATTGTACGGCCTTGATACACATGTGGGGACGACCGTCATGTTTTACAACATGGATATTATGCAAAAAGCGGGCGTTGATCCCGCCTCCATTAAGACATGGGAAGATTATCGGCGGGCAGGGAAAAAAGTGCGTGAAGCATCTGGGAAACCGATGGGAACGGTTGAAACAAACGACTCCGCCACATTCCTATCCATGATTTCGCAGCAAGGGTCAGGCTACTACAGCAAAAACGGAAAATTGATTCTGAACAGCAAGACGAATACAGACACACTGAATTATGTAAAGGACATGGTAAATGATAAAACCCTTCTGCCGGCTCCCGGCGGCGGCCATCACAGCGAAGAATACTACGGTTTTATGAATCAGGGCGGGGCAGCCTCAGTGCTGATGCCCATTTGGTACATGGGACGGTTTATCGATTATATGCCTGATTTAAAAGGGAAAATGGCGATTTACCCTATGCCGGCCTGGAAAGAAGGCGGTGACAGATCAGCGGGTTTAGGCGGAACAGCCACCGTCGTGCCGAAGCAGGCTGAACATCTGAAGCTCGCGAAAGAATTTCTCGGTTTTGCGAAAGGTTCGAAGGAAGGGAACATAAAGCTTTGGACGGTGCTCGGCTTTGACCCGCTCCGCTGGGACGTGTGGGATTCAAAAGAATTGAAGGAGAAAAACAAGTACACGGATTTCTTCCGGAACGGTACGTCAATTTTTTCCTCGCTCCTTGAAATAAAAGATGAGATCAATCCGATTTATCTGCATGAAGACTTCTCTAAAGCGGCTGATCTCGTTGTCAGACAAGTGCTGTTCGATGCGCTGAAGACGCAGGAAAAAACACCTAAGGAAGCCTTGGACGAGGCGGCAGAGCAATTAGAGAAATAGGAGAAGCCGTCCTATTTAACAGTGAAAGCGGGGGAGCTTTTATGAGACCTGTAAAGACAGAGACAGCGCAAACCGTTTCTGCAGTCCGGAAGAAGCCGCGCCGGCGCAATGTGCTGTATTCAAAAAAAGCGGCGCCTTATCTTTTTACGGCGCCATTTATCATTTCGTTTCTCGTTTTCTTTTTGTATCCGATCATCAGCGTGTTTATCATGAGCTTTCAGCGGATACTGCCGGGAGAAATTACATTTGTCGGGTTTTCCAATTATACCGCTCTTCTTAATCCAACCTTTTATACGGCATTATTTAACACATTGGAATATACCTTCTGGACGCTGATCGTGCTGATTCCGGTGCCGCTTCTTTTGGCGGTGATTCTGAATTCGAAGCTCGTCAGGTTCAGAAATGTGTTTAAATCGGCTCTGTTTGTACCGGCTTTAACATCGACGATCGTAGCGGGGATTATTTTCCGTCTGATGTTCGGAGAAATGAATACGTCGCTTGCAAACGAGCTGATGATGAAGCTTGGCGCATCACCCCAAAACTGGCTCAACAACAAAGGTACCGGCATGTTTTTAATGGTGCTGCTTGCGTCATGGAGGTGGATGGGCATTAACATTCTTTACTTTCTGGCCGGATTGCAAAACGTGCCGAAAGAATTGTATGAAGCGGCTGAAATTGACGGGGCGAGTACGTGGAAAAAGTTCCGGCATATTACCCTTCCATTTTTAAAGCCGGTGTCCGTTTATGTGTTAACGATCAGTATTATCGGCGGTTTCAGAATGTTTGAGGAAAGCTATGTGCTTTGGCAGAATAATTCCCCGGGCAATATCGGCCTCACACTTGTCGGTTATTTATATCAGCAGGGGCTTGCATACAACGAAATGGGGTACGGGGCCGCAATCGGAATTGTCCTTTTGCTTGTCATCTTACTAGTCAGCCTTGTTTCACTGAAACTGTCCGGTTCGTTTAAAGGGGAGGGATAAGCGTTGCGTAACAATTACATGTTTTCCGTGTACAGAGTCGCGTTTACCTTGTTTTTTATCATGCTGAGCCTGTTGTATATCTTTCCGATGATCTGCCTATTGCTCGGTTCATTAAAGCCGTCATCTGAGCTGATGCGCATCGGGCTGAATCTGCGTCTTGATCCGGATGTAATGAGCCTTGATAACTACACCTATTTGTTCAACGGGGGGAGCATTTATTTCAAATGGTTTTTTAACAGCCTGCTGCTCGGCGTTCTCACCACGGTTCTCACGCTGTTTTTTTCCTCTTTGATCGGCTACGGACTCGGTGTCTACGAATTTAAAGGCAGAAATATTATTTTCGTTCTTGTGCTGATCATTATGATGGTGCCTCTTGAAGTGATGATGCTTCCGTTGTTCAAATTGACGGTGGGTCTTCATTTGATCGATTCTTATACGGGGGTGATTCTGCCGTTTATTGTGTCGCCTGTCGCCGTGTTCTTTTTCCGGCAATATGCGCTCGGACTTCCGAAGGATCTGCTTGATTCAGCGAGAATGGACGGCTGCACCGAATTCGGCATTTTTTTCAGAATTATGGCGCCGCTCATGAAACCGGCATTCGGGGCAATGATCATTCTTCAATCTTTAAACAGCTGGAATAACTTTTTATGGCCGCTGATCGTGCTTCGGTCGAAAGAAATGTTTACGCTTCCAATCGGACTTTCAGGGCTGCTGAGTCCGTACGGCAACAACTATGACATGCTGATTTCCGGGTCCGTTTTTGCGATACTGCCGGTGATCATCATATTCTTGTTTTTCCAAAAATACTTCATTTCCGGCCTCACAGTAGGCGGAGTGAAGGGATAGAGAGAGGGAGGAAATATAATGAAAAAAGCGGGGATTACAGCAGATAAAGAATATATCATCGGTGAAGTGGACAAACGGATGTACGGATCATTTATAGAACATATGGGCCGGGCGGTGTATGAAGGCATTTATGAGCCCGGACACCCGAAAGCCGACAAGGACGGCTTCAGAACAGACGTGCAGGAGTTAATCAAGGAATTGCAAGTGCCGTTCATCCGCTATCCGGGAGGGAATTTTCTCTCGGGCTACAATTGGGAAGACGGCGTCGGGCCGGTGAAGGACCGCCCGCGGAGGCTTGATTTGGCATGGCAGACGACAGAAACGAACGAAGTGGGGACGAATGAATTTTTAACGTGGGCGAAAAAAGTGAACGCCGAAGTGAATATGGCGGTCAATCTCGGGACGAGAGGGATCGATGCCGCCCGGAATCTCGTCGAATACTGCAACCATCCTGAAGGGTCATACTGGAGCGACTTACGAAAATCGCACGGATATGAAAAACCTTACGGCATCAAAACATGGTGCTTAGGAAATGAGATGGACGGCCCTTGGCAGATCGGTCATAAAACGGCGCATGAATACGGACGGCTCGCCGCTGAAACGGCAAAGGTGATGAAATGGACGGACCCGGCGATCGAATTGGTGGCTTGCGGAAGCTCAAACAGCGGCATGCCGTCCTTCATTGAGTGGGAGGCCGAGGTGCTTGAGCATACGTACGAGCATGTGGATTACATCTCACTGCATACGTATTACGGCAACCATGAAAATGATCTTGAGAACTATTTGGCGAAGTCGATGGATTTAGACCATTTTATTAAATCCGTCACAGCCGTATGTGATTATATGAAAGCGAAAAAACGCAGCAAAAAAACGATTCACCTTTCTTTAGATGAATGGAATGTGTGGTATCACTCAAATGAAGCGGATAAAAAAGTGGAGCCATGGATTACGGCCCGGCCGATTCTTGAAGACATCTACAATTTTGAAGATGCGCTGTTGATCGGTTCACTGCTGATTACGATGCTGCAGCATGCGGACAGACTGAAGATCGCCTGTCTCGCCCAGCTTGTCAACGTAATTGCGCCTATCATGAGTGAAAAGGGCGGAGAAGCATGGAGACAGCCGATCTTTTATCCTTACATGCACGCCTCTGTCTACGGGAGAGGGACTTCAATGAAGCTGCTGATCACCTCCCCGAAATACGACTCAGCGGATTTTACGGATGTACCGTATGTTGATGCCGCGGCCGTTTACCATGAAGAGGATGAAGCACTGACCATTTTTGCCGTCAACAAAAGCAAGGAACTGATGGAAACGGAGATAAGGCTGAGGGGGTTTGAAGATTACCGCATCATTGAGCATATCGTGCTGGAGCATCAGGATATGAAAGCGACCAATCAAAAAAACAGAAAAGAAGTCATTCCGCACTCCAACGGAACGTCTTCGGCACATGCTGAAGGGATAACGGCTCATTTTACTCCGCTGTCCTGGAATGTCATCCGTTTATCAGGAAAATAATGTTCCGAAAAGCCGGGCTGCGCTGCCGGCTTTTTTTTTACGCAAAAATCATCTTCTGTTATCTGATAATTGTGATAATATTTAGAAAAAGAGAAAAGGGGCTGGGATTAAATGAATGCGATTACAATCGTCATAGCGTCTATATGTATTCTGGCGATCGCCTATCGGCTTTACGGTACCTTTATGATGGTCAAAGTATTAAAAATCAATGATCAGACACCGACTCCGGCCCATGTGCTTGAGGATGGGAAAGATTATGTGCCGACGAATAAGTGGGTGTCATTCGGCCACCACTTCGCGGCAATCGCCGCTGCCGGCCCGCTTGTCGGACCGATTCTGGCAGCTCAGTTCGGCTATCTGCCCGGGCTGTTATGGCTGTTAATCGGGGCGGTGATCGGAGGAGCCGTGCACGATATTGTCGTATTGTTTGCATCAATGCGGAAAAATGGGAAAACGCTTTCTGAAGTTGCCAAAGAAGAGCTCGGCCCGGTGGCGGGTTTTTGCACGGGTCTCTCGATGCTGTTTATCATTACGATCACGATGGCGGGGCTGTCCATGGTTGTGCTGCACGCGCTTGAAAAAAACCCGTGGGGAACGTTTGCGGTGGGGATTACGATTCCGATCGCGATGGGGGTCGGCCTCTACTATAAAAAAACAGGCAATCTCAAACTCGCATCAACTGTCGGGTTTCTTTTGTTAATGGCCGGTGTTGTCATCGGGCCGCGGCTGCAGACAACGGCTCTCGGGGACATGCTGACACTGGATGCGAAAACGCTTGCAGTGGCGCTTCCCGTCTATGCGTTTTTCGCCGCGGCGCTTCCGGTTTGGCTTTTGCTGGCTCCGCGTGACTATTTAAGCAGTTTTATGAAAATCGGGGTTTTTGCCGCTTTGATCGCGGGCGTCTTTTTCGTCAATCCCGCCATTAAATTCCCGGCCGTAACGGAGTTTATTCACGGCGGAGGGCCGGTGATCGCGGGTCCTGTCTGGCCGTTTATTTCAATAACGATTGCCTGCGGCGCCATTTCAGGCTTTCATGCATTTGTCGGTTCCGGCACAACGCCGAAAATGCTGGATAAATGGAGTGATATAAAGCCGGTTGCTTTCGGAGCGATGCTTGTGGAATGTCTCGTCGGAATTATGGCGCTCATTGCAGCTGCCGCTCTTGAGCCCGCCGACTATTTTGCCATTAACAGCACGCCTGAAATATTCCGCACCCTCGGGATGAATGTCGTCCATCTGCCTGAATTGAGCAAAGAAATCGGGCTCAGTCTGGAAGGAAGAACGGGCGGAGCTGTTACGCTTGCCGTCGGAATGACGTATATCTTTACGGAGATGCCGTTTTTCAGTCATTTGGCTTCATACTTTTTTCAATTCGTCATTATGTTTGAAGCGGTGTTTATTTTAACGGCGATTGATGCGGGAACCCGTGTTGCCCGGTACTTGATTCAAGAGTTTTTCGGGGAGGTCTATAAGCCGCTGAAAAAAACAGACTGGCTGCCGGGCTCGATTTTCTCAAGCGCGCTCGCCTGCCTGCTGTGGGGCTATCTTCTGTATTCGGGCGATATCAGCTCCATTTGGGCGCTGTTCGGCGTATCCAATCAGCTTATGGCGTCTGTCGGCTTAATTATCGGTGCGACCGTCGTATTAAAAATAGCGGATAAGCGGCGCTATATGCTGACATGCCTGATTCCTCTCGCTTATTTGTACGTGACCGTCAACTATGCGGGTTATTGGATGGTGCGGTATGTGTATTTGAACCCCGAAGCGGCGGGATACAACGTGCTGAATGGCGTTTTATCCATTATCATGCTCATTCTCGGGCTTGTGATTATCATTGCGGCTGTGAAAAAATGGGCGAATGCATGGCGTGATCCGAGTGCCAGACTGGAAGCTTCAATACCCGGATAAATCCGCGGCCGTCCGAACATTGCAGCATCATAAAAAAGCAGAGAGCCGATCGGTCTCTCTGCTTTCATCTTATGACAAATCCGCCGCTTCCAAAAGGTAATCCGCCAAATGAACCGCGCGGACACGGCCTGTTAATCCTTCGCGCAAAATGCCGAGCTGCATTTGCAAAAGGCATCCGGGATTGGCTGTCACGATGACGGCCGCCTCCGTTTTTCCGGCGGCTTTCATCTTGCTGTCTAATATTTTCATAGACATTTCTGACTCTGTTATATTATAAATTCCCGCCGACCCGCAGCAGCTGTCGGCCTTTTCCATTTCTCTGTACTCAGCCCCTTTAATGCTTTTCAAAAGCGTGCGCGGTTCCTCTGACGTATGCATCACATTGCGGAGATGGCAGGAGTCCTGATATGTGACGATATGAGGAGACTGTGCCCGCAGGTTTTTTTGATGGAACTTCAGATCAACCAGTACGGATGAAAAGTCTTTGAGCTTCCGGACGAATTGTTCGGCACGTTCCGCCCATCCAGGTTCATCTTTCAGTAAATGCGGATATTCCTGAAGAAAGGCGCCGCATCCGCCGGCGTTTGTAATGATATAATCAGCGTCAAGCGCTTCAAAAGCCGCGATATTCCGCTTGGCCAGTTCTTTTCCCATCTCTTTTTCTCCGCTGTGCCCGTGAAGCGCGCCGCAGCACGCCTGGCCGTCCGGAACCGCGATTTCACACCCGGCCGCCTGTAAAAGCGCCGTTGTCGCATGATTTGTCGCTAAAAACATCGTATCCATTAAGCAGCCCGAGAAAAAAGCGGCCCGTTTTTGGACGGGACCCGCGGCAGGAAGAAAACGCGGCCTTTCCTTCATGTCTTTCCGTTTCGGGGCGGGCGGGAGCACTTGTTCCATTGTGCGCAGATGTTCAGGCAAAACGCGCAGCATACCGGTTTTTCTGACGGCGGTCTGCAGTCCCGATCTTTGGTATATTCCGAGAAGATTCACGGCTGTCTGCATGCGGTTTTGATGAGGGAAAAGCCCGGTGAAGGCGGCTTTCCGCAAGAGGCGCACGCCCGGCTTATGTTTTTTATTTTGATGAATGATATCCCTCGCTTCTTCAAGCAGCTGTCCGTAATTGACCCCTGCCGGACAAACGGGCTCGCATGCCCGGCACCCGAGACACAGCGAAAGTGAGCGCTCGACATCTTCATCCGGCTCGATCAGTCCGTCAGTGACGGCTTTCATCAGGGCGATCCGGCCGCGCGGCGAATGGGATTCTTGAAATCCCGATTCGATATAGGTCGGACAGGAAGGAAGGCAGAAGCCGCAGCGCATACAGTTCAGCAATTCACCTTCATCCATGCGGTTTTTGAATTCTGTTTGAATTTGTTGCTGCTCTTTAGCCGTTGTCATTTCATCACCACCACGCGTTTCCTTGATGAATTGGCGAATATTTTTCCCGGATTCAGCAGATTTTGGGGATCAAGCGCTTGTTTGATCGCTTTCATGGCGGTGATGCCTTCTGTTTTCAGTTTCATTTCTAAATACGGCGCTTTTACGATGCCGACCCCGTGTTCACCCGTTATCGTCCCGCCCAGCTCAATCGCTTTTTCAAAAATGGCGGCAAAAGCTTTTTCGACACGTTCCATCTCCTCTGTATTTCGGATATCGGTGGTGCACGTCGGATGGAGGTTGCCGTCTCCGGCATGGCCGAATGTGCAGATGGACAGGCCGTATGTTTCTGCAATCTCGTTAATGGCTTTGACCATGCTGGCAATTTGTGATCTCGGCACGGTCGCATCTTCCAGAATCGTTGTCGGTTTCAGCCGGGCAAGGGCTGATAATGCGGACCGTCTGGCCTCTGTAAGCGCGAATGCCTCTTCCTCGGTTTCAGCCGTTTGGACGGATACGGCTGCTCCGTTTTTACAGATGGCTTCGATTTTTTCCATATCTCGTCTGACCGTTTCGATGTCACCGTCCTGTTCGATCAGCAGCACCGCTTTTGCGTCGGTCGGAAGCCCGATCTTGGCGTAATCTTCAATGACCTGCAGTGTCGGCTGATCCAGAAATTCGAGTGTCGCCGGAATGATTTTTTCAGCGATGATGGCAGAAACCGATTCCGCAGCCGCTTCAATATGTTCATAGAGTGCAAGCAGCGTTTTTTTCGTTTCCGGCTTCGGAACCAGCTTTAAAGTCGCTTCCGTCACAACGCCGAGCGTCCCTTCTGATCCGACGAAAAGCCGGGTCAGATCATAACCGGCGACATCCTTTGTCAGCTTTCCTCCTGTGCGGATGATATCGCCTGAAGCCAAGACGGCTTCAAGGCCGAGGACATAATCCCGGGTGACGCCGTACTTCAGTCCGCGCAGCCCGCCGGAATTTTCATTAATATTCCCGCCGATCGTCGATATTTTCATGCTGCTCGGATCCGGCGGATAAAATAAACCTTTTTGCTCAACCGCACGGATCATATCTTGCGTAATCACGCCCGGCTGGACGGTTGCCGTCAAATTTTCTTCATCGATTTCAAGAATGCGGTTCATATGTTTGAATAAAAGCACAAGCCCGCCTTCAGACGGACATGTGCCGCCGCATAAGTTTGTGCCTGAACCCCTCGGCACGATCGGAATGTCATGCCTGCTGCAAATCGTTAGTATACGCGACACGTCATCCGCGCTGCGGGGGGCGATTACCGCATCCGGCATGGCTTGCAGCTGAGGAGCCGCATCATAAGAATACACAAGACGGCCCGCCGCCGAATCATCATAATTCTCCTTCCCGACCGTCCGGATGAACGCTTCTTTTGCCTCTCGTGAAATCATGTTCTCCCAACCTCCCTGATAAGAAAAGCGTTTTCATTTAATTGTAAAGAAAAACGATTCCGCACACTATGGAGAAACATATGAAAAATGATGATATGATTACGTGATTTTTGTATGTTGATCTAAAAAGCGCAGCGCCAAATAAAAAGCCGTTATGTCTTTGGGGCGGTCAAGTTTCATATTTGTCAGTGATTCCAGTTTGGAAAGACGGTAGCGCAATGTATTGATATGAATATGCATGTCGTCGGCGGTGCGCTTTAACGATAATTGCCGGTCGAAAAAGGCGCGCAGCGTATCCAGAAGTTCTTCCCGGCCGAGTACATGCTCGAAAACCCGCCGTGAAAATTCCGACCTCGTGCCGGGTGCGATATCGGCAAGACACATATCCAGTTTTAAATCTTCTTCAAAGACGGCCTGCTTGTCACCGATACCGGCTGAAAGTGCTTTATCCGCCTGTTCGTATGATTCCGTGAGGCGCTCTCCCGGAACGATCCGTCCGATGCCGGCGGTGACAGGCTGCCCGAAAACGGCGCCGATCTTTTTAATGAGCTGTGTTTTGGAAGCCGAATTTGCTTCATGATTAATGAGAATGCGTTCATTTCCCCAGCGGACAAACAGGTCTTCAGGGCATTCGTACTGCCAGAGCCGCCCGAGCTCCTCCGCTTTATATTGCTCATAACGGCCTTGAATGAGTATGATCCGGCGGTATGCGTGAAGGTCTGCGCCGATGAGCTTTGCTTTTTCTAAAAAGCCCGGAGACCATTCTTTCAGCTGCAGCCAATCAACCATAAAGGATTCAAGCATTCTCGCACGCCACTGCGCTTCTTCCATATGGCGCGTTTCTTTAATAAACAGCTCCGTCATTTTTCTGAGCAATTCTCCGAAAGGCAGGATATCGTCAGGGTCTCCTGTCAGACCGAATACTCCGATCACTTCATGGCCTGAAAAAACGGGGAGGTTCAGTCCTGCTTTTACGCCCTCGAGCCGTTTTTCATCTTCTTTCGTAATGATGACATTCCGTTTTTCGCGCGCGCAGATCAGTGCGCCTTCATGAAACCATCCGGCGCGCGCCTCGTTGGTGCCCGCGATGATCATTCCTTTTGTATCGGCAATAATCACTTCGCGGCTGTACATATGTTTGACTTCGGCAATCAATTTCTTTGCCAGTTCCGGCTGTAACTGCATGGCGATCCCCCTCGCCATTATTATACAAAAAAAACCGGGTGTCTCATCACCCGGTTCAAGCTTATTGCGCAGGTTTTAATCCGCCTTCAAGTGTTTTGAGCATTTCATTTTTTTCTGAGTCCGACGCATGCTGCCAAAGAACTTCGAATAAGACGCCGAGGCCCGGAAGCATTTTTTCTTCACCGCTTTGGATGGCGTCAACGATAGTATGCTCCAGCTGATCCTGGTTATTGCCGGTTACATTGGCAATAACGGCGTTGCGTAAATTAAGATCCATTACAACCGCTCCTTTTTCCTGAATGTGATACGCATATTCTTACCGCGCACGCGGTTTATTATGTGCTGTTCTTAAGATATAATAACAACATGCATGAAAAAAGGAGAGCACAGACATAAAGTGAAACGAATCGACTCTGCAAAAAACCAAAAAGTGAAGGACTGGAAAAAACTTCACACAAAAAAAGAGAGACTCAAAACGAATACATTTCTGATAGAAGGAGAGCATCTGGCAGAAGAAGCGCTCAAATCAAAGGGAACGGTAAAAGAAATTCTCGTAAACGATGAGAGCGCCATCCCGGCCGATCTGGACATGAGCATCCCGTGCTACGTGCTGAGCGAAGACGCGTTTTCAGCCGTGACGGAAACAGAAACGCCGCAGCGGATCGCCGCGGTCTGCCATATGCCGGATAAGCAGCCTGATCAGCTGAAGCGGCTGCTTCTGATTGATGCCGTGCAGGACCCGGGGAATTTAGGAACAATGATCAGAACGGCAGATGCGGCGGGGATCGACGCCGTTGTCCTTGGTGAGGGAACAGCAGACCCGTACAACGGAAAAACGCTGCGTTCAGCACAAGGATCTCATTTTCATATTCCCATTTTGAAACGTCCGCTTGATGAGTTTACCGCTGAGCTGAAATCACAAGGCGTCGCGATCTACGGCACGGCGCTTGAAAACGGTGTAGCTTATCAAAGCGTGAAGCCTGAAGAATCGTTCGCGTTAATCGTCGGGAACGAGGGGGCGGGAGTGGACGCCGGCCTTCTGCAAAAAACGGATCTCAACTTGTACGTTCCGCTGTACGGACAGGCGGAATCGCTGAATGTGGCGGTAGCGGCCGCCATCCTCGTTTATCATCTCAGAGGATAGGTTGCGAAAAGCCTTGGATTTCACTATAATAGATAGCAATAATGTAAAAACCGTGACAGAGGACGTCAATTTTTGCACACACTGCCTTCCAGGGAGAAAATGCCGCTGACTGAGAGCATTTTTATCGCAGCACAAAAATTGATTTTCACCTCTCGAGTTGTCACCGGGACCGCGCCAAACGCGCGTAAAGGTGAACCGGAACGATCGTTTCCGTTATGTCAATGAAGCTGTCGGCAGATGAAGTCTGCCTTAAAAAGGGTGGTACCGCGGCCACAACTCGTCCCTTCTCTCAAGGGGCGGGTTTTTTTGTTTTCTGAAAAAGGCATAGAACGGTTTGGTTTACATAAAAGGAGGATGCATGATGGAAGAGAAGCTTAAACAGCTCGAACTGGAAGCTGCAGAAAAAGTAGAAGCGGCGGGTTCATTAAAAGAAGTTAACGACATTCGGGTGCAATATCTCGGAAAAAAAGGGCCGATTACAGAAGTTCTCCGCGGCATGGGCAAACTGTCCGCCGAAGAGCGCCCGAAAATGGGAGCGCTCGCCAATGAAGTGAGAGAGCGCATTGCAGCAGCCATTACGGCGAAAAATGAACAGCTTGAACAAGAAGAGATGAATAAAAAACTCAGCAGCCAGACGATTGACGTCACATTGCCGGGCAGTCAGGTAAACATCGGCGGACGCCATCCGCTGACGGTCGTTATTGAAGAAATTGAAGATTTATTTATCGGAATGGGATATACCGTCGAAGAAGGCCCTGAAGTGGAAACGGATTATTACAACTTTGAGGCGCTGAACCTGCCGAAGGAACATCCGGCCCGCGACATGCAGGACAGCTTTTACATTACAGAAGAAATGCTGATGAGAACGCAGACGTCACCGGTGCAGACGCGCACGATGGAAAAGCATAAAGGAAAAGGCCCCGTCAAAATCATTTGTCCCGGTAAAGTGTATCGCCGCGACAACGATGACGCGACACATTCCCATCAGTTCATGCAGATTGAGGGTCTCGTCGTCGACCGCAAAATCAGCATGAGCGACCTGAAAGGCACGCTTGAATTGGTCGCCAAAAAAATGTTCGGCCAAGATCGTGAAATCAGGCTCCGTCCGAGCTTTTTCCCATTCACAGAGCCTTCTGTCGAGGTGGATGTGACCTGCTTTAAGTGCGGCGGACAAGGCTGCTCCGTCTGCAAAAAAACAGGCTGGATTGAAATTCTCGGCGCCGGCATGGTTCACCCGAACGTGCTGAAGATGGCCGGATTCAATCCTGAGGAATACCAGGGTTTTGCTTTCGGAATGGGTGTGGAACGTATCGCGATGCTGAAATACGGCATTGAAGATATCCGCCATTTCTATACCAATGATGTCAGATTCATTTCGCAGTTTAAACAGGCGTAAGAGGAGGATACACATGTTTGTTTCTTATAAATGGTTAGAAGATTACGTTGACTTGCAGGGAATCGACCCGGCCGTGCTTGCAGAAAAAATTACGAGAGCCGGTATTGAAGTTGAGGGTATCGAGTATAAAGGGGAGGGCGTAAAAGGCGTTGTCATCGGACACGTGCTTGAGCGCGAACAGCACCCGAATGCCGACAAACTCAACAAATGCCTTGTTGATATCGGTGCGGAGGAACCCGTGCAGATTATCTGCGGCGCCCCGAATGTTGATAAAGGACAGAAGGTTGCCGTTGCAACGGTCGGAGCCGTACTTCCCGGCAATTTCAAAATTAAAAAAGCCAAGCTGCGCGGCGAAGCGTCTCACGGCATGATCTGTTCCCTTCAGGAGCTCGGCATTGAAAGCAAGCTCGTGGCGAAAGAATATGCGGAAGGCATTTTCGTTTTTCCGAATGATGCTGAAACGGGAGCTGACGCAATGGCGGCCCTTCAGCTTGATGATGCGATTTTAGAATTGGGCTTAACGCCGAACCGCGCCGACGCGATGAACATGCTTGGCGTGGCTTATGAAGTTGCGGCTATCCTCGGCGCAGAGGTAAAACTTCCGGAGGCTTCATATGAAAAAGCGGCAGAAAAAGCGGCGGATGCTGTTTCCGTTAAGGTTGAAGATACGCAGGCCAATCCGCATTATGCCGCAAAAATCATTAAAAACGTCAAAATCGGCCCGTCACCGCTTTGGATGCAGACGAAGCTGATGAATGCAGGCATCCGCCCGCATAATAACGTCGTGGACATTACAAACTTCGTCCTCCTTGAGTACGGACAGCCGCTTCACGCTTTCGATTACGACCGGTTCGGTTCAAAAGAGGTCGTCGTCAGAAAAGCGGCGGAAAATGAAACCATCGTGACGCTGGATGAACAAGAGCGCAAGCTGTTAAGCAGCCATTTGGTCATCACAAACGGAAAAAAAGCGCAAGCCGTTGCGGGAGTCATGGGCGGAGCTGAGTCTGAAGTCCGTGAAGACACCACTGCGATTTTACTGGAAGCCGCTTATTTCGACGGACAGACCGTCCGCAAAGCGTCGAGAGACCTCGGGCTGAGAAGCGAAGCGAGCGCCAGATATGAAAAAGGCATTGATCCGGCACGCGTTCTGCTGGCGGCTGAACGGGCCTGCAGTCTCATTCAGGCATATGCCGGCGGAGAAGTGCTCTCAGGCACGGTTGAAGAAAACCATCTGACAATCGAAGCAAACAATATTCACGTGTCTGTTGAAAAAGTGAACGCCGTGCTCGGCATGACAATCGCTAAAGAAGAAATCATCAGCATTTACAAGCGCCTCGGGTTTGCAGTCGGTGAAGCTGAAGGCGTTCTCGTCGTAACGGTGCCGTCGCGCCGCGGAGATATTAGAATAGAAGAAGACCTGATTGAAGAAGCGGCGAGATTGTACGGGTATGACAATATTCCGTCCACGCTTCCGGAAACGGCCGGCACGACAGGCGGCTTGACACCGTATCAGGCAAAACGCCGGAAAGTGAGACGTTTCCTTGAAGGAGCGGGTCTTTCACAAGCGACCACTTATTCATTAACGAATGATAAAAAAGCGGCCGCTTTTGCGATCGAAAAATCATTCAACACGATGCTTGCTCTGCCGATGAGCGAAGAAAGGAGCATTCTCAGACACAGCCTTGTGCCGAATCTTCTTGAAGCCGTTTCATACAATCTGGCCAGACAGACTGATTCCGTTGCTTTATATGAAACGGGTTCTGTATTTCTGACGAAAGAAGAAAACACAAAACCGGTTGAAAAAGAACGGGTTGCCGGAGCTGTAACCGGATTGTGGCGCAAAAATTTATGGCAGGGTGAGAAAAAGCCGGTTGATTTCTTCGTCGCCAAAGGAATCGTTGAAGGCCTGCTGCATCAATTGAATGTGTCAGACCGGGTTGAATTTGTCCAGTCAGAACGCAAAAACATGCATCCCGGCCGGACGGCAAACATTCTATTGAACGGTTCGCTTGCCGGATTTATCGGCCAGGTGCATCCGGCAATGGAAAAAGAGCTGGATATCAAAGAAACGTATGTGTTCGAGCTTGATCTGCACGCGCTTCTGACCGAGGAAACAGAACCTGTCGTGTATACGCCGATTCCGAAGTACCCGTCCGTCACGCGCGACATTGCGCTTGTGGCAGATAAAACCGTTACAAGCGGACAGCTCGAAGCCGTGATCAAAGAAGCCGGCGGCGCGCTGCTGAAAGAAGTCACCGTATTTGATGTGTACGAAGGTGAGCATATGGAAGAAGGCAAAAAATCCGTCGCCTTCTCGCTCCAATATGTTAACCCTGAACAAACATTGACAGAAGAAGAAGTGACAAAAGTACATGAAAACGTGCTGAAAGCGCTGGAAGAAACGTATCAGGCCGTATTAAGAGGATAAAGAAAAAGCTTGCAGATCACTCTGCAAGCTTTTTTACTATGACCGCTTCCGTTCAACAAGGCGTTTCGCTTTTTGCGTATTGGCAAAATGAAGTTTAGTGAACGTTCTGAGCGCACCTTCTCCCTTATTGATGATCAGCTTGGCGGCAGCTTCATCGACGTGCGGCCCCGCGCCTTTTGGAATCGTCATCCCAGCCTCACGCGAAAGCTTATCCATTTCAATTAAGAAAGAATATCGCGCAATGATAGAGGCTGCGGCGACGGAAAGATGTATGCTTTCCGCTTTCGTGCTGAAAAACGTTTTTTCTTTTACGATATCCCGTCCGGAAAGATGCTTAAAATAAATGCCGGGCTCTGCGAATTGGTCAATCAAAATCGCTTCCGGTTTAACGCCGTTCATTTTTCTCAGCAGATTGGAAATCGCCTGATTATGAAGGAGCGCCTTCATTTTTCCTTGGCTCATGCCTTTTTCCTGCATCTGATTGTATTTTTCGTTTTTTAACACAAGCAGGCTGTAAGGAATGGTTTTAATTAACAGTTTGGCGATTTCAATAATCTGCGGATCTTTTAAATCCTTCGAATCCTTCACACCGAGTTCTCTCATTAAAGAGAGCTTTGTTTTGTCGGCGTAGGCGCAGGCAACCGTTATCGGCCCGAAGTAATCGCCTGTTCCGACTTCATCAGAGCCGATCACTGACATGGAGGCAATGCCCGCCGGGGGAGCGTAGAGCGGGTCGGCCGCTTTTTTGACGGTTTTCTTTGCTTTCAAAGCCTCAGCCGTTCCCCAGCGGGCCGCTTCTGTGCCGGCGTTTTTTCCTTGAAAGAGAACCTTGCCCGAGCGGTAGGCTGTAATGGTACAGCCCGGAGGCTTAGCCTGGAAGACGGCGCCCTGCGGAACGGCGGGAGTAAGGGAGCCGGCATAGGATTGTTTCATTTGTTCCATAGCGGAAGCGGATACTTTTATAACAGAATGGGACACGATATAATCTCCTTTTTTGGCACTTTTCACTGTATATACCAGTGTATCATAACAGCCCGAGGCTCGTCTTTCCATTCAAACGATAATCGTGGTATGATAGGAACTAGGATTCTCGCGGAATGGAGGAGAAACGTTGTCTGACGGCAAAAAAACCAAAACGACAGTAAACATTTACGGCCAGCACTTCACCATTATCGGGGAAGAAAGCAAAGCGCACATGCGTCATGTGGCCGGAGTGGTTGATGATAAAATGAGAGAAATCAACGAGAAAAATCCATATCTTGATATAAATAAGCTCGCTGTATTGACTGCGGTCAATGTTGTGCATGATTATATGAAACTGCAAGAAAAATATGAAATACTGGAGCGGCAGCTTAAAGAAAAGGAATGAACACCATATGATAGATATCATCATCTTAGTTCTGCTCTTAATGGGCACATTGCTTGGATTAAAAAGAGGATTTATCCTCCAATTTATATATTTAACGAGTTTCATCCTCTCAATTGCGTTTGCGGCGCTTTTTTACAAAAGCCTGGCCCCGCATCTGAGCTTTATACCCGCGCCTGATTTTTCCGGCGGGCAGGCGGCTCTGTCTTTTATTAAAGGAAACGTAGAGACGGCTTATTACAACGCGATCGCGTTTGTCATTTTGTTTATCATCGCAAAGATTCTGCTCCGGATTATCGGAGCGGCGCTTAATATCATCGCCAGCATTCCGGTCATTAAACAGATCAACAAACTGCTGGGCGGGGTGCTTGGGTTTCTGGAAGTCTATTTATTTGCGTTTATCCTGTTATACGTCGCATCCGTACTGCCGGTAAGCGCACTTCAGGATATGCTCGCACAATCGACGCTTGCAAATATCATCACACATCATACGCCGTATCTGTCAGGGCTCCTGCAAGAACTGTGGGCCCAGTACGGGGCATAAAAAACTTCTCTTGACCGGAGAAGTTTTTTTCAAGCTCTGCGTCAGTTGTGCCGGAGGAGAAAAATTTGTATGATGAAAAGCAGGAAACGACTGGGGGTTAACAGTATGCATAAAAAAGATATCATCAGGCTGCTTGAAACGATTGCGGTCTATATGGAACTGAAAGGGGACAACCCGTTTAAAATATCAGCCTTCCGAAAAGCGGCAGCGGCGCTTGAGCAGGATGACCGCAGCCTGTCGGAAATCGACGACATGATGTCTTTATCCGGAATCGGAAAAGGCACCTACGGCGTCATTCGTGAATATATGCAGGAAGGTGTGTCCGGCACGCTTCTCCAATTGCAGAAAGAAGTTCCGGAAGGCTTGGTTCCTCTTTTGAAGCTTCCGGGCCTCGGCGGCAAAAAAATTGCCAAGCTGTATCAGGAACTGGGCGTTCATGACGCGGAATCGCTGAAAGAAGCATGCGAGCAGCAAAAAGTACAGGGGCTCGCCGGTTTCGGCAAAAAAACGGAGGAGAAAATCCTCCAGGCTCTCGGAGAAGCCGGAAAACAGCCGGAACGGTTTCCGATCGGTTATGCGCTCGGCATTGCTTCAGTAATTGAAGAACATTTGGCCCGGCTGACGGATATTCAGAAATATTCCCGGGCCGGCAGTCTCAGAAGAGCGCGGGAAACCGTAAAAGATCTGGATTACATTATCGCTACAGATCATCCGGAGGCTGTCAGAGAACAGCTTCTTTCTCTCCCGAACGTAAAAGACGTGATAGCGAGCGGGGATACAAAAGTATCAGTCATCCTGACCTTTGAATATGAGACAAGTGTGGATTTCCGGCTTGTGACAGAGGAACAGTTTGCCACCACACTGCATCATTTTACCGGTTCTAAAGATCACAACATTAAAATGCGCCAGCTGGCAAAAGAGCACGGTGAACGGATCAGTGAATACGGAGTAGAAACTATAGAAACGTTAGACGTCAAAACATTCCCGAGCGAAGAAGCGTTTTACGCCCACTTCGGTCTGCCGTTTATTCCTCCTGAGCTCAGAGAAAGCGGGCAGGAGGTCGACACGTACCGGGAAGAAACGGACCTTGTGGAGCATAAAGCGATAAAAGGCGATCTCCACATGCACTCAGCCTGGAGTGACGGCGCTTTTTCCATCAGAGAAATGGCAGAAGCTTGTATGGCAAAAGGCTATCAGTACATGGCGATTACCGACCATTCCCAATATTTAAAGGTAGCCAACGGGTTAACGGCCGAACGGCTCAAAAAACAGGCGGAAGAAATTGACGCGTTAAATGCTGAATTTGAAAATTTTCATATTTTTAAAGGCGTAGAAATGGACATTCTCCCCGACGGTTCGCTTGATTATGATGACAGTGTTCTGTCTGAAATGGATCTTGTCATCGCATCTATTCATTCAAGCTTCAGCCAGCCGGAGCATGTCATTATGAAACGGCTTGAACAGGCGCTGACGAATAAGCACGTGGACATTATCGCCCACCCGACGGGCCGCCTGATCGGCAGACGGGCCGGCTATGAAGTCGACATCGACATGCTGATTGAACTCGCCGCCAAAACAAATACGGCGCTTGAACTGAATGCAAACCCCGCGCGCCTCGATTTACGGACTGAGCATCTGATCAAAGCAAATGAAAAAGGTGTGACTTTGGTCATTAATACCGATGCCCATAATATCGAGATGCTCGATGATATGAAAACGGGCGTGACCGCTGCGCGCAAAGGGTGGACGGAGACAAAACATGTGTTAAACGCCCGGCCGCTACACGAGGTCAAAGCATTTCTGACGCGCAATGATTAAGTAAGGAGGATCACAAAACCGTGCAGCAAAAAGTGTTATCATCACTTGAATTTCATAAAGTAAAAGAACAGATTACCGCACATGCCGCCTCATCGCTCGGCCGGGAGAAGCTTCTGCAGCTGAAACCTTTGACGGATCTCTCAGACATCCAAAAACAGCTGGATGAAGTCGAAGAAGCATCCGCGGTCATGCGTTTGAGAGGCCATGCTCCGTTCGGCGGCCTGACCGACATAAGATCCGCTTTACGGCGGGCGGAAATCGGCAGTGTGCTGACGCCGGCGGAATTCACCGAATTGTCAGGGCTGCTGTATGCCGTTAAACAAATGAAGCATTTTATCAGCCAAATGACAGAAGACGGCGTCGGCATTCCGCTGATACAGGCCCATGCAGAAGAGCTGATTACATTAGGCGATTTGGAAAGGGAGATTAACTCCTGCATTGATGACCATGGTGAAGTGCTTGATCATGCGTCTCCCGCTTTAAGGGGAATCCGCACGCAGCTCAGGACGCTTGAATCAAGAGTCAGAGACCGGCTTGAATCGATGCTGCGTTCATCTTCCGCTTCTAAAATGCTGTCTGACACCATCGTTACGATTCGGAATGACCGCTTTGTCATCCCGGTCAAACAGGAATACAGATCAAGCTACGGCGGAATTGTCCACGATACATCTTCATCCGGTGCGACACTGTTTATTGAACCGCAGGCGATCGTAGATATGAACAACTCGCTTCAGCAGGCGAAAGTAAAAGAAAAACAGGAAATCGAACGGATTCTTCGAATGCTGACGGAGCATACGGCTGAACACACACAAGAAATCGCTCAAAATGTGGAAGTGCTGCAGACACTGGATTTCATTTTCGCCAAAGCGAGATACGCAAAAGCGATGAAGGCGACAAAACCACTCATGAACGGAGACGGCTTTATCCGGCTGAAAAAAGCGCGCCATCCGCTGCTGCCCCAAGATCAAGTCGTGGCCAACGATATTGAACTGGGCGGAGATTATTCAACGATCGTTATCACGGGGCCGAATACGGGCGGTAAAACCGTTACGTTAAAAACACTCGGGCTGCTGACGATTATGGCGCAGGCAGGATTACACATACCGGCTGATGAGGGATCGGAAGCAGCCGTATTTGACAATGTGTTTGCCGATATCGGCGATGAACAGTCGATCGAACAAAGTCTGAGTACGTTCTCATCCCACATGGTCAATATCGTCAATATTTTAAAAGACGTATCTGAAAACAGTCTTGTGCTGTTTGATGAACTCGGTGCCGGAACAGATCCGCAGGAAGGGGCGGCGCTTGCCATGAGCATCCTTGACGAAGTTCACCGGACAAACGCCAGAGTGCTTGCGACAACCCATTATCCGGAACTGAAAGCATACGGATATAACAGACAAGGCGTCATGAATGCCAGCGTTGAATTTGACATTGAAACGCTTTCGCCTACCTATAAGCTTCTGATCGGAGTGCCGGGCCGAAGCAACGCATTTGAAATCTCAAGACGCCTTGGGCTTCCGGAGCATATCATCGGCCAGGCGAAGTCAGAAATGACCGCCGAACATAACGAAGTCGATCTGATGATCGCATCGCTTGAAAAAAGCAAAAAAAGAGCGGATGAAGAGCTTTCTGAAACCGAATCAATCAGAAAAGAAGCAGAAAAACTGCACAAAGAGCTTCAGCAGCAAATCATTGAGCTGAACGCCCAAAAAGATAAAATGATGGAAGAAGCCGAGCAGAAAGCTGCGGAAAAACTGGAAGCCGCCGCAAATGAAGCCGAACAGATTATCCGCGAACTCCGGTCCATCAAGCAAGAACACAGATCCTTTAAGGAACACGAGCTGATTGACGCCAAAAAACGCCTCGGAGACGCGATGCCGGCTTTTGAAAAATCAAAGCAGCCGGAAAGAAAAACAGAGAAAAAACGCGAGCTGAAGCCGGGCGACGAAGTAAAGGTGCTCACATTCGGACAAAAAGGGGCGCTGCTTGAAAAAACCGGCGAGAAAGAATGGAACGTTCAAATCGGCATCCTCAAAATGAAGGTGAAGGAAAAAGATCTTGAGTTTCTCAAATCGGCTCCTGAACCGAAAAAAGAAAAAGCAATCACCGCCGTAAAAGGGAAGGATTATCACGTATCCCTTGAACTTGACCTCAGGGGAGAGCGTTACGAAAACGCCCTCAGCCGCGTCGAAAAATATTTAGATGACGCGGTGCTTGCCGGCTATCCGAGAGTGTCCATCATTCACGGAAAAGGCACGGGCGCCCTCCGAAAAGGGGTGCAGGATCTTCTGAAAAACCACCGCAGCGTGAAAAGCTCGCGGTTCGGGGAAGCGGGAGAAGGAGGATCAGGCGTAACGATTGTCGAACTAAAATAAAAAGGGAGTAAACGTCATGAATGCTTTTTGGGAAAATGAGCTTGTTGAAATCGCGGCTTATTACAGTGTAGCCGTCTTGTGTCTCGTCATTTTTCTGACCGTGTTTGAATTGGTGACATCCTATAAAAACTGGGTGGAAATCCAAAAAGGCAATCTTGCGGTGGCAATGGCGACCGGAGGGAAAATTCTCGGTATCGCAAATGTCTTTCAGCACAGCATCGCCCAGCATAATTCGCTTTTGCAAATGATCGGCTGGGGCGTATACGGATTTATTATGCTTTTAATCAGCTATTTTATCTTTGAATTTCTGACGCCCCGGTTTAAAATTGATAAAGAAATTGAAAAAGATAACAGAGCTGTCGGCTTTATTTCATTTGTCATCTCAGTCGGCCTGTCATTTGTGGTGGCCGCCGGGATTTAAGGGGACGGGGAAAAATGGAGAAGCTTGCGAAAGTGCTGCTGTCGGCAGCGGGAATTTTTCTGTTCATCGGACTTATTTATCTGGTCATGACATCTTAATACTGAAAAAAGGCTGCCGAACTAAAATCGGCGGCCTTTTTTATTGAGAATACCAGTTTATGCAGGCCGTATCGGAGCAAATGACGGCTTCCCAACTCATGGCGCGGATGACAGATGGCATGTCTTGTTCTTCCATGAGAAAGAGTGTCGTAAAAGAATCATATATGCTCATAAAAGCGGCGCGCCGTTTTTCGTCGGCAATGATCATGTCAGCCCGCAGCAGTCCGCATACATCCGAAGCCGCCGTTTGATTGAGTGAAAATATGCCTTTCTCTTCGACCGGCTCATAATAAGTGCAGCGCTTTATGCCTTTTGAACGGAACACATCCAAAAGTCCCGGAATTAAAAATGGTGAAGTGACATCATCGCTCGGCAAGTATAGATCGGGATGAAGCCGATTAAACAGCCTGGCGGATTCAGGAAGTGCATATTCCTCCCGCAGTGCCGTGACAGCGGTCATAAGCGCAAGCGCTGTCTCTTTTTCAGAGCGCAATCCGCAAACGGTCATGACGGTTTGCCAGGAAACGGGGCTGCCCATCGCGATGATCTCCTCATCACTCGGATACATATGTTCATAAGGCCGTTTGCGCTTTTGCTCTTCCCACCCATCCGGCATCCGGACAAAGGGATGAAGCAAAAAGGCGGCCGACGTAAACGGCTTCGGCAGCTGGCGCAGGATAGGAACTCCCTCTTCAAAATGCAGCGTTTCCAGCAAACTCAACACCTCCTGAGACTCGAAATTTCACATGAAACGCTTTCCAATTCCAATCACCCTTCTGCTATAATAATAGCGTATAGGAAAACAGAAGGGAGAGGTATTATGCAGTCTGAAAAGCCATGGCTTTCTCAATATCCCGAAGAGATTCCGCATGAGCTTGAATTTACCGATCAAACCCTGCCATCCAATCTGACAAACTCCGCAGCTCAATTCCCGAACCACACCGCCATTTATTTTCTCGGAAAAAAACTCACATTCCAAGACGTTCTCACAGATTCGTTAAAGCTGGCCGCTTTTTTACGTAAAACAGGCCTGAAAAAAGGTGACAGAGCCGCCATTATGCTGCCCAATTGCCCGCAGTCGGTCATCGCTTTTTACGGCGTATTGTTTGCCGGCGGCATTGTCGTTCAAACCAATCCTCTCTACACGGAACACGAGCTTGAGTATCAGCTGAAAGACAGTGCGCCGCGCGTGATCATCACCCTCGATATGCTGTTTCCGAAGGTGATAAAAATGAAAACGTTATCACTCGTCGAACGCATTATTACAACAAGTATAAAAGACTTTTTGCCGTTTCCGAAAAATATGCTGTATACGCTCATGCAAAAACAACAGGTGCATATTGATTATGACGGCTGCGAACAAATTCACAAATTAGCGGATATTTTAAAAAACGAAAGAGCGGAGGAAGCGGAGCGATTTGATATTGACCCTGCGCATGACATCGCCGTGCTTCAATACACGGGCGGAACAACCGGCTATCCGAAAGGCGTCATGCTCACACACCGGAACATTCAGGCCAATACAGAAATGTGCGCCGCCTGGATGTACAAAATGAAAAAGGGAGCCGAAAAGGTGCTCGGCATCGTGCCTTTTTTTCATGTGTACGGATTGACCGCCGTGCTCAATTTTTCCATTATGCAGGGATGTGAAATGATCCTTCTTCCTAAATTTAATCCTTTGGATACCCTGAAAACAATCGACAGGCTGAAGCCGACGGTTTTTCCCGGGGCACCGACGATTTACATCGGGCTGTTGCATCACCCGGAGCTGAATAAGTATGATTTGTCCTCCATTGAAAGCTGTCCGAGCGGTTCAGCGGCGCTTCCGGTTGAGGTCAAACAGAAATTTGAAAAAGTGACCGGAGGAAAGCTTGTGGAAGGCTACGGATTATCCGAAGCATCACCGGTTACCCATTCAAACTTCATTTGGGGAAAAAATAAACCAGGCAGCATCGGCTGTCCCTGGCCCAATACCGACGCCGGAATCTATTCAGAAGAAAAAGGCGGGCTTGCGGGGCCGTATGAACACGGCGAGCTGATCGTAAAAGGTCCTCAGGTCATGAAAGGATACTGGAATAAGCAGGAGGAGACGGCGCGTGTCATCAGAGACGGCTGGCTGTTTACCGGTGATATGGGGTATATGGATGAGGAAGGATTTTTCTACATCGCCGACAGGAAAAAAGACATCATCATTGCCGGCGGATACAACATTTACCCCCGGGAGGTGGAAGAGGCGCTTTATGAGCATGAAGCCGTTCAGGAAATCGTCGTAGCGGGCGTCCCTGATTCCTACAGGGGGGAAACGGTGAAAGCATTTATCGTTTTGAAAAAAGGCGCCGAGGCAGATGCCGATGAGCTTGATGCGTTTGCAAGAGAGCGGCTTGCGCCGTACAAAGTCCCGAAGCTTTACGAATTCAGAAAAGAGCTTCCGAAAACGGCCGTCGGAAAAATATTAAGAAGGCGTTTAGTCGAAGAGGAAGATGCTTCCCGTGAAAACAAGGTGCCTTAAAAGAAAAACTTGACAAAATCCGGATTCCTTTTTATCATGAAGTTATGAATGAATAGTCATTCATTTATCGAAGGAAGGAACGATGACATTGAACCAAAAACGGCCAAAGTATATGCAGATTATTGATGCAGCAGTAGAAGTCATAGCGGAAAACGGCTATCACCAATCACAGGTGTCCAAAATCGCCAAGCAGGCCGGCGTTGCGGACGGCACCATCTATTTATATTTCAAAAACAAAGAGGATATACTCATTTCTCTTTTTAAAGAAAAGATGGGCCAGTTCATTGAACGCATGGAAGAAGAAGTGAAAGAAAAAACGACGGCAAAAGAAAAACTCGCCCTCGTTATTAAGCAGCATTTCACACTGCTCGGCAATGACCGCCACCTCGCGATTGTGACCCAGCTTGAGCTCAGACAGTCGAATATCAAGCTGCGCCTGAAAATCAATGATATTTTAAAAGGTTATTTAAACATGCTGGACACCATTTTGACCGAAGGAATCAAGTCGGGGGAATGGAAAGACAATCTCGACGTCCGCCTCGCCCGGCAGATGATATTCGGGACGATAGATGAAACAGTGACAACATGGGTGATGAACGATCAGAAATATGATCTTCCGGATTTGTCAGACAAGGTATTGGAGCTGTTGGTGTCAGGGATTCATCAAAACTAAAGGGGGTTGACGGATGAACAGCCTTTCGATGGCGGTAGAACAATCTGTTGCGGTGATCACCATTAATCATCAGCCGGCCAACGCGCTGTCCGGTGCGGTTTTAGATGAGTTGTCCGGTCTGTTCGACCGGTGTGAAACGGATGACAGCGTCAGAAGTATCATTATTCGCGGTGAGGGAAAATTTTTCTCGGCGGGCGCCGATATAAAGGAATTTACGTCGCTTGAAAATCTTGAGCAATCTTCTGCCATGGCGGATAAAGGCCAGCAGCTGATGGAAAGAATTGAAGGGTTTCCGAAGCCCGTTATCGCAGCGATTCACGGCGCTGCGCTCGGAGGCGGTCTTGAGCTAGCCATGGCCTGCCATATCAGAATCGCTACATTGGATGCAAAGCTCGGCCTGCCCGAGCTGAATCTCGGCATTATTCCGGGCTTTGCCGGGACGCAGCGGCTTCCCCGGTACGTCGGTACGGCGAAAGCGCTTGAAATGATCGGCACTTCAGAACCTGTGACCGGAGAAGAAGCACTCAGCCTCGGCCTTGTCACGATAGGCGCCGAACATGAGGAAGAGCTGCTGAAAAAGGCGAAAACGCTCGCGGGCAAGTTTGCGGAAAAAAGCCCGCAGTCAATGGCTTATCTGCTTGAGCTCCTTTATTCAAACAAGATCTATTCTTATGACGGCGGCTTAAAGCTTGAAGCAAAGCGCTTTGGGGAAGCATTTGCATCAGATGACGCAAAAGAAGGCATTCAGGCATTTCTCGAAAAAAGAAAGCCTCAATTCGGTGGGCGAAGATAAAGGGGATAAGATTATGAATCTATTTGTACTGATGAAACGGACGTTTGACACAGAAGAGAAAATCGTCATTGAAGCAGGAAAGATTCAGGAGGACGGAGCCGAATTTATCATTAATCCGTATGATGAATACGCCATTGAAGAAGCCATTCAGCTGAAAGAAGAGCACGGCGGAACCGTTACCGCTGTAACCGTCGGCGGAGAAGATGCGGAGAAAGAACTGAGAACCGCCCTTGCGATGGGCTGTGACCAGGCGGTGTTAATCAATATTGAAGATGATCTGAGCGATCCTGACCAATACTCCATTTCAACTATCTTATATCATTATTTCAAGGATCGGGAATATGATCTGATTCTCGGAGGAAATGTCGCGATTGACGGCGGTTCCGGCCAAGTGGCTCCAAGGCTTGCCGAACTGCTGAACATTCCTTGCGTCACAACGATTACAAAACTGACAATCAGCGGCGATGAAGCTGTGGCAGAGAAAGACAACGAAGGGGATACCGAAATCATTAAAACCTCACTTCCTTTAGTCATCACGGCACAGCAAGGCTTAAACGAGCCGCGCTATCCGTCGCTTCCGGGCATTATGAAGGCGAAGAAAAAACCGCTGGAAGAACTTGAGCTCGATGATCTCGATATTGATGAAGATGATGCCGCACCGAAGCTCAAAACGATCGAACGTTTTCTGCCGCCGCAAAAAGAAGCGGGCAGACTGATCGAAGGAGAAGCCGCTGAGCAGGCGAAAGAGCTTGTGTCACTGCTGAGAAAAGAAGCCAAAGTCGTATAAACCGATATTAAAGAAACTGGGGGATGTCAGAATGGGAAAAAAAGTGATCGTACTCGGAGAAATTCGTGACGGCGCCTTACGGAACGTCACCTTTGAAGCCATAGCCGCAGGCAAAACCATTTCCGGCGGAGGAGATGTCATCGGCGTGCTGATGGGAAAAGGCGCGGCTGATGCAGCATCAGAACTCATTCAGTACGGCGCCGACAAAGTATTTACGGCCGATGCGCCGGGGCTTTCTCAGTATACGGCGGACGGATATGCCGCGGTTCTCGGGGATTTGATCGAAAATGAAAAGCCTGATGCGGTCATTTTCGGCCACACTTCTATGGGAAAAGATTTGTCACCTAAGCTTGCGGCCCGGTTTGAAACGGGGCTGATTTCAGACAGCACGGATGTAAGCGTTACCGGAGACAACATCGTTTTTACAAGACCGATTTATTCCGGAAAAGCCTTTGAACAGGTGATTTCAACCGATCCTTTCATTTTGGCGACAATTCGGCCGAATAATATTCAGGCATTAGAAAAAGACGCGAACCGGACGGGTGATATTGAAGAGCTTGCGGCGCCTCCGGCAGATTTGCGGACAGTCATTGAAGAAGTAGTCAAAAAAACGGCGGACGGCGTGGATTTATCAGAAGCGAAAATTATCGTAGCAGGCGGCCGCGGTGTAAAAAGCAAAGATGGGTTTGAACCGTTAAAAGAACTTGCCGAGGTGCTCGGAGCAGCGGTGGGCGCTTCACGCGGCGCGTGTGACGCGGACTATTGCGATTATTCTCTTCAAATCGGCCAGACGGGAAAAGTCGTCACGCCGGATTTGTATATCGCCTGCGGCATTTCCGGAGCGATTCAGCACTTGGCGGGCATGTCAAACAGTAAGGTCATTGTTGCCATTAACAAAGACCCAGAAGCGGAAATATTTAAAATAGCGGACTACGGAATTGTCGGCGATTTGTTCGAAGTGGTTCCGCTTCTGACCCAGGAATTTAAAAATGCCAATATTCATTCATAATCAAAACCCTCTGGCTTAATTTGTCAGAGGGTTTTGATTTGTGTTAATTGGTTCGTACAAATTATATATTAATAAAACAATAGATTGACATGTACGAACCAATGTAATAAGCTTTTGTAAAGCGCTTACAAACTTATCCATTCAGCATACATTCCAGATACATAGATCGGCTGTAGTGCTTTCATTCTTATTAAGGGAAAGGAGTGATCAAGTTTGTCTCACAATACGGCAGTCATTCAAACCGACATCACACGGGGAACCATTAATAAAAACATATACGGACATTTCGCGGAACACCTGGGAAGAGGCATATATGAGGGCATCTGGGTCGGAAAAGATTCCGATATTCCGAATACCGGCGGGGTCAGGACGGATGTTGCCACCGCCCTCAAACAGCTTCAGATTCCCGTCCTCAGATGGCCGGGCGGCTGTTTTGCTGATGAAT
Organism: Bacillus sp. IS1; assembly: GCF_032461585.1. NCBI lineage: Bacteria > Bacillati > Bacillota > Bacilli > Caryophanales > Bacillaceae > Bacillus > Bacillus sp. IS1. Next base: position 115,036 of record NZ_JAWCWR010000005.1, on the reverse strand, counting down.
ACCATTGGGCAAACGGCGTAGGGAAACGCAAAACCATGCTGAATACCCATTGGGGCGGGACGATTGATTCCAATGAATTCGGCACGCACGAGTTTATGATGCTTTGTGAACTGCTCGGCTGCGAACCGTACATCGCCGGAAACGTCGGCAGCGGAACGGTTAAAGAAATGGCTGATTGGATTGAATACATGACGTTTGAAGCGGGCACGCCGATGTCCGACTGGAGGAAAGAAAGCGGGCGGGAAAAACCGTGGAAGCTGAAATATTTCGGAATAGGAAATGAGAACTGGGGCTGCGGCGGAAACATGCATCCTGACTATTATGCCGACCTTTACAGAAACTTTCAAACCTATGTCCGTAATTACAGCGGCAATGAAATCTATAAAATTGCCGGCGGCGCGAATGTCGACGATTACCGCTGGACTGAAACTTTAATGAAAAAAGCCGCTGATCTCATGGACGGGCTGAGCCTTCATTATTACACAATACCGGGCGACTTCTGGAAGGGGAAAGGATCAGCGACGGAGTTTACGGAAGATGAATGGTTCATCACGATGAAAAAAGCGGCGCATATGGATGAATTGATCACAAGGCACAGTGCCATCATGGATCAGTACGATCCCGAAAAAAGAGTCGGGCTGATCATTGATGAATGGGGCACGTGGCTTGATCCTGAGCCAGGCACGAATCCGGGTTTTCTGTATCAGCAGAATACGATCCGCGACGCCCTTGTCGCCGCCACGCATTTTCATATTTTTCATCAGCACGCAGACCGCGTACAGATGGCCAATATCGCGCAAACCGTCAACGTACTTCAGGCAATGATCCTGACAAAAGGGAAAGAAATGCTGTTGACGCCGACGTATCATGTGTTTGATATGTTTAAGGTGCATCAGGACGCTTCTCTTTTAGCCTCAGAAACAAAAGCAGCCGGGTACGAAAGGAATGACGGCCGGCTCCCGCAAGTCAGCATTTCAGCGTCCAAACAGCAAAACGGAGACATACATATCAGCATTTGCAATATCGATCATCTGCACAAAGCTGATGTGAAGATTGAACTGCGGGGCATGAAAAAGACAGGGAAGCCTTCGGGAACGATTCTGCACGCGGAAAAAATGAATGCCCATAATACATTCAGCAGTCCGGAAAACGTCAAACCGAAGCCGTTTTCCGGGTTTACTCAAAAGGGCGGAAAACTTGAGGCGGAGCTTCCTCCGATGGCGATTGTATTAATCACGCTGCCTGCGGGTCCATCTTAAGTTTTGAACGCCCGCCGCCCGGTTATAATACACTGTATAAAAAAGATTATTTCCGGCGGATTCGGGAGAAAATAATATAAGCATTAAATTAGCATGAACGAATGGGAGATGCTATACTAAAAATCATCATTTGACAATTGGAGGAATAACAAAATGGCTATCGTAAAAGCAACTGATCAATCGTTCTCAGCTGAAACAAGTGAAGGTGTCGTATTGGCTGATTTCTGGGCTCCTTGGTGCGGACCTTGTAAAATGATCGCGCCCGTTCTTGAAGAGCTTGATCAAGAAATGGGAGACAAACTGAAAATCGTCAAAATCGACGTAGATGAAAACCAAGAAACTGCCGGTAAATACGGCGTCATGAGCATCCCGACACTTCTCGTATTGAAAGACGGAGAAGTCGTTGAAACATCTGTCGGTTTCAAACCGAAAGAAGCTCTTGAAGAGCTTGTAAACAAACATCTGTAAGCCGAAAGCTTCCGTTACGGCAGGGCGATTCCTTTGAAAGGGAATCGCCTTTTTTGATCTTCCAAAAGCTGAGAATGGAGAAAAACAAATGTTCGTGATACACTGAATGGACACGAGAAATGAATGTAAGGAAGGGTAACGTATGAATAAACAACTGAAAGAAAAGCTGGCCCTCCTTCCCGATCAGCCGGGCTGTTATTTAATGAAAGACCGTCAAAAAACAGTCATCTACGTGGGGAAAGCGAAAGTCTTGAAAAACAGGGTGCGATCTTATTTCACCGGTTCTCACGACGCAAAAACCCAACGGCTTGTGACGGAGATTGAGGACTTTGAATATATCGTGACTTCCTCCAATCTTGAAGCGCTTATTTTGGAAATGAATCTGATTAAAAAATACGATCCGAAATACAATGTCATGCTGAAAGATGATAAAACCTATCCCTTTATTAAAATCACCCATGAACGCCATCCGCGGCTGATTGTCACCCGGAATGTCAAAAAAGACAAAGGACGCTATTTCGGCCCGTATCCGAATGTGCAGGCGGCGCGGGAAACGAAAAAACTGCTGGACCGCCTTTACCCGCTCAGGAAATGCTCAAAGCTTCCGGACCGCGTCTGTCTTTATTATCATCTCGGACAATGCCTCGCCCCATGTGTAAAGGATATATCTGAGGAGACAAACCGCGAGATTGTTGAAGACATCACCCGTTTTTTAAAGGGAGGGCATAACGAAATCAAAAAAGAGCTCGAAGCGAAAATGGCAGAGGCGGCGGAAAAGCTTGAATTTGAACGGGCTAAAGAATTCCGCGACCAGCTTGTTCACATCGAATCGACGATGGAGAAGCAAAAAATGACCATGAATGACCTTCTGGACCGCGATGTGTTTGCATATGCCTACGATAAAGGCTGGATGTGCGTCCAAGTCTTTTTCATTCGCCAAGGAAAACTGATCGAACGCGACGTCAGCATGTTTCCGATGTATCAGGAAGCGGATGAAGAATTCCTGACCTTCATCGGCCAGTTCTATTCCAAAAACAATCACTTTCTGCCTAAGGAAATTCTGGTGCCTGACAGCGTTGACAGGGACATGATCAGCGAGCTGTTGGAAACCGCCGTGCATCAGCCGAAAAAAGGCCCGAAAAAAGAGCTGCTTTTGCTTGCGCACAAAAATGCGAAAATCGCCCTGCGGGAAAAATTCTCGTTAATCGAGCGGGATGAGGAACGGTCAATCGGTGCAGCCGAACGGCTCGGCGAAGCGCTGAATATTTACACGCCGCACCGGATTGAAGCGTTTGACAACTCTAATATTCAAGGCACAAACCCCGTATCGGCCATGATTGTCTTTATTGACGGAAAACCGAATAAAAAGGAATACCGCAAATATAAAATTAAAACCGTAACAGGGCCGGATGATTACGGCTCAATGAGGGAAGTCGTCAGAAGAAGATACACGAGGGTGCTCCGCGAAAACCTTCCGCTGCCGGATTTAATCATCATTGACGGCGGAAAAGGGCAGATTAACGCGGCGCGCGATGTGCTCGAGAATGAGCTCGGCCTTGATGTCCCGGTAGCGGGATTGGCGAAAGATGATAAACACCGAACATCGAACCTTTTAATCGGCGACCCGCTTGAACCGGTGTTTCTGGAGCGGAACAGCCAAGAGTTTTACCTGCTTCAGCGCATTCAGGACGAAGTTCACCGTTTTGCGATCAGCTTTCACAGACAGATCCGGGGAAAAAGCGTCTTTCAATCGGTTCTGGATGATATCCCCGGAATCGGCGAAAAACGCAAAAAAATGCTCTTAAAACATTTCGGATCTGTCAAAAAGATGAAGGAAGCAAGCCTTGACGATATCAAAAAAGCCGGTGTGCCGGCCGCGGCGGCCCAGCTGCTGTTTGAACAATTAAAAAAATAGTATTGTGCTTTTCTGAAAAATCTGCTAGAATGTGAACTAATTTCATAAGATCGTGTTATATGGTGAAGATAGAGGTGCGAACTTCAATAGTAAGCCTTTGGAGAATGATGGATTCTGCGAAAAAGGCTGAAAGGGGAGCGTCGCCGAAGTGTATCACATCCCATCGGTGTGATTCGCTGGCCTTGCATTAAATAAATGTAAGGCTGTCAAGAATTCATTTTCTTGGAGGGCTATCTCGTTGTTCATAATCAATCGTAATGATATGAAAAAGCAATGAGAGCTATTCCTCTCATTGCTTTTTTTATTGTGGACAAAACGCTCTTTTCTCCTCACCCGCACGAACCAAAATGTAAAGGGTGGTCTAGTATGGGTCTTATCGTACAAAAATTCGGAGGCACTTCCGTCGGCTCTGCCGAAAAAATTCAAAATGCTGCAAATCGCGCCATTGCTGAAAAGCAAAAAGGCCATGATGTCGTAGTCGTCGTTTCGGCAATGGGAAAATCAACCGACGCGCTCGTTAACCTCGCGGCTGAAATCACATCTGAACCAAGCAGACGCGAGATGGATATGCTTTTGTCAACGGGAGAGCAGGTCACGATTTCGCTTTTGGCCATGGCGCTTCAGGAAAAAGGATATGACGCCGTCTCTTATACGGGCTGGCAGGCGGGTGTCCGCACGGAAGCCGTTCACGGCAATGCGAGAATTACGGATATTGATATCACGGCGATTCGTTCGCAGCTTGCAGAAGGCAAAATCACAGTCGTTGCCGGTTTTCAGGGCGTAACGGAAGACGGCGGCATCACGACGCTCGGACGGGGCGGTTCCGATACGACGGCGGTCGCTCTTGCCGCAGCGCTGGAAGCGGATAAATGCGACATTTATACAGATGTTCCGGGCGTATTTACGACAGATCCGCGGTATGTCCGGTCAGCGAGAAAACTGGCGGGAATTTCTTATGATGAAATGCTGGAGCTTGCAAATCTAGGAGCGGGTGTTCTTCACCCGCGGGCGGTTGAGTTCGCGAAAAACTACCAAGTGCCTTTGGAAGTGCGGTCAAGCACGGAACATGAAGCTGGAACATTAATTGAGGAGGAATCATCAATGGAGCAGAATTTAATCGTCAGAGGAATTGCATTTGAAGACCAGATCACAAGGGTGTCCGTTACAGGCCTTGCAAGCGGACTGACAACACTTTCAACAATCTTCACCGCGCTGGCAAAACGAAACATCAACGTTGACATTATTATTCAGACTCAGTCGGACGATGGGGAAGCGGATATTTCTTTCTCAGTGAAAACGGAAGATGCCGCGCAAACGGTCGCCGTGCTTGAAGAATATAAAAACGCGCTTGACTATGAAAAAATTGAAACCGAAAGAAAACTGGCGAAAGTCTCTATTGTCGGGTCGGGCATGGTTTCAAATCCCGGCGTCGCCGCGGACATGTTTGCCGTACTGGCGGAAAAAAATGTACAAGTCAAAATGGTGAGCACATCTGAAATAAAAGTATCAGCGGTTGTCAGTGAAAATGATATGGTGAAAGCGGTCGAAGCGCTTCATGATGCGTTTGAGCTTTCTAAACAGCCGTCTGCCGTATAAACAGGCAGGCAAAAAGGCGGGACTTGGAGTCACCGCCTTTTTTCAATTATACAGGGTCCTTCATATCCCATTTTACGGTCAGGACGACTTTATCCGCTCTCTTTTTTACCTGTTCATAAGATTCTGCAATCTGATCGTTCATCAATTGAATCTGTTCGGCTATAAAACCGGCTTCAAGCTGAAAACAAGGCTCTTTCTGATGTTTGAGCCTGCTGGATACGAGCGGTCCTTCCAGTTCAAATTCCAGTTCTTGTTTTTTTGATCCTGCGTTTGTCAAAGTTCCCCAGCCGGCTTTTTCAAAAAAGGCGGGGATTTCTTCCCACGATTGAAGAGGAAATTTGCGGGCGAGGCGTTTTCCCGCCCAATACATCATGGATGAATGTTCCGGGCCGAGGATATCCGGAAGCACGATTTCCCGGATTAATTCGTAGCCGTATGCGCTGACGTCGAGTTCAGTTAAAGGTTCTAAAGCTGCTTCATAATTATTCTTCATATTATGTATTCCCCTCTCTCCTTCGTTTATTATAGCTTAAACAGGGGGGAGGATTACAGGATGATCCTATAAAACACGCGAAAAAATGTGAGAAAGATATCGCAGGAAAATAAAATTTTCCCTCCAGATAATCAATTCCGAAAATTATAATTTATGTACACGTTTTCTTGACGCCCTTTTGAGGGAGGAGTAAAATGAAATTGTCAATAAATTTTAATAAAGTGCTTACAATTGAAACGAAGTGGGGGCAGAGATTTTAGTACATTTCGCACTTAAATCAAACAGGGGGTAAAGTAATGTCTGGGAACAGAGAGTTTTATTTTCGAAGATTGCATTCCTTGCTCGGTGTTATTCCGGTCGGCATCTTTTTGATCCAGCATTTAGTCGTCAACCAATTTGCCGCAAGGGGAGCGGATGCGTTTAACAAGGCGGCCGGCTTTATGGACAGTCTGCCGTTCAGGTATGCGTTAGAAATTTTTATTATTTTCTTACCTTTAATTTATCATGCGGTTTACGGTGTGTACATAGCATTTACTGCGAAAAACAACGCTGGCCACTACAGTTATTTCAGAAACTGGATGTTTGTGCTTCAGCGTGTCACTGGTATTCTCACCCTTATTTTCGTCAGCTGGCATGTGTGGCAGACGCGGATTGCCGCGCAGATGGGCGCTGAAGTCAACTTCGATATGATGGCGAATATTTTGAGCTCGCCGTTTATGCTCGGCTTTTACATTGTAGGCGTTTTATCGGTCATTTTTCACTTTTCAAACGGCTTATGGTCTTTTGCGGTCACATGGGGGATCACGGTCACGCCGCGTTCTCAAAGAATTTCGACTTACGTGACGCTGATTATATTTTTAGCGCTTTCATACGTAGGTTTAAAAGCGATTTTTGCGTTTGTGTAAGAGAACTAGATTACTAGAGGGAGAGGGGCTATCATGAGTCAATCAAGCATTATCGTAGTCGGCGGGGGTCTTGCCGGCCTCATGGCGACAATTAAAGCAGCGGAATCAGGCACGGCCGTTAAATTGTTTTCCATCGTTCCGGTCAAACGCTCTCACTCGGTCTGCGCGCAGGGCGGGATAAACGGAGCTGTCAACACAAAAGGGGAAGGAGACTCTCCGTTTGAGCATTTTGATGACACGGTATACGGAGGCGACTTTTTGGCAAACCAGCCTCCTGTAAAAGCGATGTGTGAAGCGGCGCCGTCCATTATCCACTTATTGGACCGCATGGGGGTTATGTTTAACAGAACGCCGGAAGGGCTCTTGGACTTCCGCCGTTTCGGGGGTACACAGCATCACAGAACCGCATACGCGGGAGCGACGACGGGTCAGCAGCTTCTTTACGCACTGGACGAGCAGGTGCGCAGATATGAAGTGGCGGGTCTCGTCACAAAATACGAAGGCTGGGAATTCCTCGGCGCCGTTCTTGACGATGAGCGCACGTGCCGCGGTATCGTAGCCCAAAATCTGACCAATATGCAAATCGAGTCATTCCGTTCTGACGCCGTTATTATGGCGACGGGAGGACCCGGAATCGTATTCGGAAAATCAACAAACAGCATGATCAACACGGGATCTGCCGCATCAATCGTTTATCAGCAGGGCGCTTATTATGCAAACGGCGAATTTATCCAAATTCACCCGACAGCAATCCCGGGGGACGATAAACTGCGTCTGATGAGTGAATCGGCGCGCGGCGAGGGCGGAAGAGTCTGGACGTACAAAGACGGAAAACCTTGGTACTTCCTTGAGGAAAAATATCCGGCATACGGAAACCTCGTGCCGCGGGATATTGCGACACGTGAAATCTTTGACGTGTGCGTGAATCAGAAACTCGGCATCAACGGTGAAAACATGGTGTATCTCGATCTGTCGCACAAAGATCCGAAAGAGCTTGACGTTAAGCTTGGCGGCATTATCGAAATCTATGAAAAATTCATGGGCGATGACCCGCGCAAGCTTCCGATGAAAATTTTCCCTGCCGTTCACTATTCAATGGGCGGACTGTGGGTTGATTATGATCAGATGACAAGCATCCGCGGACTGTTCGCGGCGGGAGAATGTGATTATTCAATGCACGGAGGAAACCGTTTAGGGGCGAACTCTCTGCTTTCCGCCATCTACGGAGGAATGGTGGCCGGACCGAATGCGGTGAAATATGTTTCCGGACTTGAAACATCAGCGGAAGACCTGTCTTCTTCATTATTTGATTCCTATGTGAAAAAAGAAGAAGAAAAATGGGCCGATATCATGAAGATGGACGGCGACGAAAATGCCTACGTGCTTCACCGTGAGCTCGGAGAATGGATGACGGCCAACGTCACGGTGGTCCGCCACAACGACAAGCTTTTGAAAACGGATGACAAAATCCAAGAGCTGATGGAACGCTTTAAGAAAATCAATATCAACGATACGACAAAATGGAGCAACCAAGGGGCGATGTTCACCCGCCAGTTCTCCAATATGCTTCAGCTTGCCAGAGTCATCACGCTCGGCGCATATAACCGAAATGAAAGCCGGGGAGCGCACTATAAACCGGATTTCCCTGAAAGAAATGACGATGAGTGGCTCAAAACGACGATGGCTAAACATGCCGGTCCGTTTGAAGCTCCGGAATTTGAATATCAGGATGTCGATGTATCACTGATTGCGCCCCGTAAACGCGACTACTCGAAGAAGAAGGTGGCGAAATAATCATGAGTGAGAAAAAGATACGGTTTATCATTACACGTCAGGATACGCCCGAAAGCGCGCCATACGATGAAGAATTCGAAATCAATTACCGCCCGAATCTGAACGTGATTTCCGCCCTGATGGAAATCCGCAGAAATCCCGTGAATGCAAAAGGAGAGAAAACCACTCCGGTCGCATGGGACATGAACTGTCTTGAAGAAGTATGCGGCGCCTGCTCCATGGTCATCAACGGGAGACCGCGCCAGTCATGTACGGCGCTGATTGATAAGCTGGAACAGCCGATCCGTCTGAAGCCGATGAAAACATTCCCGGTTGTCCGTGACCTTCAGGTTGACCGCAGCAGAATGTTTGATTCACTGAAAAAAGTGAAAGCATGGGTGCCGATTGACGGAACTTACGATTTGGGGCCGGGGCCGAGAATGCCGGAAAAACGCCGCCAGTGGGCATATGAATTGTCTAAATGCATGACATGCGGCGTCTGCCTCGAAGCCTGCCCGAACGTCAACAGCAAGTCGAAATTCATGGGGCCTGCCCCGATGTCACAAGTGCGTCTGTTTAACGCCCATCCGACCGGCGCGATGAACAAAGCAGAACGTTTAGAAGCGTTAATGACAGACGGCGGCCTCGGAGATTGCGGGAATTCACAAAACTGTGTGCAATCCTGCCCGAAAGGCATTCCGCTTACGACTTCAATCGCTGCTTTGAACAGAGATACCAATTTACAAGCATTCCGTAATTTCTTCGGAAGCGACAGAGTATAAGAAAGAGAAAAAGAGCCTCTTCCGTACGGGAGAGGTTTTTTTATAAGGAGCTGAAGATGATGAAACAACCGCAATATATTGATATTCCGTTTGAAGAATGGAGACAGTCGTTTTCTTTCTTTACTGAAGTATCGGTTCGTTTTTCAGAAACGGATATGTTCGGCCATATGAATAATGTAACCCCTTTCATCTATTTTGAAGAAGCACGGATCGCTTATTTTAAACAGCGAGGCATAACGGCGCAAAACTCGGAAACGATGACGGTCGTCGCAAGCCAGCAGTGCGACTATATGCGTCAGGTGATGCCGTATGAAAATCTGCGGATTTATGTGAAAGCAAGCGCTGCCGGAAATGCGTCCGTCACCCTTCATTACCTTGGAGAAAATGAGTCGGGCCTGCCGTGCTTTACAGGTTCCGTCGTTATGGTTCAAGTGTCGAAGAAAAGCGGCAAAGCGGTCAGCTGGACGGAGCGGGAGAAAGGCATTCTGCTCGCCTGAACGGATAACTATTTCTCTAAGAGACGTCACCTCCGAAGCGCCCTTTACATATGATATCTTGACTATATAAACCCATTCGTTTCAGATTCGCTCTCACCTTAGCAAGGAGGGTTACAATACTTGAAGGAGAAAGATTTTCAATCAAAGCCGCTGCTGACCAAAAGAGAAAGAGAAGTATTCGAATTGCTCGTTCAAGACAAGACAACAAAGGAAATTGCAAGCGAGCTATTTATCAGTGAAAAAACTGTACGGAATCACATTTCAAATGAGATGCATACCTGTTGCAAACAAAGAGCCTGAAAAGGCTCTTTTTATATGATCAGCCTGGCTTTGTTTAAGTACATATTTAAGCGGAGATACGCAAATGATTCAGGCACTTTGAATATGTCGGCAATGACTTGCGCCGCGAAGTATTGATTATGAGGGATTTCAATTTGCCGGAGCATAAATGTAGGAATGCAGAAATGATATGCAAAATAATTCGCCTGACACTCTAAGTATTCTTTCCAATAAATCGGCATGATCTTATCATTATTTTCATGTCTGAACTCGTGGCAGACCTCATGTGAAAAATCAAGCCATTGTTCTTTTCTGGACTTTCGGGAATCTAAAGAAATGGTGAACATTCCCTTGAAGCGCAGCGCAAAACTGGTTACCGGATTGTATACGATTAAAATATCCAGCGCATGAGCGATATGATCAAAATTAATGTCAGATGGATGGAGAATGTTTATTTCCCTATACAGCCTTTCAATCCAATCTTCCAGATGACTTTTTGTGTATACCAAGATGAACGCCCCCTTAAATGTGTGGAAATTAAAATGTGTACAATCTTCCTATGGTAAATGTGTCCAATAGCCTATTGAAAATTATGGATCAAACATATGTTCTATTTTAAGCGAAAAAGAAATGCCCCCGCAAGAGGGCAATTATTATTTTTCGTCCTTTTTCTTCGCATCCTCAAAACTAAGAATGTTGAAATCGATCCTTTTTTCTGTCCCGAGCTCATCAAATGTTTTGGAATCGGTCGGAGCTGGAATAATCATTTTAATATTTTTAATATCCTTTGAATTATCCTTTAAAACCCACCATGTCTGATCTTCTTTCTTTACTTTTCCTAAAAAGTCTCCGCCTACTTCGCCCATTAAGCCCATATCAGTTTCGACTTGTTCGCCTGTGTTTGTTACAATGACAGATTGATTCGGATGGAATGTAATATCCTTTGAAGAAGTGTTTTCGGCCTTCAATTCCATTACAACTGATCGTACCTTGTCTTGATCATTAAAATAAAGGGACTTGGCGTCTTCCGTTGGCGTAATCTCCAAGACTCTGACGCTTTCGATATACAGTTTCATATCACCCATTTTAACAGGCTTCAGTGGTGTGTCTTTTCCGTCAATACCTACTTCATCGCTGTACCCGATGCCAATAGTCTTTACATGTCCTAATCCTTCAATATCGCCTTCGCCTGTTTTTTGGAATTTGTCTTTAATTGCAGCGTCTTTTTTTGCTTGCTCTTTTTTCTTATCGACTTTTTCCACTACAACGGCTTTGACTTTAGGCATGGAGGTGCCTGATTCACGCCCCTCGTATGTACCATAGATTTTAACAGTATCTTGCAGTTTGAATTTGTCAGAGCTTTTATTGCTGACAGTGTAAGCCTCTGAACCATCACTGTTTTTGCTCACAGTGAACGCTACATTCTTTGAAACTGTCTTCCCGTCATCATCCACGTTATCTGCATATGTTACGTCACCTTCAATTACAATCTTGGTGCCCTTTTTTATTCCAGCGCTATTAACTTGAGCGTAATCATATGACTTTGCATCTTTTTTTAACTGGTCTTCTAAAGAAAGTGACTTTGTTTTATTCGAAGAGTCATCCCCTTTATAAGATGTTGAGTCAGAATTGCATGCAGCTAATGAAAAACTTAATGTTAAAGCCCCAATACCTAACAACCATTTTTTCAAAGCAATTTCCCCTTTTTATAGAAATGAATACACTTTATTTATATCGGCAGAAGCCAGGATTTTTTATTGTTTTCTCTGTATAAAAGCGGCAATTTTCTCTCTATATAAGCGCTTTTTAATGCGATTTAAGACCGTATTTTCCTCTGATTTTTTTGGTACTACTCTGGTATACCATTGGGACACGGGAGGGACACGATTGGGATACGGGATATTTCGCGAACCCTTGATAAACGTAAGTTTACACGCTTGTAATATTTAACATTGGGACACGGATTGGATTACATTAGTTTCCATTCGTTTTTGTTGGGTTTCTTCTATTAGATAACTAAATAACTAAAGATAACTAAAATAACAAAGACGTCGTTTTTTGATAAACAAAAGATCGGTTTATCAAGGTGATGAAATTATGTAATTATTTGTATCACTACAGACTAAAAAAAATCAACTTTCATCAGTTGGCTTGTCCGGCTTATATTTGTTGTTCCGAATATCCCCCGGTTTGCGGCCTGCCTCTAATTGCTGCGCAATAATCTTCTGTGCTGCCTTTAGGATAGAATCAGTGATCTTACCATCAGCAGCGGCAATTAATGTGTCGGGGTCTTCAAGGATTTTTCTTGCCTGCTCATTGAAGATTAAATCCTGAGTTTCCTTGCTTTCTCCCTTCAAGAGATAATCAGTAGTGACGCCATAATATTCAGCAAGCTTTATTAAAGTGTCATAATCAGGCTTTCTTTTATTTATTTCGTAATGAGCGTATGTGCCCCGTGAAATATCAAGGATTTCAGCTAACTTTCCCTGAGTAAGTTTTCTGGATTCCCTGAGCACTCTTAAACGATCACCTAGCATTTTCTTCCCTACTTTCTTTATGAACATTTGGAAAAGGTGCCTTCCACATATTCTTTTGTTTTCTTGAAACAATCCATGTAGGCACACGCAGGCACGTGCAGGCACGTGCAGGCACACACAGGCACACGCAGGCACATCCGTATTATAACGTAGCAAATTGCTACAATAAAAAAATGTAGCGAAAAAGTACAAAAAACACTTGATTGTAGCGAATGGCTACAGTATACTGTACATATCAAGTAGCAAAACGCTACAAAAGGAGGTGCGAAGATGAATCAACGGACTTGGTTGCTGCATATTCGAACCCAAGCTGAAATGACTCAAGAAGAAGTTGCTATGAAGGCAGATATAAAAAGGCCATACTATAGCCAAATTGAATCTGGAGCGAGAAGACCCAGTGTTCAGGTAGCGAAGAAGATATCCAAAGTTTTAAAGTTCGATTGGGCTCTTTTTTTTGAAAATGAATGTAGCGAAAAGCTACAAAGTGCTCATTCTGCTTAATTCCTTGGGTAGTCCATCTGTCCAACATGAATACACTGTCGTGAGGTGAGCGCAATGGCTAAACAAACAAAGACTAAAACAACGAACATCAAAATCGGCAAAGAGTATTACGGAACAATGGACAGAGAAGAATGCTTCCGTAAAGCTCTGGAACCGTATTTCACTTCAAAAAAAGACCTGAAGTTAAACGCTTAAAATTTTCTGCTTCACCTTTTTTTGGTGGACAAGCAAAGGAGGCCACAACAACATGAATCAACTGCAAAACTTCTCCCATAAGCAGTTTGGAGAGCTGCCAATCATTCAAATTAACAACAAAGACTATTTCGGCGCAACTGAAGCTGCTGAGGCACTCGGCTACGCAAATCCACATGACGCCATATCAAAACATTGCTTGGTAAGTGGGGTCGCGTTTCACGAGGTCACCGATTCAATGGATCGGACACAACAGAAAAAATTTATCAACGAAGGAAATTTGTATCGGCTGATCGTAAAATCAAGGCTTCCCGCCGCAACTCAGTTCGAATCATGGGTGTTTGATGACTTGTTACCAACATTACGCAAAACAGGCCAGTACGGCGGACCGAGAGTATTATCCGATGAAGAACAGCGAATCGAATCGCTAAAACTCACTTTAAGTACAGCAGAACAACAGCAAAAAATGCAAAAAGTGTTGTTCCATCATGAAAAACAGATCGGTGAGCTCAGTCAAAAAGTGGACGAGCAAATCACCCTGGATTCCGGAGAACAGCGCCGGTTTCAAAAAGTAGTCGCGCGCCGGGTTTATAGCATCACGGAAGGTAAGGAAGAAGCGGCCAGGCTTTTCAGAGAAATACACCGTGAGATAAAAGACCGGTTCGGCGTTGCAAGCTACAAAGACATAAAGCGCCGGGAGCTGTTATCCGCAATCAAATATATAGAAAATTGGATTCCTCGGAAGGTTTCCTAAATCCTTTCGAGTTCCTTCATTAATTAAATTTTACCAGTGAACAACTGGATATATCAGGAGGCAAACATATGGAGAACAACCCATACAATTTGCATAATCTACCCCGGATCATGCGTAGTGTTCGCAAAGCGGCAGGGCTTGCACAATACCAGATCGGTAATTTGATAGGCGGGAAGGATCAGCGGTATGTTTCAGACGTTGAAAATGGATTCAGCAAGCTTACTCCGGAATTATGCATCAAGTGGTTTGAAGCGTGCGGCGCATACGAACATATTGATCTCGTACATTACCTCTTCAAACTGCATCCGACAGCGGCGGCGCCAATTGACCCGGCTCTTAACGAGAGCGCAAGCGCGGCGGTAATTAACATGATCCATCAGCTTGAAGAAGCATTGCAAGCAACACGGCAGTTATCGCGCTGGCTGGCGAACGATAGGCCGGGCCGACAGTCGGAAGAACTGCCAATGGCTGATATTAAGCAGATTTTCGATCTTATCCCGGCAAACAAAACGTTGATATATTCGCTGGTCCGCAGTCATGGTTTGAATATGAAGGACCTGGCCGACAGGTGGACGCGTAAGGCGCTAATGAGTCAGGTTGCAATGGCAAAACAAGAGGGAAGGCAGGCGGTGCTGGTGTGATTGATGACAAAGTGCTGGTTAAGCGGCGTAACGCGGCCAAATTAGAAATGATAGTGATTGAAGAATATTCGAAAATTCTCAGCAAATCTTTAATAAGCGGTGACCTTGAACAAGCAGATAAAGCATATGCGAGGATGCAACAAGCAAGCGCGAGACTGGAAGATTATAAGGCCGAAAAAAGAGAGTTTCTTCGGATGGTACAACCAGTTAAGTATATGAGTCCTGCAACTGCTCAGGAATTTCAAAGGAGGTTTTTGGTTGATGCAGCATATTGAAAATCCGATGGTTCTGAACAACTGGCATGACAAGGCGACTGAACTGGAAACAAAAAAGGACTTTTTCGGGGACGAAGTAACGTCAGCAGATAATTATGTAATCGACTGCGGCGAGATAATTCTACAAGACAATCTCAAACGCTACTTAAAGGAGCAACTTGGATTTAAATTTCATTCAGCACAATAAAAAAAGCCCACTTTGCAGAGTGGACTTCAAAAGGTCTTTTGGTAAAGAAATGTTCCTTTAATTATACCAAATTACCTGTCTAAAAACAATTAGAAATCGGGGGAAATAACAATGATCAAATTAAACCTTGAAAACAATATCGGTAAAAAAGCGAATTTTGAAGCTGACAGTTTAACAGCTCGGGAAGCAGGCTCAATTATCCATCAAATTATTACTTACATGAATGCCGATGAAATGCCTGGCCGCATCCGTCCCGAACAAATATCTACGGCAGCCCGTCAAACAGCAGAGTCTATTACTGCTATTCCTCAAAAGGATGACGTAGAAAAAAACACCGATAAGGCAGGCGCGGCAGATGCGAGAGAGGCAACAAATACAGTGACAAATCGGCTTGCTGAAAAAGCTGAACCTGCCGAAAAAATCAATTCAAGACCAAGACAGGTTCAATTGTTGAACAGTGAACGCCGTTTGGCGACGCCAATTGTTTTCCCTACAAACGACAAGGGGGAGCGTGAAAAGTGGAAAACAAGATTTTCGTGCCCTTCATGTGGATTAAGTGAAACAAAACACGTCCCCCAAGGATTCCGTTTTACACCATGTGATAACTGCGGAACGCGTGTTCAAATCAAACCTGCAAACGATGCGTGGGGGCAGGAAGATTCAGAGGGATTCGTATACAGAGCCAATAACTTCTACGAGGAAAAAAAGGAGGGAAGATACGATGCCTAAACCAGTAACAGCATCTTTCAGTGACCGGGTGGACGATCAGAAGCGCCTGAGAGAAGTCGGCGGCTCAATCATGTTCAGTAAGGGAAAACCGGTATTTTCCTTCCCATCAATGGACGCATACCGAGAATGGCAGCGGCTTGGTGCGGAAGCATACAAAAGAAAGGTAGGGATTATTTAATGCAAGCAGAGGTTTTCGCTTCGACAGCGGACATGAGTCGGGACGAATGGCTTCTTGAGCGACGGAAGGGCATCGGCGGTTCAGATGCCTCCGTAATCTTGGGGTTAAACAAATGGAGAACCGCATTTGAATTATGGCTGGACAAAACGGGACAAGTCCCGGTCAGTGAGTCAGCCAGTGAGGCGGCTTACTTCGGCTCAATCCTTGAGGACATTGTCGCAAAAGAATTTGAAGTACGGAGCGGGAAAAAAGTTAGGCGTAAAAAGTCCATGCTGAAGCATCCTGAACATGATTTCATTTTGGCGAATGTTGACCGAATGATCGTTGGCGAAAAAGCCATATTGGAGTGCAAAACCACGTCAGCATACAACTTGAAAGAATGGGAGAATGACGAGATCCCTGCTGACTATATTGTTCAGGTCCAGCACTATCTTGGCGTGCTTGGTCCCCAGTATAAAAAAGCATACTTTGCTGTTCTGATAGGCGGCAATAAATTCGTCTGGAAAGAAATTGAGCGGGATGATGAATTAATCGAAATGATATTCACTGCCGAAGTCGAGTTTTGGAATACTGCGGTGTTGGGTGGGGTTGCTCCCGCATTGGACGGATCAAGCGCAGCAGAAGAATATCTGAAAAAACGGTATGCGGAAACGGAAAGCAACAAGGTTATTGATCTTACCGCGGTAAACCGTGAACGGATAAAGCAGTATTTGCAATTAAAGGAAAGCATCGCTGAATTGCAATTGCAGGCGAAAGAATTAGAAAACCAAATCAAGCACGAAATGAAGGAAGCAGAATACGGATTCATTGGAAACTATCAGACTAGCTGGAAACCGGTTGTAACTAACCGGATCGACACTAATAAACTGAAAGAGCAGTTTCCAGATGTATATGAGAAAGTCACAAAAGAAGTGCAATACAGACGCTTTGGAATTAAGGAGGTTAGCTAAATATGGCTACAAATGAATCACTTAAAAATAACATTCAAAAACAAAATAACGTGCCAGGGCAGCCGCAGGGAACAACGATGAAGGGCCTGCTTTCTTCACCTGCTGTAATCAATCGGTTTGAAACGGTCTTAGGGAAAAGGGCGCCCCAGTTCACTGCATCCATTCTGAGTCTGTACACAAGCGAGAAGATGCTTCAGAAGGCAGAGCCAATGTCTGTTATCTCTGCGGCTATGGTGGCGGCTACGCTTGATCTACCGGTTGATAAAAATTTAGGCTATGCGTGGATAGTTCCGTATAGCGGCAAAGCGCAATTCCAGCTTGGATACAAAGGATATATCCAGCTTGCGTTGCGGACAGGTCAATACAAATCTATTAACTGCATAGCAATTCACGAGGGTGAGCTTCAGAAGTGGAATCCGTTAACAGAAGAAATCGAAATTGATTTTGAAAAGCGAGCATCTGAGAAAGTGGAGGGCTACGCCGCCTACTTCGAATTACTGAACGGTTTCAGCAAAACAGTCTACTGGACAAAAGCGCAAGTAGAGAAACACAAAAAGAAATTCAGTAAATCAGATTTTGGATGGGGTAAGGATTGGGATGCAATGGCGCTTAAAACCGTTCTGAAATCTATGCTTAGTAAATGGGGGATTCTCTCAGTTGAAATGCAGAAGGCAGTTATAGAGGATGACGAGGAACGTGAGCGGGTTGATATTACTGACGAAATGGCAGAGCCGGAAATCATTGATGTCGAAGTGTCAGAAGAAAAGCCAAGCGCGCAGGATGTCGATCCCTTTGACGGTAAGCCTGTAGACATTAGCGAAAATGACCTGCCATTTGATTGAGGTTAGCATACCCTTCTGTTACAAGTGGATGACAGAAGGGGCGCCTAATCGGGCGCAACTGTTCCGTGATTATGTTCAGGGTTATATCCGAACAAATGAACCGGGCTTGCGTTTAGTCCGCATCAGCGGCATGACAGCACTGTGTGAAAGGAAGTAGGTGAGCGGCTTGGAAATGAAAGGCATGGGGTATGTTATTCAGCCCCGCCAGCAGTTTGCAAATAGGCGCGAAAAGATTCTTTATATGTGTTTGCTCGAAGAGGCCGTTTTCGCTCCCGTTGGATCATTAAAAACAGGTGAAGCAATGATTAATGTGGCGGAGCTTGCGAGGGACCTATCTATTGATCTTAAAAAAATGCGGTACTCTCTCGGCAAACTTGAGACAGCAGGATTGATCAAAACAAGACGAATGAAGCAGAACAAAGCAACTATTATCACGATTGTTGATTATGAGAAGCTTCAAAACATAAAGAATTACGGAAAGAAAGCAGATTCATTTCCGCCAGTGGAAACCGGGGATTCGGAACAAGAACATAAAAAGGGTGAGGACATGCAAGACCAAGGTAAATTCAAAAACATTCCTGATTACGCTGATCACTTAATGCCGCAACAGATCAGCAACGAAGACACATTGAAGGACGCATTAAGTGCAGCAGAATTAAAAAATATGAATCTGGCGAGTGAAAAAGAAATTGAAAAATTCGCTGACATGGTTATTAAAATGGGCGCGCTTCCGGAAGGCATCAAAAAAGGCATACTCGTTCAATATCTTGACTGCATCCGGCTTACACGTTCACATTGCAAAATTTCCGCGAAGTTGCTTGCGAACCATATTGAAAAAATGAGTAAGTACAGCGTCGATCAGCTTCATTACGCTATGTGGGAGCATGCCGAGAAATACGACGACCGCAAAGAAGCGTACACACTCGGTATTCTGCGGGGAACGAGTGACCATAAAGCGCGGCAGGGACTTATGAAATTAATGAACCGGGGAGGACGAGGAAATCATGAACAGTTTAGCAACCGCCCTAAAGCAGTTGGAGAAAGCCAATCCACATCTAGCGCAGAAGTTGAAAGACTCGAAGCGCTTGCCCGTGAAAAGGGCCTCTCAGGAAAGATACGAGACACTCACTGTGATTTCTGAGGAAAACTGCATTTATAAACAATGCGACGGCTCAGGGCTCATATGGGTGAAGGATCACAAAGAAAACACTGAGTTTATGAAAGAGTGCCCTTGTAAAGCTGTTAAGGCGCTAGAAAATAAACTGCTCAGCGCCCGGCTGCCGGAAGAATTTAAGGATGTCACTTTAAACTCTTTTGAAATTGATGTTTACGATCAGGATATTTCTAAAGAGCGGGCAGCCAATGCCAAAAGGGCCTCAAAAAACTATGTGCTTAAATTCGATATGATGCGCGAGCAAGGAAAAGGACTTTATTTCCACAGTCATGAGAAGGGCAGCGGGAAGACGCGGCTTGCTGCAAGTATCCTACAGGCCATCATAAAAATGCATGATAAGCCGGAAAGCCCTATGAAGATTCTTTATTCGTCTACTGCTGATCTAATCGGTGAAATCAAAAAAACCTTTGATGGAGAATCAAAGGTGAAAAGCTCGGACATTATCGAGGCTGTCAAAACGGCTGATCTTGCCATTTTGGACGATATAGGCGTTGAGAAAGTCAGCGATTGGGTTGAGGAAACGTTCACACGCATTCTTGATTACAGACTGCAAAATAAGAAACCGACCATCTTCACAAGTAATCTGAGCATTGATGAATTAGACCTTAAATATCCTGAAGGGCGTATCAGCAGCCGGATTGAGAAAATGACATTTCCAATTCGTATGCCAGATGAAAAAATCAGGAGCAAAAAAGCCAAGCAGGAAAATGATCTACTGCTCCAATCACTATACGAATAGGAGATTGCTATGAAAGAGAAAACAAACGTTATGATATCCGGCGGTATGTATCTGTTCGGGCCCGCCGAGCAAACGGCCGGCCAGGACCTTACCCCGGCGATCCGGGTGCTTGAGGAAAAAATCAAACAAATGGAGCTGATGCACAGTGCTTAAAGCGGTTATTCTGCTTTCGGCCATCATCTTCACGGCGCCATACAAGGAAAAGCAGATTCAGCACTGGGAACAAATTGACGGTAGGTAACGAACGCACGCGGGAACGGGCCGATAAGGAAATAGTCAGAGATATGGAGGCGGAAGAATGAGAGAAGTTAAGTTTCGAGGAATGGGCATCAACGGAGAATGGTATTGCGGGAACCTATCAATCATTAAACAAAGAATTAAGAGCATGGGCATTGATCCTGGTTCTTATATCTCTAATAAAGCTGGGGTTCCATTCGCTTACAGTGTGAGGCAGGAAACAGTTGGGCAATTCACTGGATTAAAGGACAAAAACGGCCGGGAGATTTATGAGGGAGACATTGTAAGGAACCACCGTGATAATTCAAATGAGCTATTAGAAGTTTTATGGCAGGAAGAAGTGGCTGAACATGCTTCAGACGGGATCTATTGGACAAAAGAGGTGCCAGGTTTTAGATTCAAGCGAATAAAGCGAGGCTTGACTACTGTATTTGTAGCTCATGTTGATTTAGAAGTCATCGGCAATATTCACCAAAATCCTGAGCTTTTGGAGGCATCGCATGCCAGCAAATAAGTACGGCGCCAGAAAAACGCAGATGGACGGCATCACGTTCGATAGCCGGGCCGAAGCCAAATACTATGAGCAGCTGAAATGGCTCAAGATGAGCAAGCAGATCAAAGATTTCAAGCTGCAGCCGCGGTTCCTGCTTCAAGAAGCATTCAAAAAGAACGACAAGACTTTTCGGAAGATTGAATATATTGCAGATTTTGAGGTTCATAACTTGGATGGCAGCATCGAGATCATTGACATCAAGGGCGTTGAAACAAAGGAATTTGCCATCAAACGCAAGTTGTATGAGCGGCTTTACGATACGCCACTCAAGGTGCTGGCACTGGATAAGTCACTCGGCTTCATTGAGCTGGACGAGCTGAAAAAACTCAAAAGAAAGGCGGGGAAGACCACTGCAAAACGTGGTAATCGCAGACGATCGGCCGTTGTGGGTGCAGGAAGAAGATAAGCTCATGGCCTGCATGACGCTCTGTTCCAGTTACAAGCGATGCGCTAGCCGCATAGGAGCGGATTGCAAAAAGCTTGGAGGTTCAGAAATTCCCAAAATCAATTCAGGAGGTTATCGCTATGCAAGAAAAAATCGATCCATACAAGCCTGGTCCAGTTAAGGGGTGGAAAATGACGGCGGAGCAGTTGGCGGCATACGTCGAAAAGCATCCGATCATCTACCGCGAGGAATTAAAGCCATCTGCCGGTTTAACGATGCGCCTGCCGTCATAAAACGAAAAAAGCACCGAAGCCGAGGCCCCGGAGCTTTGATATGAACTGGTACTTCTATCATAGCACAGGGGGCGGCCAGAGTGAACAAGCCAACAGAAATAAAAAATCATGAAACAACTATTCAGCAAAGCATCGAGCCGGGGAAAGTCCGCATCATCGTTTTAGATGGCACCGAAGGGACTGCTCATCTAATGGACGCCCCGGAACATGGTAAAACAATCATTCAAACAATAAAAGGCGGCCTGGCTCGTTGTGATTACGAGATCGGCCATAAATTCAAATAGCAGGGGTTTCCCCTGCGGGGGAGGAACGGGCATGGATAAATTACAGGAAATTATAAGCGACTTGTCATTGTGGCATTTAGCTTCAAAAGAGGAATTGAAGCCACTCGATATAAATGCAGGACCTTGCTACATCATTGAGCAGAGTTATGTCAAAGACATAATGATCGGCTACATGAGAAAACAGCAGGCAATCATTGAGGAACACCAGCGCCAGCAGGATGTCACGGTCATTCAGTTTCGGCAGGCGCAGGAAGAGATTCAGCGGCTTACAAAAGAGAATGACAGGTTCAGAAAAGCCTTTCATCAGTTCGCAAATATGAAAATAGAGAGAACGGCGCCTGAATTGGTAATTCAAAGGTATTCCCGATATGCGAAGGAGCTTCTTGAAGGCAGAGGATTGGAGGGTGATGCGGAATGATGCCATTACAAGTAGAACTCCAGCGGAACGTGAAGGCCACGAAGGACGAAGCAATGACCGTCGAGCAGGCGGCCGAGCTTTTAAAGGTTCACCCGGACTACATCCCGACGCTTGTCGCTCGGTCTGACGATCTGAAAATGATTGGCGATCATACCATTATCGCTAAACGGGATAAAACAAATATCTGGCTTGTCGGGGCATGCGTGGGACTCATCTTCTTCACTATCTCCGTGCTGCCGAATTTGATCGGGGGTTAAGGGATGATTAAACAGCAACTGGGACTTTTCAGAGAAATCATTGTCGATAACTTCGCGGGCGGAGGCGGGGCCAGTACCGGAATTGAATTGGCTACCGGGCTTTCGGTGGACATTGCGATTAACCATGATCCGGCGGCCATCGCCATGCACCAAGTAAACCACCCTGATACAGAACATTATTGTGAGTCTGTTTGGGAAGTAGACCCGAGGGAAGCAGCCAAGGGGCGGCCGATTGGTTTAGCCTGGTTCTCCCCGGACTGCAAGCATTTTTCAAAAGCCAAGGGCGGCAAACCCGTCGAGAAGAGCATCCGGGGGCTTGCATGGGTAGCGGTCAGGTGGGCGGCAACGGTAAGCCCGCGGGTAATCATTCTTGAAAACGTCGAGGAATTTCAGACGTGGGGGCCTCTTGGGAAAGACGGAAGGCCGGACCCGGACAAAAAGGGGTATACGTTCCGTTCTTTTGTCAGAGCGTTAAACAGACACGGATACAAAGTCGAATGGAAAGAGCTGAAGGCGTGCGACTACGGCGCCCCAACAATTCGGAAAAGGCTGTTCTTAATCGCACGGCGGGACGGGCGGCCGATCATATGGCCCGAGCCGACACATGGCGACCCAAAAAGCGCAGCAGTGAAATCCGGAAAGCTTAAACCGTGGCGGACTGCCTCCGAGATCATGGACTGGTCATTGGAAACACCGTCGATTTTCAACAGGAAAAAGCCTCTTTCTGAAAATACAATGCGGCGCATCGCCCGAGGCATACAACGTTTTGTCGTTGACAGTAAAAAACCTTTTGTTATAGGGGAGCGCGGTAATTCACTCATTCAAATGGGATACGGCGATCCGGAAGGCCGGCGGGTACTCGATCTGAAAAAACCACTCGGCACCATAACGGCCGGCGGCAATAAATTCGCCATTGCCACAAGTCACTTGATCAAGCTCCGCGGCACATGCAGAGACGGCCAAACGGTGACGAACCCAATGCCTACAATAACGGCGGGCGGCTTGCACGTTGGCGAAGTCAGGGCTTTCCTGACGAAATATTACGGGTCAGATACGGGGCAGGCTCTCAGTGACCCTCTGCATACAGTCACCACAAAAGACAGATTCGGCCTGGTCACGATTAAAGGCGAAAACTATCAGATCGCTGACATCGGAATGCGGATGCTTCAGCCTCATGAATTATTTGCGGCTCAGGGATTCCCGACTAATTACGTGATTGATAGAGATATAAACGGCGTAGCGTATTCGAAAAAGAAACAGATTGAGCGATGTGGCAACGCAGTTCCGCCGCCCTTCGCCGAGCAGCTTGTCAGGGCAAACCTTCCTGAATTCTGCGTAAGTGAACATATGACCAAGTTTACAAGACTAAAGGCTAATTAGGAGGGAAGGCCATGAAACAGGATTACAGGCAGGCTTTCGAACAAGCATTGGCTGTCTTCCGTGAAAAGCACGGACCGGAAACAGGCGGCATGCTACTTATGTGTCATGTGCATGAATTTCTACAAAATACCGTCGGCGGGCGGAAATAAGGGAGCGAAAAATCATTATGGAAAGCTTATGTTGTGAAACGTGCGGATTAGATACCCATGAAAATACTGCACCTATCTTTGAAAAGCCTTTAAGGTTTGCTCTGCGATCAGACATTAAAAAGCTAAAACAAAACACTGGCGATCATCGAAAACAAGAAAATATTTGTCTTGACTGTTTCACTGCTGAATTGCAACAGGTCAGCAAGGATTGTAAAACACGGCTCACAATTAAATCAAAGGAGAGCGGACAATGAATCTACAAAAAATGTTTGAAATGCAAAAGGTGCTTGATGATCGGATCATCAAAGAAAAGGGGCTTGAGGGACAGGACTTGCTACCGAACCTCATTCTTGCTCTACAAGTGGAACTGGCCGAGTGTGCGAATGAATGGCGCGGCTTTAAGCATTGGAGTAATAATCAAAAGCCAAGAACAAAATTATCAACAACTGTTGGAGCGACTCCTGAAAATGCATCCTTTTTCCGATGTGAAAATCACTATTGCGGAAAATATTTAAACAAAGATGATTTTAAACACTTATTAGATCCGGATTATGAAATATGTCCTGTTTGCAATGCGGCTTATGTAACGGCTTTTCGTGATAAAAATCCATTGCTTGAGGAATACGTGGACTGCCTGCATTTTATCTTGAGCATCGGGAACCGGCTTGGCTGGAATGACACTGACACCATAGATGATGTAGTCGTGCAGCATTTAATTTCTGAAAAAGGGTTTGATACAGCAAAAACATTCTCTTGCTTGCTATCCATTGCTTATGGATTCCATTTCAGCAATGTAGAAAAGCGGACATATATCAGTTTATTCACGACTTTCTTTGAATTAGGCAACAAGCTCGGTTTTAAATGGGAGCAAATCGAAGCGGCTTACATGGACAAGAACGCCGTCAATCATCAGCGGCAGCAGGAGGGGTATTGATGGATATTCAAAAAATCCAATCAGCGGCAATCAAAGTAATCAATAGCATTCGTAATCGAGGTTTAGAGGTGGATGTCATTCAGTTTAGGGATGATGTATGGGATGCGATTGTTGAGGATAACAAGCGTATCGGTTTCCGGAACGAGCCTAATCCGAAATTCGCAGGGTGTAAAGCTGAAAGGCAGGAGTTATTAACGGTGTTTGCATTCCGAATCATAGCAGCAGGGGCATATAAAGGCGGAATTCATGAAATTGACATCATTGATGGAACAGATGATCTTTATTCAGTCGTCACACCAATAGGAGGGGTTATCTGATGAACCACACCGACAACCCGATCATTTCAGCCGTCATCAGCAAACTAAACGCACAACAGGAAAAGGGGCTTGCCAAGTACGGCCAGCCCGTCCAAGTTAATGCCTATGACCTGCGCGGCTGGTTGCAGCATGCACTTGAAGAAACTCTTGACCAGGCAGTCTATCTGGAAGCGGCTATCCAAACGCTGAACGACAATCAAAGTATTAAAGAAGTCATCAAAGGGTTCAATGAAATGGAAGCAGGTAGGGAAGACATCAAGAGACTAAATCGTCCCTGTC
Organism: Bacillus sp. IS1; assembly: GCF_032461585.1. Taxonomy (NCBI): domain Bacteria; kingdom Bacillati; phylum Bacillota; class Bacilli; order Caryophanales; family Bacillaceae; genus Bacillus; species Bacillus sp. IS1. Next base: position 89,884 of record NZ_JAWCWR010000005.1, on the reverse strand, counting down.
ATTACGACGGTTGGGACCATGCAATGTCACATTTTAAACAGATTCTCAAATCAGCTCAATTATTGAAGGGGGAAGAACAATGAAATTCTATGAAATCCATGATCCATATTACGCGCTTATCAAAGCGAAAGACGAGGCGGATGCTGAAAGGATTTACAACGAGTATATTTCTGACACGGACGATTACGAAAATTTTCAAGACGATGAAATCCGAGAAGTGGAACGAGACTATGCGCTCATTATGTATTCGCAAGTAAAGGGTGAAGATGGAGAGCTGATGTCTTACACCTATATCTCAGGGACTTTCAACAATCCGGACATTGAAGTCCTTATCATGGACGGTTCGCTCCTATGAACAAAGCATGCAGAGTTTGGGACGGCGAGCAGATGTGTTATTGCGGTGATGAAGGCATATGCCTTTCCATCGGTGAATTGGGTTCAATTGAAGGAAAAGTTTTCGGATGGTCCGTATGGTTAAGAGGTTATGGTGTGATCGCACACAGCGGAGACGGAAAATCCGTTCTCATGAATGGAACTGATCAGTTTCAAACACACTCGAGACTGAAGCGAATTTATGCGGGCGATATCGTTAAACAGGAGGAAACAGCGCCCGGCGGTTTGTATGACCCGCAGCCATTCATAGGCGAAGTGAAAATGATTGACGGCTCATGGTGCATCGTCAATGAGAAAAAAGAAGAGTGCAGACCGTTGTTTTCTGAGACGGCGACAAATAAAGTCATCGGAGACATTTACCAAGATCCTGAGTTATTGGAGGGCGCGGAGTGATGGCATACAAAGATAAATCAATTCAACTTTTCAATCTGTTTGATGAATTGAGCGAACAGGTTAACAACGTCATGCATGACGCGGTGATTTATAGAAAGCGAAACAGACTCAATGTGATAGATCAAGGCGCAAAAGAGGCCGAGCGGATCACAAGAGAGATTCAAACGCTTGTCAATTCGATGCGGCGGAAGAAGGTGGACACGGAATGCCAAAAGTGAATGGAACATTAATCGGATACTATTGCGACGACTGCGAGGAATGGACATTCTTAGAAAGGCCTGCCAGCACGTCCGAAATTTATTGCCCTTTTTGTGGAGAACAAACTCTTGCGATAGATTCTGATGATTTAAGTTTACTGGAAGAGACGATGAAGGAGGGCGCGGAACAATGACAGAAAACGAAGAACTGCAAGCGGAAAACGAAGAATTACAAGAAAGATGCATCGAACTGGAAACGCGTAATGAGGATTTAGCGCGGACAATTAAGGAACAAAACAAAATGATCCGGGGGCAGAACTGGCGAATCTTGTTTTTCGCCCTTTCTTGGATCGTGTACGGCGCTGTGATTGCCGTGAATTATTTATGGGGGTGACGGAATGAAGTTTGCATTTAGAGTGTTGATAATTCTCATAATGTCGGCCGTTGCCGATTCCATAGGAATAATTCTGGCGTATTATTTCGACAATCAGAGTTTGAGATTAAATTGTGTGTCAGTTACCGCGGCGATCAGTGGGTACTTGGTTCGTGGATGGTGGCCGCCGGAAGAGAAGGAGGACGCGGTGTGAAGCTTAAATTGACAGAAAAACAATATAAGGCATTCACTAATTTATTGCAGATTGCTGGCGGAAATAAAGATTCGGTTATTTCTGAAATCATTCATTTTCACGGAATATGGGGAGACGCCGGAAATATGGAATATTCCCCTTTAAACAATATTCCTCGCTATTCATTAGTTGAAGCGGTAGTGAAGGGGGATTTCGAAAAGCTGAAGACACCATTAGAAGAAGTTGAAAGGCTGATAAGTGTATATGAGAGAAGAGCAGGTGCCATATCGCGGAAGGAAAATCCGTTGCACGAGGCTTTCAATGATTTTGTCGTTGAATTGAATGATCTGAAAGAGATCATTTTGAATCAGGAGGGTGCGGAATGAAGACTACATTATTCCCTAAGCCGTACAGCTCCATGATGGCTATAACAGCCAAAAAGCCGAATGATGAACCTTTGACGGCAGCTGTTCTTTTTAAATCAATGGACCAAGTATTTGCGGAATTAGAACCTGAAGCGCAACCGGAAATATTTGCCGACCCAATAATTCAGAGGGAATACGAAAGAAAAATGAGCAAAGACATTAAAATCTGGCGCGGCTCGGAAATAATATGGGCTTTTGACAGAGAGGATATAGCGGCCATCAAAGAAATTCCCGGTGGCTCTCGGTTGGAATTGAAGAACGGCGACTGGTTCAATAGCATGAATTCGGTCAAAAAAATGAAAGAGATTCTGGGATTGGGGGAAACAAAATGAAGAAAAATGAATCAGTTTCAGTGATTGACGCAATCAAATGCCCGCATTGCGAGTATTTAATGGACTATGACTCTTATCTTGATGAATACGAGATGTCAGGCGAATTCGAAATGGATTGTGAGAAGTGCCGCAAGCCTTTCCATGTCAATTTTTGCAGTTCGTTTCATTTCACTTCTGAAAAACTAAATGGAGTATCCGAAAGGACGGAGGATTAATAACTATGAAAAAGCTATTCAAATCAATCATTCTATCAGCAGCATTACTTCTGGGAGCCGCGGCCGTTGCGCCGTCTGCTTCTGCCGCATGGTCCGGTTGGCAAAACGAATCCGGGTACAGCGGCCGGGTGTTTACGGATGCCGCGACCTACACGGCCGGCGCCTCAACGGTGGACTGGAAAGCCGAGAAAAAAGGCTCAAGAACACTTTATTACACGGCCGGCGTATACAAGAAGCGCAGCGGCGGCGGGCTGACTGATACGAATCTGGTACAGCGGGGCAGCTTCAAAACGGCAACGCCTCTGAAATCATTCAACGTGAAAACGATCCGGAATAAGACCGGAAAGGGAACCTATGTCATCCAGCTTGACTGCTACTCTGATTCCGGCAAGCGGAACTACATCGGAACATTTGAATCAGCAAAATTCATTGTGAAGTAAGATAAATTCAAAGAAGAATCGGAGGAAAGTACAATGTTACAATTAACAAAAGAGCAGGCTGCGGCTTTTGAGAGCCTACGGAAAAGTGTTAGCTTAGGGAATTGGCAGGGAGAATGGGCCCCGTTAAACAGTCTTGATCCTGTCGCTCTTGCGACTGCCCTCGCTACCAACGAATACCAGATATTAAAGACGCCTGCCGATGAATTCGAAGAGGCTTTTGACGCAATTCGAGAAGAGGCTGAAACCAAAAGCTCCGAGGCCACAAGGTACTTGGATGAAGTGAACGGCTTTTGGGAGCAATATAAAGAGAAAGCCGGTCTTTAATGGTTTGGTAACCCTATTAAACCCGGATTATGGTAAAATATAAGCATATGAAGAGTTAAAAATGAGCCTGCTGGCATTACGCAGCCAATGAGCTTAGAAATAAATACGTCCAAGACGGAAAGCCTGCGGACACTGATCATTGCACAGAATTTTTTCTGCGCTCTGGTTGGTGTCCGTTTTTTGTTATCAGGAGGGATGACATGAAGCGGAAGAAAAAGGAGCCAGATAAAAACGTTTCTGAACGATCAGATCGCTTTTGGCAGCGGATGATGGGACAAAATATGCAAACTCTTAAAAGAGGCAAGGGTGGCGCTTTGAGACGCAAATAAAGGGAGTGTTTGGTGTGAAGTATGGATTCGCCTATCAAAATGGGAAAATCGTGAATCTTTTGTGCGGAAAAGAAGATTTATTCGAGAATATGAAAAGTTTCTTGATGGAAAAGTGCGGCCTAACAATTCAGGAAGTATCTAAAACTGAATATCTGGCAGAACAAAAAAAGAACGGTTGGAATGAGAAATATTCTATTTACGGGCAAAAGGAGAGTTTATAATGTCTGATCAAATGATGGCTTGGGAAATCGAAGAATGGATTCGTGATTATAATTTTATGCTGCGGGAGATCAGTCGATTAAGCCGCATTCTCAACAAAGTGGAGTTTACCGGGCAGAAGCTTGTGGCTACTTACGGTGACGAAGCAGGAATGCCGAGAGGATCAGCCGGAATAAGCCAGGCGGAATTACGTCAGATGGATCGTCGGGAAAAGCGGCTCCGTAAATACGAAACTATCGTTGATTTTCTTGAGCGCTCTACTGAAGAAATAGAGGACGAAAAAAACCGGATTGTCTTTGATTGCATGTTAGAAGGGATGAAGTTTCGTGAAATCGCGCTGCATCTTGGCGTTTCCCGCGAAACAGTCAGACGCATTAAAAATGATATTGTGTGCCATTTGTGCCAAATGTGCGAAACGTGTCAGCTTTTGCAATTATTGAATCAGATTAAATCCGCAGTGTAAACTGGAAGGCAGGACGGGGAGGCGAAATATTCCTGCGTCCCCACCAATTTCATATAGTGATCATTAAGCTCTATGCCCTTATTGGGTTTGGGGCTTTTTATGTTCTCTGTAAACCGATTCCGGTAAATCTCAGAAAAACTATCGGCGGTTAACGGTCTGAGTGCGGCGTCGGTTTAGAGAGAATATACAGCGCTGAGAGAAAATATGAAACGAGGTGATTTTCTTATGACTTACGGTGAAATATATATGTTATTTATGGCGAGGCATCCTCATTTAAAGCCATTCTATGTTGACTATAGGCCACATGGCCATATGAGTATAATCATTTGGTTTAAAGAAGGCATGGCATTAACCATCAAATATAATCAGGACAATGATGTTTTTGAATTGGTTAAAGATGCCGTACCATCGTCGTAAATCGGCTTGGCAGAAATATCTTTTTTCCAAAACAACTCAATTCAAAAGGAGGCGGCGGTGGATGTAGATGGCTGAAAAGCACATTCAGGCGTATAAGGATTACGCCAAAGGCATGAAATACAAGGACCTTGCCGAAAAATACGGGGTGTCAATGAACACCATTAAATCGTGGAAGCAGCGGCATGGTTGGGAACGAAAAAAGGGTGCACCCTCTGAAAAAAGTGTGCACACAAAAAAGGCAGGCGCCCCACCCGGTAATAAAAATGCATTGGGGAACAACGGCGGCGCCCCGGAGAGAAATCGAAACGCGGTTTCGCATGGGTTTTTCTCAAAGTATCTGCCAGAAGAAACGCTTGAAATCATGGAAGAGATTCAGGAGCGTTCCCCTGCTGATATGATATGGGATCAAATTCAGATTCAATACGCGGCCATTCTGCGGGCACAACGCATTATGTTTGTGCAGGATAAAAACGATACTACGAAAATTGTCTCTAAAATAAAAGGTGACCTCAGCATAAATGAGGACGGCAGTCTTTCAAAAGCTCACTTTGTGGAAGAGCTGCAGCACGATATACAATTCGCATGGGATAAGCAGGCGGCATTCCTGAATGCTCAATCTCGGGCAATGGGGGAGCTCCGGAGCTTGATCAAGCAATTTGACCAGCTGGCGCATGAGCAAGATGAGCGGCGCCTTAAATTGGAACAAATGCGCTTGAATATCGAGAAGACCAAGAAGGCTATTAACGGCGGCGACGAAAACACCAAAGAAAATGAGATTGCTACAATGTTAAGAAAAATGGTGGATGCCGATGGAACTGAATAAAAAGCAAAAGGAAGTTTGGGACAGCTTCATAAAAGAGCAGCCCAAAATTTTAATTTGTAGCGGCGCAAAGAGGGCAGGAAAAACATTCGTGCTCCTTTTGGCGTTTCTTGCTCACGTCAGCAAGTATCAAAACATGGGATTGAATTTTGTTATTGGCGGGGCGAACCTGGGGACTATCAGGCGGAACGTTCTGAATGATTTAGAACAGATTCTCGGCAAGGAATTGAAACTCAATAAGTCGAGCGCCGTTGAGATATTCGGTAATCAGGTATATTGCTTTGACGGAGCAAACGCAAATTCATGGAAAAAGGCGCGGGGGTTTACGTCAGCCGGCGCGTTTCTGAATGAGGCGACCGCCCTGCATGATTCATTTGTAAAAGAAGTCATTTCCCGGTGCTCTTATAAAGGCGCTGTGGTCATGATGGATACAAACCCCGAAAACCCGATGCACACCGTCAAAACCGATTATATCGACAAAGACGGGCAAAAGTTGAAGAGCGGCCGGCTGAACATCCGATCATTTCATTTCTCGCTGTTCGATAACAATTTTCTTGATCCGGAGTATGTGGAGAGTATCGTGGCATCGACGCCCAGCGGCATGTTTACCGATCGAGATATAAACGGATATTGGGTGGCGTCTGAAGGAGTCATTTACCGGGACTTCAATAAGGACATTCACTATATCAGTTCTGAGGAATTGGAGAACAGGCGCGTCAACTTCAAGAAGTATTTCGCCGGTGTTGACTGGGGATATGAGCACCCGGGTTCTATTGTCGTAATCGGGCAAGATGACCAAGGGTGTTTTTATTTGCTCGAAGAACACACCAAGCAACATGAAGAAATTGATTACTGGGTGAAAGTAGCAAAAGGCGTAAAGAAGCGGTACGGCAATATTAATTTTTACTGCGATTCTGCGCGGCCGGAGCATGTGCAGCGCTTCAGGCGGGAGAAGTTGCGAGCTCTGAACGCTGATAAGGCGATCGTATCCGGTATTGAAGAAGTGGCCCGGCTGTTTAAGCGAAATGAATTATTCATCGTGAAAGACAAGGTTGAGCGCTTCAAAAAAGAAATTTTCATGTATGTATGGAATCCCAAGACCGGCGACCCTGTGAAGGAATGGGACGACGTGCTGGATGCTCTCCGGTACGCTCTGTATACCCACAACAAGCCGAAACACAGAAAGGGGGAGTGACCAATGAAGGAATATATAAATCTAATTCGCCAGAGTGGAATCAACGGTGACATTATCAAGATGATGATTAATGAACACGTCCCTGTTCGTGAAAAATTGATGAAGCTATATGCAAGATATAAGGCTGATCCGGCAGGCGTTCCCATATTAACACGTTCCATCATTGATTATGGCAGCGCGGGAACCGATAAGGTGCAGCGTATTGATGACAAGGTAAACAATAAGCTGAACAACTCATTTGACTCTGAAATCATTGATACTAAGACAGGCTATATGTTTGGACATCCCATTTCTTATGAAACTGAAGATAAGCAATTGAAAGACCAAGTGAGTATTTTCAATACGAGAAATAACATTGAGGACGCCGATTCCGAACTCGGGAAAATGGCTTCCATCTGCGGTTACGGCGCCCGCCTGCTGTTTGTTAATGAAGACGGAAACGAATGCCTGCGAAACGTTGATCCGTGGGAATGCATTATTCTCGCTTTAGACGATATAACAGAGCCCACATATGCTTTGCGGTATTATTCAGTGTTTGAGTGGGTGAGCGGCAAAAAAGTCGAGTCATATCGGGCTGATTTCTACGATGAAACGTTCATTTATTCGTTTAAGTCGTCTGATAAAGCGAAGTACGATCTTATTGAGACGAAGCCGCATCTTTTCAATGGATGCCCGTTGTTTGGTGTTCCGAACAATAAAGAAATGAAAGGCGACACTGAAAAAGTCATTTCTTTAATTGATGCATACGACAGAACTTTGTCAGACGCATCGAACGAAATCGAACAGTTCCGGCTTGCATACTTGATTGTAAAAGGGGCTTCACTCGATGATGAGGATATGGAAAAGTTGAAAAAGAATGGCGTGTTTGAAGTCTTCGACGATAACGGCGACGTGAAGTTTTTAACCAAGGAAATAAACGACGCCATGATCGAAAATCATTTGAACCGGCTGGAAGAAAATATTTTACGTTTTGCGAAGACGGTCAATTTTTCTGACGGCTCTTTCGGGGGCACTATTACAGGCGTTGCCATGCGGTATAAACTTATGGCGCTGGAACACAAGGCAATTACTATGGAACGCAAAATGACCGCGGCATTCCGGTATCAGTATAAGATACTCTGTTCGGCATGGTCCAAAAGGATACTGGCCGACAAAGACGCGTATTTGAAGCTGTGGTTTCAATTCAAGCGGAATCTTCCAGCAAACATTCTCGAAGAGGCTCAAGCATCTGCGGAACTCAAAGGGCTGGTAAGCGAAGAAACGCGGCTTGCTCTACTATCGTTCATTGATGATGTGCGTTTTGAGATTGAAAGAATGAGAGCGGAAGCAGATGCCTACACCATTGACGATAATCATGATGACGACGAAGAACAGGAGGCGAATGAAAATGACAAGGTACAGGGAGAAGTCGACTGAATTTGAAGCGTTTAAAATAGGTGACACATGGCCGGATTGGTTCCGCATTGGCGTAGATAGCAAAGACATTACCATTATTACTCACTCTGATTTAAAAACAGGGGTATGGTACGAAATCAGAACATCAAGCGGGACAATTGCTGCTATGCCGAAAGACTACATTACACGCGGCAGTAAAGGCGAGATATATTCGTGCAATCCAATATGTTTTGAAAAGACATATGAAAGGGTGGATACAGAAATGAAAACTTCTGATCTTGCCGAAGAAGTTAGAATCAATGGATTATTGACGATGCTCGGAATTACTGCAAATCATGAGCTCACTGAATTTGAAGAGGTGTATGCTGAGCTTAAAGCGACTCTTTTCAAGAGGGATGAATCTCATATGAAAAAGACTTCAGCGAAAGGAGAACCAGCGATTTTCCCCAAGACATATACACAAGGCAAGTAAACGCGCAACTCATTCATGAGGGGCTTTTTTTATTTTAGGAGGGACAATATGAAATTTGGTCAAGCTTTGGATTTGATGAAGCAAGGTGAAAAAGCGTTTCGCTCGGGTTGGAATGGTAAAGGGATGTTTGCTGTTTATCAAAAAGGTTATCCAGAAGGTATTCCTTGTAACAAGCAAACGGCTGAAGCATGGGGGATGAATGAGGGGGATTTATTTAAAGTCCGTCCATATCTTCAGTTAAAAACCGCACAGGGTGACCATGCTATGTGGGTTCCGAGTGTTTCTGACATTCTTGCAGAGGATTGGGAGATCATTAAGTAAAGTCGCTAACGCGGCTTTTTTTATGCCTTTTTTTCGCGTTGTAGGCGTTAAAGAGCAACCGAAATACTTTTGAACTTGTTAGGGGCTTCGACAACTGATAAGGGCAAGGAGGACACACAGAAATGAAACGATTAAACACGGATAAGTCAGTCAGTCCGTCAATGAATTTCATGAAAAAAGAAAGGCTGCCACTGCGCATTAACCTTCAGCATTTTTCCGAACCTGGGGGCGCGGCTGATCCAACACCGGGAGCCCAGCCAGCAGGTGGAACCGGTACCGATCCGGCACCGCAGCCGAGCGGCGGAGAACTCTCGCTGGATGCAGTACGAGCTTTCCTAGAAACAAATGACGAGGGAAAGAAGCTGCTTCAATCAACATCTGATGCAAGGGTGACAGAGGCGATCAAGACGTATGAGAAAAATACGTTGCCGAAGAAACTTGAGGAAGAGATTTCAAAGCGGTTTCCTCCTGAAACAGAGGAACAAAAGCAATTACGTGAGTTGCAGGAAAAATTCCAGAACCTTGAGCAAGAGAAAACGCGGGAGTCGTTGAGAAATACGGCCCTTTCAATTGCAACTGAAAAGGGTTTGCCTACTAATCTTGTGGACTTTTTTATCGGTCAGGACGATGCGACCACAGAACAAAATTTGAATACCTTGGCCGAAGCCTTCAAGACTTTCGAACAAAGCATCGTAAACGATCATTTCAAAAAGAACGGCAGCACGCCGACACCATCAGGCGGAGCATCAGCCCCGTTAACAGAAGAAGACATTAAAAAGATGAGTACCGAGGAAGTCAATCAAAACTGGGATCGCATCCAAGCTCTTTATAAGAATCAATAGGAGGATAAAAACACATGGCATTAGATAATTTTATTCCGGTATTATGGAGTGCAAGACTGCTGAGCAATTTACAAAGAACTTTGGTTTATGGTCAAACGGGAGTCATTAACAGAGATTACGAGGGAGAAATCACTGCTGCTGGTGACTCTGTGACAATCAACAATATGGGGCGCGTTAGTGTGGGCGACTACACTAAAAATCAAGACATGGATAACGCGCAAACACTTGATTCTACAAGCCGTAAGCTTCTCATTGACCAGTCAAAATATTTCAACTTTCAGATTGATGACGTTGATAAAATTCAACAAAATCCAAAGTTGATGGACGCGGCTATGCAAGAGGCAGCATACGCTCTGAAAAATACTGCTGATTCATATATTGCTTCTCATTATGTGGATGCAGCTCATACGATCGGCAGCGATACAAAAGTTGTTTCACCAACAAAAAACGACGCGTACGAATATCTGGTTGATCTTTCGGTGAAATTGGATGAAGCAGACGTGCCGGAACAGGGGCGCTGGGTAGTTGTAACGCCTTGGTATGAAGGATTAATGCTAAAAGATGACCGTTTTGTGAAAGCTGGAAACATGTCTTCAGAACAACGCCTTTTAAATGGTGTTATCGGACAAGCTGCCGGATTCACGGTATTAAAATCAAACAATGCTCCACTTTCTAAACCAGAGGGTGGCACAGAAAATCATAAGATTATTGCTGGTCATGGCATGGCGTGGTCTTATGCAGACCAAGCAACCCAAGTCGAGGCGTATCGCCCTGAGAAACGTTTTGCTGATGCAGTTAAAGGGCTTCACTTGTACGGCGCCAAAGTAACAAGACCGGAAGCGCTCGCGGTATTAAGCGCAGCCCGTCCACAATAGGAGGGGCTTTTTTATGTGGATTCAAAATACTGATACCGGTTCAACTTGGTTTGTTGAGGATGAACACGGTAATAAGCTTTTGAAAGAGGACAGATACAAAAAAGTACAGTCGCCCATTAAAAAAGCTGAAAAAAACAGCAAAAAGGCAGCGGACAAAACAACAGATGAAGAGAATCAAGAATCTGCTGACGCTGGTGAAAAAGCATCTGACGAATAGGAGGGATAGCGGTGGATAAAGAACAAACTGAAAAAGAGCTTTTGAAGCCGTTAACCCGTAAGATGCAGGAGTTTTTACGGAAGCTGAAGCGGCTTTTTCGTGGTACTTCCGAAAAAATACTTTCCAAGTTGACTGCCCTGTTTGTCAGGCTTGATAAAGGGCGCGAAATCAGCCTTGCTGACGCGAATCGGAGTAATGATCTTTCTCAGATTAAGAAGGATATAGCATCATTGATTACTGCCCTTTCTGCAAAGGTTAAAACGGCTGTTCTTGATTTTCTGACTGAAACCTATGAGTCATCGTATAACTGGCTCATGCTTGGTATCTTATCGGCCGTCGGCTTTAAATTGTCCCGTTCATCGAAAGGGAAATTGCCTGTCGCATGGGCGGCGCCCGCGTCAATCTCGCAGACTATCACAAGCAAAAATATGCTCAAAGCAATCGAAACGGACCGTAAAAAGACAGTTCAGAAGATCAATCATACAATTGAACGCGGCTTTATTGAGCGGAAACGCTTTGTTCAGGTAGCGAAGGAGCTGGAAGCTGATGTGGGCGTCAGTTATAACCGTGCGCAGCGCATTGCCAGAACAGAAATGCATCGAGTGCGGGAGAAAGCGACACTGGACGCAGCTACGAAAGCTGATTCCAATGGTATTGCCATGAAAAAGATATGGCACAACATGGGTGACGAGCGGGTTCGTGAGGGAAGAAACGCGGATCATGTTCATTTAGAAGGCCAGGCTAGGTTTGTAAATGAGCTGTTTGATCTCGGTCAAGATAAAAACGGCAAATCTGTGAGGGCGCCGGCACCGGGACAAAGCGGAGATCCCTCAAATGATATAAATTGCAGGTGCTTCGCGACATATGAACCCGTGCTTTGAAAGGACTGAGAGAAATGGACCTGTCAGAATTAAAAATACGGTTGGGAATCCCCGAGGATGACACCTCGCAGGATGCGAAGCTACAAATTGACCTTGAAGACGCAATTTCTTTCGTTAAGGAAGAGTGTAATAACTCTTTTGTTGGACCAGACGGGGTTGAATCATTACCAGGTCCTGTGAAGAAAGGAATTGCTCTCATGATTGAAATAGACCGGGATAGCCCGAAAGGCGTCCAGGCTGAATCAATTGGCGGAATGAGCAAGACATACACGGCGGATGACGTAAGGTATAAACCCGCGTTTGATCTTTTTCGGCCATACAAAAAAATTCGTTTTAAACCATTGAGGTGATCAGATGGGGCGCCGAAATATCCGGGTGCGGGATACAAACCGTATACCGGAATTACTGAGGAACCTTGAGCCAAAAGGGAAAATGAAAGTCGGTGTTCTGGACGGCGACCGCCAAATGATCGCGGCTGTTCATGAATTCGGCTGCCGTATTGCTGTAACTGATCGCATGCGGAATTATCTTGCTGCCAAAGGTCTTTATCTCAAGAAGGATACACAATTTATTAATATCCCTGAACGGTCATTCTTACGGGCTGGCTGGGATGAAAATGAAGCTGAGATTGTTCAAAAGGTAGAGGAACTGGTCAATAGAGCCATAGAGAACGGCGATTCTATTAATGACATCATGAACGCGGTCGGATTACTGGCAAAAGGCCGGCTGCAGACTTATGCAAGAGACTTGCGGAGTCCTGCCAATCATCCTTTTACAACGGAGGAAAAAGGCTCTTCAAATCCGTTAGTAGATACCGGGGAAATGATCGGTTCTATGGATTACGAGGTTGAAAGCTAATGAAAAATCACTTTCAGTTCGGTGATCTGATTGAGAAATACAGCGTTGATTTTACATTGTTGCTCCCGGCGTCTGAGGGGTTTTATGACGATCTCGGAAAATGGGTAGAGGGCAAGCCGGTGGAATCGGAAGAAAAAGGCGCTATTGTCCCATTGCAGGCGCAATTAATTTATCAATCCGGCGGACGGCTTACACAGATGGACAGGCAACTGTACTTCCAGAAGAAAATCCCTTTCAAAGCTCAAGTGGTTTTTGATGGAGTAACCTTTTTGGTGGAAGCAATGACGCCATACGGGACATACGCCGATTTCAATTCCTATATCTTAAAGGCGGTGAGCAATTCAGATGGATTACAACAGCATAATCAGAACGGTTCTCAGAATGATTAAAGAGAAAACCGGCCATGTCGTTATCGAAGCAAACGGGACAGGTAAACAGCCTGAATACCCTTTTTGCACGTATACCGTTACTTCTCCGTATTTGCCGCAACACAGGGGTGTTGAGGAACAAGGAGTGTTAACGGAAGACATTGAGCTGGTTTTTTCTTTTACATGGATTTCAAACAGTCACATTGAAGTCATTTCTCTTGCTCAAGAAACAGCTTCTTACTTCAAAACTGCTGACGCGCGCCAGACGCTTCATGACAACGGCTTGGCGTGGGTGAGAAACGACGGTTTCGGTAATCGGGATACATTTATCACGATAGACACAGAACGTCGTCACGGCTTTGATATGCGTCTTAGAACGCGAGCGGCTTATGGCGAGACACAAGCGGATTTTTTTGATTCCGCGCAAATAGAAACCATAGGAGGTTAAACACATGCCACTTAGTGATGTAACGGTCAAAATCGACCTGGTGAAACCGTCGAATCTTAAAGGGTTAGGAACACCCCTAATTCTTGCGAAGGTTGCCGGACACAACACCTATAAAGAATATGGCTCAATAGAAGCTGTCAAAGCGGATTACCCAGAAGGAACACCCGCATATAAAAAGGCTGCTGCTATTTATGCACAGGGCGACAATGCTCCATCAAAAGTAGCCATCGGTACTTACGGAGGTAACCCGGAGAACGGGGAGAGCGACGGAGCGGGAGCGGCTGCCACATTTACGATTCGGAATGCTTTTGACGAGTATTTTGATAATGATTGGCACTTCCTCATTCTTGCTGATGCGACGGCAGACGAGAAGCTGGAAGCAGCAAAGGCGATGGAAGAAAAATCATACAAATTCCTCGTTCTGCAAGTAACAGATCGGGAAGAAGTCACTTCCTATACTGGGAAGGACCGGACAATCGTTTTTTATCATCCGATAACAAGCGAGCATCCGGACGCCGGGCTGGTTGGTGCCGTCGGCTCCCTGACAGTGGGTTCAGTTACTTGGAAGTTCAAAAACATTGTGGGAGTCACCCCGCAAGACCTGAAAGCGGACGAGCTGCAAAAGCTCCACAAAGAGGGAGCTATCGCTTATGTGACCAAAGCGGGCCACAGCGAGACGTCAGAGGGAATTACTGCTTCAGGTGAGTACATTGACGTCCTGCACGGCAAGGACTGGGTGAAATTAAATATTGAAACATCCATTCAATCGGCATTCTCAAATAACGGTAAAATCCCGTTCTCGAATGCCGGTTTTTCATTGTTGGGTGTTCAGGTTACGAATGTACTTCAAAAAGCCTTTTCAAATGGGATTGTCGCTTCTGATGAAGACGGTTTGCCCGTTTATACCATCAGCACAAAAAAACGCTCTGAAGTATCAGACGAGAACAGAAAAAATCGCGTGTATGACGGCCTTTCTTTCACGTTCGAATTAGCTGGCGCGGTTCATTCCGCCTCAATTACAGGCGAAATTTCAATCTAAAGGGGGAGAATAGTCAATGGCTGCTTATGTTTACGATGCGAACGAGGTCAACACGAATATCGACGGGAAAATCGTTACTGGTTATTCAGAGGGTACCATGGTTTCGTGTGCTAAAGACGAAGAAAAGTTTTCGACAAAAGTCAGCGCTAAAGGTGATGTGAGCGTTGCAACAAAAAACAATCCGTTAGGCACAATTACGCTTACTCTTTCCATGGGTTCGCCGTTTGTGCCTTATTTAAATGGATTGGCAAACACGGACAAAACCTTTCCGATCTGGGTTACCGGCGGACAAGAGAAAATCGGCGGCACTGAAGCCATGGTGAAAAAGCCTGCTGATGCAGAATTCAGTGACGAAATCGGGGATCGTGAATTTGAAATTCAAGTTTTCGATTATACAGTTTTAGAGCAGTAAGGTATTAATCATGTCGAAAAGAAAAAAATCAAATGCAAAAAAGCAGTCCACTCGGGCTGCTTTTCAATATATGCAAACCAAACAATCGGAGGGAAAACCTATGTCAAAATTCGGTAAACAAAAAACAGTTAAAATCCAAGGAATCGAGTACACTCTTCAGCACCCAGGAACAAGACGGATGGTAGAAATTCAAGATGAAGCAATTAACATTAACACAGGCCGCCCAACTTCTTCACAATTGTATGAGCTGTACATGAAAGAAGTTGTGGTAAATCCAAAAGTAAACTTCGAATACTTCGATGAACATGCTGGATTCAATGAATTAATGTATGAGGTTTCTACCTTTCTTAGCGATGAAACCGTCGAAACCAAAGCAGTTTTACAAAAAGAGGGCGAGTGACAACTGGCCTATGTATCGGCTTGTGATGTCTGAGAAGTTTTCTTTCACGGAGGTTTCAGCAATGGACCTCGATACGTTACTCGAAGCCAATGCGGCTTTGGACATTCATCTGGCCGAAGAAAACAAACGAAACAAAAAGAAATAAGGGGGGTTAAACGTTGACAGACGCATTACGGAGTACGCATATTGATGTGGAATTAAACGTTGATACCTCCCCTCTTGAACGAGCAAATCGCCAGATTGATAGACTTGTTAATCATACGGATAATGCGGCCGGCCATTTTTCTCAAATGCGAACGCAAATGTCCAACATGCACAGGGAGCAGAGAAGGTTCAGGAACATGAGCATGATTCTTGACAGTTCTTCGCTACAAACTGCTGTGCGGACAATTGAAAATCTTGGCCCCGCATTTGACCTTATGACGTCTCATGTGGAAAGTCTAAACCAGACCATTCAACAAACGAACAGATTAGTGCAAAATATACCGTCACGCGTGAGCATCGACGTTGACCAATCATCATTAAACAATGCAAATGATCAAGTTGATAGGCTGCGAAACAATTTGCATAATGTGGACATGCGCCGGGTTAACGGGGGATCATCACAAAGCGCGGCGGCCATGCCTGCACCTGATTACAGGGGTATGCGATATTACGGGCGGGAAATGGACTTTTTGCGCGGCTCAACACGCGGACTTGAAGCAGATACTATTCAAATGGTCAATGAAATGCGGCAGGCTTGGAATGAGGAAAGATACGGAATGAACGGTTTCCGTAACGAGCTGATACGGGCAAGATATGGCTTCTTTCAGTTAGGGCAAGAAATGGACAACTGGACCGGGACAAATGAACAGTTCATGGATGAAGTGTACAGGCTAGGCCGGGAGCATAAAGCGGTTACTGACAACATGATCAAGAATAATAAAATGATGCGCATGAGCATGTTGCAGTCCATCGGAACGATTATGGCAATGTCAACCCAATCGGAAAAGATTGCTGCCAATTATGACAGGATGGCGAACCCGTTATACCAAGTCAACAAAGCGGGGCTTGCCGTCTCAAATACCCTTGAAAATATGGCGAAGCAGGGAACTGCGGCACACTTGGCCTTGAAGATGCTCGGGCCTACTGCAAATATGAAACAGCTTCAAGATATGACAGCCATGATAACACAGGGGTATATGCGCTTTCAGATGGTAGCGCTTGGCGCAGCCTTCACAAACTTTTTCCTATTCCAAGGGTTACACAAGGCGGCCACACAGACCGTTCCCGGTTATTCAAAGGCTTGGGAACAGATGTGCAGCACTCTTTTAAAAGCCATTCAGCCAGCCCTTGAAGTGTTCGGAACCGTTGCCATGTCAATTTATAAAGGCGTTACCGCGATCGGAAAAATGATTATTCAGTTCAACAAAGCTCATCCGGTGCTGGCGAAAATGATCCAAGGATTTTTATTGCTCATCCCTGTTTTAACCCTGCTTTTATCGCCTTTGGCAATAGGAGTAGGGTTATTTAATGGGTTTCTCGGGGCTCTGAGCAGTCTTTGGATGTTCATTGGCCCGGTAGTAACGGGGCTTGCTGCCATGTCCGGAACAGTCTATGTAGTCGCCGGCTCAATTGTCTTGCTTGTAACAGGCATTTATATGCTTTACAAGAATTTTGACAAGCTTCAAGAGCGATTCAAACCGGCTACGGATGCCATGAAGCGCTTTGCGGATACCGGAAAAACTGCGGTAGTCAGTGCCTTCCATACCATGATTAAAGAGGTACAGGGGCTTAAACCTGCATTTATGAAAGGATTTGAGGATTCACAAAAGGTTGCTGTATCCGCAATTCATAAGATGCAAGCCGAATCCTTAAAATTATGGGATCGGTTGGGCGAGTCACACCCTCATTTAGTCGCAGGGATTGAGGCTGCTTACAAAACGGCAGTTGATACTGTTTCCTCATTTGTTCAGAATGCAGGAAAACGAGTAACCGACTTTTTCGGAAAGGGAATAACCGAAGGGTTGAACAGCTTTATTAAAGGCTTCATGAATCAACTCAAGATTGGTTTATCAAGCTTTCAAGGGATTGTGTCAATAATTGCGCCTATAATTGCGTCGATTGGCCTTTCTTTCTTGGGAGTATCCGGACCGGTAGGAATAGCAATTGGGGCGATCCTCAGTTTTGTAGGGTATTTGTATCGTTTGAAAGATGCAAACCAAGCGGTCAGCAGTGCAATTCATTCGGCGTGGGCGACTGTTCAATCTGTGCTGACAACGGTATTCACGGCCATTCAGCCGATTATCACGACAGTACAGCAGGTTTTCAGTCAACTGGTAGCACAACTGACACCGCAATTTCAGCAATTAGCTGGTCAAATGCAACAGACGTTCATTCAGCTTGCAGGAAATCTTGTTCTTTTAGCCGCAGCCGTTTCACAAACACTTTCAACGATCGGCCCACAATTGATTCCATTGATCCAGCAGCTATTAACTGCATGGATGCAGGTATCAGGGCAATTAATGACGAGTGTATTGCAAATTGTCAGTTCGATTTTGCCATTACTTGTTCAAGGATTTCAGACTGTTTTTCCGGTCATTCTCAGCGTGATAAATGCGGTCTTACCTATCATCATTCAATTAGTCAGCAGTTTTTCAGGGGTTATCGTTACGATCATCCAGACTGTTCTGCCTATCCTGGTTCAGACAATTCAGATGGTCTTTCCTTTGATTATGAATATCATCCAGCAGGCTCTGCCGATTGTGGTTCAACTGATTCAATTACTCGGATCAACGATCGGACAAATTGCCATGCAAATTCTGCCGTTGATTTTAACGGCGGTGCAACAGGTGTTTCCGATCATAGGGCAGGTCATTCTGGCGGTCCTCCCGGTTGTCGCCCAGCTTCTTACTTTAGCAGCAAATATTATTTTGCAGCTTGCGCAGGCGGCTTTACCAATTTTAATTCAGGTGGTCCAGCAGGTCTTTCCGCAAATTGTGCAGATCATTCAGATGGTGCTACCTATTGTCGTTTCACTACTGCAAGCCTTGGCAAATATCATCACCACTGTTGTAATTCCAGCAATTCGTTTTATTCTGAACATCATAAATGCAGTTTTTCCAGTAGTGCTTATTATTGTGCAGACTGCCCTTACAAACATCATTGCCATTATCAATGGAGCGATAGGGATAATAATGGGGATTGTGAAAATCTTCAAGGGTCTTTTCACTGGAAATTTCAGTATGATGTGGGACGGCGTGAAACAGATTTTTTCTAGCGCGGTCGGAATGGTTACAAAACTAGTATCCAATTCAGCAGATGGAATCATCAAAGGATGGCACTATATTAGAGATAAGGTTGGTGATTTGGCTCACAGTCTATGGAAGAAAGTCACAGACAAATTTTCTGATATAGTCGAGGGAGCCAAGGCGTTACCGGGCAAGATGGGTGACGGAATCAAGAGCATGGCAAAACATGCATTGAGTGGAATTATCTCGCTCAGTAACTCAATGACCGATAAAATGGCGGATGCAGTAAACGGAGTAATTGGCGGAGTGAACTGGGTCCTTGAGAAGGTCGGTGTACCTACAATTCCTGAATGGAAGCCGGCACATTTCAAAGTGCCAAAATATGCACACGGTACAGGCTCCCATCCGGGAGGCCCGGCCATTCTTGGGGATGGCACAGGATCAAATGCGGGCCCTGAGCTTTATCGAACACCATCCGGACAAATGGGCTTGAGCCCAGCGAGGGATACCATGATGAACCTTCCAAAAGGAACGGAGGTTCTTTCTGCGAAACAGACAAGAGCTGCATTAGCGGCCCTTCCTGCTTACAGTAAGGGGAATGTCGGCGGTGGTATTTCGGGTGCGCTTGGATGGGTTAAAGATAAAGCAACCTCAGCAGTGGAAGGCGTAAAACATGTTGTTAGCAAGGCGAAAGATATTGCATTAGATGTATTTGATTATGTAGGTCATCCATCAAAGCTGCTTAATAAAGTTCTGAAACAGTTGGGTGTGTCAGCGCCTACTATGGGCGGGGCCTTTGGTGATGTAGCAAAAGGCGCTTTTACATTCATCAAGGATAAGGCCGTGGGCTTTGTGAAGGGTAAGTTGTCCAGTTATGCTGAAAGTTTCTCGGGCGGCGGAAGCAAAGCGGTGAAAAAATGGGTTGCTCAAGCTCTGAATATTAAAGGATTGGGCCCTGAATATGCCGGAGCACTCGAAACAATCGCAATGAAAGAATCCGGCGGAAACCCCAATGTTGTTAACAATTGGGATTCCAATGCAAAAGCCGGCCACCCGTCACAGGGGTTAATGCAGTTCATCCCAAGCACCTTTAACGCCCATAAAGAACCAGGACACGGAAATATTAAAAATCCGGTTGATCAAATTCTAGCGTCTATTAACTATCTGAACAGCAGATACGGCGGCATCATGAAACATCCCGGCTTGGTATCAATGGCGCACGGCGGGCCGTACAGAGGGTATGCGACAGGCGGCGTAATCAATAGCCCGCAGGTTGCGGCACTCGGGGAAAACGGCTGGCGGGAATATGTCATCACGACTGAACCGCGTTACCGGAATCAATCACTGGGAATGTATGCTGCGCTCGGCAAAGAGCTTGGGGCTGAAACTGGATATACACCAGAAAAAGCAGCAAGCAGCAGCGGTGGAACGTCTGTAAATATTACATTCAGCCCGTCTATCAATGTAAAAGTTGAGGGCGGAAGTGCAAAAGTTGAAACTGATATTTCAAAGGCTATCACCCAATCACTGGAAGACTCTTACGACAGCCTGGCGGCTCTTTTTCAAGCGGAGGGGGTTTATTAATTGGCGAAGCTTGGGAAGATCAATCTTGTTAACGAAAAAGAATCAGACGGGGCGGATGTGGAAGTCACATCTTATCCCGTTGAAAAAGGCGTGCCGATTACCGACCATGTGCAGAGAAAACCGGAAACCACAAGTGTTTCCGGTTATTTGCTTGGGAAGACGGCAAACAGCGACTATGAATATTTAAAAAAGCAAGCATATGCAGGCAATCTCCTAACCTATACCGGGCGAAAGGTCGCAAAAGACGTGATCATTACGAAAATCGACCGCGATACAGGGGAATTTTCAAACGGGTTTGCGATAACAATCTCTTTACAAGAAATCCGTATTGCAAAAAGCCCGTGGGTTAAGAAGAAGGTGAAAACAGCCGGGAAAAAGAAAAAGGCCAACAAGAAAAAAACCACAAAAAAATCCAATAAGGTTTATCACAAGGTGAAAAAGGGTGATACGTATTGGGGCTGCGCCCGCAAATACGGAACTACTGTCAGCGCATTGAGGCGGCTCAATCCATGGCCTGACAGAAGAATACCTATCGGGGTAAAGATGCGGATTAAATAGGGAGGGTACGGGAAATGGCTACGAGGGACTATATTCCTTTTGATAAAGAGGATATTCCGCAGCAGTTCGAATTTGATTTAGCGGATGACACGTTTATTCTGCGTATAAATTACAATCAATCCGATGATAGTTTTTCACTGGATTTATATGAGCAGGATATGACGCCTATCGTTCTGGGCGAGAAGCTTATACTCAATGTTCCTTTGTGGGATGACATTGTAAATGAAAATCTGCCGGCTCCCGCCCTTATCCCTTTAGATGAATCAAATTCAGAAACACGGGTTACATATAAGAATTTCATGGAAACCGTGTTTCTTTATATTGATGATGTAGCTGACGGATCGGAGGGGGATGACATTGGCGACGACGAATAAAAAACTGTTTGGCCGTGTCGTCAAGATAACCATTGATAACGGCAGTTCGCAGATCACATTTGATTACAAGGATTTAGAAATTCATTTTGAAGTGCCCTTTGATGATGATTTCAAACCCAATGAAACAAAAGTTGAGATTTATAATCTTAGCAAAGATTCGATCAACAAGATAAAAAAAGGCAGCACGATAACGGTTCAGGCCGGTTATCGGGACGACTACGGCGTTTTGACGATTGGCAAAGTGACAAAGGTTCTGAATAATTGGAGCGGCTTGGACAAGGTGACGTCGATCTATTCAAAAGACGGTGACGATTATACCCATATGAAAGTGACAACCGCCAATGCTGATCCTGCTGAGAAATATTATGTCAAAAAAAGATATAAGCTTGCAAAACCGGTTGTTACTGTCAGGAAAGACAAAAACGGCCGAACGTACAAGACTGTCAGGAATTACGGGACGCGGGAAGAGGTTAGGTATCGCAAACGATACATGAAGATTACTTTTAAAGCAGGAACTACATCGAGGCAAATTGTAGATAAACTGCTGCGCGTTCTCGGAATTAAAGTGAAAAACATTATCCTGCCGAAAAATAAGGTGTACAAAAAGGGTTACCGGGTGACTGGCTTAATAGAAAATAATTTAGAAGAAGTCATACATGATGCCGGAGCCGTTATGTACTATCGACGAGGGAAACCGGTTATTCGCCCACTTAATCAGGGCGATGATGAGCGTTTCAAATTAGAAGAGGCCACTGGGCTAATTGAGACACCTGAGCAGGTTGAGGAAGATAATTTCAAAGGTTATAAGGTGAAGTGTCTTCTTCAGCACCGTATCGCTGTTGCTTCAATTATTGAAATCAACAGCAAAACAGCAAAAGGAAAATATCGAGTGAAAGAAGGCACCCATTCGTTTGATGGAAGAGACTTTTTCACAGAATGCAAGGTGATGTAATGAGTAAAGCGACGAGGTTTTTCGATGTTTTTGAGAAAAGAATCAAACTATCTATCCATACACTGGCCCCGGCTCGCGTTGTGAAATACAATGCGGAAAAGCATACTGCTGATCTGCAATTGTTGTTCCTTATGAATGATGGTGAATACCTTCATGAATACCCGTTGATCGAACATGCACCAGTTTTAAAGCATGTTGAGCCTGATATAAAGGTTGGTTCCTCGGTCTTTGTTTCATTCGCTGAAAGATCCCTTGATAACTTGGATGGAAACAAAACGTTTGATCCTGATTCTCGACGAACGCACAGTATCAATGATCCGGTAGTCATAGGAGTGTGGGAAGGATGAAAACGCTCAAGCTTGTAGACGGTGATCTATGTTTTGAAAACGGCACTCTTCAGATGGTCGAGGGGAACGAGGAAATTGCTCAATCAGTCGAATTAACCTTGAAAACACGGTTAGGGGAATTTACTCTGGATGAACATTTCGGCTTGGATCGGAGTAACATTCTCGGGAAAGGCTTTGACCAAGAAGAGGCGCAATACGACATTATTAATGCTGTGACACAAGACGAGCGCATTGCGAGCGTTGAATCGGTTGAGTTTTCTCATGATAAAGAGACTCGAAACCTATCTGTCCACTTGAAAATGAAGAAAGAGGATGACCAAACAATCGAACTGGGGGGTGTTGATCTTGCTTGATGAAACAGGATTCCAACGGCAGACCTATTCGGAGCTTCTTGACGGCATGGAGGACAAAGCGAAGGAGCTGTTTGGCGAAGATATAAATACGTCAAGCAAAACGCCATTAGGCATTATCCTACGTATTTTTGCTTGGTTTTTGGCGGGAATTTGGGACATTGCAGAGCGAGTTTATAATAGCGGCTTTGTCAGTAAATCGGAGGGCGTTCAGTTGGACAGGTTGGGAAGTAATTTCGGTATAAGCCGGGAGCCGGCAGCCGAGGCGGTCACTACTCTGTTTTTTACTGGGGAACCCGGTTTCGTCATAGAAGAACAAACCCAATATACAACGGAATCCGGTATTTATTTCGAACTAATCGAGGATGTTGTAATCGGGGATGATGGGACGGGAACAGGTGCGGCTGTGTCGCTGTCTAAAGGGATTATTAACAATGTCGCGGCCAATACCATTACTGAACAGGCCGAGACGTTAGAAGGCGTTTATTCAGTGAATAATCCGGAAGCTGCTTCCGGCGGTACTGACGAGGAATCTGATCCGGAATTCCGGGCACGGATTAAAAAGTCTGTTGAGGGCAGTTCTGCTTCTACGAATGGCGGCATTATTTCGGCATTGCTTGCCGTTTCGGGCGTTCGTTCAGCGAATATAGTCGCGAACAATACCATGCAAACGGATGCTGACGGAAATCCACCGAAAAGCATTCATGCTTATGTTCTTGGGGGAACAAAAGTAGACGTGGCCCAAGCTCTGTTTGACAGCGTGGCGGCTGGTATTGAAACAGTCGGAGAACAATCAGTTGTCATTACGGATGCAAGTGGTTTGGATCATGATGTCAAATTTGATTTTGCAAAAGAAGTAAAGATTTATGTGCAGCTTGATTTAAAAACAAACGCTTCATTTCCTGCTGACGGCGTGAATCAGATCAAAAAGAATCTCGTATATAAAATTGGTGGGATTGATGAAAATGGTTCATCTTTTACCGGCTCGCAGATGGGTGATGACGTTATTCTTTCGCAACTTTTTAACGCTGTATATCAGGTGAATGGGGTTTCAGATGTAACTATAGAAATCGGGAAGGATGCGGCGGCTCTCAGTCAGTCAAATATTACAATTGAACCGAGAGAAGTTGCGCAAGTTCACTTCTCTGAAATAGTGGTGAATCTGATATGATCAAAGATTTAATAGGAAAGCTGACTGATGCGTTCTTGAAAGACGAAAAGAGCAATATCGGGAAGCTTTTTTTAATTGTTGATGAACAATTGACAGCATTAAAAAATTCACTGACAACGGCGGAACAATGGCGGGATATTGACGCGGCGCGCGGGAAATCGCTGGACCTTCTTGGGGATAACGTTGCTCAGAATCGGGGCCGGGCCACTGATGAAATATACCGCGTGCTCATTCGTGGAAAGGTAGCCCGGAATGCCTCAGACGGGACAACGAACCGGATTATTGAAGCGCTGGCGAAAACATTGAACTGCAAGCCGAGTGAAATAAATATTGTGAGCAGCAAGGAGAACAATCAAGATGAACCAGCTGCAATCATTGTGAAAAAGGCGCCGATCGAGGCATTAAGTAAGGTAGGAATGAGCGAAACGCAATTTTCTAACATCGTTCAAAAAACGGTGGCTGCGGGGGTTCGAGTTGCTTATGTGGATTTAAACGGCACTTTCTGTTTTTCATCATCAGCCAGCACCAAAGAAACAAGCGAATATGGGTTTTCTTCTGATGGAAAAGACGGCGGGACCCTGGGGGGCATCTTCCGGCCAGAAGATGATTACCCGTTACCAATTTAAGGAGTGTGAAGCATATGCCTTTTACAAAAGAATTACCAGAATGGGGGAACCCCGGTCAGCGGCCGCCGCAAACGTCCATTGATCAAGGGTATAAGCCGATGGACCACCCGCCGGCAGACTGGTTTAACTGGTATCAATATACAGCGTATCAGGCTCTGAAAGAGTTGCAAACGATCGGAGCAACGAAGGAAGATGTTTCTTCTGCTGTATCTGATGCCAAAGCTTATACTGACAAGCACGAAAAACGAATTGACAACCCACACAAGACAACCAAAGCACAAGTAGGACTCGGTAACGTTGACAATGTACTGCAGGCTTCCAAAGCCGATTTTGACGCCCATACAAAGGATAATGACCGGCATATTACAGCCACAGAGCGTACTAACTGGAATGCGAAGGAAACGACAACAGGAGCCCAAAACAAAGCTGATGCTGCTGAAGAAAACGCTAAAGCATATACTGATGAACTGGCTGCCCGGAGAGATAATCCACATGAGGTTACAAAGGAGCAGATCGGGCTTAGCAACGTTGATAATGTGAAACAGGCCGACTATTATGCGTTTCGCCAACACGATAACAACGGCATTCGCCATATTTCTCAAGTGGAAAGGGACAAATGGAATGGCGGGCAACTCTATCCCCTGACAACACAAGACGGGCAACGAATAAAAATAATGAAAGGGCAGAATCTTTTTGATTATCCGACAGGCTTTTATTTTGGTGCCGGCGTTGTAAACCATCCTGGTGATGATGATGCAGCTTGGTATTATTATGATATATCGGATGTGCCTGCTGACTTGGCTCCGCCACAAGGATTAAAAAAAATAGTAGCCACACGCTCTTATGATAACCGTACATGGATTTCAACAATTCACAAGGAAGGTGAGTTTACGGGTTGGCGGGAGCTTATTACTGACATTGATATTCCTTGGTTAGATGTGACGTACAAAAACGGTGCCAAAACAGGGGATCGACCTGTTCAATATCGAAAAGTAGGGAATACGCTTCACTTAAATGGTCATGTTCTTACTGACAGGGAAATTGTCTTCGGCAGCATACCCACTTCCTGCGCTCCAAGTAAAGGTGTGGTGAAATTGGTTGCAACCAGCGGAACAACTGGGTACAGCAAGATAATTGTATACGCTTCAGGCGACATGAAAATTACTGGTATTATGGCAACAACCGAATCAAAGGCCAACGGTTACTATATCGACATAAATATTCCACTAACTTAAAGAAAGGAAGGTGATTTCATGAAACTGATATTCCCTTACGGAAGCGACAATATTTATATTGGAAAGCCGGCTGAATTATCACTCGATCCGGAAACCGGAGAGTATAAGATGCCTGATAACGCTACGGACATCCCACCATTATCGGCTGATGGTGTGGGAATGTGGCGGCCTAAATTTGATAAAGAAAAGAATACTTGGATCGAAACGGCTGATCAAGAATATAAAGACAGCTTGAAAAAAGAGATAGTTACCGATCCCGATCCAGTTAAAGATCAGCTTTACAAGATCGGGCAACAACTTTCGGTCGAAGAGCTTGCAAGAAAGCAAGCTGAAGAAGGCCAGCAAGCTCTTGGGATGCAGCTTACAAATGAAATCATAGCACGAAAGCAGGCTGAAGCAGTAAATGTTTCAATGGGTAAACAGCTTGCTGCCTTAAAGCTTAAAGTATTGGAATTGGAAGGAGGGGTGACCAGTGAATCTTAATTTCTGGGTTTATGCCTTGTTCTACAAGTGGGCGACAACCGCAATGGTAAAGCAGGCAATGGGTTTTAACGATTGTACCATCGACGATATGAAAGAGGGTGTGGCTGCTGCGTATGTTACACCGGATCAGTTTCAGGAAGTAACAGGGCAACCATACGAGGAACAAACAGAAGCCAATAAATAAGGCTTTTTTATTTTGCCTCGAAGGAGGTGAAACGTATGAGATAGATAAAAGGGGGGCGTACTAATGTCACAAATGACGGAGGTACCGGAAGTGAATGCTTTACAAAAAGAAATTACAGAGGTTAAAGCCGGGCAAAAGACTCTTGAACAGCGGGTAAGTGTCCTTGAACGTTCTTCAGACAGGCATGATCAGCAAATCATTTCATTAAACGAAAAGCTGAACAAAATTGATGAAAATACGACTTGGATCAAGCGGACCATCACAGGGGCTATAATAACGGCAGTTAGCACCGGTTTTATCGGCGGGGCTATCGCGATCATGTATAACCTGTTGCAAAAATAAGGAGGAAAATAACATATGGAAAAATTCGACAAAGGTACAGTCGTCCGGACTGTGCTTCTTTTTATTGCTCTGGTAAACCAAGTTTTAGTGATGTTTGGTAAGGACGTGCTACCGATTGCAGATGACCAAGTCAATGACCTTGCGGACGCGGTTTATTTAGGCGGCTCCATCGGGTTTACGATCATCATGTCGCTGGTCGCATGGTTCAAAAACAACTATGTGACTGAAAAAGGCCATAAGCAAAAAGCCGTTTTAAAACAGCACGATTTGACCAAGTGAGGGCTGCCATTCGGCGGCCTTTTTATATTTCAAAACAGAATAGGAGAGATTTTTATGTCAGCATACAGAAACCAATATATTGATATTAATAAATGGACGCGGCCAGGAATTAAAAACAACGGTGTGAAGAAACTGGCCGTGCATTACACGGCAAACCCCGGCGCGCCTGCTGCCAATCATTATAGATATTTTGGTCAAACGCTCCCTGCACAGAACAGGAATCTATCTGAGAAAAAACAGACCTTTGCATCTGCACATATCTTTGTCGATCGTACAGAGGCTATTTGCATCATTCCGTTGAATGAGGTGGCCTATCATGCGAATGACGTTCAGCAATTCGTTAACGGGCAGCCTTACCGGGGTGTCGCGGCGCTGAAACCGAATGCGAATTTCTTATCTGTAGGCGTGGAGCTTTGCATTGAAAAGAACGGCACTTTCCATCCGGATACCATTGCTCGTGCAGAACAAGTTTGTGCCGAGCTGTGCAAAATGTATAAACTTGACCCAACCAATGATATTGTTCGACATTACGATATTACACATAAAATCTGCCCGGCGCCGTGGGTAAGCAACTCTCAAGGGTTTGCCGATTTTAAGACCCGTGTTAAAAAGCGAATGGCCGGCGTGGTTGTAACGGTGCCAGTTGTATCAAATCCAGATGTTACCCATACAGATAAAGGAAGATTCATCAAAAACACGGTGGTTTCAAGTGATGGCCTTGTTCTACGTACACAACGGAGCGCCTCTTCTTCCATGGTGCTTAACCTGCCGAATGGCACGGTTGTAAAATATCAGCTTGGATCAACTGTCAACGGATGGGGGTATGTTGAGTACACAAATTCTAAAGGCCAGACATTTCACGGATATGTGAATGTCTCCTATATTAAGAGTGATAATGAGCTGAAAAGCGGCGGACAAAAGAAGGCTGCAGCAAAGCCCAAAACAAAGAATAAATCAAAATTCAGCTTGCCTGCTGGCATTTTTAAAGTCACAAGCCCATTGACCCGAGGGGAGGCTGTAAAACAGATTCAGACAGCGCTGGCGGCTCTTCATTATTACCCCGATAAGACCGCAAAGAATTTCGGGATTGATGGCGCATATGGCGCGAAAACAGCAAACGCGGTCAAACGATTCCAATCTATGTACGGGTTAACTGCTGACGGCATCTATGGGCCGAAGACAAAAGCGAAGATCGAAGCGCTTTTGAAATGAAAATGAGCAGGCATTAGGCCTGCTCATTTTGTTTTAAGTCATTTGTTAGGTATTCTATATCTTGTATGTACCGTTGTATAGTTTCCTCAATTGCATCTCTTACAACCCGAGGGTAACCCTTTTCACCTTCCTGTTTCTGCTCCTTCTTCAGTTCTTCTAAATCCTCTTTAAACAATTTAATAGCAGTCTTTTTTTGGTCAACATTCATATGATTGTAAATTTTTCTCATGATAAGTCTCCTTTTTTAACTAATTTTAAACAAAAATTATAAATTTTAGTATATAATACTATATTGGAAGGAGGTGGTAAAATGAAAAGGATTATGTCAAGCGTAATTATTCTGTCTCTCACAGGCCTACTTTTAGTATCAACACTATTACCAAGCGTTGCAAGTGCCGCAACTCCTAATAGTCAAACTGAGACTAAAGGAACAACACAGAGTGTTAATGTTCAAACTAACACTGTGAACAATTTGGCTGAGGAACAGAGTGAGGAGCCAGTGTTCCACACTACCGGCATTAAAGGCTTTCTAGTCAAATTAGCTGCAAATACAGTCTCCTTAGGAATTAGACATGGCGGAGCAGCGGTTGGCCAAATATTAAAACATGCCGACGCTAAAGCAGCAAAAGCATTTAAAAAGAATTCAGGCTACATAGCAGATAAGATAGATGAAATAGCTGAACTTCCCGATGTTACTGCACATATGATTTCGGACAAGCTATTTAAGGCTTTGAAGGGTAAGATTGGCGGGGGATCGGCCAAAATAATTGCTGATGGTGTTTATTATGCTATTAATCTATTGTTGTTCTAAAAGCAGGTAAATGCCTGATTTTCCTCTTGGTGAATGTATAAGCTCTGAAAAAAAGATCCAGAGCGTTAAGAAGTATCGTCCGTATAATGAATGAATCCCTTCTTATGACGAGAAGGGTTTTTTGTTTTTTAAGTCAATGTATGGCCTGACTGCTGATGGCATTTACGGGCCTGCTACAAAAGCCAAGCTGGAAAAGTTACTAAAATGACAAAAAGCTCTGTACCTAATGGATGGGGCTTGTGAACGTTTTTGAAGTGAATATTATTTACCGAATTTAAAGACATGAGAAAATTCAAATAATACTTTCGTAGCAAATATTGTAAAACTTTAAATTTTATATTGAATTTATTTCAAAATGATGATAGTTAATAATTATCTAAATTTTGAAAAGGGGTTGGTAAAGTGAACAAGTTTTTCTTGGCTCTGTTTTTAACTGTATTCACTTCTATTAGCATTGTTTCAACAGCAAATGCAGCAGTACTCGATCATGACAAGGTTGTTGGCTTTAGAGAGGTGACGCCTACAACTGTTGGTCAAAAAGCGGCGAAACGTTTTCAACCATATTTAAAGGTTTATAGCGGTTGTGTTCCTTTTCCTGCAGTAGATGCGCAAGGTAATACAAGTGGCGGTTTAGAGCCTACTGGAGCGCCTGAAGGACATTGCAGCAAAAATACTGGACAAGTATATTCACGCTCTGCATGGTACAATGGGGTTTGGGCAATTATGTATTCTTGGTATTTTCCTAAAGATGAAGCCTCTCCAAGCTTAGGTCACAGACATGACTGGGAAGGAATCGTTGTATGGGTTGATAATCCAGCAAATCAAAATCCAAAAGTTTTATCCATTGCATATTCTGGACATGGAAAATTCACAAATGTAGCACCAAGCGGAACCAACATGAAAGATGGTACTCATCCTTTGATTGCCTATGACAGCACGTGGCCACTCAACCACGAATTGATGATGAGCGATCGTGTTGTAGGTGGCACTCAACCGTTAATCGGTTGGGAAGATTTAACTCCTGCCGCAAGGAATGCATTAAATACAGCAGATTTCGGTAAAGCAAATGTTCCTTTTAATGATAGTAATTTCACCAACAATTTAAAGAAAGCTTGGTTTAAATAAAAATTGATAATTCTAAATTGAGAAGAGTCCTTACTTAAAGAAGGGCTCTTTTTTCTACTGAAATTAAGAGGCAGTTACGGACCGAAAACGAAAGCCCAACTTGAATCCCCACTAAAATAAAAGAATCCCTTCTCGTTATGAGAAGGGATTTATCCGTTTATTCCTTGTATAGCTTATTAACCAACTCGCTAAATGAATCACATATATGACTCAAAGCTCCATCAGGATCTTCATATGCAATTTCATGATCCCAGAATACCACGGAGGGGTTCTCTTTATTCTGACGATAATCGAAACAGATTTCGTTACCGAAAGGATCACAGGCGAAAGGAACTATTCCTGAAAGCATTCTTCCATCCTGGTAATCTTCAAAGATCTCTAAAATAAAACTTGAACTATCCTCAGTTAAACCATGTAATCGATTAAAAACCGCACCTTTTGTATTTTCAAAGTCAAATATCTTTTTACTTGGGCGTGCCCCATTGTTGTTTAATATAGTTGTAATGTAGTCGTTAGGGAACTTAACATCTAATGCCTTTTCGATTTTTTTAACAGTTGTTTCCCCAATAGGTTTTTCGGCAAATCTCCACTCTGTCATATTGTCCAACTCCTATCTGTTCTTACTTCCTCCACCCCAAAGGTGTCGGCCTCCTGTATGGCCTGTTTTCCGATGCACCTTTTGGTCAACTAATTGCATCCTCCCTGGTTCTTGGTGATGATGCCAAGTATAACCGTCCGGTGTTTCGCCTGCTTTAATCATCTCGATTTGAAGGTCATTGAATTGATTTCTAATTAAAGGATCCGTTTCAATTTCTTCTTTTAATTTTAAGGTTGCATCTTTAAATTGTAAATAATCGCTTTCCTTATAAAGATTTGAGTCAATCTTCGTATCAAATTTTGCTTTGAAAATTGGGAAACCGTCTTTATCATATGGAACTCCAGTTTTAGGATGTTTTTCGTTTTTAAGATGACCCATTTTTAAGTTAACTGTTTTGAGGTTTCCGTATTCATCTGTGTAAGTATAAGGTGCGGCTTTAGTAAACAAATCATCCTTTGATTGAACTAATCTCTTTAAAAGCGGTGTATTTTTAACGTTAATAGTATTCCCGGCGTCTTGTAGAATCCCTTCTAATGCAGGAGTATATCGATTAACATAAGGTTTGCCAGATGGATTGCTATTCTTAATCTTTTCACTAGCTGCTTTCCCAACTTTAGCAAGATCTTTCGAACCTGTTGAGACAGAGGACTTTCCGCCTTTCAATAACAGAAGACTTCCGCCCAAGTAAGTAACATAGTGCATCCGTGTATATGCATCGCCATGAATCATCTTTTTATCCCAATCATCCTTCAATGTGTCAACCATACTTTGAAAGACACCTAGATAGTCGTATTCCAGAACAGTATCCAGAACTTTTTGAGGATCTTTGTTTAAGTTGTCAATTGTCCAACCGATATTCTGTCCGAGTTGAAGTGCTCCTTCACCGGTATCCTTGGCAAGATCGTATACACCAACAAGCAGACCTTTGGCGCCATCACCTATGATTTGCAATGCTTCTTTTCCATTATCCATGAAAGCTTTACGCTGTTCCAGAAATGAAACAAATTCAAGCTGTTCAGGGGTGAGATTCTCATAGCCAACCTTTTTGGCGATTTCTAAGTATTCATCCGGGTCGGTTACACCATCAGCCAGCTTTTTCTTCAGATCCTTGATTTCACGCTCTTTCGCCTCTTCCTTTTTAATCGTCAAATAAGCATCCGAATGTCTTGCGATATCGCCTTTTTTCTTATGGATGTCGCTTTCGCGGTACGCCTTGGCATTGTAGTGAAGCGGCGTGGCGTTTTTTCCTTTACCTGTGGCGTTTTGGAGCTGCTCAAAGTCGGCTTGGATGAACTGTTCGTTCGCTTCGGTTTCTGCGTATTCTTTCATTAGATCGTGATCGAGCTTGCCGAGCTTATGTATTGTTTCGCTTCTTTTTTTGTCAGCTGAAGAGAGCTTCTGATCCGTGTTTTCGGTTGAAAACAATTCGAGCGAGATGATGTCTTCAATCTCTCCGAGGATGGAGCGCATGTCCTTTTTCTGCTCTTCCATAATCGCCTTTGATTTACTGAGGGCGTGGGTGAGCTCATGCTCCAGAAATGATTCCTCCACATGCGAATTGGCAAGTCCGGCATCTTCGACCTTACCGGGAAGGCTTGTGAGAAATGCGATTTTCATATCGATCAGATCAAGCCAGCTGTCTGTGACGCCGGCGTGGTCTTGGAAAAAGGCTTTGATATTGTCAGCGCCCCGGCCTGAAAAGTCGCTGTCACCGAGGTCAGCCATACCTTGAAACGCTTTTTTTAGATTGACCATCTGGCCGCGCAGTTCTTTGTATTCACTCGCACGCTGTTTGGCAGCGGTCAACAAGCTGTTTGCTTCAAAAACTTTCATGACCATATCCTTTCTTTTAAAAAGCTTCAACAAGATATTACCATGGAAGAATGAAGGAAATGGTCGCTGTACGATTGAAAAGGAAAAATGAATCATTTGGCCTGCGTCTTTATTCCTTGTGTTGCTCTTGAATAAAGTTGATAGAAAGCAGATTTTAAGTGGTTGGGTAAAAATGACTAGCGGAGCATCCGTCTCTTTAGAGTGGTTTTTTTATGAAATATATTGGTGTCTCGGATAAAAATGGTATAATTCTTGTGTTAGGAGGTGGTTAAGTGGATGAGTTTAGAAACTGGGTACTTTCGATTGCGGGAATTGTCACAATATGCAAACAGCTTTATGACATCTTCCAAAATGAAAAGAAGCAGCGAGGAGAGAAAAAGAAAAAGCGCTTCCGCCGGCAAAGCTAGAAGCGCAACTGCAGGTTTCAAGGTTTTCAAGGGGGGAAACCCCTGTTTCCTCGAATATACACTCAGTATACATTAAAAGTGATTGCGGTATGCCGCAAAAACGTATTGCGGTATACTGTAACTCATCCACTTTCGAATGAAAGATTATCTCAGCAAGTACAGCACATCAGAAATGGCCATGCTTCTAATAATGTTATTTGGCCTTGTCGCTATTGATTCTAAAAACTTGTCGCTTTCGGGAATGATAGCGAGTGTAATTTTATATTTGGCTGTGATCCTCACAATTTTTAAAGGTCTTATTATGATTTGTTCAGAAAAACGACATGAAAGAAAGCGCAAAAGTTAACTTTATCCAGGAAAAAGTTTTGACTGCAGCGGAAGAGCTGCCTGAAATCACTCGGTAGCCGTTGAGCACTCTTATGACTTTTGGAAAGCTCTAGCCGTTAAAAGGTTCGAAAAGTCACATTGTTTTTGTTTGGACATTACAAGCCCTAAAAAAGAATTAGAAGCCGGCCGGAAGTAATACCGACCGTATGATGAATGAAGCCCTTCTCGAGATGAGAAGGGTTTGTGTTTGTCGTACGTTTGCCACTTAACTAAAAAACCTTTAAAAAATATCCAAATTTTTCTTTGTTTTGGTGTATAATTGCATTAAAAACAAAAAAGAGGGGTATAATTGCAATCAATTCAGAATATATCACTTATAAAAGATATCGTAACATTACCGAAGGATTCATTAGTTGATATTTGTAAACAAGCTGGTTTGCCAACTGACGGAACTATAAACGACCTATCCAGTAGAATTTGGGAAAAAATAAAGGGAGATAGAGACGTTCAAGATGAGGCATTAAGCGTTGTAAAGTCAAGAATTCTTTCGGGAAAAACGACTGTAACATGGTATAAAGCTCAGGATTCCCTTGTAGGTGCAAGAAATCTTATAATCAAAAGTCTGAGTTTTAATCCATTTCATACAGTTAATTTACCTGATCGTAATGAACTTACAAATGAACCAGTTTTATTTGCTGCTGCTGATGGCAATAATGAGGGCGAATATTACTTAAGGTTTATTTATAAATCAGGAGACGTTAGGGACTACTATAGTGAGGTTGAAACAAGACCTTTAACTAAAATGTGCACAGTTTATGTGAATGAAGAAAAGGGAATTGTCGAAATAAGAACGGATCATAAAGCTGCAAAAGAAATCACTTCAGTACTTTTTAGAATGCTAAGACAAGAAAAATTCATGGAGCAACAACGTGTCTTAGCTCCTTTTGGTAATGATGTTGAAAAACTTGCAGACGCACTTAACGGAGCAGTAATTGATACAATATCTAAGCCTGAATATTTGTTGGAAGAATTTTCAGACGAGCAAGCAGAAGCGACAGTCAACATTTTAGCAGCTTTGGATGAATTTTTTGGAGAAAATGATTTAGAGCAATTAAGACAAAATTTAGAACAGGCCCAGAAAATTTTCGGAGAAAACTTATTGGAAACGCCTTTTACGGCAATAATCCTAACAGGACTTCAAAAGGTATCTATGGGGTCTCATAAAGAGTTAAGAGGTCAGCCCCTTTATGATTTTTTAAGACCTTATTTGCAACACCAGACTGGATTTATTCGCTTCCCTTTCAGAGAACCGGAAACTGGTACTGTTGAGGAATATACTATTAGGGTAGGCTTAAGAGTGAACAGCATTTATTTCGTTACACCGGCTACAGAAAATGTAATGAATTATGTGCGCGAAAGAATAATTATATGATATTATTAACACAGCTTTTAAACTGAAGGAGGGATCTGTTGTGTCGGATAAATGGGAAGTTGATTATTGGATTGAAGATAAAGCCAGATCAATGATAAAGAGCTTTTACCCCACTATTGTATCTAGGGACACAGATATACCCCTTTCAGTGGTTTTCGGTAGGCTATTAGAGTTATCGAGGGATAACAAGTTGAACTTAAAATGGGAAATAAGGTGCCCTGAATGCTATTATACGATAGCCACACTTGATGATTTCCCTGATTTAGTTAATGGAAAGACTGTTTATTGTAATGAACTTTGTCATGAAGAGCATGAAATAACAGCAGATTGCATTTTTCCGGTTTTTGAATTTTCTCCGGAATACAAAACATCGATAAAAAAAAAAGCAGTGGCACTAAAACCAAGGAAAGAAACAGAAATAGAGGACAAAGTTCTGGTCCCGTGTCTATCATAGATAATGGATTGTTTGATCAAGACGCAGTGAATATTCTTAAGGAAATGTCACCAAATTTTGAGAAGACTTTAGACAAAGGGCTATTGCCACACATTACTATGTATTTTGGAGGAAATCATATGAATGATCATAGAAATATCGGCGATGTTAGTGTTAACGGAGACAATGTAAATGTAATGGGAGATCATAACCAATTCAATAAAGTAACTATTACAGAAAAACAAGAGATTGATAAAGCATATGAAGAACTCTTAACTGAAGTCAAAAAAATTCAGGATGAGAACAAACGAGATACTATAGAGTTTATGACACAACAATTAAAAGAAGCAATCGATAAAAAGGATTCAGAAAAAGGAAAGAAGATAATTCCGTTAATACAAGGAGCTATTGGGACAATTGGGTCGCTAACAACCATTGCAAAGTTTTTTGGTGTAACAATTTAAAGCCCTTTAGGGCTTTTTTATATTATCCACTTTTTCTTTAGCTTATCCCACTTCAAAATGCGCTGCCTCATCAAATTTTTCACCGCATCACGGATCGTCTGTTCATCTTTCCCGGTTTTCCTTTTCAATTGTTCCATGGAGGGATTTTTTCCAAAGCGGGTCATGTTTAAGATGATCCTATATACTTTCCTCTCAAAGTCATTCATTTGAATTACCTCCTGAAGAGAATAATACCAGAACAAACATTCCCTTTTCAACTTAAAATAGAACAAAAGTTCGTATATGATGATAGTAAATAAGGAGGGGCAGCAGCATGAAAGCATTGTTAAATCGTTCGTTAAATGAAAAGTCAGCACTGGACATGATCTATATAAAAGCTGATGGGACAGTCTCGAAAAGAACCATCATAGTGCATCAGGTAAAACAGAATTTTATCCGGGCATTTTGTTTTAAGAGTAGGCAGACAAAAACATTTAGGATAGACAATATTCTTGCCGTTGCCCCGGTCAACTATAAAAAAGGGGTAAGGAATCATGCGTGATATGACGAAAAGGCAATCCGAAACATTGCAAGCGATTATTCATTTCATTAATGAACACGGTGTGGCTCCGACTTATAGGGAGTTAATGAAACACCTTGGTTTAAGCTCTACGAGCACAGTGAAGGGGCATCTCGACAAATTAAAGGAGAAGAATTACATCACGTGGCAGAATGGTTGCCCGCGTACGCTGAAATTAGAAAAAAGAGCTCAGCAATTTTGAAGCTCTTTTTCTATTGACTGCACTTTTTCCGCGCCAGCATAAAATTGGACAAGAACTGACGTTCGTGAAAGTTGTAGGCTGCCCGCAACCATTATGATATAATTTTGAAAAATGTACCTTTTGCAAACGGGGTGATATTTTGTTTTTTGAGGAAAAAAACACAGAGGAATTGATCAGATATGAAGATTATCCCTACGCGGTTTATGCCAGGGTTTCGTCTGAAAAGGATAGCCAAACAACATCCATACAAAACCAGATAGACATATGCCATCACTGGATTGAAAAAAACAACTATGAATGGAAAGACGAGGCTATCCAGCTGGACGATGGTATAAGTGGAACAATTCTTCTCGACCGTAAAGCCATGCAGTTAATTTTAAACAAGGCCAAGAATCACAAATTGAAAATGGTTGTATTTAAATCCATCAGCCGGCTTGCAAGGGATCTGAAGGATGCGCTAGATATAAAAGAGGTTTTGCTGGCGCACGGCGTTCGTGTAGTTACGCTGGAAGAGGGATATGACAGTTTATATGAAGGAAAAAACTCAATGAAGTTCGAAATGTTTTCCATGTTTGCTGCTCAATACCCACAGACAATATCGGTTTCAGCAAGTAGCGCACTCGCAGCGAAAGCAAGGCGCGGGGAACATTCAGGCCGGGTTCCGTATGGGTATAAGAAAAACGGCAAGTTTCTTGAAATTTACGAAGAACAAGCAAAAGTGATTCGCATGATTTTTGATTTATACAATAATCACGGTTACGGCCAAAAGAGAGTTGTGCACAAATTAAATGAAGAATTGCTGCTCGGCAATATTCCCAAGCCTCAGCAGAATGAGCGATGGCAACTATCAACTGTTCAAAGGATTTTACAAAATCCGATCTATTGCGGTGTGTTCATTGCAAACCGGTATACTCAAGTGAAAATCGGGGGGCGAAAAAAATTCATCCGTAACCCAGAGGAAAAATGGACGATTTATAAAGATTGGGCGCCGAAGATCATTACACTGGAAGATTACGAAAAGGCGAATAATAAAAAGCATGTGCTGAAAAAACGGCGTTTCAATCCGAAAAACGAACTTCGCGGCTTAATGAAGTGCGGTGTTTGCGGCGCGAACATGGTCATTCTGTTCAGTTATAGACGCAGGAAGAAAGACGGCGTAAAAGTGGAGCACAATTATGTGAAGTGCAGCGCCTACCGACGCGGAGGGAAAAACATGTGTATTTCTCACCCGCCCATCCAGTACAAAGACTTACGCGAAATAGTCATTGAAAAGCTCAAGGAGAAGGGCCGTAAGTTAAAACTGAATGTGAAATCAGATTATGAAGAGAAAAAGAAACGGCGGATCAGAGAAACAAAAGTTCAAATTGAAGCAGCTGAGAAAAAACATAAACGGCTGCTGGAATTATTTCTCGAAGACCAAATGATCTCAAAAGCCGAATTCCAATCCAAGCGGAAAGAGATCGAGGATCAATTGGAACAGTTAAATGATAAGCTGTTTCTGCTTGAGCGTGAAGAAGAAGAATCAATTGACATTACCAACATTAAAATCGCCTTCAGTCTCCTAAAGAAAAAGGAACAGGATTTGTATGAGGCGTTTCATGCGCTTATCGAAAAATTGGTCATTCATGAAGATGGAACCGTTGATTTTCATTATAAATTCCAGTGATCATTCTCATTTATGTTTGCAAAAGATATGCATAACAAATGCCATGCAGAAGTTAGGTGTGAAAGGGCGTTCGCAAGCTGTTGTCGAGCTTCTTAGAATGGGTGAGCTAGAGCTCTGATTCTTGCCGGTTTTCCTTCTTTTCGAGAAGGAGCCGGTTATTTGCGTTGGCGCCCGGGCTGTTGGGCATGCGGTGAAAATCCCGGTTTTTCCTTTTTCTCCGTCAGTCTTGCATTTTCTTAAAAAAAGAAGGAAAATAGACACGGAGCGCATAGCCCAGAAAGATCCTTGAGTGAGGGATGGACAAATGACATCAAAATCTGTAGAGCATGTTGCGGATATCGAAAAATCACTCCGCCATATCGCTGCGATCATTAAACAAAAAGGAAGAGAAATCCTTAACCAATATGCAATTACACCGCCGCAATTCGTGGGGCTTCAATGGCTTTATGAATTGGGGGATATGACAATAGGCGAATTATCAGCCAAAATGTATTTGGCTTGCAGCACGACGACGGATCTGATAGACCGCATGGAAAAAAATAAGCTTGTCGAGCGGGTCAAAGACCCGGCTGACAGACGGGTCGTCAGAATTCATCTTCTCGCTGAAGGAGAGCGCATTATCCAAGAAGTGATTTTGAAAAGACAGGCTTATTTGCGGGATATGTTTGCGACATTTTCCGAAGAAGAAACAGCCGCTTTCGAAAAATCATTATTGAAACTGCAGCATGAAATGAAAAGAAAATGAGGCGATTTTGTTGGAACAGCCGATAGGAGTCATTGATTCCGGGGTTGGCGGGTTAACCGTTGCTAAGGAAATCATGAGACAGCTACCGAAGGAAAATATCATCTATGTGGGAGATACAAAACGCTGCCCGTACGGCCCGCGTCCTGAAGAAGAAGTTCTTCAATACACGTGGGAAATGACCGATTACCTGCTGGAAAACCACCATATCAAAATGCTCGTGATCGCCTGTAATACGGCCACGGCCATTGCCTTGGAGGATATTCAGCGCAAAACGGATATTCCGGTTGTCGGAGTCATTCAGCCGGGTGCGAGAACGGCGATAAAGGTCACGAAAAACCAGCATATCGGCGTCATCGGCACGGTCAATACCATTAAAAGCAGAGCGTATGAGCAGGCGCTGCTCGGGTTAAACGCAGAACTTCAAGTTGAGAACACGGCTTGTCCGCTGCTCGTGCCGTTTGTGGAAAGCGGACGGTTTCTTCAGGAATCAGCGGAGGAAGCGGTTGAAGCATCGCTTGAGCCTTTAAAAGGTACATCAATTGACACCTTGATTTTAGGATGTACGCATTATCCGATTTTAAAAGATCCGATTCAGAACTATATGGGGGAGCATGTGAAAATCATTTCCTCCGGAGACGAGACGGCGAGAGAAGTGAGCACCATCTTGTCTTATAAAGGTTTGTTAAACCAATCGAAACATGCACCGGAGCATCAATTTCTTACAACGGGAGAGCGGAACGGCTTCGCAAAAATTGCCGAAGACTGGTTCGGCCACGAAATCGGCCATGTCGAGTGCATCTCCCTTCAAGAGCCGGTCAGAAAATAAATCAAAAAACCCGCTGTTTACGGCGGGTTTTTTTGCGCTTCCCGGTCTATTTCCCGGACAGGGCTCGTATACATCATAGTACAAACAGCCTTAGGAGGGAAAAGTATGCTGAAAAAAGGACCTGCAGTCATTGCTGCAACATGTCTTACTTCGGCTTTTGTGTTATCTGGATGCGGTTTGTTTCAATCCGATAAAACAGCCGGGGAAATTGACCCGCCTCAAGACATTTCATATGTAAAGGATGAAGCGGGAATTCAGGCAAAACCAAAGCAGTCAGAGAAAAACGGCACTTCTAAAGCCGACCAGCCGGCCAATACAGTCATGCGAGAGCTGTATCTGATTGATAAAAACGGCTATGTCGCAGCACAGACACTGCCTCTTCCGAACAGTGAGGGAACCGCAAAGCAGGCCCTTGAGTATTTGGTTCAGGGAGGGCCTGTGTCAGAAATCCTGCCGAACGGCTTCAGAGCGGTGCTCCCTGCGGATACGACGGTAAATGTCGATATTAAAAAAGACGGCACTGCCGTCGCTGATTTTTCGAAGGAATTTAAAAACTATAAAAAAGAAGACGAACAAAAAATCCTGCAATCGATTACATGGACGCTTACCCAATTCAGCTCAATAGATAAAGTCAAAATCAGAATCAACGGGCACGAGCTGAAAGAAATGCCTGTGGGCGGCACGCCGATTACGGGCGACTTAAGCAGAAAAGACGGGATTAATATTGAAACGGCCGGAGTGAATGATCTGACAGACACCCATCCGCTGACTGTATATTATCTGGCGGAAACAGAGACAAGCGAATACTACGTGCCTGTCACAAAGCGGATTGACAATTCGGAAACAAATGACATCACCGCTGCCGTTGAACAGCTCGCTGACGGACCGGGCAAAGCAAGCGGGCTTTTGACGGACTTTAATAACGATGTTAAGCTTCTCAGCAAGCCGAAAGTGAAAGACGGCCAGGTTACACTGGACTTTAACAGCTCTATTTACGGAAGCGCCGACGAAAAAACAAAAATGGTATCATCGGGCGTACTGGACAGCATCGTTCTCACGTTAACCGAACAGCCGTCGATCAAAAGTGTTTCTATAAAAGTAAATGGAAAATCAGAACTGGTGAATGAAAAAGGAGAATCCCTTTCAAAACCTGTTTCGAGGCCGTCACAAGTGAATACGGGTAGTTTTTAATTTGCGATTTTTGATATACTAGTAAAAAAGAGGTTAGCGTTCCGGCTGCCTCTTTCTTTATTCACAATCCGGAACAAAAGGTTTATGTACATATAATCGGAGGTAAAATATGAGACACGACGGAAGACAGCACGATGAGCTGCGCCCTATCACATTTGATTTGGATTTTATCACTCACCCGGAAGGCTCTGTTTTAATTACAGCGGGAAATACGAAGGTCATCTGTAATGCATCTGTGGAAGACCGGGTGCCGCCATTTTTACGCGGCGGAGGAAAAGGCTGGATCACAGCGGAATACAGCATGCTTCCCCGCGCGACGAATCAAAGAACGATAAGAGAATCTTCAAAAGGAAAGGTCTCCGGCAGAACGATGGAAATTCAGCGGCTGATCGGGCGAGCGCTCCGGGCCGTCGTTGATTTGGAGAAGCTCGGCGAACGCACGATCTGGATCGACTGTGACGTCATTCAAGCTGACGGCGGAACAAGAACGGCTTCCATTACCGGCGCCTTCTTGGCAATGGCCATTGCGATCGGCAAACTCGTAAAAAGCGGCGTTATCAAAACCTCTCCTGTGACAGATTATCTCGCGGCCATTTCTGTCGGGATGGATAAAGAAGAAGGCCTTCTTTTGGATCTGAATTATGAAGAGGATTCGGCGGCTGAAGTCGACATGAATATTATCATGACGGGAAGCGGACGTTTTGTAGAGCTTCAAGGGACGGGCGAAGAAGCCACATTCTCCCGTGAAGATTTAAACGGACTGTTAAGTCTTGCCGAAAAAGGAATCCAGACGCTTATTCAAAAGCAAAAAGAAGTGCTGGGAGAAACATTGCCTGAACTGAAATAAGAAAGAGAGGCCTGATCACCGTGAAAGAAGCCATTATTGCGACACACAATCAGGGAAAAGTGAAAGAATTCAAGGAAATACTCGAACCGAAAGGCTACAGCGTCTCTTCTTTGGCGGAAATCGGATTTACGGAAGAAATTGAAGAAACCGGACATACCTTTGAAGAAAACGCCATCTTAAAAGCGGAAGCCGTGGCAAAAGCCGTAAACAAAATGGTCATTGCAGATGACTCCGGTTTATCGGTGGACAACCTTGGAGGCAGACCGGGCGTTTATTCAGCCCGTTATGCCGGAGAAGCAAAAGATGATAAGGCGAATATGGACAAGGTGCTGTCAGAATTAAAAGGCATCGAAAAAGAGCAGCGCACGGCCCGTTTCCGCTGCGCCCTTGCCGTCAGCATGCCGGGGCAGGAAACAAAAACGGTCGAAGGTCATGTTGAAGGGTATATTGCGGAAGGACCCGAGGGGGATAACGGGTTCGGCTATGATCCCATTTTTATTGTAAAAGATAAAGATAAAACCATGGCCCAGCTGACAAGCGCTGAGAAAAATAAAATCAGCCACAGGGCTGAGGCGCTCAAGAAACTGTCAAAGCTGCTTGATTCATAAGGGGGAGCGTATGCAATGAAAGTGCTGATAATAAGTGACAGTCACGGCCTTGAAGACGAGCTGGAGACGATTGCAAAGCGGCACGAAGACGAAGCGGATCTGATGATTCATTGCGGTGATTCAGAGCTTGACGCCGCACATCCGGCGCTCACGCCGTATCACACGGTAAAAGGCAATTGCGACTTTGGCGGCGGGTTTCAGGATGAACTCCTTCTGGACGCCGGTTCAAAGAAAATTCTGGCCGTTCACGGGCATCTTCACGGCATTAAACAGTCACTTTTAACTGTTTTTTACCGGGCGGAAGAGCTTGGGGCGGATATCGTCTGCTTCGGCCATTCACATATTGCCGGGAGTGAAGTGCTCCGGGGCAAGCTTTTGATTAATCCGGGCAGCATCCGTCTTCCGAGAGTCCGCAATGTGAAAAGCTATGCCATTCTTACTCTTACAGAAAGAGAAGGCGCCGTGACATTTTACGACGAAACGGGTCGGGAATTGAAGGACTTGGGGACTACAATCAGTTTTTAACAAGTGATGGGGGAGATTTCATTCTTCCCCATCAAAAGTTTTTAAAAAAATATTGACTTATGATTTGAACCTGTATATAATAAATCTTGTCGCTGATACATAAAGCAAAAGCTGTCCCAGTAGCTCAGCTGGATAGAGCAACGGCCTTCTAAGCCGTCGGTCGGGAGTTCGAATCTCTCCTGGGACGTACAAAAAAGAGCTGGAAAACTGATGCCGCTGGCCTTTTTTATCGGATGACTATATTGTCAATTCGCTGATATCATGGTAAAATGATCAGCAGAACAATTTGTTTTTCATGTCCCAGTAGCTCAGCCGGATAGAGCAACGGCCTTCTAAGCCGTCGGTCGGGAGTTCGAATCTCTCCTGGGACGTATAAAAAACCTCAAGCCCTGACAATGGGTTTGAGGTTTTTTTGTATTTTATTTTTTATTTTACGAAACAAAAGTTCCGTATTTGATGAAAATTGTAAAGTAATT
This sequence comes from Bacillus sp. IS1, assembly GCF_032461585.1. NCBI lineage: Bacteria > Bacillati > Bacillota > Bacilli > Caryophanales > Bacillaceae > Bacillus > Bacillus sp. IS1. The sequence goes on along the minus strand of NZ_JAWCWR010000005.1, from coordinate 46,626 downwards.
TTAATATAAATGAAACTTAATGTAATATTTACCGTAATAAATATATGTATAAAGATACTTAAGGCGCCCTTGAGTGATAAATTATCTAATTTCTATCATGCGTTTTGTTGATTAATGATAGAAAGACAGCAGGAGGAATTAGCTTTTGAAGTACGCATTTGCATATAAAAATCACAATATAGAAACGATCTTTTGCGGAAAAGACGAGCTGTTTGAGGAACTGAAACAATTTTTAATCACTCAATGCGGTTTAATCATTGTTGAGGTTTCAAGGGCTGATTACTATACGGAGCAGGAAATGAATCAATGGAATGACCGTTATACTCTGTGAATATGAAAAGAAACCGGCCGTGTGAGACCGGTTTTTGTATCATCTGAATCCGCTCGGAGCACTGAAGCTTCCTGCATGGCCGCTGAAACCGCCTCCGAGCGCGCCGGGATGAGACCCTGCGCCGAGACTTCCGCCGACGTCACTGAAGGATTGGCCGTAGTACCCGGATGTATAAGGGTACGGAACGAATTGCTGCCCGGCGAATGACAGCGTGCTTTGCGGGGTCTGCTGTCCGTATCCGGATGACGGGAATCCCTGCTGAAAAGAAGGGCCGCCTTGATATGGTGCTGTATGCATCGGGGCCGGAGGATAATAAGACTGCGGCGGTAAGACCGGTAAAGGCGGAAATCCAGGAGGCAGGCCCTGCATGCCTGATAACATCTTATTCATGACATCACTCATTTCTTACGAGATAAGAACAGTGTATGCGTATGTCTGTATAAAGAGCCTGTTCAATCGAACGGAATATCTGACAAGCATGCCGGAAGAACAGAGAAAAATCGTGTAATAAAATGTGACATATCCGTATATGAACGGAAAAATTTCATGTAATCTTGAGAGATTAATAAAAAAATGATAAAAACTTTTAATATTTACAGATCCCTTTGTACCAGTAATGAAAGCGTATACAAAGTAGATTGATTAATCTAAATTGTCTAATAATTATAAAAATGCTGTTGACACTGCCTGCAAACGGGCGTAATATGAGTTCAAACAAAAATAAATAAATGATTCACGCTAAAAAGAAAAATCATAAAACACTGAAAAAACAAACAAATGAAGGTTCTTTTTTAATAAAAGAGCTGCCATAATAAAAAGCGCAGAAGAGGATAAGTAGCTTTGCTGAAGTTTTTCACAGAGAGCCGGTAACGCTGAGAGCCGGTAAAACAAATCAAAGTGAACTCCCCTCAGAGTGCCGGTCTGAAATGTAAAGAGTAGGACTCGGCCGAGTGAACACAATGTTTACTCGTTATCAAAACGGATAATCATTATCCATGAGACGGTCTGCATATGACCGTAAACAAGGGTGGTACCGCGGAGAGCAAAGCCTTTTCGCCCCTTTTGGCTATCGCATGAAATGCTTGGCTGAATGTGGGTGGGAAGGCTTTTTTATTTGCGTCAGCCGGCGCTGCGTTTTATGAATTGGATTTTAGAAGGGAACATTGAAAAGGAGGAACTGAAAATGGGCACAAATGTACAGGCGGATTCTTTGTCTGCTGAATGTACAAAAACAATGAACGGGGCTCTGATGCTGATTGAATCATTAAAGAAAGAAAATGTCGAGATGATCTTCGGCTATCCGGGAGGAGCCGTCCTTCCGATTTACGATAAGCTGTATCAGTCGGGATTGGTTCACATCCTGCCCCGCCATGAGCAAGGCGCGATTCATGCGGCTGAAGGGTATGCGAGAGTCTCCGGAAAGCCGGGGGTTGTGATTGCAACCTCAGGACCCGGCGCGACAAATTTAGTTACCGGTCTTGCAGATGCGATGATTGATTCATTGCCGCTCGTAGTGTTTACCGGTCAGGTGGCCACTTCGGTCATCGGCAGCGACGCTTTCCAGGAAGCCGACATTTTAGGAATTACGATGCCGATTACGAAACACAGCTACCAAGTCCGCCGTCCGGAAGATCTCCCCCGCGTGATTAAAGAGGCGTTCCATATCGCCACGACGGGAAGACCGGGCCCGGTATTAATTGATATACCGAAGGATGTCGCAGCATTTGAAGGGGAGTTCAGATATGATCACGAGATCAGCCTTCCGGGTTATCAGCCGGTAAAAGAGCCTAACTATCTGCAGATCCGAAAGCTCGTGGAAGCTGTCAGCAGTGCGAAAAAGCCGGTTATTTTAGCCGGAGCGGGTGTTTTGCACGGTAAAGCTTCAGAAGATTTAAAAAATTATGTCGAACAGCAGCAAATTCCGGTAGCGCACACGCTTCTCGGTTTGGGCGGTTTCCCGGCAGACCATCCTCTTTTTCTGGGAATGGCGGGGATGCACGGCACATACACAGCGAATATGGCGCTTTACCACTGTGACTTGTTGATCAGCATCGGAGCGCGGTTCGATGATCGCGTGACCGGAAATCTGAAGCATTTTGCAAAATCGGCCAAAGTAGCGCATATCGATATTGATCCTGCTGAAATCGGAAAAATTATTGAAACGCAGATTCCGGTGGTCGGCGACAGTAAAATCGTCCTTCAGGAATTATTGAAGCAAAACGGAAAACAGGGACAGACAGAGGAATGGAAACAGCAGCTTTCAGAATGGCAAGAAGAATATCCGCTTTGGTATACAGACAACAGAGAAGAGGGCTTGAAACCCCAAAAGCTGATTGAGTATATTCACCAATTCACAAACGGAGAGGCGATTGTGGCGACGGATGTCGGCCAGCACCAGATGTGGGCGGCTCAGTTTTATCCTTTCCGAAAGGCTGATAAGTGGGTGACCTCGGGGGGGCTCGGCACAATGGGCTTCGGCCTTCCGGCGGCTATCGGAGCGCAGCTGGCCGATCGTAACGCCACGGTCGTTGCCATCCTCGGAGACGGCGGTTTTCAGATGACCCTTCAGGAATTAGATGTCATCCGGCAGCTGAATCTTCCTGTCAAAGTGGTTATCTTGAACAACGAATGTCTGGGCATGGTCAGACAGTGGCAGGAAATCTTCTATGAAGAACGCTACTCTGAATCCAAATTCTCGGCGCAGCCTGACTTTGTCAAATTGTCAGAAGCCTACGGCATTAAAGGCGTCCGGATTTCATCGGAAGAAGAGGCGGAAGAAGAGCTTAAAAAGGCGCTTTCATCAAAAGAACCGGCCGTTATTGACGTCCGGGTCGCCAAAAGCGAGAAAGTATTCCCGATGATTGCGCCGGGTAAAGGACTTCATGAAATGGTGGGGGTGAAACCTTGAAACGCATTATCACATTAACGGTGGTCAACCGCTCGGGAGTATTAAACCGGATCACCGGCCTGTTTACAAAAAGACACTATAATATCGAAAGCATCACTGTAGGCCACACGGAAACAAGCGGTGTTTCAAGGATTACATTTGTCGTCCATGTGGAAGGCGAAAATGACGTAGAGCAGCTGACAAAGCAGCTTAACAAACAAATTGACGTCCTGAAAGTGACGGATATTACAAACCAATCAATTGTACAGCGTGAGCTGGCATTAATCAAAGTTGTTTCTGCACCGTCGGCCAGAACGGAAATCAATGGAATCATTGAGCCGTTCAGAGCTTCCGTCGTTGATGTCTCAAGAGACAGCATCGTCGTTCAGGTTACCGGCGAATCTAATAAAATCGAAGCGCTCATAGAGCTTCTCAAACCTTACGGAATTAAAGAAATCGCGAGAACGGGCACAACGGCTTTTGCGAGGGGAACCCAGCAGAAGGCGTCATCCAATAAAACAATTTCAATTGTATAACACAAAAAAGGGAGAGATTAAAATGGTAAAAGTATATTATAACGGTGATATCAAAGAGAACGTATTGGCGGGTAAAAAAGTAGCGATTATCGGTTACGGTTCACAAGGTCATGCACACGCGCTGAACTTAAAAGAAAGCGGAATTGATGTCATTGTCGGCGTCAGACAAGGCAAATCATTTACACAGGCCCAAGAAGACGGTCATAAAGTCTTTTCGGTAAGAGAAGCGGCTGCCCAGGCTGATATCATTATGGTTCTTCTTCCGGATGAACAGCAGCAAAAAGTATATGAAGCTGAAATCAAAGATGAATTGACGGCGGGCAAGTCATTGGTTTTCGCACACGGATTTAACGTCCATTTCCATCAGATCGTGCCTCCTGCTGATGTGGATGTATTCCTTGTCGCCCCTAAAGGACCTGGACACCTTGTCAGAAGAACATATGAACAAGGCGCGGGCGTACCGGCATTGTTTGCCATCTACCAGGATGTATCAGGCGAAGCGAAAGATACGGCTCTTGCTTATGCAAAAGGAATCGGCGGAGCGCGTGCGGGCGTTCTTGAAACAACATTTAAGGAAGAAACGGAAACGGATTTGTTCGGTGAGCAGGCTGTTCTGTGCGGAGGTTTAACGGCGCTTGTCAAAGCGGGTTTTGAAACGCTGACAGAAGCCGGATACCAGCCTGAACTCGCATACTTCGAGTGTCTGCACGAACTGAAGCTGATCGTAGACTTGATGTATGAAGAAGGATTGGCGGGCATGAGATACTCTATCTCCGATACGGCTCAATGGGGAGACTTTGTATCAGGACCGCGCGTAGTCGATGCGAAGGTAAAAGAATCTATGAAACAAGTATTAACGGATATTCAAAACGGTACATTCGCAAAAGAATGGATCGTGGAAAACCAAGTGAACCGTCCTCGTTTCAATGCGATCAATGCAAGTGAAAACGAGCATCAGATTGAAAAGGTCGGCAGACAGCTTCGTGAAATGATGCCGTTTGTCAAACAAGGCAAAAAGAAGGAAGCGGTGGTCTCCGTTGCGCAAAATTAATGTTTTCGACACGACCCTTCGTGACGGTGAACAATCCCCCGGGGTCAACCTCAATTCCCGGGAGAAACTGGCGATAGCCAAGCAGCTTGAAAGACTCGGGGTGGACATTATTGAAGCGGGATTTCCCGCTTCATCCCGAGGTGATTTTTTAGCCGTGCAGGAAATCGCAAGAACGATTAAAAATTGTTCGGTAACAGGGCTTGCCCGATCTGTCAAAGGTGACATCGACGCAGCCTGGGAAGCGCTGAAAGACGGGGCCAGCCCGCGGATTCACATCTTTATCGCCACCTCTGACATTCATCTGAAGCATAAGCTGAAAATGACGCGGGAAGAGGTTAAGGAAAAAGCGGTTGAAATGGTGAAGTATGCAAAAGAACGCTTTCCGATCGTTCAATGGTCAGCAGAAGACGCATGCCGCACCGAACTTCCGTTTCTGGCTGAAATCGTAGAAAAAGTGATTGATGCCGGCGCGAGCGTCATTAACCTGCCGGACACTGTAGGTTACCTGACGCCGGCTGAATACGGAAACATCTTTAAATATATGAAGGAACACGTTCCGAATATCGGCCGGGTAAAGCTTTCAGCCCATTGCCACGATGATCTCGGAATGGCGGTTGCCAACTCACTTTCGGCAATTGAGAACGGCGCTGATCAAATTGAATGCGCCATTAACGGCATAGGAGAAAGAGCCGGGAACGCCGCGCTAGAGGAAATCGCCGTTGCGCTTCATGTCAAAAATGACGCGCATCAAGCCGATTCATCTCTCAATCTTCATGAATTGAAGCGGACGAGTGATCTTGTCAGCAAACTGACGGGCATGGCCGTTCCCCGCAATAAAGCAATCGTCGGAGATAACGCTTTCGCACATGAGTCCGGCATTCACCAAGACGGTTTCCTGAAAGAAAAATCAACATATGAAATCATTTCACCGGAACTTGTCGGCGTGACTGCTGATGCGCTCGTACTCGGAAAGCATTCCGGACGCCATGCGTTCAAAGACCGCCTGAATGCGCTTGGATTCCAGTTTGATAGTGAGGAAATCAATAAATTTTTTACGATGTTTAAAGAACTGACCGAAAAGAAAAAAGAAATCACCGATGATGACTTGATTTCTCTTATTTTAGAAGAAAAAGTGACGGACAAAAAAATCGGCTATGAATTTTTGTCTCTGCAAGTGCATTACGGGACGTCTCAGGTGCCGACTGCAACAGTCTCTTTAAAAAATCAGGAAAACGAACAGCTGATTCAAGAGGCGGCAACAGGGGCGGGCAGCGTAGAAGCTGTTTATAATACGCTCGGGCGCTGCATCGATAAAAATATTGAACTGACAGACTACCGCATCCAATCCAACCGGAAAGGCGAAGACGCGCTGGCTCAAGTTTTTGTCAGAGTGACCGTGAACGGAAAAGAAACATCAGGGCGGGGAATCGCGCAGGATGTTCTGGAAGCTTCTGCTAAAGCTTATCTGAACGCCGTGAACCGGCAGTTGGTGCTGGATTGCAATTTAGACGGATTAAAGAGACAGACTGCGGTCGGCTCGTAATAGAAAGGAGAACGTTTGATTTGAAAAAACGCATTGCTTTGCTGCCCGGTGACGGAATCGGACCGGAAGTGGCGGAATCAGCGGCAGATGTATTGAAAAGCGTTGCCGAACAATTCGGACATGAATTTGAATTTGAAAACGGGCTGATCGGGGGAGCGGCTATTGACGCCCATCAAAACCCCCTTCCTGAGGAGACGGTGGCTCTTTGTGAAAGATCCGACGCCATCCTGCTCGGGGCAGTCGGCGGGCCGAAATGGGACCAAAATCCTCCAGAGCTCAGACCGGAAAAAGGCCTGCTTGGCATCAGAAAAAAACTCGGCCTGTTTGCCAATCTGCGTCCCGTGACCGTATTTGAAAGCCTGTCTGAGGCGTCTCCGCTGAAAAAAGAATATATCAGCGGCGTCGACTTTGTAATCGTCAGGGAACTGACGGGCGGCCTCTACTTCGGAGAACCGAGCAGACAGTATGTCAATGAAGCGGGAGAAAAGGAAGCGGTCGATACCCTTTTTTATAAGAAAGAAGAAATCGAACGCGTTGTAAGAGAAGCCTTTAAGATGGCTGCCGGCAGAAAAGGAAAAGTGACGTCCGTCGATAAGGCGAATGTGCTTTCTTCAAGCAGGCTGTGGCGGGAAACAGCGGATGAAATCGCAAAAGAATTTCCTGATGTGACGCTTGAACATATGCTTGTCGATAATGCCGCGATGCAGCTCATCTACGCTCCGAGCCAGTTTGACGTCATCGTAACTGAGAATATGTTCGGCGATATTTTAAGCGATGAAGCTTCCATGCTGACAGGTTCGCTCGGCATGCTGCCGTCAGCCAGTTTATCAAGTTCAGGTCTTCACTTGTTTGAACCCGTGCATGGATCTGCGCCTGACATCGCCGGTAAAGGGATGGCCAATCCGTTTGCGGCGATTTTATCAGCGGCGATGCTTTTGAGAACATCTTTCGGACTTGAAAACGAAGCTCAGGCGGTGGAAAAGGCGGTCGCAAAGGTGCTTGCAGACGGCAGCCGTACACGTGATATCGCCCGGGACGGCCAATATGCCGGAACGCATGACATTACTGAAAAAGTAAAAGCCGCATTAGCCGGCTCGAATACAAAATCTATAGTGTGACGCTTTAAAGAAAGCGGTCTTAGTTCATAGGTAGAGGGAGGAAACAAAGATGATGCCTCGAACAATCATCGAAAAGATTTGGGATCGGCATGTTGTAAAAAGCGGTGAAGGAAAACCCGACCTTCTCTATATTGATCTGCACCTAATTCATGAGGTGACGTCTCCTCAGGCGTTTGAAGGGTTAAGGCAGAAGGGGAGAAAGGTCAGACGGCCGCAGAACACATTCGCGACGATGGACCACAATATTCCGACCGTCAACCGTTTTGACATTAAAGATGAAGTCGCAAAGCGCCAAGTAACCGCGCTTGAACGGAATTGTGAGGAGTTCGGCGTCCGTCTTGCGGATCTTCACAGCGCAGACCAGGGAATCGTTCACGTGGTCGGGCCTGAGCTTGGTCTGACACTTCCGGGAAAAACGATCGTTTGCGGAGACAGCCATACATCGACTCACGGCGCGTTCGGAGCGCTTGCCTTCGGTATCGGCACAAGTGAGGTGGAACATGTTCTTTCCACACAGACATTATGGCAGCAGCGGCCGAAAACGCTTGAAATCCGCGTTGACGGAACGCTCCAAAAAGGAGTGACCGCGAAGGATGTCATCTTGTCGGTCATCGGAAAATACGGGGTGAAATTCGGTACCGGATATGTCATTGAATACACCGGGGAAGTATTCAGAAACATGTCTATGGACGAACGCATGACGGTCTGCAATATGTCAATAGAAGCGGGAGCACGGGCGGGACTGATCGCTCCAGATGACACGACGATTGAATATTGTAAAAACCGTAAATACGCGCCAAAAGGCGAGGAATTTGAAAAAGCCGCCGCAGAATGGAAAGCGTTACAAACCGATCCGGGCGCCGTATACGATCATTCCATCGTGTTAGACGGCAGCGAGATTTCTCCAATGGTAACATGGGGCGTCAATCCCGGCATGGTTCTTCCGGTCGATGCCCAAATACCGGCGCCGGAAACCATTGATTCTGAAGACGGTAAAAAAGAAGCCATCCGTGCGTACGAATACATGGGAATCGCACCGAATCAAAAAATTGAAGATATTAAAGTCGAGCATGTGTTTATCGGCTCCTGTACAAATTCGCGGATGACCGATCTTCGCCAGGCTGCGGATATGATCAAAGGCCGAAAAGTCGCTGACAGCGTCAGAGCCATTGTGGTGCCGGGTTCTCAAAGCGTGAAACAGCAGGCCGAGGAAGAAGGGCTGCACCGCGTGTTTCTCGAGGCCGGCTTTGAATGGAGAGAATCAGGCTGCAGCATGTGCCTCAGTATGAACAATGATGTCGTGCCTGAAGGGGAACGATGCGCTTCCACTTCCAACCGCAACTTCGAAGGCAGACAGGGAAAAGGCGCGAGAACACACCTTGTCAGTCCGGCGATGGCGGCAATGGCAGCCATTCACGGGCATTTCGTCGATGTAAGAAAGTTTTATCAAGAAAAAACAGTTGTGTAAGGAGTGCGCGAAAAGATGGAACCTTTAAAAACGCATACGGGAAAAGCGGCCGTCTTAAACCGGATCAACGTCGATACGGACCAGATTATTCCGAAACAGTTTTTGAAAAGAATTGAAAGAACCGGATACGGCAGATTCGCGTTTTTTGATTGGAGATACCTTGAGAACGGTGAGCCTGATCCTGAATTTGAATTAAATCGCAAAGTCTATGAAGGCGCGTCCATATTAATTGCAGGAGAAAATTTCGGCTGCGGATCATCTCGTGAGCACGCTCCTTGGGCGCTGGATGATTACGGCTTCAAAATCATCATTGCTCCGTCATTTGCCGATATTTTTCATCAAAACTGTTTTAAAAACGGTATGCTTCCCATCCGTATGCCGTATGATCAGTGGAAAAAACTCGCCGGTCAATATGAAAATCAGTCTCTTAACATGACGGTTGATTTGGAAAACCAGCTCATTCACGACAGTGAAGGAAAAGAGATTTCATTTGAAGTCGATCCGCACTGGAAGGAAATGCTGATTAACGGTTATGATGAAATTTCATTAACGCTTCTGCTGGAGGACGACATTCAGCAGTTTGAATCGAAAAGAAGTTCATGGCTTCAAGCCTGAAAAGAGCCGCCCGGCATCTGTCCGGCGGCTTTTTTTACCGTGCGCACCATCCTTTCTTGTGTTTCCTGACGCGTGTTGATACACTTGAACAAAATAAGCGCCTGAAAGGAAATAAAGTATGACGCATGACAAGAAAAAAGCTGATATCATTCCTTTCCCCCGTCTGAAAGAACGCTTGGTTGATAAAGGGATGGCCGCCATGAAGGATAAACAGTATCAGGAGGCTCTCGAACTGTTTTCAGAGGCGGTAAGCCACGGTGATACCGAGTCCGACGTACATTTAGGCATGGCGATTTGTTTTCTGGAACTCGGGGAATTGGAAGAAGCAAAACAAGTTTGCGAGAAAATGCTGAATGAAGGATACGGCCATTATTTTACCGTACTGCAGGTGTACATGACCATTTTAATTCAGCTGAAACAATATGAAGAAGTCAAAAGCACAATTGAAGCTGTGCTGGAAGAAAATCAGCTGCCCGCAGAAAGTGCGGAGCAATTCTACCGGCTGCTCGAATTCAGCCGCAAAATGACCGATCCCGACCAGCAGGATGAAGCATGGGAGGAGGAATACGAGGACATTCTTGATGCGGAAAAAGTGCTGAACAGCCCCGCTGAACAAATGAATCTGATTCATTCTCTTAAAGACCGCAATATTGCAAAATACACGGGTCTCTTAAAAACGATTCTTCAAGATCCGGCCGCGCATCCGCTTATCAAGACGATGATTTTGACGCTGATGGCGGAGCATGACTACAGCAAGCCGGTCCATATTACAAAATTCGGCGATTCAATGACCGCGGTCCCGAGTGAAACGGTTCAGCCTGATGCGGCTCCGATTTTGCATCGCGTTCTCCGGGTGCTTGATGAAACGCTCGGCAATGAAAACCCTACATTATACGCTGCCGTCGAGGAGCTGTGGAGAAGGCATCTGTATGTCCTGCACCCTTTTATGCCGAAGTTTTTGAACGCAGATTTATGGGCGGCGGCGCTTCATAAGGTCGGTTACGAGATGCACGGCATTGACATTGAGCCGGAGGAACTTCATATGATGTACGAGTTTGACAGCCGCGAACTCGAAGAAGCCTGCACGATGATTAAGGATATTGAAGAAATTTCTTATTTGTAAATCACGCCATATAGTTGAAAGCGGTAGGCGTTATGTTATAATATAGTGGTTGTATTTATGTATAGCGGTTTAACTGAAATGAGAATTACGGTTGGACAGGCTGCCAGTTCATTACATAATGATTCTGATTCAAAGCGGTTTTTTCTTTGACAAAGCCGCGGATTGCTTTAGAATGGAAGACCGACACAACCTGAATAGATTTTTGGAGGGAAACACATGTCTGTAAAATGGGAAAAACAAGAAGGCAACGAAGGCGTATTAACGGTTGAAGTTGATGCGGATACGTTCAAAACAGCTCTTGATGATGCATTTAAAAAAGTAGTAAAACAGGTTTCTATTCCTGGATTCCGCAAAGGGAAAGTTCCCCGCGGTTTATTCGAACAGCGTTTCGGCGTTGAAGCTCTTTACCAGGATGCTTTAGATATTTTACTTCCTGTAGAATACCCTAAAGCGGTTGAAGAAGCCGGCATTGAGCCTGTAGACCGCCCTGAAATCGATGTTGAAAAAATCGAAAAAGGCGAAAGCTTGATTTTCACTGCAAAAGTGACTGTAAAACCGGAAGTGAAACTTGGCGACTACAAAGGCTTAGGAATCGAAAAAGATGACACTGCCGTTACTGACGAAGATGTGCAAAACGAACTTAAAGCGCTTCAAGAGCGTCAGGCTGAGCTTGTCGTGAAAGAAGAAGGCGCTGTTGAAAACGGCGATACAGTCGTTCTTGACTTCGAAGGTTTCGTTGACGGCGAAGCGTTTGAAGGCGGAAAAGCTGAGAACTACTCACTTGAAGTAGGATCAGGTTCATTCATCCCGGGCTTCGAAGAGCAGTTAACAGGCCTTGAAGCAGGCGCTGAAAAGGATGTTGAAGTAACATTCCCTGAAGAGTACCACGCTGAAGAGCTTGCCGGAAAACCAGCTGTTTTCAAAGTGAAAATTCATGAAATCAAAGCGAAAGAGCTTCCTGAGCTTAACGACGAATTCGCAAAAGACATTGACGAAGAAGTTGAAACGCTTGCTGAATTAACTGAGAAAACAAAAAAACGCCTTGAAGAAGCAAAAGAAAACGAAGCTGACGCTAAATTGCGTGAAGAGCTTGTTCTGAAAGCATCTGAAAACGCTGAAGCTGATGTTCCTCAAGCGATGATCGACACTGAGCTTGACCGCATGCTGAAAGAATTCGAACAGCGTCTGCAAATGCAAGGCATGAACCTTGAGCTTTACACTCAATTCTCAGGCCAAGACGAAAACGCGTTAAAAGAGCAAATGAAAGAAGATGCCGCAAAACGCGTAAAATCAAACCTGACTCTTGAAGCGATCGCTCAAGCAGAAAACCTTGAAGTAACGGACGAAGAAGTTGAAGCTGAGCTGACTAAAATGGCTGAAGCTTACAACATGCCGGTTGAAAACATCAAGCAGGCAATCGGTTCAACTGACGCGATGAAAGAAGATTTAAAAGTTCGAAAAGCAATTGATTTTCTTGTAGAAAACCGTTAATATGGTTCATAATAATAGACATAATAAAACAGGGCGCGATTAATTCGTGCCTTGTTTTGTACAATTATGATATAACTCTTTTTCTTGGGGCAAGATAGTCATTGCCGGGCTGTTTTTCGTCATACATATAGAATGTGCAAGTGCGAAACACATTGTTACCGTCTTACTGGAAAGTATGGTAAAATGCAATACATACTCGATCGTAGCAAGAACCGTTTTCTTTTGCCCTTCAGGTAAAAGAAAAAGTGAGACAAGATTAAGGGGTGAAAGAATGTTTAAATTCAACGAGGAAAAAGGACAATTGAAATGCTCGTTCTGCGGAAAAACGCAAGATCAGGTTCGTAAGCTGGTTGCAGGACCGGGTGTATATATATGCGACGAATGTATTGAGCTCTGTACAGAAATCGTAGAGGAAGAGCTTGGTACGGAAGAAGAAGTCGAATTTAAAGACGTTCCGAAGCCGCAGGAAATCCGTGAGATTCTGAATGAATATGTCATCGGACAGGATCAGGCGAAGAAATCACTTGCGGTTGCGGTATACAACCATTACAAACGCATCAATTCCAACAGTAAAGTGGATGATGTTGAGCTTTCTAAAAGTAATATTTCTTTAATCGGACCGACTGGAAGCGGGAAAACACTTCTTGCCCAGACGCTTGCGCGTATTCTGAACGTGCCGTTTGCGATCGCGGACGCTACATCTCTGACTGAAGCCGGATATGTCGGTGAGGACGTAGAAAACATCCTCCTCAAGCTGATTCAGGCAGCAGACTATGATGTGGAAAAAGCAGAAAAAGGCATTATTTATATCGATGAAATCGATAAAGTAGCGCGAAAATCTGAAAATCCGTCCATTACACGCGACGTATCAGGCGAAGGCGTTCAGCAGGCGCTGCTGAAAATTCTTGAAGGAACGGTTGCAAGCGTGCCGCCTCAAGGAGGACGCAAACATCCTCATCAGGAATTCATCCAGATCGATACGACGAACATCTTGTTCATTTGCGGCGGTGCATTTGACGGCATTGAACAAATCATCAAACGCCGCCTCGGACAAAAAGTCATCGGCTTCGGCTCAGATAATAAAGCGGCAGACCTGGAAAAAGAAGAACTGCTTTCTAAAGTTCTTCCGGAAGACTTGCTCCGTTTCGGGCTGATTCCTGAATTCATCGGCCGTCTTCCTGTCATTGCAAGCCTTGAGCAGCTTGACGAAACGGCACTGGTTGAAATTCTGACTAAACCGAAAAACGCACTCGTCAAACAATACAAGAAAATGTTAGAACTTGATGATGTCGAGCTTGAATTTGAAGACGAGGCATTATCTGAAATTGCGAAAAAAGCGATCGAGCGTAAAACAGGCGCACGCGGCCTGCGTTCTATCATTGAAGGCATCATGCTTGACGTCATGTTTGATCTGCCGTCCCGCGATGATATTGAAAAATGTGTCATTACCGGAGCGACAGTCGCAGACGGTGAAGCGCCGCGTCTTGTATTAAAAGACGGCACAGTTGTCGGCCAAGATAAAACATCAGCATAACATGACAAAACCTCCTGACTCGAATTGATCAGGAGGTTTTTTTTCTTGTCCTGACCCTTCTGAAAATGTTTATTCCGGGCTTTGCTGGGAGATACTAGCGGACAGAGGAATGAATTGGATACATAAATCGTTTTTTCAGGAGGGATCAGCATGAGTTGGACAGGGATCGCATTATTTGTACAGCTGTTTTTCGGGATAGTCATCGGATTATATTTTTGGAATCTGCTCAAAAACCAGCGTACACAAAAAGTGACGATAGATAAAGAATCAAAAAAAGAAATGGAACAGCTGCGCAAAATGCGCGCCATCAGTTTATCAGAACCTTTATCAGAAAAGGTGCGGCCGAAAAGCTTTCAAGACATTGTCGGCCAGGAAGACGGAATTAAAGCGTTAAAAGCAGCGCTTTGCGGACCGAACCCGCAGCATGTCATTATTTACGGTCCTCCGGGAGTCGGTAAAACGGCTGCGGCGCGGCTGGTATTGGAAGAAGCGAAAAAACATAAACAGTCACCGTTTCAAAAGCAGGCTGTTTTTGTTGAACTTGATGCGACGACCGCGCGATTTGATGAACGGGGGATTGCCGATCCGCTTATCGGTTCAGTGCATGATCCGATTTATCAGGGAGCGGGTGCGATGGGCCAAGCGGGCATTCCGCAGCCGAAACAGGGGGCTGTGACCCATGCTCACGGCGGGGTATTGTTTATTGATGAAATCGGCGAGCTTCATCCGATTCAGATGAATAAAATGCTGAAGGTGCTTGAAGATCGAAAAGTATTTTTAGACAGTGCGTATTACAGTGAAGAAAATACGCAAATACCGAATCACATTCATGATATTTTTCAAAATGGGCTTCCGGCAGATTTCCGTTTGATCGGAGCGACAACGAGAATGCCGAATGAAATTCCGCCGGCCATCCGTTCGCGCTGTCTTGAAGTATTTTTCCGCGAGTTGGAAAAGGATGAACTTAAAATCGTTGCGAAAAAAGCAGCCGACAAAATTCAGAAAGAGATTTCTGACGAAGCTCTCAGTGTGCTGACCGCATATACGAGAAACGGACGTGAAGCCGTCAATATGATCCAGATCGCCGCCGGCATGGCGGTGACTGAGGACAGAAAAGAAATTACGACAGAAGATATAGAATGGGTTGTTCATTCCAGTCAGCTTACACCTAAAAATGAGCAGAAAATCGCCGATGAACCGCAAGTCGGCATCGTGAACGGACTTGCTGTCTACGGGCCGAACAGCGGCGCATTGCTGGAAATTGAAGTGAATGTCACACCTGCGCAGGACAAAGGAAGCCTGAATATCACGGGAATTGCAGAGGAAGAAAGCATCGGCAGCCAATCGAAGTCGATCCGCCGCAAAAGCATGGCGAAGGGATCTGTGGAAAATGTTCTGACGGTTCTGCGCACAATGGGCATCAAACCTTCAGACTATGACATTCACGTCAATTTTCCGGGCGGAGGCCCGATTGACGGACCTTCAGCAGGTATCGCGATGGCCGCGGGGATTTTTTCCGCGATTCACCGCATCCCGATCGACCATACGGTGGCGATGACGGGAGAAATCAGCCTGACGGGGCTTGTCAAACCGATCGGCGGCGTCATTCCGAAAATTAAAGCCGCAAAACAGGCCGGAGCAAAAACGGTCATTATCCCATATGAAAATCAGCAGTCCATTCTGAAACGAATAGACGGAATCACCATTAAAGCGGTAAAAACGTTCCAGGAAGTGCTTGACGTCATATTGGTTGACCCTCCTTCAGAACAAAAACCGTTTGATATCCAAATGAATAAAGAATCCGTATAAACCCCATTTTTATAATGGGGTTTTTTTATGGAGGACATCTTTTCCTTTTTCAGAACAGAAAGAAAGGGTATACTACGAAGAGACTGTTTTATATACAGGGCAGGCGGATAAGCCGATTTTGCCCGATCCCGGAATTGTACAACGATGAAAAAGTTGTATTATAATGGTTCATACTAAAGTCACGGAGGTGTCAGTCACATGGCAGAAGATACAAAACGCAGCATCCCGCTCCTCCCTTTAAGAGGCTTATTGGTATACCCGACAATGGTTTTACATTTAGATGTAGGCCGTGACAAGTCGGTTCAGGCTCTTGAACAGGCAATGATGCATGATCATATGATTTTTTTAGCCACTCAGCAGGATATTTCGATAGACGAACCGGGTGAAGAGGATATTTTCGCCGTCGGCACTTATACAAAAATTAAACAGATGCTGAAGCTGCCCAACGGTACGATCAGAGTGCTTGTAGAAGGAATTCAGCGGGCGCAGATCCTTGAATACACCGAGCTCGAAGATTATACTTCGGTCGATATACAGCTGATGCATGAGGATGATTCAAAAGACGTGGAAGACGAAGCGCTTATGCGGACGCTGCTGGACCATTTTGACCAGTACATAAAAATTTCTAAAAAAATCTCCGCAGAAACGTATGCGGCTGTGACTGATATTGAAGAGCCCGGCAGAATGGCGGATATCGTCGCTTCTCATCTCCCGCTGAAATTAAAGGACAAGCAGGACATTTTAGAAACGGCGGATATTAAAGAACGTCTGAATAAGGTCATCCGTTCCATTCATAATGAAAAAGAAGTGCTGGAGATTGAGAAAAAAATCGGTCAGCGCGTCAAACGTTCGATGGAACGCACTCAAAAGGAATACTACTTGCGTGAACAGATGAAAGCCATTCAGAAGGAGCTTGGCGACAAAGAAGGAAAAACCGGCGAAGTTCAGTCGCTCACGGAAAAGATAGAAGAAGCAGGCATGCCTGAGCGTGTCAAAGAAACGGCGCTTAAGGAATTAAGCCGTTACGAAAAAGTGCCGTCAAGCTCAGCGGAAAGCTCTGTTATCCGCAACTATATTGACTGGCTCATCGCCCTTCCGTGGTCGGATGAAACAGAAGATAAACTTGACATTAAAAAAGCCGGGGAAATCTTAGATAAAGAGCACCACGGCTTAGAGAAAGTGAAAGAGCGGATTTTGGAGTATTTGGCCGTGAAACAGCTGACGAAAACGCTGAAAGGGCCGATTCTTTGTCTGGCCGGACCTCCGGGAGTCGGTAAAACATCTCTTGCAAAATCAATCAGTACGAGCATGGGGCGCCGTTTTGTGAGAATTTCACTGGGCGGAGTGCGCGATGAGTCTGAAATCCGCGGGCACCGGCGTACATACGTCGGAGCGATGCCGGGCCGTATTATACAGGGGATGAAAAAAGCCGGTAAACAAAATCCCGTCTTTCTCCTGGATGAGATCGACAAAATGTCGTCTGATTTCAGAGGCGATCCGTCTTCGGCGATGCTTGAGGTGCTGGATCCGGAACAAAACAGCACATTCAGCGACCACTATATTGAAGAGACGTTCGATTTATCGAAAGTGCTGTTTATCGCGACTGCGAATAACCTTGCTTCCATACCGGGCCCTCTCAGAGACAGAATGGAGATTATCAGCCTGTCAGGCTACACTGAAAACGAAAAGCTAGAGATCGTGAAAGACCACCTGCTTCCGAAACAAATCAAAGAGCACGGGCTCACAAAGAGCAACCTGCAGATTCGGGATCAGGCGATTACGGACATCATCCGCTACTACACGAGGGAAGCCGGCGTGAGAACGCTTGAACGCCAGATTGCCGCCATTTGCCGAAAGGCTGCGAAAGCCATTGTGTCTGAGGAGAGAAAACGCATTACCGTTACAGAGAAAAATCTGGCCGACTATCTCGGAAAACGGATATTCAGATACGGACAGGCGGAAACCGAAGATCAAATCGGGGTTGTCACGGGGCTCGCGTATACGACGGTCGGCGGAGATACGCTGTCAATCGAAGTGTCATTGTCACCGGGAAAAGGAAAGCTGATTCTGACCGGGAAGCTTGGAGATGTCATGCGGGAATCAGCGCAGGCCGCTTTCAGTTATGTCCGCTCGAAAGCGGAACAGTTCGGAATCGACCCGAAATTCCATGAGAAGTATGACATTCATATTCATGTCCCTGAAGGAGCGGTGCCGAAAGACGGCCCTTCTGCCGGAATTACGATGGCCACGGCGCTCGTTTCAGCATTAACGGACCGTGCGGTAAAACGCGAAGTCGGTATGACGGGAGAAATCACGCTGCGGGGCCGCGTGCTTCCGATCGGCGGACTGAAAGAAAAGGCGCTCGGCGCGCACAGAGCGGGCCTGACTACTATTATTGCGCCTAAAGATAACGAAAAAGATATAGAGGATATTCCAGAAAGCGTCAGAGAAGGACTGAAGTTTATATTCGTTTCTCACCTGGATGACGTTTTGGAACATGCCTTAGTAGGAGAGAAGAAATGAAAGTCACAAAGTCAGAAATCGTGATCAGCGCGGTCAAACCCGAACAGTACCCTGATGGGGGGCTTCCGGAAATCGCGCTGGCGGGAAGATCAAATGTAGGAAAGTCATCTTTTATCAATTCATTAATCAATCGGAAAAACTTGGCCAGAACGTCATCAAAACCGGGGAAAACACAGACCTTAAACTTTTACATCATCAATGATGAATTGCATTTTGTGGACGTTCCCGGGTACGGATTTGCGAAAGTTTCCAAAAGCGAGCGGGAAGCATGGGGGAGAATGATTGAAACCTATATGACGACCCGCGAAGAGCTGAAAGCCTGCGTGCAGATTGTCGACCTCAGGCACGCGCCGTCTGCTGAAGACGTTAACATGTATGAATTCCTGAAGTATTACGGCATTCCCGTCATCGTTATCGCGACAAAAGCGGATAAAATTCCAAAAGGAAAATGGGACAAGCACTTAAAGGTTGTCAAACAGACGCTTGATATGGATCCTGAAGATGAGCTGATTTTATTTTCCTCTGAAACGAAAAAAGGCAAAGATGAAGCATGGGGAGCCATTAAAAAAATGATCAGCCGGTAATGAAAAACCCAAAACGCAGTGCGTTTTGGGTTTTATCGTATAGTTTTGTTCCGCTTGATAAACAATAATAAAAGGCTGATTCCGATGAAAACATACGGCCAGTATGTTTTGAAGTGTTCCGTCGGAATATGGACGGACTCCAGCCACGCCGTAATTTGTTTAAAGAAGTATAAAAAGAGGGAAAAACCAATCATGGCAACCGCTTCGTATACATATTCTTTTCTGGCTGCCGCAAATAAGGAGAATCCGAAGACGAAGAGAATCATTTCAAAATCTCCCGGCCACCATGAGAGCTCAGGTTTGGCGAAAAAGTGTAAACCTATGCCGAAAAGAAGCATGCCGATCAGGACGTGAGGCCCGGCCGCTTCCTTTTTGCCCTGATACAAGAGCACGGCGCCCAAGAGCATAAGGAGCACCGGCCATTCCCCCTGATTCGCAAACAGGTGAACCTGTCCGCTCTGAAGCCATGCGAATAATGAAGCGGCAAGCAGAAGTCCCGGTAATAAAATTGATGTTTTTTTCATCCTGTCACCTACCCGCAGTAAATGATTTTTAGTATGATGATTAAGTGGAAACGAGCTTTTTATACTATAGCATAACATTTTTGAAATCTGTTCACATTTTCCCGAAGAAACTATGTTATAATTATTATAAATAATAAATTCTATGTTAGAATGATTATAAATAAATTGCGATGTACGGGGGTGCATGAAAGCGATGCATATTCTTGTTGTGGGAGTAGATTATAAATCCGCCCCTATTGAAATACGCGAAAAAATAAGTTTTCAGCCGGATGAGCTTGCAGAAGCGATGCTCCGTTTAAAAGAAGAAAAAAGCGTTCTTGAAAACATTATCGTGTCAACCTGCAACCGCACCGAAATATATGCGGTGGTCGATCAGCTTCATACCGGCCGTTATTATATAAAAACATTTTTATCCGAATGGTTCTCGCTGCCGAAAGAAGAGCTGTCTCCGTTTCTGAAATTTTATGAGAGCGACGCGGCGATCGAGCATTTATTCCGTGTGGCGTGCGGCTTGGATTCCATGGTCATCGGAGAAACGCAAATACTCGGCCAGGTCCGCTCGAGCTTTAAAACGGCGCAGGCAGAAAAGACGATCGGCACCATTTTCAATGAGCTGTTTAAACAGGCGGTGACCGTCGGCAAACGCACGCATGCCGAAACCGATATCGGCGCCAATGCCGTTTCCGTCAGTTACGCCGCCGTTGAACTCGCGAAAAAAATCTTCGGCTCATTGTCAAATAAGCACATTTTGATTCTCGGTGCGGGAAAAATGGGCGAGCTCGCCGCAGAAAACCTGCACGGTCAGGGTATCGGCAAAGTAACGGTCATCAACAGAACGTTTTTGAAGGCAAAAGCGCTTGCTGACCGTTTCTCCGGAGAAGCGCGCAGCTTAAACCAGCTTGAACATGCACTTGCTGAAGCTGATATTTTAATCAGTTCGACAGGCGCAAGTGATTTCGTCGTGTCTAAAGAAATGATGGAGAGAGCGGGCAGACAGCGCAAAGGCCGTCCGTTATTTATGGTGGATATCGCTGTGCCGCGAGACCTCGATCCGGCACTGAACGATCTTGAAGGTGTTTTTCTGTACGATATTGATGACCTTGAAGGAATCGTTGAAGCCAACTTACAAGAACGCCGTGAAACCGCTGAAAAAGTCGAGCTGTTTATTGAAGCGGCAATTGTTGAGTTTAAGCAGTGGCTTAATACGCTCGGCGTCGTGCCGGTCATTTCGGCGCTGCGTGAAAAGGCGCTGTCCATCCAGTCCGATACGATGCAGAGCATTGAGCGCAAGCTGCCTCATCTGACGATAAGAGAGAAAAAACTTCTCAGCAAACATACGAAAAGCATCATTAACCAAATGCTGCGCGACCCGATTCTGAAAGCGAAAGAGCTTGCGGCTGAAGCGGATTCAGATGAAAAGCTGAAGCTGTTTATGCAGATATTCGATATTGAGGAAGAGGCCGGCCGCCAGCTGGACAAAAGCCTGGATAACCGCCAGACGGTTCATTCGTTTCAAAAGGCAGAAGCAAAAACGGGCTTACGTCCGCTTGTAAGTGAGTGAGGGCTGTATGATTGATACAGCAATGGCAAGACTTAATGAAGCGACAATTGTTATTTATGCAGTAAGCGTCCTTTTTTACTTTATAGATTTTCTTCAACACAACCGGAAGGCTGGGAAAATGGCCTTCTGGTTGCTTTCTATTGTCTGGACTCTGCAAACCGTCTATCTTTCTTATTTCATGTGGCAGACGGGCAGATTTCCGGTCTTGAATATTACAGAGGCCCTTTACTTTTATGCGTGGGTGCTTGTCACGCTCTCACTTGTGGTCACGCAGATTCTGCGCGTTGATTTTATCGTGTTTTTCACGAATGTCATCGGTTTCTCGATGATTGCGATCCATACGTTTTCACCGACGGATCAGCATTCGGCCGCTTTTTCCGGCCAGCTGGTCTCAGAGCTTTTGGTCATTCATATTACAATGGCGATTCTGTCTTACGGCGCTTTTTCCCTTTCTTTTGTTTTTTCGCTTCTTTATCAGTTTCAATATTCTTTATTAAAGAAGAAAAAGTGGGGAAAATGGCTGTTGAGAATTGAAGATTTGTCAAAACTTGATTATATGGCTTACGTTTTAAATGTCATCGGGGTTCCGATGCTGCTGTTGAGCCTGATATTAGGCGTGATCTGGGCGTATGTGTCGCTGGAAACGCTGTACTGGTTTGATTCAAAAGTGCTCGGTTCGTTTATTGTGCTGCTTTTATACAGCTACTATTTATATATCAGAATGATTAAGGAACTGCAGGGAAAAGTGGCGGCGTTATGGAATTCAGCATGTTTTCTCGTGCTGATGATTAATTACTTCCTGCTCGGAAGCCTGTCGCAATTCCATTGGTTCAGTTAACGCACGCGCCCAAACAGATTCGGGAGGAAAGAAAATGAGAACGATTAAGGTAGGTTCCAGACGGAGCAAACTGGCTATGACCCAGACAAAATGGGTGATTAACAAACTGAAGGAATTGAACCCTTCCTATAACTTTGAAATCCGGGAGATTGTCACAAAAGGCGACCGCATCCTCGATGTTACGCTGTCAAAAGTGGGCGGCAAAGGTTTGTTTGTCAAAGAGATTGAACAGGCGCTGCTGCATCAGGAGATTGATATGGCGGTTCACAGCATGAAAGACATGCCCGCCGTTTTGCCTGAGGGTCTTGTCATAGGCTGCATACCGAAACGTGAGGACCCGCGTGATGCGCTGATTTCAAAGGGGCATCAAAAGCTGGACGGCATAAAAGAAGGGGGCATCATCGGCACCAGCAGTTTAAGAAGAAGCGCCCAGATTCTTGCTGAACGCCCTGACCTTACAATTAAGTGGATCAGAGGCAATATCGATACGAGACTTCAAAAGCTTGAAACGGAAGATTACGATGCTATTATTTTAGCGGCTGCGGGACTTTCGAGAATGGGCTGGAAAGATGATGTCGTATCTGAATTTCTCGAACCGGACCGCTGTCTGCCTGCGGTCGGCCAAGGCGCTCTTGCCATTGAATGCAGAGAGTCGGATGAGGAGCTTTTGAAGCTGTTTGCGCAATTTACCGATGAGTATACGCAGCGCACGGTGGCAGCCGAACGGGCTTTCTTACACGCGATGGAAGGCGGCTGCCAAGTGCCGATAGCCGGGTATGCGTCCGTCAATGACCGGGATGAGGTTGAATTGGTCGGTCTTGTCGCGTCTCCGGACGGAAAGACGATTTATAAAGAAACAGCGGCAGGACATGATCCGGAAGAAATCGGGAAACGCTGTGCGGCGATGATGTCTGAAAAAGGAGCCAAAGCATTAATCGACAGTGTAAAACAGGAGCTCGATCAGGATGGTAAATGACCTTCCTTTACAAGGAAAGACCGTGCTCGTCACCCGGAACAAAAGACAGGCCGCTCCGTTCCGAAAAAAAGTGGAGGCGCTCGGCGGAACGGCTGTTTCCGCTTCGCTGATCGCTTTTCAGGAAGCGCTCCCGGATGAATGTGCGGACAGTCTCCGGGAAGACCTTTCTGAGCCGGGATGGCTTGTGTTTACAAGCGTAAACGGTGTCCGGTTCTTTTTTTCCTATCTTGATCGGCACGGTCTTGCGCTTTCGGGACGGAAAAAAATCGCAGCCGTCGGTGAAAAGACTGCGCGCGCCCTGAAAGAGCGGGGAGCCCGGACGGATGCGATGCCTGACGAGTATGTGGCGGAATGTCTGGCTGATACTTTAAAACGGCACGCATCAGCTGCCGAACCCATTTCAGTGATAAAGGGCAATTTATCACGCGATGTCATAAAAGCGGAGCTTGAGCCGCTTGGCTATCAAATAAGGGAATGGGTGTTATACAATACCATTCAGGATGAAAAAGGCATGGACGAGCTGAGACGGGCTGCATCCCGCTCTCATTTTGATTTTATTACGTTTACCAGCTCATCGGCGGTGCATACGTTTATGCACGCGGTCGGAGACGGAGAAAAAGCGTGGGAAAACAGCGGTGCGAGCTATATCAGCATCGGCCCTTTGACAGAGAAAGCGCTCTTGGAATACGGGATCTCGTCCCATGTGCCTGACATTTATACGATTGAAGGCATGCTGGACGTCATGTGCAGCATGTCGGGAAAGGATTGATAATGATGAATCAAACATTTAACAGACACCGCCGTTTGCGCGCGAATGCTGCGATGAGAGATTTAGTAAAAGAAACACGTCTTCACCCTTCAGATTTTATTTACCCGTTATTTGTCGTTGAAGGACTCGAAGGAAAAAAAGAAGTTCCTTCCATGCCGGGGGTTTATCATGTATCACTCGATTTGTTAAAGGATGAAATGGCTGAGCTGATATCGCTCGGCATTAAGTCGGTCATCGTTTTCGGCGTGCCGGAAGAAAAAGACGCCTGCGGAACCCAGGCTTTTCATGATCACGGCATTGTGCAGAAAGGGATTGCTGAAATTAAAAAGCATTATCCTGAAATGATCGTAATCGCTGATACATGCCTCTGTGAATACACGGATCACGGCCATTGCGGCGTCGTGAGAGACGGAGAAATCCTCAATGACGAGTCGCTTGAACTGCTGGCGCAGACAGCCGTCAGCCAGGCCAAAGCAGGCGCTGACATCATCGCTCCTTCAAATATGATGGACGGTTTTGTCACAGTGATCAGAGAAGCGCTCGACAAAGAAGGATTCACGAATATTCCGATCATGTCTTATGCCGTGAAATATTCAAGTGAATTTTACGGTCCGTTCCGCGACGCGGCTGACAGCACGCCGCAGTTCGGAGACCGAAAAACATATCAGATGGATCCGGCCAACCGCTTGGAAGCGCTCCGTGAGGCTGAATCAGACGCGGCAGAAGGCGCTGACTTTTTAATCGTCAAACCGTCTATGTCATACTTAGATATTATGCGTGATGTGAAAAACCGCCATCACCTGCCGCTGGTCGCATATAATGTGAGCGGGGAGTATTCCATGGTGAAAGCGGCAGCCCAAAACGGCTGGATTAAGGAAAAAGAAATGGTGCTGGAAATTTTAACGAGCATGAAACGTGCAGGAGCCGATCTGATTATGACGTATCATGCAAAAGACGCAGCAAAATGGCTTGCTGAGTAACGATTTCATTTGACGGGAGCTGAGGCAGATGAGAAGCTATGAAAAATCAAAAGCCGCTTTTAAAGAAGCGCAGAAACTGATGCCGGGCGGAGTGAACAGCCCGGTGCGCGCGTTTAAATCAGTTGATATGGACCCGATCTTTATGCAGCGCGGAAAAGGATCGAAAATTTTTGATATTGACGGCAATGAATATATCGACTACGTCCTGAGCTGGGGCCCGCTCATTTTGGGTCACACGAACGACCGGGTCGTTGAAAGCCTGAAAAAAGTAGCCGAGAACGGGACAAGTTTCGGGGCATCTACTGAGGTGGAAAACGAACTGGCCAAATTGGTCATTGACCGTGTGCCGTCTGTTGAAATCGTGCGGATGGTCAGCTCCGGCACAGAGGCGACAATGAGCGCCCTGCGTCTGGCAAGAGGATATACCGGCCGCAACAAAATTTTGAAATTCGAAGGCTGTTACCACGGCCATGGTGATTCGCTGCTGATCAAAGCGGGATCCGGAGTGGCGACACTCGGCCTGCCGGACAGCCCGGGCGTGCCGGAAGGAATAGCAATGAATACGATTACCGTTCCATACAACGACTTGGAAAGCGTTGCACTCGCATTCCGGGAGTACGGTGAAGATATTGCCGGGGTCATTGTTGAACCGGTAGCAGGCAATATGGGCGTTGTTCCGCCGCAGGAAGGCTTTTTACAAGGACTTCGCGACATTACGGAACAGTATGGCGCGCTGCTCATTTTTGACGAGGTCATGACCGGTTTTCGCGTGGATTATAACTGTGCGCAAGGGTATTTCGGCGTGACGCCTGACTTAACGTGTCTCGGCAAAGTCATCGGCGGCGGTCTTCCTGTCGGTGCGTATGGCGGAAAAGCTGACATTATGGAACGAATCGCGCCGAGCGGTCCGATCTACCAGGCGGGAACATTGTCAGGAAATCCGCTTGCCATGACAGCGGGACTTGAGACGCTACAGCAGCTCACACCTGAATCTTACCAAGAATTTGTGAAAAAAGGCGATATGCTTGAAGAAGGCATTTCAAAAGCAGCTGCAGCACATGGCATTCCGCACACGTTTAACCGGGCGGGTTCCATGATCGGCTTCTTTTTCACAAATGAGCCTGTCATTAACTATGAAGCAGCCAAATCTTCTGATTTAAAGCTGTTCGCCAAATATTATAAAGGGATGGCCGACGCAGGCGTATTTCTGCCGCCGTCTCAATTTGAAGGATTGTTTCTCTCCACTGCGCATACAATGGAGGATATTGAAAAAACCATTCAAGCCGCTGAGAAAGTGTTCCAGGCGATCAGCCGCTGATACCGAAAAGCCGATGCAAGCAAGACTTGTATCGGCTTTTTTCAATGCCTCCATTATCATATTTTTCCGGATTGCGGCATACACCTTTAGTGACATCTAATTGTATGGATTAGATGAAAGGAGGATATGAACTTGCCGCATAATCACCGATTGCAATTTTCTGTTGAAGAATCAATCTGTTTCCAAAAAGGACAGGAAGTTTCTGAATTACTTTCGATTTCATTAGACCCTGACATCAGGGTGCAGGAAGTAAATGATTATGTCTCAATTAAAGGATCATTAGAACTTACTGGCGAGTACAACATAGATCACAGCAGTCATTTTGAAGAGCTTGATAGGGAGCTGAGGCATGTAGAGGAAGTGAGGGCGAGGGAGGATGGCACGGCCGAGCTCATTCATTGTTTCCCGGTGGACATCACGATTCCGAAAAATAAAGTGAGCCACCTCAATGATGTTTTCGTATTTATCGATGCCTTTGATTATCAGCTGACGGATTCAAGGATCTTAACCATTCAAGCTGATTTGGCAATTGAAGGGCTGCTTGAGGAATCCGAGCCAAAAGAGCCGGAGATCCCTTTGTACGTGGCGCCTGAATTTGCCAGAGAAGAAATGATCAATCTTGCCGGACATTATTCTGAGGACGAAAACGAACCAGAATTAATGATACGCCATGAGCCTGAAATACCTTTGACTGTATCAGAAGAAGCAGCACAAGAAACCGAGAAGAATGAGGAAGAAACTCCGCCTTTACTCAGGCAGGAGGAAGAAGAGCATGAGACTGCCCCGGTTCTGAGGGAGCGGGAAGAAGAAGAGCAGGAGACTGCCCCGATTCTGAGGGAGCGGGAAGAAGAAGAGCAGGAGACTGCCCCGATTTTGAGGGAGCGGGAAGAAGAAGAACAGGAGACTGCCCCGATTCTGAGGGAGCGGGAAGAAGAAGAGCCGGAGACTGCCCCGATTCTGAGGGAGCGGGAAGAAGAAGAGCAGGAAGCTGCCCCGATTCTGAGGGAGCGGGAAGAAGAAGAGCATGAGACTGCCCCGATTTTGAGGGAGCGGGAAGAAGAAGAGCAGGAAGCTGCCCCGATTCTGAGGGAGCGGGAAGAAGAAGAGCCGGAGACTGCCCCGATTTTGAGGGAGCGGGAAGAAGAGCAGGAAGCAGCTGCCCCGATTCTGAGGGAGCAGGAAGAGGTGCCGAAACCTGTTTCCTTTACTGAGCCTCCTCCTCCCGTTTCCTTTCAACACGAAGAAGAGCCGGAAGAAGCTGAGGAGCCTGCAATCATGTCGGCTGTGAGGAATGAACCTGTATTTGAGGATGATTCAGCAGAAGTGCAGGAAGAGTCAAAAGATGATAACGAGCCGGTTTTCCCTGCGTTCACTCTGACTCCGCATGCGGAAAAACCAAAAATTGCGGAACAGCCCTTCCTTCAAAAAGAAGAGCAGCCAGAGGCCGAGCCGCTTCTCCGTCAGAGCGATCATGAGGCGGCAGAAGACGAAGATGAGCCTGCGGTTTTTCAAGAAGAGCAGGCGCCCGTTTATCGCGAGTTCGTTCCGGAACAGCAGGAAGAGGAGTTTTACAGCGCTCCTAAGCTGCTTGAAGAAGAGGCTCATGATGAAGAAGGGTTTGAAATTGAGGTAAGGAAGATGGCGCAGCCGGAGGAGGAAACCGGGAAGCCTCTCGATTTGTCATTTCAGTTTTCCAAACTGCAGCCTGAGGAGCCGGCGCAAGCTGAACCGCCTGAGCCGCTTAAGTCTGAAAGAAAGAATGAAGAAGCGGCACCGGGAACCGAGCAGAAGGAAAATGACAACTCTCATTACTTGACAAAATTATTTACAAGGGAAGAAGAAAAGTTTTCAAGAATGAAAATTTGTATCGTACAGCAGCAAGATACTATCGACCGGGTGTGTGAACGATATGACATAACATCCCAGCAGCTCATCAGAACGAATGCTTTATCGTTTGATGACGAGCTTGAAGAAGGTCAGCTTCTGTATATACCTGAATATAATAACAGCCATGCGTAAGCACAAAGAGGCCGTAAAAATGTGGTGAATGGAATGGAAGCAGTCCAATCAGTGCTTCAGGAATACGGGCTGGCGGCAGAGTATATTGAGCCTGTCAGCCCGCATGTTTGGAAGGTCTACTCAAACTACGGCATTTTTGCTTTGAAACAGCTCAAGCCGGCCCGCAGCAGTGAATTTACGGATCTTATGATTGAGATTGAGGAGAAAGGCTACCGTTCGTTTGTGCCGATCTGCCGCACGTATGCCGGCGATTTTTTTGCGGGAAGACAGACGGAGAATTCTTATTATTTAATGCCTTGGCTTCAGTACGATCAGGAAGAAGAACGGGATCAAAAACATGTTTACCTTTTTAAAGAGGTCGCGAAGCTCCACTCCGCGACTGTGCGGGACATCCAAATCCGGACTGAAGATATCAGCGGCTTTTATGAAGCAACGAAAAGAGATTGGGAAAATGATAAGCTTGTCTATGAACAATTCGCCGACCGGGCGGAAAAAGAGTGGTACCTTTCACCTTTTGAACTGCAGGCTGTTACGTATCTTACAGAAACGGTTTCCGCCGTCAATTTTGCTCTGGAACGTCTGGAAGAATGGTTTGAGGCGGCAAAGGATCATGACAAGACGAGAGCGGTGATCAACCACGGCAGCTTATCGAGCCGCCACTTTCTGTATAATGATGCGGGATCGGGCTTTTTCACGAATTTCGAGAAAGCTGCGCTGGGCCCTCCGCAAAACGACCTGCTTGGCTTTTACTCCAGAATGTTCAGAAGCTATCCGAAAGCATGCCCGGAGTGTCTGGACTGGTTTTATACGTATCACAAATCATTCCCGCTCCGTGAAGCGGAAATCAGCCTGTTTCTCAGCTATATGGCTTATCCGTCCGCTATGTACAAAGTGCTGAAACGGTATCAGACCGGCCAAAGGGGCTCTGAAAAAGAAGAGTGTACGCAATTATTAAGAGCGTTTTGGCAGATGAAAAATGTTGAGCCTTTTCTCATGAAGGTTCATCAGATTGAGCGGGAGAAAAAAATAAAAGCGGAAAACGAGTCCTCTTCATAACGGGACTCGTTTTTTTATATCCATTCCAAATGCAGGGCGCACGCTAAAAACAGCAGGATGGCAAGCAGCAGGACATCAAAAGTCGTCGGAAAGAAAATCGTCCTGATCCCCTGAAAGATCGTAATCGGGATTATGACTTGCGCGGATACAAGGCGGACCTGTCTGGCCCACTGGGGGAGCGAATAAGAATTGAATTTTTTTCTCACGGGCAATTCCTCCTCACATTCGCCTTTCTTTGTATCGTATGTAAGGGAAAGGGCGGGGTGCATGCCCATTTATGTATGACGGCAGCGGTTTTTGGAAAAGATGATTGACGAATCAAAAACACTTTTACTATAATAAAGAACATAATAAATAAGATCATGAGCTGATATAAATACACCTGCTTTGAACGGGAAGAGTACAAGAAAGACGCATGAAGAGAGAGAAGCTACTGTGCTGAAAGGCTTCTTATGCCGTCTCATTGGAAGGTCGCCCGGGAGCATAATTTCTTGAACATACAGTAGAGAAATTCGGGCCGCACCCGTTATCCGTTTAAGTGCATGAACAAATCTGTTCATGAAAAAAGGTGGTACCGCGAAAGAGCTTTTCGTCCTTTATCAGGATGAAGGCTCTTTTTTAGTTGCTCAGCCATTTCTAAACATGCTGGAGGGTTATCATGGATACAAACGAACAAACAATGCCGACAAAATATGATCCGTCTGCGATTGAAAAAGGCCGCTATGATTTTTGGCTGAAAGGAAAATATTTTGAAGCGGGCGGCGATCAAACGAAACAGCCGTATTCTGTCGTCATTCCGCCGCCGAACGTGACGGGCAGGCTGCACCTCGGACATGCGTGGGATACGACGCTGCAAGATATCGTTACGCGTATGAAACGCATGCAGGGCTATGACGTGCTCTGGCTTCCGGGCATGGATCACGCCGGCATCGCCACTCAGGCAAAAGTCGAAGCGAAACTCCGCGAACAGGGCACAAGCCGTTATGACCTCGGCCGTGAAAAGTTTTTAGAAGAAACGTGGAAGTGGAAAGAAGAGTATGCTGATTTCATCCGCAGCCAATGGGCCAAGATGGGACTCGGACTCGATTATTCGCGCGAACGTTTCACTCTTGATGAAGGGCTGAACAAAGCCGTGCGGGAAGTATTCGTCAAGTTGTACGAGAAAGGCTTGATTTACAGAGGCGAATATATCATCAACTGGGACCCTGCCACAAAAACGGCTTTATCCGATATTGAAGTGATTTACAAAGACGTACAGGGCGCGTTTTATCATTTGCGCTATCCGTTAGCAGACGGTTCAGGCTCAATTGAAATCGCGACCACCCGTCCGGAAACGATGCTTGGCGACACGGCTGTCGCGGTTCATCCTGAAGATGAGCGCTACAAGCACTTAATCGGCAAAACGGTGATTCTGCCGATTACAAACCGCGAAATTCCGATCGTCGGCGATGATTATGTTGATATGGAATTCGGATCAGGCGCCGTTAAAATCACGCCTGCCCATGACCCGAATGACTTTGAACTCGGAAACCGCCACAATTTAGAGCGGATTCTCGTCATGAATGAAGACGGAACAATGAATGAAAAAGCGCTGCAATATAACGGCATGGACCGGTTTGAATGCCGCAAAAAACTCGTCAAAGATCTTCAGGAATCCGGCGTTCTCTTTAAAATCGAAGACCATATGCATTCTGTCGGCCACAGTGAGAGAAGCGGCGCCGTTGTTGAGCCGTACCTGTCCACACAATGGTTTGTCAAAATGCAGCCGCTGGCCGATGCTGCGGTTGACCTTCAGTCAAAAGAAGAGAAAGTTCACTTCGTTCCTGACCGGTTCGAGAAAACGTACCTGCACTGGATGGAAAATATCCGTGATTGGTGTATTTCCCGTCAGCTATGGTGGGGCCACCGCATCCCGGCTTGGTATCATAAAGAAACAAAAGAAGTGTACGTCGGCCTTGAGGCGCCTGAGGACAGTGAAAATTGGGAACAGGATTCAGACGTGCTTGATACATGGTTCAGCTCCGCGCTTTGGCCGTTTTCTACAATGGGCTGGCCTGATGAAAACGCTGAAGACTTTAAGCGGTATTACTCAACCGATGTTCTTGTAACGGGATATGACATCATTTTCTTCTGGGTATCCCGGATGATTTTCCAAGGTCTTGAGTTTACCGGCGAGCGTCCGTTCAAAGACGTGCTGATTCACGGCTTAATCCGTGACGAGCAGGGCAGAAAAATGAGTAAATCCCTTGGGAACGGCGTGGACCCGATGGATGTCATCGACAAGTACGGAGCGGATTCCCTGCGCTATTTCCTGGCAACCGGAAGTTCACCGGGACAGGATCTCCGTTTCAGCTATGAAAAAGTGGAATCCACATGGAATTTCGCAAATAAAATTTGGAACGCCTCCCGTTTTGCATTAATGAACATGGACGGCATGACGTATGACGAGCTTGATCTGTCCGGTGAAAAATCAGTTGCTGATAAGTGGATCCTCACAAGACTGAATGAAACGATAGAAGACGTAACACAGCTTGCGGATCGTTATGAATTCGGTGAAGTCGGACGCCACCTGTACAACTTTATCTGGGACGATGTGTGCGACTGGTATATCGAAATGGCGAAGCTTCCGCTGTACGGGGAAGATGAAGCGGCGAAGAAAACAACCCGTTCTGTTCTGGCATACGTGCTTGACCAGACGATGCGTCTTCTTCACCCGTTTATGCCATTCTTAACGGAGGAAATCTGGCAGCACCTTCCTCATGAAGGCGAGTCAATCACGATCAGCTCTTGGCCGGTTCCGGTGCCGGAACATACGGATAAAGAGGCAGCGGCGGATATGAAACTGCTCGTCGAATTAATCCGTTCTGTCCGCAATATCCGGAGCGAAGTCAACACGCCGATGAGCAAGCAGGTTGAGCTTTACATTAAAACATCTACGGAAGACATTGCCGGCCGCCTTGAGAAGAACCGTTCTTACGTTGAACGCTTTACGAATCCGAGCACGCTGAAAATCGGGACGGATATCACTGCGGCAGACAAAGCGATGACAGCGGTCGTCACCGGAGCGGAAGTCATTCTGCCGCTTGAAGGGCTGATTAACATTGATGAGGAGATCGCCCGTCTGCAAAAAGAATTCGACAAGCTGACAAAAGAAGTCGAACGCGTTCAGAAAAAACTCGGCAACGAAGGATTCATTAAAAAAGCTCCTGAACATGTCATTGAAGAAGAACGCGGAAAAGAGAAAGACTACACGGCAAAACGCGAAGCTGTCCGGCAGCGGATTGCAGAGCTGAAAGGCTGATAAAACAGCGGGGCGGTTTCCTAAGAAACCGCCTTGTCGTATAAAAGAGGGGATTTCATTGTTTAATACGTACAAAGAAGCGATCAGCTGGATTCACGGCAGACTCAAGTTCGGCGTTAAGCCGGGCCTTCTCCGTATGGAAAAGCTGATGGAAAAACTGGAACACCCGGAAAAGAACATTCGCGCCATTCATGTGGCGGGCACAAACGGCAAAGGATCGACCGTCGCTTTTATCCGTTCCGTGCTTCAAGAAGCCGGTTATACGGTCGGCACGTTCACATCGCCTTACATTATTACGTTTAATGAGCGTATCAGCGTCAACGGCACGCCGATTTCTGATGAGGAATGGAGAACGCTCGTTAATGACATAAAACCGATAGTCGATGAGCTTGATAAGACCGATGCCGGAACGGTGACAGAATTTGAAATCATTACAGCGTGTGCATTTTTATATTTTGCGAAGCGGGCTGATATCGATTTTGTCATTTTTGAAGCGGGGCTGGGCGGCACATTTGATTCAACCAATATTGTGAAACCGCTTCTGTCGGTCATTACAAGTATCGGACATGACCATATGGCGATCCTAGGCAATACCATCGAGGAGATCGCCGGGCAGAAAGCCGGTATCATTAAAAATTCCATTCCGGTCATTACGGGCGTCAATCAGCCGGAAGCACTCGGCGTTATTGAAGCGGAAGCCGAAAAAAAGCAGGCTCCGTATCAGTCACTATATAAAACGTGCAGACTGTTTAATGAAGCGGCGCTTCCGTCCGGTGAAAGCTTTTCGCTGGAAACGGAAACGAAATGCTATGAAAACATTCAAACGTCGCTGATCGGCATTCACCAAAGGCAGAATGCGGCATTGGCGATATTGGCCGCTGAATGGATGAATCGTCTGGGAGCCGCAGTCATTTCTGAAGAAGCAATGCGAAACGGTCTGGAAAAAGCTTCATGGCCGGGCCGGTTTGAACGTCTTCAAAGCCGCCCTTTAGTGTTTGCGGACGGCGCGCATAACGAAGAGGGCGTTGAAACGCTGACAGAAACGATCAGGCAGCGCTTTTCCGATAAAAACGTTCATGTCGTATTCAGCGCATTAAAAGACAAACCGTATCAGGAAATGATTAAAAAGCTTGAAACCGAAGCGGACTCTATTCACTTTGTATCATTTGACTTTCCGCGTGCTTCAAGCGCCGAAGCCCTTTACAATGCAAGCAGTCTTGCGGCTAAGAGCTTCGATGAGAACCCGGACAGTGTGAAAGAATGGATAGAACAAAAAGACGGGGCGGATGATGTCATCATCATTACCGGCTCCTTATATTTTATTTCAGAAATGAGAAAGCGGCTTATCTGACAGCCCCTCGGATGCCCGGCAGACCCTTTTCCGGTTTTGCCGGGTGTTTTTATGCTGAAAATATATTTTCAGCCATTTCAGTCATGGTGTTTTTCTTTGCTATAATCTGAGCCAGATTGATAGTAAAGGTGTGGTCTGAGTGCTTTTGATTCTGTTTTTTCTCGGCTTGATTTTCGGTTCTTTTTTTTATACAGCAGCGTGCCGTATCCCGCTTCGAATCTCGGTTATTTCGCCGCGTTCAGCCTGTTCGTTTTGCCGCTTGCCGCTCTCTTGGGGGGAACTTGTGCCCGTCGTTTCCTATATTCTGCAAAGAGGCAGATGCAGAAACTGCCGTGCGAAGCTGTCGGTTATGTATCCGGCGGCGGAATGCTGGACGGCGTGTTTATTCACGGCAGCAGGCATTCATTTCGGTTTCTCGAAAGAACTGTTAGTCGCGCTGTTATTTCTGTCTCTGCTCATGATTGTTACTATGACGGATCTGCAATATATGCTGATTCCTGACAAGGTTCTGCTGTTTTTTCTTCCGCTTTTCATCGCCGGCCGTATGTTTTCTCCGCTGGATACATGGTATGCAGGGTTTGCCGGAGCCGTTTGCGGATTTTTTCTGCTTGTTTTTATCATGTTTGTCAGTAAAGGAGGCATCGGCGCAGGTGATGTGAAACTGTTTGGGGTGATCGGCCTGCCGCTCGGCGTGAAGCTCGTGCTCATTGCATTCTTTCTTTCCGTTATGATCGGAACCGTATACGGTATGTGCGCCGCAGCCCGGGGCAGGCTTGGTAAAAAGCAGCCATTTCCGTTTGCGCCGGCCATCTCAGCCGGGAGCGCTTTGAGTTATTTATACGGTGAAGAGCTGTTTTCGTTTTACATCAAGCTCGCTTCAGGCGGGGCTTGAAAAATTTGGCGAACGTTTTTTGGACAAGACGACAAAAGTCTTGTTCTTTTTTTTTTCGCCTATGCTAAAGTGTGAACCATGATCAGTTCAAGGTACGGCCAAGACGAATGCAAGGGGGAAGAGACGTTGAAAAAAAGGAAGAGCAAAAAGCACAGCAAAGCCAAAAATAATGCCCTTAAAGTAACCATTAACGGACAAGAAGAAACGATGTATGGACAAGAAGATGTGAAAGAAGGCGGGGAGAAAACCGTCACATTTTCAAATTGGGAGGAAACAAAAAAGGCGGAGCAAGAGACTGCCGCATCCCATGAAGATCCGAAAGAAGAAGATTTCAATTGGGACCATGAGAAGAATTCTGAGGTATTTGAAGATGACCCGAAAGTCGTTCCGCCATACCAGAAGAAAAAAAACGGCCCTCATTTTCCGAAAAAAAAGCAGCCGTCTTCTCCAATTAAAAAAGCGGTCACGACAATTGCCGTTGCGGCTGTTTTAGGCACCGGGCTCGGCCTTGTCGCCTTAAATATGTCGGGAAGTAAAGAAGCCTCCGCTCCGGCATCAGCTGACAAAGGTTCACAAGGGCAGACGGCGAAAGCGGGAGATGTTTCTAAAGACAAATCTGAAACAGCCGGCACAGGAGATGCGGAATCTTCAGAGGGAAACTATAAAACATATGCGGTGCAGGCCGGAAAATTTTCATCAGAAAAAGGAGCGCAAACGCTTGTTGACCAGCTGACTGAAAAAGGATACTCGGCCGTCTCACTGGCAAAAGAAGACGGATACACATACGTGATCGCCGGGCTTGCAGCGGAAAAAAGCTTATCACAGCAATTGGGTCAGACACTGATAGACCATGATTTTGAGGCTTGGGGCGGAAAAGAGCTCAGCTTCGCTGTCGATTCAGGACTGGAAAACTCTTTTAAACAAGCATCTGAGCTCTCCGCCAAAGCGATTACCGGCAAAGATCTTTCAAAAACGGAAGTGGCTGAAGCGGCAAAAGCGGCATCCAGCGCAGACGCCGCTGACAAAAAGCAGAAAGAGGCCGTGCTTCAAGCGCTGAAAGAACTGGAAACGTCGGGTTCGGAATCAGGCTGGAAAGCCCAAAAAGAGCTTTTAAGTGTTGTAAAATAGTATCTCATTTCCCGTCATCCGGCGGGATTTTTTATTTTGTCATCAAAAAGTTATTTTTCTGAAATTGTGGTTGCCCGTTTGATTTGGTAGGATAGACAAGTATCTTTTTTTCTTAAGCAAACCCTGAAAGGATGACAATCATGACAAAACGCTTAATACTCGCATCACAATCTCCGCGAAGAAAAGAACTCCTTAATCTTCTTCAGATTTCTTACAGCATTATTGCAAGCCGCACAGAAGAAAAATTAAATCGAAACCTTTCGCCGGAAGAAAACGTCCAATGTTTGGCCGAGCAAAAAGCCGGTGCTGTATTGGCCGAAAATCCCGATGCAGTCGTTATCGGGGCTGACACGATGGTGTGCACAGACGGCGAGTGCCTCGGCAAACCGCGTGACAGGGAAGAAGCGGCACAGATGCTGCGGAGGCTTTCCGGCCGAAGCCATCAAGTCATTACGGCGGTCAGCATTCAGACGCATGACCGGAAAGAAACGTTCTGTGACACGACGGAAGTGACGTTTTGGCCGCTCAGTGAAGACGACATACAGCTCTACATTGAAACAAAAGAACCGATGGATAAAGCAGGTGCATACGGCATCCAAGGAAAAGGCGCGCTTTTAGTGAAAAAAATAGACGGTGATTTTTATTCTGTCGTCGGGCTTCCTGTCGCTAAAACAATGAGAGCCTTGAAAGAATTTAATATAAAAGCTTGATGTTCAAACCGGGAAGGGGAACAAGGAGGGGTTGATCATCCGTGATCTGCCGTTAAAATTAAGAGATTTCCCCGAAAAAGAAAAACCGAGAGAGCGGCTTCTGCACTTCGGAGCCGAACATCTCTCTAACAATGAATTGCTCGCCATCCTGCTGCGGACGGGAACGAAACATGAGTCCGTCATGAACCTCGCTCACCGGCTGCTGCGGACGTTTGACGGGCTGCGACTGTTAAAAGGCGCCTCTGCCCAGGAGCTTTCCAGCATTCCCGGAATCGGCACGGTGAAAGCCGTTCAGATTCTAGCCGCAATTGAGCTGGGGAGCCGCATTCATAAGACATCCGCCGGGGAGCATTGCGTCATCCGCTCTCCGGAAGACGGGGCGAAGTATGTGATGGAGGATATGCGCTTTTTATCCCAGGAGCATTTTGTCTGCTCATACTTTACATAAACACTAATAAAAATGTATGTCTAAAATCTTGGCCTTATTATCTTTCTTCTCAAACTCAATATGCTTTATAAGCTCTTGGACAGTTTGTCTTTTTTCCTCTCCTGTTAGAACAGACCAGTTTTCTCTGAACATTTTTGCTAGCTCTTTAGCCCGCTCAATATTCAAAGGTTTTTCTATGGGCTGTAAATCATTCTGCTCAAGTTTGGCCGTAGCTTTTTGCAGGGCCTCTTTTGTTTCTGCCATAAGCTGTTCAAATTCTTGATCAGTCATTAGCTCCATGGACCAGGCTTTTTGATATTTCTTTCTCTGCTTTTCAATACTAATTATTTTTTGATGGAGTTTATCGTAGTCCTGTTGCTTCTCTTGAGGTATTTTTGGCTCGCGCTTAAAGTTCGCATTCTGCATATATTCTATAAGTGCTTTTTCGAATTTTTTCTCACTTATTCCAATTGCCGGTTTTTTGTTTAGGGCGCACGCTTGGCATCTATAGTGATTACTTTCTACGTTCTTATTGTCTTTTTTCCTAAAATATATGGAGCGCTCGCACGTTAAGCGGTTGCCGCAATTGGGGCATAATATTTTTGCTTGGAAAATAAATATTGATGAGGTTTCCCTTCTTTTGAAATTTTGCCGATCGTGTAACATTTTTTGGAGCTGTTCGAATTCTTTTTTTGATATGTAGCCCTCAAATGCACCCTCTAATATTTCACCCGCCCAACGAAATCCGCCATATAATACCGGGTTTTTCAAGATAACCAGGATAGAAGCTATGTGCCACTTATACCCCCTTTTCGGAATAGCGTCAGATTCGTCAAGATAATCAGCCAGTTCTCTGAGCGAATAGCCTTTCTTGATCTTATCTATCATATCTAAAAGGACCTCACCCTCCTCTGGATTCTTGACCAGGCTCTCACCCTCCTTTGTGAATCCGAATGGTGCGGGCGCGCTAAATTGTCCCTGACGCGCTTTTTCAACTTGCCCCATTTTAACCCGCTCCCCTAAGTTCTCTCGCTCCCATTGCGCCATGGCGGCCACTAATGTAATAAATAGCCGGCCTGTTGCTGATCCTGTGTCATAAACTTCCGTAGCAGAACGAAAGACTGCCTGATATTTATCAAAGTAATCTAAAAGGGAATAGAGGTCGCGAACAGAGCGGGTCAGACGGTCGAGCCTGTAGACTAAAACTGTGTCAATAATGCCCTGTTCTATGTGCCTAAGCATCAGCTCCAACGACGGCCTATGTATGTCTTTTGCGGACTTGCCTTCATCAATATAAAATTTGTAACTATCCCATCCTTGAGAAATGCAATACGCTTTTAGCTTTTCCTTTTGGGCAGATATTGAGTACCCTTCTTTTGCTTGTTCTTCTGTTGAAACCCTAACGTATATCCCGACATTCTTTGGAGTGTTTTCATCCATCAAGTTCATGATAATCTATCCTCCCTTTTTAGAAACGTATGTTCTGTTTTAAGGCTAAAAATTTTTCAGCTCTGATAGGTCTTTTAGGTGGGCTAACTCTGCAGGAACCCCATTCATGACAGCTATATCATCAAGGGTGAATTCAGTATTTTTATATTGGCTTACTACCCAATCGGGAAGAAGGAGCTCAACCGCAAAGGTATTTGCTTCAACCTCATATTTATCAACTGAGAAAAGAGTACGCTCTTTCATAAATGGTGTATTTGCCCGTGGGTGTAACTGTGCATGCCCTAATTCATGGGAGCACACAAAAGTTCTTTCTGCCTGGTTTAAGTTGGAATTGATAACGATATATTTATTTCGCTTATCATACTTATAAAAACCCATTATTTCATGATGCAAGTTCCATGGAATAACATTTATATTTATGTATGATGCAAGCTCATAAGGATTACTGGTTTTATACTTTTTAATTAGTCTTTGCACAGCTGCTTTTATCAAAGTATAAGGCCCCCTATTCTTGATCGTCTTTTCTATATTTCTTTGGAGTGTACTTTTTATTTATTCTTTGCGTTTGACGAACTATGTGCTCCATCGCTTCCATGAGAGACTCAACAGCTTCTTGACTCATGGGCTCCCCAGAAAAGCTAAGACCGTCCGATTTTTCTAAGTCCTTTCTTATTTCCTCCATACGTTTTGCAATGTCCTTTTCTTCTTTTGAATTATATTCGGCCTGCTCTTCTTTAATAAGAGTTTCCTCGCCAACAATGGCAGAGACCTGAATGCCCAACGCGCCTGCAACTGCTTCTAATGTGGAAAGGCTTGGGTTGTATCTATCTCTTTCAATATCTGCAAGGTATGAACGTGAAAGATTGGCTTTTTCAGCCAGTTGCACTTGGGTTAATTTACGTTCCTTCCTAATGGCTTTGATTCTTTGCCCTACAGTCATTATGATCACCTATCTCCTTTACAACACATAGTGCCTCACTGTGCCACTGTGTCTTGTGGCATGACACAATTATAGTATCCGAATGTCGGAAATACAATACTAAAAAAGACGGAAATACAAGTATTTTTTAGCAAATTGACGGAAATACAAGATAAATACTCTCTGAATCTTTAAAATGCTTGAATTTCGTCAAATTTCGACTTTTACAAAATGTCGTGAATACCATACAATTTAGACATACCTTAACGGGAGGTGATAATCATGCTGGATGGGAAAAAGCTTGGGGCTTTAATTAAGGACAAAAGAAAAGAAAAGCACTTGAAACAGACAGAAATGGCGAAGGCACTGGGTATGTCCAGGACTTATCTTTCTGATATCGAAAACGGAA
This sequence comes from Bacillus sp. IS1, assembly GCF_032461585.1. Classification (NCBI taxonomy): domain Bacteria; kingdom Bacillati; phylum Bacillota; class Bacilli; order Caryophanales; family Bacillaceae; genus Bacillus; species Bacillus sp. IS1. The sequence goes on along the minus strand of NZ_JAWCWR010000005.1, from coordinate 7,386 downwards.
GGTATCTGCCAAGCACAAATACACTTTCCAGAATAGCTATTTTTATTAATCTGGACTTAAATATATTGAAAATGACGGAAATACAAGTATCTGAGGAGGATGGATATGATAGAGCTGCCCGCACATGTAGAAGACAGGCTTTATGAGATTTTTATGAAAATATCAGTTCCAAGGTTACTTGAGAAGGAAGCCCTGGAGAAAGGAGAGGAGTCGAATGCGGAAAGAAAAGGCGCTTGACCTCGCGGCCTTCTTCGCTGAATTTGAACAATTGATGATCAAAAAAAATCGGCCATTCATCGGCTGTTACTGTAGAAAACAAATGGTTAAATATTGTGCTGTTTATTTAAATGTGGAATGAAAGGAGCCAATCCATGAACTTAAACGAATTTTTAAAAACAGATCGCCAAAATGCGGAACGGAAAATCAAGTCAATTAAATTTCTTTTACAAGATTTGATCCCGGATGCCCTTCAGGATGGTGACTTTGACGGCTGTTTAGAAATGATTGAAACCTTAAAGCAACATTGCGAAGACCTTAATCGGATGCATCAACCAGCATTAGTCTCACAATTACATGAAATCGCGTCTCGTTTTTCTTTAAGAGGGATAGATGTTGCGGTTGTGCAAAGGGGGCTGACAAGTGAACATGTCTAATTCAGTTTCCCCGCAAATCACAAATATATGGCCGGAGGATGAAAAGTCGAGAGATTTCATATCACTTTTAAATGAAAATGGCCCGCTCTTCATTTTTCCAAAAGATGTTACAGACAACAGAGGAGAAAAGGTGGAGATCATCGAAAGGGCAAAATCAATTTCCGGTAAAGTCCTTATGGAATTTACCCAAGACGGAACTGATTATTGTATCCAGTGGTGCCGGGCTTCCGAGCAGGAAATTATAAAAGTTAGGCAACGCGAATTAAAGAGAATGGAGGAAGCAGCATGCAATTAAATTTAGTCGAATCAAACGGACAATATCTTGCCGATAGCCGGGATGTTGCGGAAATGGTGGGGAAAAATCATTTTCATCTTATGAGAGATATTGAGGGCTACATAAAGGTGATTGAGGAAAATCCAAAATTGGATTCTCAAACATTTTTCATCCCTAGCACATATCTGACAAAACAGAATAAGGCAGCCAAGCATTATTTAATTACAAAACTAGGGTGTGAATTGGTCGCCAACAAAATGACAGGGGAAAAAGGCATACTGTTTACCGCTGCTTACGTGGATCAATTCAATCAGATGGAGCGGCACTTGCAAAACGATTACTCACAGTTAAGCCCGCAACTTCAACAGATGATACGTTTTGAACAAAAGCAAAGTGAACATGATAAGCGATTGAACCAACTTGAAAACAATTGGCAAATTGATTCCTTTCAGCAAAATGTAATTCAAAAGCAGATACGTAAACGTGTTTATGAAATCCGTGACAATTACGACAACAGCGAGACAGGCACACGCCGTTTGTTTGCAGGCATTCACCGTAATTTTAGAGACGCGTTCGCCGTCCCGTCGTACAGAGATTTACGCAAACTTGATTTTGAGGACGCTAAAGCATGGATTAAATCATGGCGGCCACTATTTTAGGAGGAATGGAAAATGAATACATTTGAGTTTTATAGTCAAGTCAAAGCGTTAAAAGTGGAAGTGAACCATGTTTCTACAGAGTTTCATGCATTTATCCTGAATGCAAATAAAGCCCTTCAAGATGGCCTTGATCGTATAGCAGAATCAAATTTAACGCATCTGTTTGCTGGTGCATCAGAAAGGGATATTCCCGACGAGGTTCTTCAATCACTGAGTAAATTTTTCAACGTAGATAAAATTATGGCCGTTTCAAAATATAGCCCATATAACACTATGGTTTGGATTAAGCGACTGCAGCGCAAAATAAACGATTGGAACAAACTCACTTTAAAGTATCAAAAACGTCTGTGGGCCATATTGAACGAGGTTGAGGGCTTAGAAACCTATCAAGCCATAGGGCATAAATGGCGAACTGAGATCAACGAAATTAAGCAAGAAATTAATACAGCATTAAATTACAGAATCTCGTGCCAAGAGAAACTAGAACAATATCTAACTATGTCAGTAGGCTACTGGAAAATGAAAAAGAACGACTTTTTGTCTCTTATATCTGTAGATCACAGTAAAGCAAGAGCGTCTGAAATGAGAAAGATAATTGATGATCTGCCGGACGAAATTGATTCTGACAAACTTTTAGTTGAGGTTGTCAATAAAAATATAGAGGCCTCCGAAGACGATGTTTACTTTGATATTTTCTTTGCTGGTGTTATGGAACGTGTTAAAAGCGGGGAGATTGATACGTTAAGAATGTTTCAAGAGGTTATAAAAGAGCCGATCCCGGTGTATAAAGCCGTAAAAGATGAATACGGCCGAGTTGTATCAATTGAACGGGAGCGGCCCAACCTAAAACTAATGTAGAAGAAGGTATGCCATTTGGTCGAGAAAGAGTGCTGCCACACTTTTTCTTGACTGGCTTGAATAGAAAATACCACGCTTCTTTTAAAAAATCAATTCAATATTTCAAATATATACCATGAAAAGGGGAAGAAGTTATGAAATTAATGGGTACGCCATCTAAAATGATCGAGGTTGGAAATAAATGTGGGATTAAGCATGGAGCGGTCGAGCTGGGTTCACATTTCTATGACGCGGGAATGGTTGCAATTCTAAAGCTTGTCGCACGTACGGAGCTGCATGATTCGAACGAGGTGAAAATTGAAGTTTCGGAAAAAGCAAAGGCTGCTAATGAACAAGTAAACAAGCTTTTCGAAGCCTTAGTAAATAAGCTGTCAGGAGAGCAACTGGAGCTATTCAAAGCGTTTGATGAAGCATATTCTTGCAAGGCTTCATTTGATACAGAAGATGCATTCAGCGCGGGTTTTGTGGGCGGCTTCCGTTACTTAATGGGGGAAGCGGCTTACAGCAACGATATGAATTTTTACAAGTAAAGGTGAGTTAAATGATTGGTTGGATAAAGCTTCATAGGAGTGTTCAAGATCACTGGATATACCAAGAAAAAAGAAAGTTTTCTAAATATGAAGCTTGGCTCGATTTACTTATGATGGCCAGTCATAAAGATAATAAATTCGTGTTAGGAAATGAGCTTTATGATCTTAAAAGAGGGGAATTTATTTCATCCATTCGTAAACTTGGTGAACGTTGGTCATGGTCAAATACAAAAGTGACTCAGTTTCTTGATCTGTTAAAGAAAGATGAAATGATTGATTTTAAAAAAGACACTAAAAAAACGCTTATAACCATTGTCAATTATGGGGTTTACCATGATTCTGATGAAGAAAAAAAGACAGTGATCGAACACAAAAACGACACGAAAGCGACACAAAAACACACAATCAAGAATGAAAAGAATGTAAAGAATGAAAAGAATATAAAACCTTCTCGTCTCAAATATGAAATTTGCGACATGGAGAACGCAGAATATCTTTTTAAAGAAATCCAAAACAATAACCCGGATGCTAAAAAGCCGAATCTTGAAAAATGGGCCAATGAATTTAGGTTGATCCGCGAACGGGACAAGCGCACAGATCAGCAGATCAAATATTTAATCAATTGGTCACAACAAGATAGCTTTTGGAAAACCAATATACTTAGCCCGGCCAGTCTTAGAAAACAGTTTGATAGACTGGTCACCAAAATTAAAAGTGATAAAGAGCAAAAAAAGGCAAATAAGGCTCCGCGGTTAAACGTAGAGGAGTTTGATTTAGATGATTAAAAAACAAACCTTTGAAATCATGGCGCTCATAAAACAATACTTTGAGCATTTCGAGATAACGCAGGATAAAGTTGATTCGTGGCATGAGCTGTTACACGATGCTGATTTTGAACAAGTGCGTGGTAATCTCATTCGTTTTTGTAAACGGAGCAAGTTTCCGCCAAAAGTTGCTGACTTGCTAAACGAAAAAAATCTTATCGTTGATCGGATCAATGCGATCCCGTCCATAGAAGAGACAAAAAACTATCTTGCCAGCCTTTCCGCTCCCGTTGAGCAAACGGAAGAGGAACGGGCGTCAATTGAAAAGTCAAAAGCGGAAATTAGAAAAATCTTAGGAATCGGTGAATGACATGAACGCAACTGCTTTTCTATACAACACAGACGCGGAGCAAACCTTTTTAGGGGCGCTCCTTCTTAACCCTGATTTATTAAAAGACTGCAGAACAAAGCCGCTGCACTTATCCCAGGTCAAGCATAAAAACTTATTATCTGCGATGTTAGAACTGGACACAAAGGGGATACCCATTGATTTAGTTTCAATTACGGAATATATCGGCCGGGACAACCTGGGGAGCGTCGGGGGTCATCAGTATTTGGCGGCCTTGGCTTCCTCTGTTCCGACTACTGCAAATATCGGATTCTATGAAAAAATCATTTTTGAGCACTGGCAAAGGCGAGAAATGGGAAAAATAGCGGAAGAAATTAAGCAGAATTCATCAAATGACGATCCTTCCGCTGTCATTCAATCTACTATATCCGATTTAATGCGCTTAGAAGACGCCACAGGCGACGAAGAAGACGGGACAATACAAAATGACCTGTTAGAGATTTATGAAGAACTGGCGGAGCCTAAAGGGGAAATTACGGGCATGCGGAGCGGCTTCACGGAGTTAGATCGAATGACGTCAGGTTTTCAAAAACAAGAATTAGTGATTATTGCCGCTCGTCCGTCTGTAGGGAAAACCGCTTTTTGTCTAAACGTGGCTCAAAACTTTATGTCAAGCCCGCTTAATCAATATAAAGGCGGGGCAGTAGGGATTTTCTCCCTTGAAATGTCCCGAAAGCAACTTTTAAAAAGAATGGCGTCAAGCCTTGGAAATATTAACGCCCATGCAATGCGAACCGGCAATTTAACGGCGAATGACTGGAACAAACTTTCACAAGCAAACGGGGTTCTTGGCTCCGCCGATCTTAGGATTTTTGACCGCCCAGGCGTTACGGTGAATGAAATATGGTCAAAGGTCAGAAAAATGAAACGTGAATTTGCCGGAAAAGATATCTTGATCATTATTGATTATCTGCAGCTTATTTCAGGATCAGCAAAACACAGGGGCAACAGAACGCAAGAAATAAGCGAGATCAGCCTCATGTTAAAACACATGGCCCGCGAGTTGGATATTTGCGTTATTGCTCTCAGTCAGCTTTCACGGGGTGTTGAACAGCGGCAGGATAAACGACCGATGATGTCAGACATAAGAGAATCGGGACAAATTGAACAGGACGCGGATGTCATTGGGTTTCTTTATCGGGATGATTATTACGACAAAGAAAGCGAAAGCAAAAATATTATTGAGATCATTATAGGCAAGCAGCGAAACGGCCCGGTTGGAACTGTTTCACTGGCGTTCATCAAAGAATACGGGCTTTTTGTCAACCTGGAGCGGCGTTTTGACGATTAGAGATTGGTATGAGGCAGCGCTTCGACACAATTATTACTCACTTATCCTGCTGATCGAATTTTTGGTGTACGAGAAAAAAACGGTGCGGCTGCAGGATTCGGAAGAGGTGCTGAATTTTTATTTGCAAGAGAAATTTAGAGACAGGATGAACGCTTATTTGCTTGCTTTCGAGCAGGAAAGACAATATGGGAAACCGGTATGACAAATACTATCGCTTTCTGAATAAGGAGGCCCGGCCATGATTGAATATCATTGCCCGGACTGCGATTATACAAAATTTGATTTAGAAATCCGTGCAGATGCCCGCTGCCCGCATTGTGGGCGCGGCATGGGCGCCGAGGAGGAAATAGCGTGAATGAAATCGAGTATAACGATTGGATAGCAATGATCAAAAAGCTGAACGAGGGTCAGCCGAGTGTTTTGGAACTGGTTAACAATCAGATTGAGTCCTATGAGAAGGATAAGGAGGGCGCGGAATGAGTAAAAAAGAGACAGAAACAGCGGACATAATAAAATGTCCTCACTGTAATCATTTAATGGAATATGTTGACTATATCGTGTTTGGAGATATGTCGGGAGAATTTGAGATGGATTGTGAAAAATGCAAAAAGAGATTCAATGTCGAGTTTTATAGTATTTATTATTTTGCATCTAATAAATTGGAGATTGGCGAGTGAAAAATCCTTTTGAAGAATCAGTAAAGAAATTAGCAACCGAAGGGCTTTTCTTATTACTGGAAGATATTAAACACAGGATTAGGGATGCTCTTTTATCTGAAAATCAATCCTATTTACAGCAACAACAGCAAAGAGCGGGTATTGTCAAAAAAGAAATCGACAGCCGTTCCGTGTCCGGAAAGATAAATAACCAAAAAAGGGGGCAACCATTTGAGACTAATTAAATTAGATTCTATAATAGAGAAAGATAAACTTGTAATTGACATGGGAACGCATGAAAATTTTGCAGTCATTGTTTCAAATGGGGAAGCAAGAATGACGCCGCTTCCTGAGCATGGAGAAACAAAAATTGTCACGAGTAAAGGGAAAGTTACCCGCGTTAAGTGGGATGAAGGCGAATTATTCAACTGAATAAGTCCAAGACGGAAAGCCTGCGGACACTGATCATTGTACAGATTTACTGTGCTCTGATTGGTGTCCGTTTTTTGTTTCCCGGAAGCGGCAAAGAAATGCTCATATAAATGCGTAGGGTTCAATCTGAGGGCATTTCCCAAAAGGTAGGAAATGGGTTGGCAAAGGATGAAACGTGCCGGGAGCGGCTGATTTAAGGGGAAATAACAGGAGGAGCATATGCAAGATTTAATCATTGAATATAAAAGCGCATTGAAAGATGTTAAAAAGATGTACCGGCAGTTATCGGCGGTTGCTGACAGTCTCTTAACCGCTGAACAAAAAAACGATAAAAAGATAATTGGGGGCATGATAAACGACCTTGAATATACAATCGAATGGCTGCAGAATGGGAGACAACCCGGCGCCCGCCGTGGTGCTGATCGTAGGGATGTGTATAAAAGAACAATTCTGGCTGATCCGCGTTTAATTGATGCGCTGCCAGAAGAATACGCAATCGTTCAAGAAGCTGAGGGAGAAGTAAGTGAATGGGATAAGGAAAGAATCGCTGATGCCCTTTCCGTCCTCACAGAAAGAGAAAAAGACATATTCATGATGCACGCTGTGCAAAATATGTCTTTTGAAGAAATAGCCGCTTTACTCAATATAAAAAAAGGAACCGTCCAAAAGAATATTGAACGATCCCGCTTAAAAATGAAAAATAGAGCAAATGACAGCCTTTTTTGTTTAGCGTAACAGGCTGTCTTTTTTTATGATGATCTTTTATTAATGCCAAGCCGCTCACGTAATGCAAATTGAAGAAGCTGCGAAAAGTTTACACCTTCTTTTTCTGCTGCTTCCGCCAGCCATTTAGGTACAGT
>NZ_JAWCWR010000054.1:0-200 GCF_032461585.1 Bacillus sp. IS1 | reverse complement strand
ACGCGGCGTTGCTCCGTCAGACTTTCGTCCATTGCGGAAGATTCCCTACTGCTGCCTCCCGTAGGAGTCTGGGCCGTGTCTCAGTCCCAGTGTGGCCGATCACCCTCTCAGGTCGGCTACGCATCGTTGCCTTGGTGAGCCGTTACCTCACCAACTAGCTAATGCGCCGCGGGTCCATCTGTAAGTGGTAGCCGAAGCCA
>NZ_JAWCWR010000053.1:0-207 GCF_032461585.1 Bacillus sp. IS1 | reverse complement strand
CAGCAGCCAGGACGGCCCGTTGCCTGCCCTGGCCACAAAAAAGCCGGCGCCTAGCTGGTTCCGGAATCCGGCTACCCCCGCAGCTTCAATGAGCCGCGGAGAGTCCACCGCAGAGGCGCTACCGGTACACTCCCGATCGCCCCGTAAACGCGGGGCGTTTTCGCCTTCAGATGCTCTCCTGCCGGCGCCGCATCGGAACCGACGGCC
>NZ_JAWCWR010000052.1:0-245 GCF_032461585.1 Bacillus sp. IS1 | reverse complement strand
TAAAGGCTCTGTCCAGCTGACGAAGGAAGATGCGGAAGGCAAGAAACTTGAAGGTGCAGTCTTCAAAATCGTCGGCAGTGATGGAAAAACGGTTAAAGAAGATCTGGTTTCCAATAAAGACGGAAAAATAAAAACATCCGGCCTTGCACCCGGTCATTACGCCTTCATTGAAACGAAAGCGCCTGACGGTTATGTGGTAAATACGGAGAAAGTGGAGTTTACCATCTCAGAAACAGCGGAAGGAA
>NZ_JAWCWR010000051.1:0-254 GCF_032461585.1 Bacillus sp. IS1 | reverse complement strand
GTAACAAGGTAGCCGTATCGGAAGGTGCGGCTGGATCACCTCCTTTCTAAGGATTTTAACGGAATATAAGACCTTGGGTCTTATAAACAGAACGTTCCCTGTCTTGTTTAGTTTTGAAGGATCATTCGATTCTTCGAGATGTTGTTCTTTGAAAACTAGATAACAGAAGTAATTCACATTCAATTAGTAATGCAAGATATCACGTAGTGATTCTTTTTAACGGTTAAGTTAGAAAGGGCGCACGGTGGATGCCT
>NZ_JAWCWR010000050.1:0-254 GCF_032461585.1 Bacillus sp. IS1 | reverse complement strand
TAAGACCCAAGGTCTTATATTCCGTTAAAATCCTTAGAAAGGAGGTGATCCAGCCGCACCTTCCGATACGGCTACCTTGTTACGACTTCACCCCAATCATCTGTCCCACCTTCGGCGGCTGGCTCCAAAAAGGTTACCTCACCGACTTCGGGTGTTACAAACTCTCGTGGTGTGACGGGCGGTGTGTACAAGGCCCGGGAACGTATTCACCGCGGCATGCTGATCCGCGATTACTAGCGATTCCAGCTTCACGC
>NZ_JAWCWR010000004.1:0-278753 GCF_032461585.1 Bacillus sp. IS1 | reverse complement strand
CCCACGTGTTACTCACCCGTCCGCCGCTAACATCAGGGAGCAAGCTCCCATCTGTCCGCTCGACTTGCATGTATTAGGCACGCCGCCAGCGTTCGTCCTGAGCCAGGATCAAACTCTCCGATAAAGTAGTTTGACTGACTACGCACATCGCTGTGCGATTTATTTAAAACTTTGAATTAACAGGTACGTTTTGTCTTGTTTAGTTTTCAAAGATCATCTCAACCTCATCTCGAGGCGACTTTTTCAGTATAACATTCCAGCAAGTTACTGTCAAATGTTTTTTTGTTTTTATTTCTCCGCCGCTGTGAGCTTTTTGTTGAAGCGCATCAGCGACGTTTAATAATATACCATGCCTATGATTCAGCGTCAACACTTTTTTTGAAAGAATATCCTCGATGATATACTTCCTGCCCTTTGGTCTCTATTTGAGATACTTCAACAAAGCCTTTTTCCGTCAGGTAATCAAGCATGACACCAAGATCTTGGGTGAAGTGCAGCAGTTCAGGGTGCTGAAGCAATTCTCCAAACTGCCACATTTCTTTTTCTTTCATCACTTGAAAAAGGTGCGCAGAACCGATTTCAGCTTTTGAATGGATGAGAAAATCATTTGCTAAGAATAATAATTCGAGCCTTTTCTCCAAACTTTCGTGACTCTCGACAAGTTCGGAATATAGCTTATATACCTGCGGCTCAATGTGACGGACCTGGTTCCAGACTGTCGTTTCGGGATAAAACCCCCGGTCAATCACTTCTATGCGGGCCAAATGGTGAAGAGCATGCACTACCGCATAATATGCATCCAGAAAATGATCAGCTTCAAAAAACGCTTTTCCTTCTACAAATCTTCTGATCAGCTTGCCGTATTCCATTCCGATCTTTAATTTCCGCTCGGCGAAAGGAAAAGTGCTGAGCCGGTCATTGAGTTCAGATATATATTCATTGCGGTCAAACAGCACTTTGCCGTTGATGATCCAATCTATGACTCTTCTATTTGTCCCAAGCAGAATCCATTCCTGAAGCAGAGCATCCGTTACAATATGTAAAGAAGCGGTTTTTTGTTCGAATTCATAATGCTTTATAAAAAGAGGTTCATCAGCCTGTTTGACAATGACAAGCATGACCGCATCAAAGTTATCCGTGATGGATGATGCTTTACTCCTTCTCTCAATCATAAGGACGGCCAGCGTATCGGGATGACTTGCTCTTTCTTGGTAAATTGGACGGAGAAGATTGTCCATTACGATTCCTCCAATGCGATTGTTTCACTAGCTATTGTTTCTACATTTCTATGATAAAACATGAAAGTCCTTTTTTCTAAACACATTGCACTATTATAACAAATTTCCTTTCAGGTGCCATATTTATTCTTCCCTTTTCTTACGAAAACATGAAGAATATGCCATCTGTTTTGTGCTATAGTTAAACGAGAGGGGGATGGACATGGCGAAATACTCAAGCAAAATTAATAAGATCAGAACGTTTGCGTTAAGTTTGGTTTTCGTTGGGTTTATCATTATGTACATCGGGCTGTTCTTTAAACAGTCTGTTTTGCTTGCCAGCTTGTTTATGATTCTCGGCCTGCTGTCGATCGGGCTCAGCACCGCCGTTTATTTTTGGATCGGCATGCTGTCCACAAAAGCGGTCCGGGTGATGTGCCCCGCTTGCGAGAAAGAAACGAAGATTCTGGGCAGAGTGGATATGTGCATGCATTGCAGAGAGCCGCTTACATTGGATAAAGGATTGGAAGGCAAAGCGTTCGATGAGTCTTATAACAGAAAAAACAGTGTAAAATAAACGAAGCTGACCGTATCAAAGCGGTCAGCTTCGTTTAGTGGTTTTCTTTTTTGGAACATTCTTGGCAGACGCCGTAAATCTCCAAACGGTGGTGGCTTACCTTAAACCCCGTGACGTGAGCCGCAAGCTGTTCCACTTCGTCAAGCCCGGGATAATGGAAGTCTACGATTTTTCCGCAGCTTTCACAAATGGCGTGATAATGGTCAGAGGTGACAAAGTCAAATCTGCTGGACGCATCTCCGTACGTCAGTTCCTTTACAAGCCCCGCTTCCCGGAATACACGCAAATTGTTATACACTGTCGCAACACTCATATTAGGGAATTTCCCTTCCAAGGCTTTATATATATCGTCCGCTGTCGGATGTGCCATAGAATCCACGAGATATTCCAGAATGGCATGACGTTGAGGAGTAATCCGGACTCCCGTATCCTTCAACGTGTCTAAGGCTTCTTTTAATTCATGTGCAGCCATCCGTCATGCACCTCTCTTCTAAAAAAGATTCTTACTTTATAATGTTTATAATTAGTGTACATCTTTTTCCGGTCTCCTGTCAAATGTAATCTGAAGAAAACCCCGTGAGTTCAGCATTTGTCCATTAATTAGACGCAATTTGTTCCAATTCGCGAAGCGCCTCGGCAACGTGATCTTTCACTTTTACCTTTCTCCACTCCTTCACAAGACGGCCTTCTTTGTCTAACAAAAAAGTAGATCGCTCGATACCCATATATTCTTTCCCAAAATTCTTCTTCAGCTTCCACACATCAAAAGCTTCCGCCAGTTTGTGCTCATCGTCAACGAGGAGCTGGAAAGGAAGATCGTGTTTTTGCTTAAATTTTTCATGTTTATCACGGCTGTCAGGGCTTACTCCGATGATAACCGCATCAAGTCCCGCGAAACTTTCGTGCTGATCACGGAAATCACATGCTTCCGTCGTGCATCCGGGTGTCATGTCTTTCGGATAAAAATAGAGAACGACGTACTTCCCTTTAAAATCCGTCAATGCTACTTCTTCCCCGCTGTCATTCACTAATTTCATATCCGGTGCTGTTTGTCCGATTTCAATCGTCATTTCTTATACCTCCGGGTTTTTTATTAAGCGTATCCAATTCACGTTAAGATTACAACCGTTATCCTCCCGCTCTTTTCTGGAAGCATGAACCGTTGTGCTTGCAATGAAGCATGCTACAATAGAACATGATGTAAGGAGATATTAGGAGGGTCATTTTTTGTATACAAAATCAGTTGAACTTCATAAGGAAGCGTTAGAGCATATCGTCGGAGGCGTGAACAGCCCGTCCAGATCCTATAAAGCGGTAGGCGGCGGTTCACCCGTTGCGATGGAAAAAGCGAACGGCGCTTATTTCTGGGATGTAGACGGGAATCAGTATATTGATTATTTAGCGGCTTACGGCCCGATTATTACCGGACATGCCCACCCGCATATTACTCAAGCAATTAAAACAGCGGCTGAAAACGGTGTGCTGTACGGGACGCCGACCAAACATGAGGTCACTTTCGCCAAAATGCTGAAGGAGGCCATTCCTTCACTTGATAAAGTACGATTCGTAAACTCAGGCACTGAAGCGGTAATGACAACGATCCGGGTTGCACGCGCTTATACAGGCCGGACAAAAATCATTAAATTCGCAGGCTGCTATCACGGCCATTCTGATCTCGTACTTGTCGCTGCGGGTTCCGGTCCGTCTACGCTCGGCACCCCTGATTCCGCCGGCGTGCCGAAAAGCATCGCCAATGAGGTGATTACCGTTCCTTTCAATGACATTGAAAGCTACAAAGCCGCGCTGGATAAATGGGGTTCGGAAATTGCAGCGGTTCTCGTCGAGCCGATCGTCGGCAACTTCGGCATCGTTGAACCTGAAGAAGGATTTTTAGAACAGGTAAATGAATTGACCCATAAAGCGGGCGCGCTCGTCATTTATGATGAAGTGATCACGGCGTTCCGTTTTATGTATGGAGGCGCGCAGGATCTTCTTCAAGTGAAGCCTGATTTAACGGCGCTCGGTAAAATTATCGGGGGCGGCTTGCCGATCGGCGCTTACGGAGGCAAAAAAGAGATCATGGAGCAGGTTGCTCCGCTCGGCCCGGCATATCAAGCCGGTACGATGGCCGGAAACCCGGCATCTATCCTATCAGGCATCGCCTGCCTGGAAGTGCTGAAGGAAGAAGGCGTTTATGAGCGGCTTGATGAGCTCGGCGCCAGACTTGAGCAAGGCATTCTCGCCCATGCGGAGACACATGGCATTACCATCACCGTAAACCGTTTAAAAGGCGCGCTCACGGTTTACTTCACTGATGAAAAGATCGTCAATTACGAGCAGGCGGAAAATACGGACGGAGAAGCATTCGCCAAGTTCTTCAAGCTGATGCTTGAGCGCGGCATCAATCTCGCTCCATCGAAGTATGAAGCTTGGTTTATCACAACCGCACATACTGAAGAGGATATCGACGCCACTTTACAAGCCGTTGAAGATGCGTTCAGACATATGAAAAAATAACTGCTAAAACAAGCGGGAGCCCGGGGCTTCCGCTTTTTCTTTTTGTCCGATTTGTGAGATAATGGTTTTTTCAAAAAAAGACCTTGAATAATTGGTATGATCCCTGTATATTACTTTATTGTTTAGCAAATCAGCCGACAGGGAAATGTAAGTGTCAGCCGTTCGTTCGGCACATAATTTATTAGAGAAAGGAATGCACGCACAAACCAATGAAACTTGGTGCCCGCATTTTTAAAACAGGGATTGCGATTACGCTCGCGCTCTACTTAGCATCATGGATCGGACTTCCGTCGCCGATCTTTGCCGGGATTGCAGCTATATTTGCCATACAGCCCTCTATTTACAGGTCTTTTCTTATCATTATTGATCAGGTTCAGGCAAATATCATCGGCGCTGTCATCGCTACGGCATTCGGACTGATTTTCGGACCGAGTCCGATTATGATCGGATTGACCGCAGTGATTGTCATCACGATCATGTTAAAACTGAAAATTGAACACACCATTTCGATTGCGCTCGTGACGGTTATCGCGATTTTAGAAACACCGGGAAACAGCTTCCTGACGTTCGCTCTGATACGAACAAGCACCGTTATTTTAGGCGTGCTGTCTTCTTTTATTGTGAACCTTGTGTTTCTTCCGCCTAAATACGAAACGAAGCTGACTCATCATACGGTTGAATATACCGATGAGATCATGAAATGGATCAGGCTGACGATGCGCCAGTCCACGGAACACTCGATATTGAAAGAGGATATTGAGAAACTGAAGGAAAAGATGATGAAGCTTGATCATACGTACCTTCTTTATAAAGAGGAGAGAAGCTACTTTAAGAAAACGACGTATGTAAAGTCGCGCAAGCTTGTATTGTTCAGACAGGCGATTATTACGGCGAATCGGGCGCTTGATACGCTGAAAAAGCTGCACCGCTATGAAAACGAGATTTATCATATGCCGGAGGAATTTCAGGAGACGCTGACAGAAGAAATTGATTATCTGCTTCATTGGCACGAAAGGATTCTGATGCGGACGGTCGGCAAGATCAAGCCGCATGATGACGATGCTGAAGAAAGCATAAGATATAAACAGCTTTTGACGAAGTCTTTCTTGAAAAATCAGCAGAACTGCGAGGATGAACTGCTTGATTACAATATGCTCAGCATTATGGCTGCGGTTGCGGAATACCGCGAGCAGCTGGAGCATCTCGATACATTAATTACAAGTTTTCAGACATACCACCCGAAAGACAGCGAATTAGAAACAGACGAAGAGTAACCCGGTGCTTCCGTAAAACCGGGTTTTTTTGCATTCAAAAAAACTTATGCCGCCCATTCGGACGGCATAAGTTTTTGTATCAGTTCAAATTCTGAATCGTAAATAAGTGTCTGTACTGGCCGCCTTGGGCCATTAATTCCTCGTGCGTGCCGGTTTCGACGACGGCGCCGTTTTCCATGACGACAATTTTATCCGCATGCGTAATCGTGGACAGCCTGTGGGCGACGATAAATGTCGTCCGGTTTTTCGCAAGCTTTTCCATCGCTTCCTGAATGTAGTGTTCACTTTCAAGATCAAGAGCCGATGTCGCTTCATCCAAGATTAACAGCGGCGGATTTTTTAAGAATACACGCGCGATGGAAATCCGCTGTTTCTGCCCGCCTGACAATTTGACGCCCCGTTCGCCGACTTTGGTTTCGTAGCCTTCGGGGAAGTTCATAATAAATTCATTGGCATTTGCCGCTTTCGCTGCCGCAACCACCTCATCCAGAGACGCTCCCGGTTTACCGATGGCGATATTTTCACGAATCGTCTCACTGAACAGAAACGTATCCTGAAGCACCATACCGACTTGATTGCGGAGGCTTCTCGCTTCATAATCGCGAATATCTGTGCCGTCAATCAGCAGGCTGCCGCCGGATACATCATAAAAACGCGGTATGAGGCTGACAAGCGTCGATTTTCCGCCGCCGCTCATCCCGACGAGCGCGACGGTTTCCCCTTTTGTCACCTTTAAGGAAACGTCCTGCAAAATCGTTTCTTTTCCTTCCTCATAACGGAACGAGACATTTCGGAATTCAACTTCGCCCTTAATGCCGTCAGCTTTTACTGCATTCGGTTTATCAGTCAGCTCATACGGCTCGTCGATAAATTCAAATATGCGGTCCATCGAAGCGATCGACTGGGTCAGCGTCGTCGATGAGTTGATCAATCTTCTGACCGGGTTGTACATTCTGTCAATGTAGCCGACGAACGCAACCATCGTCCCTACCGTCAGCGGGCCGTTTATGACAAAATAACCCGCAAACGCGATAACAAGCAGCGGCGCCAAATCCGTAATGGTATTCACGACTGCAAACGTTTTTGCGTTCCAATTCGTATGACGGATCGCTCTGTCCAGAAAATGTCCGTTTTTTTCATCAAAATTGGCTTGTTCATAATCTTCAATGGCAAAACTTCTGATGACGGGCATCCCCTGAACTCTTTCGTGCAAATGTCCCTGAACTTGGGCGAGTGCCTGAGAACGCTCACGTGTCAGTTTTCGGAGGCGGGCGTAAAAGTATTTCACTGAAATTCCGTATAACGGAAACAAAATGACAGATATCAATGTCAGCTTGACATCGAGTGTAAACATAATGCAGATGACGATCAGCACCGTCATCATATCAAGCCAGATATTCATCAGTCCCGTAATGACAAAGTCTTTTGTCTGTTCGACATCATTTATCACCCGGGAAATGACTTCGCCCGTTCTGGTGTTGGCATAAAACCTCAGGCTCAATTTTTGAATATGATCAAACAATACCCCCCTGATATCGTAGAGCACCCGGCTGCCCGTCCATTGCGCGAAGTATTGCCGATAGTACTCTACCGGGGGACGCAGAATTAAAAACAGCACGAACATGATGCCCATTATCGTGAATAGCGATGATGTTTTAGCGCTTGCCGTTCCGCTCCCTTGAATAATGTCATCGACCACGTATTTTAACAGAAGCGGGAGAGCCAGCGGGATGGAGAATTTTATGATGCCGATTAACACTGTGATAAAAATTTGTTTTTTATAAGGTTTTACAAATTGCATATAGCGTCTGATTACGCCC
Organism: Bacillus sp. IS1; assembly: GCF_032461585.1. Lineage (NCBI taxonomy): Bacteria > Bacillati > Bacillota > Bacilli > Caryophanales > Bacillaceae > Bacillus > Bacillus sp. IS1. Next base: position 271,348 of record NZ_JAWCWR010000004.1, on the reverse strand, counting down.
ACACTTTATCCCCCTCTCTCTTTAAGGCGTGTGAGCCCATGTGAAAAACCTGTTGACACCCCAACAGGTTTTTTTATTGTATTCTTTATTTTGTATAGCGCAGATACCGTTCATACCACATATCAACAAATTCCGGAGCAAACGGTCCTTTCCGCTGATGAATCCAGTGCAGCAGCGTATTCAGATACTCCTTCAGAATGCTGTCGATCTCTTTAGGGTAATTCATTGATTTGCGGTGGTCATCGTATTCATCCTCGTCAAGAATGTTATACGTCATATCCGGAAACACCTTGACATCCAAATCGTAATCAATATATTTGATGGCCTCTCCGTCATAAGCGAACGGCGAGCTGATGTTGCAATAATAGTGTACCCCGTCATCTCTCAGCATTCCGATGACGTTAAACCACTGACGGGCATGAAAGTAGCAGATCGCCGGTTCTCTCGTCACCCACGTCCGTCCGTCGGATTCCGTCACCATTGTCCGGTCGTTGGCTCCGATGATACACAATTCCGTACTTTTTAAAATCGTCGTTTCATTCCAAATTCGATGAAGCAGCCCGTTATGCTTATAGCTGTGAATTTGAATGGTTTCTCCTTCCTTGGGATATCCCATATTTCTCCCCTACTTTCTGTAAAGCCCTGCAGTCAATGCAGCCGCAATTGCTTTCCGACAAGTCTTTTCACTATTATAACGTTACGAATTAAAAAATGAAAATAAAAGAACCACTCCGCTTCCGGAATGGCACATTCATTTCTGCACATAGGAAGACGGCTTTTCCGTGCTGCGATAAGACTGGATGACTTGCTCTGTCTGCCTTTGGAATAACTCCTGTATGCCGGCCAGGTCTTTTCGCTTTGTCGCAATTTCGTCCTGTACATTGTCCAGCTTTGCATCTCTTTCCAGACTGATGAGTTCCGCTTCCACCTGCCGGCAGCGGTCAAGTTCTGACTGCAGCTCGAGAAGCTGATCCATGATTTTCATCTGTTCACTTACAAGCTTTTCAAACTCTGACATCGGGTTCCTCCTTAGGCTTTTAGGTTGATACTCCTTACCATTTCGATTTTCCGCCGGAAAACCCTTTGACTCATTCTGTAGAGGAATCACAAGTTTTGTCGTTTCGGCAACAGAAAAAAGCACTTCCATCCGAAGATGAAGTGCTTTTTCGTTTCAGTGATTAGCTGTTTTGCTGTTTGTTTTGTTCAGCAGATTGGTTTTGCTTTCTAACCTGCTGCGCATCAGTTTCACTGCCGAATTCAGTGCCGAATTGACCCTGACCGGAAGCTGATTGCTGGTTTTGTCTTTTCACCTGCTGAACGTCTGTTTTGCTGAATTTTGAGTTTGCCATTGTTATCACCTCCACGCACTATAGAATGCGCAGGAGACGATAAGGCTATTCATCTTTTTTAAAACTTATACGAGCAGAGAGCGTCCGCCGTCAATTATGATGGTCTGGCCGCGGATCATGTCCGCTTTTGAAGAAACTAAAAACTCCACCGTATCGATCATATCTTTAATTTCGACCATTCTGCCGGCCGGCGTATTTTGGCGGGCATCTTCCAGCAGTTCATCTCTGTTAGGGAAATGCTTCAGCGCGTCCGTATCAATCGCTCCGCCTGACACCGCGTTTACGATGATATTTTTCGGAGACAGCTCAACCGCCAGATAACGGGTTAACGATTCTAAAGCGGCTTTTGAGACACCGACCGTCGTATAGTTTTCAAGATAGCGGATGCTGCCGAGCGAGCTGATGCTGACGATGTGGCCGCCTCCGTTTTTCTCCATCATCTTTGCCGCTTCCTGGGCGCAGAAAAGCAATGCTTTCGCATTGATATTCATCGTCCAGTCCCAGTGTGTTTCTTCGAGTTCCATAACCGGTCTCAGCACGCCTGAAGCCGCATTATTGACGAACACGTCCAGTCTGCCGAATGTTTCGTCAATCTGGCGGAACATGTCTTTGATTTTTGCCGGCTGGCCGACATTGGCTTTAATGACGAGCGTTTTAACGCCGAGTTTTTCAATTTCTTCGGCGGTTTCTAATGCCGCTTTTTTACTGCGGGCGTAATTGATGACGATGTTGTATCCTTTTTCCGCGAGTCTGATGGCGGCTGCTTTCCCGACGCCGCGGCTGCTTCCCGTGATCAGTGCGCATTTATTTTGTTCCATTTTTCCTCAGCTCCTTGCTGTGTATAGTTCTTTTCATTCAACAAACAATAAAAGCAATATGTGTTGAAAGGGGTCTTTTATATGTATGTCGGACGTGATATGGGCGAATTGGCCATGATGCCCAAAAAAGATTGGAAAGATTCAGAGCTCGCCTATTTCCATCATGCCTTCCAGCAAATTATGCCGTATTTAAACGAAGAAGGCCAGTCCAAATACCGGGAACTGATTCAGGAAATCGAAGCCCGCGGCGGACTGAAACGGAATGAAGCGGATTACGGCCACGGCACTCGCGTCAGCTATGACTGACGCTTTTTACAGGCGGCCGCTTTCTTCCGCCATTTTCCATATCTTTTGATGGGAAACGGGAAATGCGTATTCCTCGAGCTCCTCTTTTGTAACCCGTATGAATTCCGTTGTATCCGACACTTGTTTTACTTTACCGAAAAAGACCGAAATATTCCAGACGAGATGGGTGAAAACATGCTCTACGATGCCTTCCAGCTCCCCGATTTCAGCGGTTGTTCCCATCTCTTTTTCTAAATAGGTTTCAAGCTGCTCTCTCTCGGTTTTGATTCCTTTCTGGGTTTCGGTATTCGGAAACTCCCACAAGTTGGCGAGCAAGCCTTTTGGCGGCCGTTTATGAATATAGACATCGCCTTGATCGTCTGTCAGCACAACGGCTGCCATTGTTTTTATTCCGGGCTTTTTCTTTTTGCTTTTAACGGGCAGCTCCCGCTCTGTCCCTTCCGCAAATGCCGAACAGTGCTTTTGTACGGGGCAAAGCAGACAGGACGGCGATTTCGGGGTGCAGATGATCGCGCCGAGCTCCATTAAACCCTGATTGAATTCAGATGGTTTTTCATGAGAAATGAAAGCGGATACCGCCTGTTCGAAAATAGTTCTCGTTTTAGGTTTTGCGATATCGTCCCATATGGAAAGAATTCTCGACATGACACGCATCACATTGCCGTCTACGGCGGGAATCGGTTTGTTGTATGCGATGCTGAGCACGGCGCCTTTTGTATAAGGGCCGACGCCTTTCAGTCCGCCAAATTCCTTTTCCTCGGCAGGGACGACTCCCCCGTACCGCTCATGCACTTCTTTTACGGCACTTTGCAGATTTCTTACACGGGAGTAATAACCTAGCCCTTCCCAGGCTTTGAGCACTTTTTCCTCATCGGCTTCAGCGAGCGCCGAAACGGTCGGAAATTGCTCAACAAACCGCCGGAAATAAGGAATGACGGTTTCTACGCGCGTCTGCTGCAGCATCACCTCTGATACCCACACCCGATACGGGTCCTGATTTTCTCTCCACGGCAGAATTCTCTGTTCTCTTTCGAACCATGTAATTAAGTCCTCGCGAAATTTGTCTATATCTTTTTGTTTCATTTTTTCTTCAAGTGCGTTCATATCTTCTCCTCAGATGTTTCGGGTTCCGCTTTTCTTGACACCGTATTTTGGTGTAAACTTAGGGCACGTTACGATAATATGTTACATTAAATAGTGATAAAGAAAAAGCGGAAACATATGAGAACGGCGGATAAACGCCATGATTGGGCAAACAGAAAATGGGGAATATCTTATAATGCGAAATATGCGGGCGACTGATTTTTAACGCCTGCTAGGAGGTCAACAATGGATACTGGCACTCACGTTGTCATGGGTATCGCGCTTGGCGGAATCGCAACTCTTGATCCTGCCGTCGGCATGCACACCCCCATGTCTCAGGCAGTTATGATCGCCGCTCTTGCCGGCTCTCAGGCACCTGATATTGATACCATATTGAAGCTGAAAAATAATGCCGTTTATATTCGAAATCATAGAGGGTTCACGCACTCCATTCCCGCCGTATTATTTTGGTCCGTTCTGATTCCGGGTATTTTGTTTATGTTTTATCCGGAAGCGAACTTATTGCACCTGTGGCTGTGGACGCTTCTCGCTGTCGTTTTGCATGTGTTTGTTGACATTTTTAACGCGTACGGCACGCAGGCCATCCGCCCGTTTTCGAGAAAATGGATCGCTCTCGGTTTAATCAATACCTTTGATCCGTTTATTTTCGTCAGCCATTTGGCCGCGATTGCCGTGTGGTATATCGGAGGTCATCCGGGCGTGACATTTCTGATGCTTTATATCATCCTCGCAGGGTATTACGCCGTCCGGTTTTTGATGCAGCTGCGGATAAAGCGAAGGCTGCGCGAGATGATTGAAGAGGAGATTGAAACCATCATTATTTCGCCGACGATGAAATTCAGGCAGTGGCGTATCGCCGTGACGACGGCGCATGCCTTTTATGTCGGCAGAAGCCTTGACGGCCATGTCGTGATATTGGATACATTCAACCGCGTGCCCGTTCCGGAAACCGATGTGATGAAGGCCGCGAAACAGGACGAAAATATTGCGGCCTTTCTTTCCTTTTCTCCCGTTTACAGGTGGGAGGTCGATACCTTTAAAGATCATTATGAGGTGCGCTTTATTGATTTGCGCTACCGGAGCAAAGGCCACTATCCTTTTGTCGCCATCGTCCATCTCAGTCATGATTTAGAGCTTCTCTCTTCTTACACGGGCTGGATTTTCAGCGAGGAAAAACTGCAGAAAAAATTAAAGCTCGGCTCTGTTTAAGAGCCGGGCTTTTTTTGTCTTCTCACATATATAGCGGCAAACACGAGGCTGATCACCGATAGAGCGGCCGCGGGTTTAAAAAACGGCGGGTAATACGTTAATTGAATATCGTTTTTTCCTTTTTGCGCTTTAAATCCGATAAAGGAATAATCCGCTTTTTCAATCTGCTCTTTTCTGCCGTTTATCTTCAGCTCCCAGCCTTTTTCATATGGAATCGGAAGCATGATATACGGCGCGCGGGTTTTGTTATCATACGAGATATGAAGCGTATTTCCGCGCCAGCTGAGATCGGCCGGCGGTTCTTTTTCCGCTTTTCGGTATGCACTTTTCAGCGTATCGTACCGCTCTTCGTAAAGCGCCAGTCTGTCAAGCTGATACGATCCTTTCGGCAGACGGATTTGGATGTTTTTTGTTTTCGGCACTCTGACAGTAAGATCGTTGACACCTGTTTTGTAAATGGATTGATTCGATTTTCTCGTTGTCGTGTAATCGTTCACTTTTAATGTAAAGCCCTGGTCCTTCGCTTTATTCTTCAAATAAAAGCTGACGTAATAATCGCCGCCGTCCATCTTAGCGGCTTGCGGCTTAATGATCAGGCCGCCGCCGTCTTCGTTTACCGTCAGGATGCCGTTATGATAATCGCCATGTTCGGCCGCTACCTCTGCATGGCGGATCATATTTTTCGCCTCAGGCGCTTTTTTCGTGTTGGTTGTGCTTGATTCCATGACGATCCCGTCAAGCATTGCCCGTTCCCTGGCAAGGGCGGGCGCTTTTTTCAGACCGCCCTCGTTATATACGCGATCGGCTGTCCGTACGAACGGAAGCATATATTGATTTTGATAAACCGCATAATGGGATGATTCCATGATTTTTTTGAACCCGTACGGCACGCCGGCCTCGTTTGTTTTTTCCGTCATATAATATTTTCCGTAAAGCAGGCTGTATAAATTAGCCCTGTTTCCTAATGTCGCATAGCGGCTGACGCTTTCTCTGCCCATGTCAATCCGGAGGTCGTTCCAGTAAAAGGACAGCAGATTGCGGTTCAGTATGCTTGAGTATACGCTGAATCCGTTGAATCCGTATATGATCGGGGTGTTATTGAAAACACCGTTCATCCAATCTAAACGGGCAAACGGATCAGGGTCTTTTTCTTTCAGACGCTGAATGAGCTCTGATTGCTCTTTGCCTTTATAGTCAGCACCCGTCATAAATGTATGCGATACCGTATAAATCTTCCCGCCTTCTGATAAAGCATATTTTTCATATGTATTAGCCGTAAGCACCGCCGTAAGCAAAATGACGGCATAGACGGCGGGCACCGCGCCTTTCAGTCTTGTCTTTGCTGCGAAGAAAGCGGCTATGGTCAGCACCAGAAGAAGGATGACGGGCAGGTTGGCGTGATCAGAAATATCCAGACTGTACCGCCTCACCTGGCTCCAATAGAGCAGAACGACGAGTACGGCGGACATCAGCATACTCTTCATGCTGATGTCTGAAAGCTTAGAAAGCCCGGCTGAAACCGTTCCGGCAATCGTGAAGCATAGGACGTATTCAAACCTGTTCTGCGGAGCTGAAAAACCGTTAAAGGCACTTGCCGCGAACGGACTGAAGTGAAACAGAATATACAGCAGACTGATTCCCGCAAACAGCCGGAACAAGCGGTTTTTGTATAAAGAAAATGTAAATAGAAAGAGCAAAAAAGCCGCCGGCAGGATGATAATCCGGCTTGAAAATAAAATGTTGTCGGAAAAATCAAGCCATGCAATATGCTCTGAATACGGCGGCCGCAGATTATGAAGGTATCCGTATACGACAGGAATAAAGGAAACTGCGCTTATGCCGAACCCGAGAAGGCCCGACAGAATAAATATCCTGCATTGAGTGAGCCTTTTCGCCTCATTGCCTTCAAGAGGAATCATCCACCTGAATAAGATATAAATGCCGATGAAAATTAGATTAATATACGCAAAATAAAAGTTGTTGATCAATGTCAGCGCACAGGCGAAGATAAACCACGCCGGCTTTTTTTCCCTGATGATTTTTTCCGCGCCGAGCACGAGCAGCGGCAGCCACACCATACTGTCAGTGAAAAAGTCCCAATATACCTCATGCCGGAAGTAGATAATCGAGACCCCGTACAACACGGCGCCGGCAAAAGCAGGCACCGTCCGTTTGACGAAATAACGGAACACACACGCCGCCGTGAATATGATAAAACTCTGCTTGGCGATGCTGATAAAAACGGAGGCCTGCGCCCAGAACAGCGCATCAGCCTCGCCCGTCAGCTGAATAAGCTGCAAAAAGCGGACAGCGGCGGAGATAAACAGGAATAGAAAAGAAGTAGAGAAATAATAGCCGAGCTGACTGTACACGCCCCCGCCCAGTCCGAACGAATAGCTGTAAAACAGCCTGCCGTTCATATATTGATCAAACAGCAGCTTTTTGAAGACCGCCATTTGGGCGATCCCGTCTCCAGACCCCGTCATATAGCGGCCTGCCGACCACTCTTTTAAGAAAAAAATATGAGCGGCTGCCGCAGCCAGCACACAGGCTGCCGGCAAGATCCATTTATTTTTTTTCATACAACGTCCCCAGACCCTGCGCACAGCGGCGGCTGTTTAATGGTTCCACTTGCGCTTTTTTGTATAATTCGTTTCATTTTGTTCTCCATACGTTATATTCGCTTCTTTAATTAAGTAGTGCGGGCGTTTTTTTGTTTCATAGTAAATCCGGCCGATGTATTCTCCGATGATGCCGAGACTCAAAAGCTGGATGCCCCCTAAAAACAGCACGGCGGAAATAATGGTGAAGTATCCGGGTACGGACACGCCGTGTGTCAGAATATGAACAAAGGTCGTTACAATATAAACCATCGACAGAAGCAATATCAGAATACCGGTGAAAAAGCATACCCTCAGGGGCTTGTTGTTGAAGGAGACGACCCCGTCCATTCCGTAGTTGAACAGATTGCTGAATGACCATTTGGACGTGCCGTTCTTCCTTTCGACATTTTCATAAAATACGATTTTCTGGTCAAACCCGATCCAGCAGAACAGCCCTTTCGAGAAACGGTTCCCTTCACTCAGCTTCAAAAGGGCATCAACGGCCTGCCGGCTCAGCAGGCGGAAATCCCCGACCCCGTCACGCAGGTCCACTTCGACGGCTTTGTTGATAAATTTATAATACAGGGAAGAAAGCACGGAACGCACGGGGCTGTCCCCTTTTCGGTTGCGCTGCGCGATGACTTGGTCATACCCTTCTTCATAGCCTTGAATGAAGTCTTTCAGCAGATGGGTCGGATGCTGCAGATCGGCGTCCATCACGATTACCGCTTCGCCCTGCACGTGTTCAAATCCTGCCAAAATGGCCGCTTCTTTCCCGAAGTTTCGGGAAAAAGATATGTATTTGACGCGATGGTTTCTGGCGGCTAGTTCTTTAATCTGCTGAAGGGTGTCATCCGCGCTTCCGTCATTGATGTAGAAAATTTCATAGTCATAATGAATCGTCTGAAACTCTTTTTTTAAAGATTCATGGATGAGCTTGACGTTGTTCCCTTCATTGTAAGACGGAATAATAATTGAGATTAACCTTTGTTTCATGAAGGCACCTTCTTTGTATTATTCTTTTTTTAGGACGTCCTTAAAGGAATTGTCCGCAAAACTTCAGTAAGGCTTTTCCTTTTTTTAATGACGTTTAAACCCTTTTTTTGTTACAGGGAAAGAAAATTTTTTCTGCATATGGTTTATATTTTGTCATGTTTTTCGGCAGATATGAGAAAAAAAAGAAAAAGTCTGTACGCGGGACAGACTTTATTGCTGAAGGTATTCATGAATCAAATGGCTGACGATGCGCGTTTTTTCGTGAATGACCCAATGTGAGGCATCGTCTATAAAGATTAAGTCGCCGTTTGGAATCATCCGTTTTGTTTCCTTGGCAAGCTTTTTGCTCAGCGCGCGGTCATTGACGCCCCATATTAATCGGTACGGAACGGGCATTTTAAGCGGAACGGCAGGGCCTAAACCGCCGGCTCTGATCGCCCGGTACCAGTTCAGCATCGCCGTGAGCGCTCCTTTTCTGCCCCATGCTTCTTTGTAGCTGCCGATATCTTCCCGTGAAAAAAGCGCCGGGCGTTCGGATAAGCCGATCGCGTGATCCAATACGCGATAATCGTCTTCAGACAATCTCCGTTCCGGCTTTTCCGGAAGCTGAAAGAACGCGATATAAGAGCTTTTCTTCCACTGCGGCGGGTAGAACGGTGTGACCTTCCGCATAACAGCCGGGTGCGGGATATTGACCGTGATCAATTTTTCAACGTATTGCGGCCGCGTGGATGCCAAATGCCAGGCCACGGCTCCTCCCCAATCGTGGCCGATGACGACGGCTTTGTCATCTGTAAAATGAGTGATCAGCCCGATAATGTCGTCTCTGAGCGTATCAATGGTATAGTTTTCAAGGCCCTCCGGTTTGTCACTGAGATTATAGCCGCGCTGATCAGGCACGACAACATGGTATCCGGCATCCGCCAGCGGTTTGATCTGGCTCTTCCAGCCGTACCAGAATTCCGGAAATCCGTGCAGCAGCACCGCCAAAGGACCGTCTTTCGGACCGGCTGAAGCCGTGTGCAGCGTCACTCCGTTTGTTTCGATCATGTGAAACGTAATGTCATTCATCGATTCTCCTCCCCGTTTGTTTCAATCTTCTTTCTGTTAAGACGATGATCAGTACGCTGATCGCAATCAACAATACGGCCTGAACGATCAGGGCGAACGGCTGAGTCAGCCGGATAAGCAGGCTGCCCGCAAATCCAGCTGCCGCCGAAATAAGGCCGAACAAAATCATGAGGAGCGCACTGAATCGATTGCCTTCTCTCCACTGCGACTCATCCGCCATAGAGCGCTTCGTCCGATATCCGTACAGGCTGTTGATCGACTTCGGCGGAAAAAATGTGACTAAAATGCCGGCTGCAGCCATCAGAAGGCCGCCGATCACCATTATCATATCCCTCACTCTCCTTTTCATCTTTTACGAAAGGAAAGGCGGAAAGTTTCAGAAAAAAAGCAGGCTCATTCGCCTGCCTGAATCTTTATTTTTGAGTTAAGTCGGCCGTTTTCACATAACCTGCTTTCCCGCCGTATGTGACGTACGCCCATTTACGGTCAAACCCTCCGTCATGGCTGAACCCCCAGCCGAGCACATTGACGGTTTCACCCGCTTTAACGGACCCTTTTTTGCCGGTTTCCAAAGTCGGCGTATAAAAAGCGGTTTGTTTCGCCGTCACCGCCTTCACCGGCTGCTTCATCAGAAAATGTGTGGAGATATAGGCTTTGTGACCTTTGTAGTCAATCTCAGCCCAATCTGCTCCTTGAAGCCGTTTAACCTTTACAGAATCCTCTGAACGAAGCGTGCCGATAATCGACCCTTGTTTATTTGGTTCTTTGCGGACGTTAAGTTCTCCTGCTTTCACGATATATGTATCTGCTGCGGTGTCTATTTTTGTCTGGTGAACTGCTGCGGCATTCGCTGCCGGATCGAAAAAAACGGTGCCTGCGGCTAAAAATAAGCAAAGTCCTGCGGCCGGAATAAATGCGGTTAACCCCTTTTTCATGTTCATTGTGGTTCCTCCCCGCTATTTTATAAGTTATTACACATTTCCACATTCCGCCGGTCGTCAAACATGATTTTCCCATTTCTTTTATAAAAAGAAAAAACCGCCGGACGATATCCGGCGGGCGCACTGCTATGTTAATGCAGGAGACCCCTGCTTTGATCCAAATAATGAGAAACGTCTTCCCGAACGCTCTGGAACATATGGAGCTTGCTGCCGTATGATTCGATCCATTCCTTGACGACGCGTTCCGTCATTTGCTCTCCTTGATACGGGCGGCCGGCTTTTGCGTAAGTCGCTTCGAAATCTCCCCATAAAAGCTCAACCCAAGTTCGCGCTTGCAAATAGCTGAGCATGTCATTTTTCTCAAGCAGCAAATTCGTCAGTTTGTCGATATATGTATTCATGTCTCTGTCTCCTTTCCTTGGGAAAACCTGCTGCTTTTACGCAGCTTGTCACAGGCATATACTAACTTTACGTCTTCAGTCCAGAAGGCGCAACCTTTTGATATTGGCCGAGGGGGAAAACAAATGGTCCGGAACAAGGCAAAAGGATTTCCTAATCAGAACAATAATAAGTTTGAAGGCGAACCGCGGGCAAAGGATGACTACGCTTCTAAACGGGCGGACGGTTCAATTAATTCGCACCCGCAAGAGCGCATGAGAGCTTCAGGCAGACGATAACACACACCGTAAGAGACCGGGAATGATCCGGTCTCTTTTTTGCGGAGAAAAACATTCTTTTGAGGTCATAACGCTAAATAAATTCCATAATATGTTAAATATTCAACCGAAAGCCGGTAGACAAAAAAGGAGGGGTTTTATAAAATGAAGACAGTTTCAAAACGATTGCTGAGCCTTACCGCATTCTTACTGTCAGTTTCATTATTTGCTGTTTCAGCAGAAGCAGAGGGCAGCCCGCAGACATCTGTATCAAACAGCGGTGAGGAGTTTGACGCACATCTGAATCAGCCTGTACAAACAACACAGACATCCCCCGCTTATGAAGGAACGGGTCTCACCAAAAGACAGCTTGCACAAAACAGCAAAGCTGACATCAAGTCATTAAAGCCTTCCAGTATTATTGGGACAGACGAACGAATCAGAATTTCTCCTACAACATCATTTCCATATCGCGCGACAGCACAGCTGACCGTTACATACAGCGGCAGCACAAGCACTTACGGATGCACCGGTTTTTTTGTCAATGCCGACACGATCGTTACGGCGGGACATTGCGTGTATGATCAGAAAAACGGCTGGGCATCGAAAATTACGGCAGCTCCCGGCCGCAACGGGTCATCGTACCCGTACGGCTCTTATTCAGGAAAGACATTCTACAGTGTCAAAGGGTGGACAGAAAACGGTGACACAAACTATGACTACGGCGCAATCAAAGTAAACGGGTCGCCCGGGAATACTGTCGGCTGGTACGGCTACCGGACGACCAACAGTTCCAGTCCGGCCGGGCTTTCCTCAACCGTGACAGGGTATCCGTGCGACAAAGTGTCCGGTTCCATGTGGTCGGACAGCAAGCCGATACGTTCTGCCGAGACATATAAACTCACCTACACGACAGATACGTTCGGCTGCCAGAGCGGATCGCCCGTTTACCGCAATTACAGCGACACCGGCCAGACCGCCATTGCCATTCATACAAACGGCGGGTCGTCTTACAATCTGGGAACAAGGGTGACAAACAGTGTATTCGACAACATTCAATATTGGTCAAATCAATAAAGCTTTTGTTTTCTTGCTCGCCGCGGCCGTTTTATGCGGATGCGGCAAAGCGGATGATTCCGCCGCCAAAAAAGCACTGCCTGTTACGCTCCATGTTGAGGATGCAGACGGTTCACCGGCGGCCGGTGTGACGGTCACCGTGATGAAAGCGGCGGAGTCAGATCATCAGCCGAATATAGACCGCGGAGAGATAATAGGCAAGACTGATCACCACGGCGAGATTGCATGGAAAAGCGGCGCGAAAGGAACCTATACCGTCGTTTTTGAAAAAGACGGAGTACCGGAAACCAGGAGTATTTCCTTAGCTGAGAGTGATAAACATACGGTGATCAGCATTACATTGAAACACTGAAAAAAGCTTGCAGGCGGAATATCACCTGCAAGCTTTTTGTTATCCTTTATGCACTTGGTATTCATAGACATCTTTCTTCTCAGACAGATGAGCGAACGTGGAAAGCACAAGGCCGAGAGCCGTCATCAGCGCACCGCCGGCAAACAGCCATGAGTAAGATCCCGTTCCCCCGAGAATCAACCCGCCGATCCAGGCGCCGAGCGCGTTTGCCAGGTTAAAGGCGGAAACGCTCACCGCAGCGGCGATTGTCGTGCCGTTTTCAGAGGAAGAAATAACCTTGGTCTGCAAAAGCGGCGGCGTGCCGAACGCACATGCGCCGAATAAAAATGTCGCTGAAACCGCGGCGGCTGGAAAAACGGCGATATAAGGGAAAATCGCCAAGACGCCGATCAAGCCGATCATCACACCGATCATCGTGCGTGTCAGCAGTTTGAGCGGCACTTTGCCCGCGAAGAAATTCCCCGCCACTCCGCCGAGACCGTAGGCGAATAATGCGCCTGTAATGCCGACTGTGCCGAACCCCGCTGAATCTCTTAAAATCGGCTCAATAAACGTGTAAGCGATAAATACGCCTGAGTAGCCAAGAATGGTGATCGCAAAGGAAAAAATCACTTGTTTATGCTTAAAGACACTCCATTCATTCATCAGCATCGGAATCACTTTCGGTTTCCGGTTCGGTACGACCAGCATCAGTCCGATCAGCCCGATCATGCCTAAAACGGAAATAATGAAAAAGACGGCCCGCCAGTTAAGGGCATCCCCTAAATAAGAGCCGAACGGGACACCGAGCATCAGCGCCACGGTTAATCCGCCGTTCATGGAAGCCGCGGCGGCGGAACGTTTTTCAGGCGGCACCATTTCACTCGCAAACACCATGGCGATCGCAAAAAAAGCTCCGTGGATGGATGCGGATAAAATTCTGGAAATCGCCAGCACGGCGAAGTTCGGCGCAAAGACGCTCATCAGGTTGGCAAGGACAAAGATGCCCATCAACCCTAGCAGCACCGGCTTTCTCGGCAGCTTAACCGCGATAATGGTTACGATCGGGCCCGTCAGGCAGACGCTTGCCGCGTACGCCGTAACAAGCATGCCCGCTGAAGATACATGTATATGAAAGTCATCGGCAATCGACGTCAGAATACCCATGACAGCATATTCCGTATACCCGATGGAAAATGTGCAAATCATTAAAACAAAAATCATTAATTTCACAGATGGCTGTTTCATTTTGATATTCAACGCAAATCGCCTCCTTTTTATTTAAAAAACAACGAATTCCATCTTAAAAGATATCAAAAATGAATTCAATCATTTTTTACTGAAAGGTTGAAACGAATGTGCCCGAAAAGAAAAAGAGGCCGGAACCGGCCTCTTTTGTTATTTTTTTTCTTTTAAAACGGAAATCGGCAGTGCTTCTTCCCCGTCAGACGGGGAAGATCTGTGTCCCCAGGCGAATACGCCGTTGATGTAATCAATGCGGAAAGTGTCATCAGAACCTTCTATCTGATACACCCCGCCGGGCCGAAAGTCTTCCGGGTTCAGCATGTAAGCTTTGGCCATCGTAATTTTCCGTTCAAGCACGGCCAGTTCATTTACAATGCCCATCTGTTCCGCTTTTCGCGCTTTTTCCGTCAGTCCCGCAATTTCTGTCTGTAGTTCATGAGGCGTCATTTGACTGTATCGTTTGTCCATTTCAGTTTACTCCTCTTCCTGCAAGAATTGATCAATATCGTCAATCGAGAATCCTTTTCTGAATAAGTACTGTTTGACCTTCATTCCGCTTTCATAGCTGCCGTCATAACGGTATTTCCTGATCGCTTTTTCCGCATGAGCCTTCAGAGCTTCCATCTCGGCTTCATCATCATTTTCATACTCCGTCTGCTCCAGAGCGGCATTGATGACGTCGAAAGGGAAACCTTTTCGCTGAAGCTGCATCTGCGCCCGCTGTCTGATCTCTTTTGTGGACAGCTTTTTGTCTTTTTTCAGGATTTTGCCGATATGTTTCAGCGCTTCTTGTATCTGCTCATCAAATGTAAACGCGCTGAGCGTCTCCTTGATGGTATCGTCGTCTATTCCTTTCGCTTTCAGCTCGCGGAACAGGACGTCAGGGCCTTTGCCATTTGTTTTTTTATGGGTGCTCGCATAAGCTTCGGCAAATTCTTTGTCATTTAAGTAGCGGTAATCGTACAGTTTATGGATGACTTCAGAAATGACCATATCCGGTGTTTCTTTTTTCTTCAGATGATCCCGGACTTCTTTTTCAGAGCGCATCCGGTATGATAAAAATTCTACGGCGCGATTAAAGGCTTTTTTCACGTCATCGCCATGCTGGATTTCAAGAATGTCAAGCTCGTCCAGTTCTTTCCCTTTCTTCAGGTCAAAACGCACAAGCACGTCCGCGTCGACGCTGAATGCATATTTCTCATCAAGAAAGATGTTGAAGCGCTCGGTATTTTTCTTTTGGGTCGATATTTTTGTAATAAACGGCATCCCGGTCTCCTTTCCCGCCCCGATGTTCAGGCGTTTTTCTTTTTGGCAAATGAGGTACAGTATATGTATCAACGTGTAAGGAGAGATGGATATGAATATCGCGATGACAGGCGGCACCGGTTTTCTGGGCCGGCATCTGACAGGTGTGTTGACCCGCCGGGGACATCATGTCTATATTTTATCAAGAAAACAGAGAGAAACCGAACAAAAAAATGTGACATATGTTCAATGGCTGGCCGAAAACGCGGCGCCTGAGCGCGAGCTTCCCCCTATTGATGTATGGGTGAACCTCGCCGGCAAATCCATCTTTGACCGCTGGACGGACACAACGAAAGAACAAATCATCTCAAGCAGAATAGAAGCGACGAGAGAAGTCAGACGGATTATGAAGCAGCAGCCGAAAAAACCCCGTGCTTTGATTCAGGCCAGCGCCGTCGGCATTTACGGCACAAGCACAGAGAAAACATTCACCGAACAGTCAGATACGTCAAATGAAGATTTTCTCAGTCATACGGCTCATATGTGGGAACGTGAAGGCCAGAAAATTGAAGCGCTCGGCATCCGGACGGTATATGCCAGATTCGGGGTGATGCTCGGTGAAAAAGGCGCCCTGCCGCTCATGGTTCTCCCTTATAAGCTGTTAGCCGGCGGCACCATCGGCTCTGGACGGCAATGGCTGTCATGGGTTCATGTGGATGACGCCGCGGAACTTATTGCTTTTGCGGCGGAGCATGATGACTTGTCCGGTCCCATGAATGTGACATCGCCGAACCCCGTAGAAATGAAGCAATTCGGAAAGACGATCGCAGGCGTCCTGCACCGCCCCCATTGGATTCCCGTACCGGAACTTTTTCTGGAGAAGGCCTTGGGAGAAATGAGCCTGCTGATCGTAAAAGGCCAGCGCGCCCTGCCTAAGCAGGCGCTGACATCCGGTTTTCAATTTACGTATGAAGAGCTTGATTTCGCTTTAAAGAATCTCTTATCTGCATAAAAACGGAAATAAAAGCCAATCCTATTGGTATTCTGTTTTGAAGGAGGGTCTTCTTTTATGGAAAAGAAGCGCGAAAAACATCAACAGGGAGCCAATCTGAAAAAAATGCAGGAAGTCCTTTATTCCGGTGAATTCAAAAAAGCGGAAAGAGCAGCCAAACGGAAATAAACTGAATAAAGATCGGGGCCGGGCAGATACTATGTTTGTTTGATATCACTTTTTTCAGGGGGCGATTGATATGGGCAGAAATCATACTCACAAAAACCGTGATAAAAACAAACAAAAACTTCCTCAAGTTCCGGATGCTTTGAAACGCGAAACAGACGGCACATATGAGGAATATTCAAGCGAGCTTGCTGATTCCGCTGACCGTGAAGCGCAGGCGCGGATGAAAGCCGCTGACAACAGAGCTAAAAGCAAAACCCGCTAATACGAAATCCCCGCCTCTGTATAGAGACGGGGATTTTTTTTACAGTTCGGTAAACAGGCTTTTTGCCGGCGTCCGTTCTTTCGCCTTAGGCTGTTCATCCGGATAGCCCGTTTGAATGATGGCGGCAAAGCGCTCATTGTCAGCAAGGCCGAAGTCTTGGTGCACCTGTTTGTCATACATAATGCGGCCGCTTTTCCAGACCATGCCGATGCCGTTTTCATGTGCGAGAAGCTGAAGGTTTTGAATCATGCCGCTCAGCGCCGCGAAATCATCGTTTCTCGTAAATTCATTTTCATCTTCTTTTAAGACGACCAGCAAAAATCCCGGAACGGCGCTGAGGTTTTTTCTCATGTTCCGCTCTTTTTCCTCGTTGAAATCATCTTTTATCTTTTTGAAAAATGAGACGTAGCTGTCCGCAAGCTTTGCTTTTCCCGCTTCGCTTGCTGCGTAGATAAAACGCCACGGCTCCGTCAGTCTGTGGTTCGGTGCGTAAACGGCCGTTTCAAGCATATCTAATATGACTTCAGAAGGTACGGTTTCCGGTTTAAACGACCGGATGGATCTTCTGTTTCTGATTGTATGTGCAAGACTTTCGTTTTGCTGTAATTGTTCGGTTTTCGGCATGCCGATTCACCTTCCTATCCAAATGAAAATGATTATCATTTATAATATAACGGATACGACCGGCTTTTGTAAACCGTTACGGAAGCTGAAAATTAATTGTTTCGGCATACACGGCCGTTCCCGTCATCTTGATGTTCATCTTTTCGTTATCTTCTGTAATCCTGATTTCCACTTTTCCGTCTTTCCCGATTTCCTGGCCTTGTTCAATCGTGAGGCATTCGGCTTCGGAGCCTCCGTATTGCCGCATATAGGCTGCCATGACGCCTGAAGCGGTTCCCGTGACGGGATCTTCGGTCGTACCGGAGAAAGGGGAAGAAAAATGGCGTCCGTGCAGATCACTTTCCGGATGAACGGTTTCCAGAGAAAACGGATGAACGCTCGCTTTCGGAAGATCGCGCAAAATAGCGGGGAATTGTGCGTTGTCCGGCACCATATTCCGTGATGCTTTAAGTGATCTCAGCGGAACAATCAGTGTCCAGATCCCCGTTGATCCGTAAACAATCGGCAGCCCGCTGTGAAAATCCTCAGCCGTAATCCCGAGCGAGGCCGCAAGCTTTTCTTTGTCGCCCGTAAACGGCAGAAATTGCGGGGGAGCCTGTTCGAGCGTGATGTATACCCGGCCGTTTCGTTCAGCGGCTTTTGCGGGAAGAATGCCGGCTTTTGTTTCAATTTGATATGTCTGATCAGCCTGAAGCCTTCCCTTTTCAATTAATGCGTAAAGAGAGGCGACGGTAGCATGTCCGCATAAATTCATTTCATGGCCGGGTGTAAAATAGCGGATGCGCAGATCGGCTTCTCCGCTTTTACAGAGAAATGAGGTTTCATTGTACCCTGCCATTTCGGCGATCATCTGCATCTCTTCATCTGAATAATCATCTCCGTTAAAGACGATTCCCGCGGGATTTCCCAAATCCGGAATATCGGAAAACGCTTCATATTTAAACACGGTTGCCTGTTTCATTCATCAGCCTTCCTTTCACCTTATGATCATGTTATTCAGTATAACAGAGTGAAATTAGAATTTTTAGTCAATTATTCAAAAAAAAAAGACGCCTTTTAACGGCGTCTTTTTTTGGTTTTTCCGATCAGGCGGGTGACGAGGATCATCGTGACGGACAGCGATCTGTTTTTGCGGTACGCCAAGTATTTCCCGCGCCACTCCGGTTTGTATTTTTCTTTAAAGGCCCGCAGCCCGCTGAAGCTGTACATATACCGGACGTTGTTGAAGATGACGGCCGCGATTCTTTCCGACCAGAAAGATGTAAAAGCCGTTCCTACGTTTGACAAAGGCGCCATGCCCATATTGAAGGTGGTATAGCCTTTTTCCTGCGCCCAGAGAAACAGACGGATGAAAAGCGCGTCCATAATACCGTTCGGCGCGCTTTTCCGATAACGCATCAAGTCGACTGATATCTCGCCTTCCTGATACATCGGCATCAGGTTGGCAAAAGCAATGATCTCCCCTTCCGCGTCTTTCACGTAAGCAATCGGCGCCTGTTCCAGATAATCCCGGTCGAAGAAACCGAGGGAAAAACCTTTCTCTTTTTTCGGACCGAGCCATTCGTCCGAAATGTCTTTCAGCTTGGCGATAAACTCGGAGGAAAACGGCGGTTCCCCGACATGAAATGTGTAGCCTTCGCGGTCAAATTTGTTGTTAATCGCCCGCAGCCCCGCTTTTTTCTTACCTGACAGCGTAAATGCCTCCATATCCACGAACGCTTCTTCTCCAAGCTTGAAGAAGTTATAGCCGAAGTCATGGTACAGCGCCAGATCTTCACGTTCGATCTGATAAAACATGACACTCAGCCCCTGCTTATGCGCTTCATTCAGAAATTCCTCAATCACAAGCGGAAAAGAGTCTCTCTGTCCTGACGGATCACCGAGCACGACAAGCCTTCTGGAAATCTGGCTGAACAATAAAAGCGCTTTTCCGTCGCTTGAGAAATAAAACCGCTTATCCCCGAGAAAGCCGAGATGGCTGAGGGCATTTCCGCCTTCTTCCGCCAAAAAGGACTTCAGCCGTTCAGGATCGGCCTCTTCTCCGATCGGCTTCGATCTTTTATGATAAAAGAACGTAAACACAAGGAAAAACAGCGGCACAACAATAATGGCCGTCATCGTGGCATATGTAATGTGCGAATTGTTATGGACGAAATAGTCGTGGCGCAGCAGCCGATTCATTTTATCCCAAATAAAGCCGGCAATGAGATTGTAGTTAAACAAGGCGATAATAAACAGAGCGGCCGCAAAAATCATCTGGCCGAGCGTATACGATGCCTGCTCTCTGATAAACTGCCGCTTTAACAGCACAAGCAATACGATGACGACAGGCAGAATAAAGATCGCGCTGATGTTCATTCCTTTTAAGAAACTGAACACAAAGCCGCCGACCAGCGCGGCAACCGCCATTGAATAAGAACGTTTCGTCCGTTTGTATAATTCAATCGGCAAAATTAATAGAATCAAAGCCGCGCTTAGCGATAACCCGTTAAACGCAAGGAGCGCCGGGCGCGGAATGTGCGGAATGACCGTCTCCCTGTCGATCGGCAGGGCGACGGACGCAAGCACGACGACTCCCGACACGAAAACCAAAAGCGACAGCGAACCGTAAAGCACCCTGATCAAGATAGCGCGCTGGAATACGAGAAGCACGTTCGTCGTTTCCACGGCAGGCGCCATCTTCGGATTTGATTCCAGCCGTTTAAGCGTATTTTCCGTTAAGTCCCCGGCCGCAAAGAACAGACCGAACACAAACGGGATAAATGAATACACAATCCGGTAGATGACGATGGATGTCACGACCGCCTCCTGCGGAAAGCCCATATTCTGCATGCCGAGCAGAAACAGAAGGTCAAACGAACCGAATCCTCCCGGCACAAGGCTGATGATTCCCCCGATGGCGGCAATGGCAAATACACCGAATACATGGCGGACATCCGCGTGAATCCCCATGACATGCAGTGAATAATACATGACGACGGCCGCCGCAAACCATTCGGCAAACGAAGCTCCGATATAAGAAAAAATCGGATGCCTCGGTTTTGCTTCACCGTCTTCTGCGCCAGCTTTTTTATTGTTGATCCAAGCGGCGATTAAGGCCACCGGCACAATAAGCGCCACGCCGGCGATGACAGCCCACAGCCACGGTTTCTCACCTGTAATCTCTCCAACCGGCAGAACCCGGGCGATGGTCAGGATACTGAAGACGGACAGCCCGAGCAGCGCTGAGGACGTAAGCCAGGCGATGCCTGCGACGAGGCGTTTTACGTCATTCGTATGTTCTTTGTAAAGCATCGTCCGCAGCCCGACGCCCGCCAGACCGCCGAATCCAAGGACATTGTTAAAGGAATTGGCGATAAAGGAGACCCTGAATACTTTCCAATTCGGAATGTTGAGGCGAAGCGTCCGTTTCAGCACAAAGTCATAAAAGGACATCGCGCTGACGGCAAGGAGGCCGAGCAGAACGAGAATAAATAAATCGTAACGCTCAATCCCGTTAATAATGTACAGCGTTCGTTTAAAAGAAAGGTCTGTCAATTCCTTTTTGGACTGATAAATGACTAAAAGCAAAACTGCAATAGGAAATAATACTTTTAATATCGATAAGGCATTCTTTTTAGTCAGCAATGTTCTCTCCAATCATCATAAAATAGCTTATTTATTATAATTCCCCCAATAATCTCCAACATATTATACACTACCACCTCACATTCAAACAAAACTCGCCTGCAACTTTCTTTCTCTGATTAAAATCAGTAATATGGTATGCAGGAGTATGAATGAGGAAGTGAGACGATGGATTATAATCTGCATGATACAACGGTATTAGGCGGCGATATTTTTTCTCCTGAGGAACGGGATATTTGGGTGCTGTACATGAAAGTGATGACATCGGCGGGGCTCGGCGATGTGTCGGAGTGGATGAAGCTTGATATGAGCATGCCGCAAATGAAGGTGCTGATGCTTCTGAACAACCACGGGACGCTTAAGGTAAGTGACATAGCGGAGAAAATGGGCGCTTCCCTTTCAAATACGACGGGGCTCCTTGACCGTTTAGAAAAATCATGTTTCATTACACGCGCTCCGTCAGAAGAAGACCGCCGTTCAGTCGTCGTTCAATTAACGGAAAACGCGAAAGATATTTTCCGCAGCCTTTATCAAAAAGGACATGTAAAATTGAAGCGTTCATTGGAAACGCTGACCGCTGAAGAAAAACAAACGGTCAATCAAGGGCTTGCCATTTTGGCAAGAGCGCTTGATTCTTCCAAACAGGGATAGAGATGAAAAAGGCCTGCCGGTATCGGCGGCCTTTTTTTGTTTGACATTTAATTCACTCAAAGTGAATAATATATTTGAAGTGAATTAAAAACGGAAGGATTGATCAGTATGCCGGAGCCTTTGCAAACAGAAAAAAACCAGAGCTGGGCCATCACTCTCTTTACGATCGGTGTGTTCATGGCGGCGCTGGACAACGGAATTATTTCCGCTGCTCTGACGACGATTAACAGCTCTTTTGATGTTTCTCCTTCATGGGGATCGTGGGGAGTGACCCTTTACACATTGGGACTCAGTGTCAGTGTGCCGATTGTCGGCAAGCTGTCGGACCGATACGGGCGGAAAAAGCTGTTTATGATTGAAGTCGGGCTGTTCGGACTCGGCTCTTTGCTTGTCGCACTCAGTCAGAGCTTCCCGATGTTTTTGGCGGCACGGCTCATTCAGGCGCTTGGCGGCGGCGGAATTTTTATAATCGGGAGTTCGCATGTGCTGGCCGTGCTTCCGAAGGAGAAACAGGGGAAAGCTCTCGGGCTTTTAGGGGCGATGAACGGTATGGCGGCCGTCCTCGGACCGAATATCGGGAGCTTTTTGCTTGATGTAACCGGGTCGTGGCATTGGCTGTTCTTAATTAACCTGCCGATTGCCGCCGCTTTGGTTGTGTGCGGCGGTTTGTTTATCGCTGAAACGAAAGAGCCTGAGGCGAAACGGCTTGACCTCGCCGGCACAATGCTGCTGTCTCTTGCGATCTTATCTTGCATGATCGGTATCACGAATCTCGATGGGGCGAAGCTGTCAGAAAGCATAATGGACGTAAAGGTGTACGGGTATCTTTTAGGATCGGCACTTCTCTTTCTGGTGCTGCTTAAGGTCGAAAAGCGGGTTGAAAACCGAGGGGGCGATCCGATTCTCGCCTACTCGCTGCTGCAAAATAAAGTGTTTCAATGGACGCTCGTCATCGGATTTTTATCGGGAGGGCTGCTCGCTGCGGTCATTTTTATTCCTTCTTATGCGGAGCAATATTTGCACGTATCGGCGGAGAAAGCGGGTTATTGGATGACGCCGCTCGCGTTGGCGTCAGGCATCGGAGCGTGGCTCGGCGGGGCGATCACGGATAAAAAAGGGCCGGTCTTTTCCGCGGTTGTATCAGGCGCCATCGCATTTGCAGGCTTCAGCCTGTTTCCGTTATGGGTGACGGATAAATGGGAATTTGTCACAGCGAGTGTCATTGCGGGGATCGGTTTCGGATTTCTGCTCGGGGCTCCGCTGAATGTGCTTGTATCAGAAACGGCGGGCCAAAACAAAGGAACAGCGCTAGGCACGCTGTCACTCGTAAGGCAGGTCGGGCTGACGCTCGCTCCGGCTTTATATGCCGGCTTCATTACAGCGGGCTTTGACCGGATCGGAGATGACATCAAAAACCGTTTAGCGAAAAGCGGCATTCCCGCTGATCAGGCGCAAACGCCCGATATCGGCGGCGGACTTTCTTCGTTGCAGGAGCAGGTAAGCCGAATCCCCGTTCCCGCCGTCAAAAAAGCGGTTTCTGATGCGATTGAAGCGGGCATTTCCAGCGGCTACCACCATCTTTATACGGCAGCCGCCGTCATTTCATTATGCACGATTGTGTCTGCGGCTGTTTTGGCGTTTTTCCGGAAGCCGGCATCCTCTAAGACAGATGCCAGCCCATCCGCCGGGAAAGCTCAGTAATATGGGCGATGTGATGTTCAGAGTGCCAGACATATAGTCCGAGCGCCTGTTCCAGCGTAACCGTCTCTTTAGACACAGGATGGAAGTATGTCCGTTTGAATTGGGCTTCCGTCATGGAGCGCAAAAGAGCGGCCCATCTTCTGTGCAGGATCGTTAACAGCTCAAGCGCATCCCCGCAAGCGGCGGTTTTGGAATCATGAAGATCAGCCCAGCCTTTTTCATCATAAGGGCGGATTTCCGGTTCATTCTCTGTTAAGCTCAATTTAAACCGGGTATAGCCGTTCATGTGGCTGTCCGCCAGATGGTGAACCACTTGGCGGACAGTCCATCCCCCTTCGCGGTACGGCGTATCAAGCTGACTGTCCGACATCGCTCTGACAGCTTGTTTCAGTTTGGCCGGAGCGTGTTCCAGCGCATTGATCCATTCTTGTTTCTGTCCGGCCGAAATCGATTCAGCCGGCTGATACTCTCCAATCGGATAGCTGAGGGTTTGTTTTTCCATTTTTGTCTCTCTCCCGCTGATCGTATTATGAAAGTATGATGGTGATGTCGCAGCCTTCCGCTTTCGCTTCACGAAAGACCTGAAGCACACTCTCGGCGCCATTTTCTGTAAGCTGCTTGCTTTGTTCAAACTGTCTCCATTCCAAAACAAGCGGGTACTCCACCCACCCGGTCAGACAGTCCCATAAAGCGTCAAGGTTTTCACCGTAGTATTCAGGAAGGGCAAGTTCCTTTTTCAATGTCTGATGCAGGTCGCTCATACTTCTGATTTGCTCCCCGTTAATAACTGCTTTATTCATGCGCGGCTCCTTTCTCATGATTTTATTCTATCAGTTTACCATTTTCCTCTTCAGAAGTGGCCGGAGTCTGCCGCGGTTCCAGCTGGACGATGCCTTGCCCGCCGTCAACGGCCACCCTGTCCCCCGTTTTCAGTTTTGACGTTGCATTTCCGCACCCTACAACAGCAGGAATCCCAAGTTCCCGGGCGACGATCGCCGCGTGGGACAAAGGGGCGCCGACGTCCGTTATGATGGCAGCCGCTCTCGGAAAAAGCGGGGTCCAGCCTACATTGGTTGTCGAAGTCACTAAAATTTCCCCCGCCGCAAAAGAATCCCCGTCTTCCGGAGCATCAAGGACACGGACAATGCCCTCCACTCTCCCGGCCGCTCCCGCGAAACCTTTTAAAGTATGCGCATCATCAGTTTCCGCAGGCATAAAAGCATCGTAATAATCCGCTCTTCTGTCAGGCTCCTCAGCCCATTTAAACGGATTGAATCTTCCGTTAATAACGGATGGGAACGGCGGCAGTTTTTTATAGGTTTCATAGTTTTGCTTTCTCGCTTGAATCGACGCAACCGCCGGCTCTTTCCCCGCGAGCAGATCGGTTATTTCATGCAGATACAAGAAGAAAATGTCGTCCTTCATGCCGGTCATTTCCGCCGCTCTGAGCGCGAATGCTCTGGCTGTCCGGTACACCCTGACAAATTCGGATCTGGTTGTTTCTCTAATATTCGCGTATTCTGACGCTTTTTCCATTTTGGCTTTGAGCCATTTGACCTTATGAGGAAACTTTTCTTCAAATCTTCGGAAGGCCTGTTCATGCGCCCGCTGCTGTTTCAAAAGCAGTTGTTCGGCATCAATACCCGACTCCTTGTGTTCTTTGATCTGCTTCGTCAGCCAATCCCGGTTTTCTCCCGGATGCGGTATGGAAAGTTCGTATTCATGCGGGCCTCGGTGGCCTTGGTTCCTGAGATATTCTTCCTCGCTCATACGGCCTTTTATGACTTGATCAATGCCGATAATCGGCTCCAGGCTGGCCAGTCCGCCTTTTCCCCTCAGATTGGAAAGCAGGAGATTCGCATCTTCTATTCCTGCGAGTTTTGTTAATTGAGAGGTTAATGACGAAGAGGATTGCGCAGAATCACGCCCGCCGGATATTAACGCAAACCACGCGTTGCATAAATACGGATAGATCTCATTGTTCCATATCGCTAATAATGCCCGCTCCGTTTCGGCACGTTTCAGCTTTTCCTCAATATTCCGGCACCACTCCGGCGATTCGTCCAAATAGGAGGACATGTTTTTTTTCGCGTGCTTCATTTTCGACAGATACGGTTTCAGTTTTTTCGAGATGATCTTCAAAAGTTCATACTTTGAGAACGGATATAAAGGCATCTTCATTTCCGCCGGGATTTCTCCCAATGTATCGCTCATCATTTTTCCTATTTTTCCGCCTTTCGGATTCAGACCGAAAGCGGCGAGAACGGAAAGAGGCTGGCTCATATTGTTATAGGCTCTGCCGCAAATATTGCCGGACCAGACATAATAACCCGGAATGATGCCCGACTCTTCATCCAGATTCCGGAGGAGCGACCATGTCAGCGGCGTCATCACATCGGGAATCGCTTCTCCTATATTTGTGTTTGTCCATAAAAAATCACCGCTGAAAGAATCATTCCATTCATAGGTTTCCAGATTTCCGGCTTGTAAGGTCGTAATCGGGCGGGATTGAAGAATATACAATGTCCCGCCCGCGGCGGCCCATTCAATATCCTGCGGCCCTCCAAGGTCTTTTTCCAGCTTTTTCGCCAGTTTATAGAGCTTTGACGCATATTTGCGAAATTCCCCGGGGCCGTCATATTTTTTCTTGGGCCGTGCCAGTTTAAAAGAATAGGCATCAGCTTCCCCGGAAACGAGCTGCTCCCCGAGACCGTAGACGTAATTGCCTGTCATCTCCCGCCTGCTCCCCGTAATCGGATCTGCGGTAAACAGCACTCCGGATATCTCAGACGGTATCATCAGCTGGATGACGATTGCGATTTCATGCTCATCTTCCATTCCCTGAACGGCGCTGTACACCTTTACTCTTTCTGACTGTGCCGACCGGCGGACTTCATCAATCGCCCTGGACATGTCTTGATCTGTTTTGACATTCAACACCGTATCGAATTCTCCGGCAAAGGAAGCCTGAGCGGAATCCTCGCTCAGCGCGGATGAGCGTACGGCAAACAACGCAGATGCATGGCGGCTGCGGATGGAATTCACATATTGATCAATAGCCTCTCTCGCCTGATGGCGGAGCTGTCCGTCCTGAAAGGCTGACGGCAAAATCACAAACCCTTCAGGCACAGGATACCCGCTTTGATACATTTTAGAGAGAATGCTTCCTTTTCCCCCCGCAAAGGAATAAAGTTCGGCCGGAAGTTCTCCGAATGTTTTGACACAGTCATTCATAATGTCCCCGCTCCTTTTTAGTCGTTCATCCAAGCTCACAGTTTTTCTCTTTTTCACTTTTTTTGAAAGTATTTCCTATAAGTATACATTATATCGGTCTTCACAAGGGAGAAAATCGATGGCGTTATTTTGTCATAAATGCATCCGTCAAAACGGCCGCAGGCGGGGGTCTGTGTTTGCAGGATGTACAACTATCCGTCCTCGTGCCTGATAAATCGGACCCGTATCAAAAAGGCGGCCGAAACGCCGCCTTTTTTTCAGACTGTGCGGCCATGATGCGCCGCCGTATTTCTTTTGGTCTGCTTCGGCTGATACACTTTCCCGACAAACAGGTATCCGTATCTGAAATGGTTGCACACCCAAGATACGAAAATGGGACCGAGCGTGCAGATCAAAAATAAAAGAAGGATGGCAGCCGGCAAAGGCATCGACCGCAAATAGCCTTCCAGAAGATATCCGCTGATTAAAAAGTAGGAGTGCAGCAGATAGATTGAAAACGAATAGTTGCTGATCATCATCACAATCGCGGGCACTTTTTTGAGCTTTGAAAACAGATGAAAACACAGAAAGATCATACTGACCGCGTAAATCATAATATCCGGACGCTTAGAGGAAATGGAGCCGCCGCTGATATATGAAACGGCCACAATCAATATTGCCGATACGGCCGCACTGAAGTAAACCGCATAACGGTACTGATTGATGAGCGCTAAAAAACGCGGATATTCCTTTCCGCAATAAAATGCCAGACAGAAATAAAACACCCAGCCCGGAAACGGAACCCAAAAGAACGGAAAAATAGAATCAAGCCCCGATGATGCCGGCGGATGAAAGATGGAAAAGTAAGCCAGATAGACGGCGTTGATGATAAACGAAACAGACAGCACCCACACGGGAGATGTGTTGTTCAGCCAGCGGTGCAGCAGCATATGGAGAATGTAAAATTGAAAGATCACAAGAATGAAGTAGCCGATGAAGTTTCCTAAAAACACATTTTCTAAAAATTTACCGATCACTGAAACGAATCCGGCTCCTTCTTCCGCCACGCTTTTCATTAAAATGGCATCCACCGCGGCAATAAACAGAAACGGCACGAAAATGACTTTGCCCCTTTTCTTTAAAAAACCAGCGGGAACGCCTCCCGGGTATGACCTGGCAAGCAGAAATTCCGAAATAAAGATAAACGCCGGCGTGCTGAACATCAACAGGGTCCGAAAAGCATCAACCGTATGGGCGGCACTGGCTAAGGACTCTTCCTGAATCATCAGCACCATTGAAACAACGTGAAGCAGAACGACACTTAAACAGGACAGGCAGCGAATCACGAAAATTTCTTTTATCTGCATACGGCCGCTCCTTTTTCACAAGCGCGCCGGACTTTGGCGTATGCTTGGCGCAGCCATTTTTCCCGCAGCTCGGGTGTGCTCGTTTTGACGACAGAAAAAAGGTTCCGCTCGGCTTTTTGAATGCCGCAAAATTGCAGAATGCCTTTTTTCAGCGTAATCCAGTCCGAGTTTTTCCGGAACCACTTTAAGTACCAGCCCGGGGAGTCCGCCGTATAAAAGACCTGTGCCGTCTCTGCCCGGAGCAGTCCTTTTACGCGGCCGTTTTCATATGTGTAGGCTTCTCCGGCGACAAGCACTCTGTCAAAAAAGCCTTTCATAATCGCCGGAACGCCTCCCCACCACAGCGGGTAGATGAAAATGAGATGATCCGCTTCTTTCATCAGTTTCCGGTATTTCTTCGTTTCAGCGTCCCGGTTCATGTCAGAGCGCTTTTTTTCGCCGCCGTACTTCAGCACGGGATCAAATTGGTCGGCGTATAAGTCAATGACCGTATAGCTTTGGCCGCTGTCCTTTAAAGCCATGACGACGTATTTTACGAGAGCCGCATTGAAACTGTTCTCATCCGGGTTTGCATACACAATCACCGTCTTCATATGTCCCTCCCAATATTTATTAATTTTTACAATGATTATATCATGATGTCATATGAATGAGGCAAAGACATGAGAAAGGCTTTTTCCGGTTCCGCTGCCGTTTCGATAACCCCTTTCTGCATATTTTCGCTGATTTTGCCGCCGCAGATTCAATGACAAGCATCCGGCACTTCTGCGTTTTTGAGCGGCGGTATGGTATACTAGCTGTCAAATGAATGGGCTTGGAGGACAACATGAGAATTTTAAAGTACGCGATTTTAGGGCTTTTGCGAAAAGGCGAATTGAGCGGATATGATATATCGAGCTATTTTAAGGAAGAGCTCGGCCAGTTTTGGAGCGCAAAGCACAGCCAGATTTATCCGGAATTAAAAAAACTGACGGCTGAGGGATTTATTACGTTTCGCACTGCGATTCAAGGAACAAAGCTTGAGAAAAAAATGTACACGCTGACTGGCAAGGGAGAGCTGGAGCTTGCTGCCTGGCTGACGAAAAAAGACCCGATTCCGGAAACGGTGAAGGATGAATTTATGCTGAAGGCTTATTTCATCTCAGCTTTGACGCAGGAAGAAGCGGATGAGCTATTCACCGACCAGCTCGTAAAGCGGAAGGAGAAATTGTCCGATCTGGAAAACAGTTATCAAGAACTGATGACATCGTCCGCGGAGGCGGATTCTTTTTCTTCTCCTGATTTCGGCCATTATCTCGTGCTGACAAAAGCGCTTGAGCGGGAACGGAATTATATTTCCTGGCTTGAAGATATTTTGGCTCTCATCAAAAAAGCATAAACAAAACGGGGCGGCTCTGTATCTGCAGGGCCTGTTTACGTTCTGAGAACCGCATTGATAAACGAATCAGCCATTAAAATAAGAAAAAGCAGACTGAAATACACAATCGAATAAAAAAACATCCCCTTCGACCATTGCGTGTCATCCGCCGCCTGAAAGCCTTTGATGCTCCGGTACAGCCAGATGGCTCCGAGCAGGAGAGCGGACGCGGTATAAAACGGGCTGACGTCTATATAAAGAGGAACGAGCAGCGAAACCGCAGTCAGAACGGCGATATAGCGCAGCATTTTTATTTTTGTGACGCGATTGCCTTTTATAATCGGCAAAAGCGGAATGCCGGCGGCACGATACTCTTCCTTTCGCCTGATTCCGATCGCCCAGAAATGCGGCGGCTGCCACAAAAACATAATCGCGTATAACAAAATCGCGGGCATATCAATGTACCCGGTCAGCGCGCAATAACCGATTAAAGGCGGAGCCGCCCCCGGAAAGCTGCCGACAAATGTGCTCCAGACGGATTGTCTTTTAAACCAAAGCGTATAAACGACGGCATACAGCAAAAATGCAAGCAGCCCAAGAACGGCGGTCAGTACATTAAGCGAAGCAAGCATGATGAATCCGCATGCGCCGAGGCATGTGCCGTACAGGATCATGACCGGCGGCGGTATTCTCCCCGTGACGCTTGCGCGGGTGCGGGTTCGCGCCATTTTTGCGTCCATGCCGCGGTCAAAGAAGTTATTAAAAACAGTGCTTGATGCCATGACTAACGCCGTTCCGATCATAGCAACCGCCATGGCGGCAAATATACCGGGCCCTCCGCCCGTCCTTTCCGACTGAAGCCATGCGATCCAAAATCCGCCCAATGCGGCGAGTGAATTTGAGATGATAATCCCCGGTTTGGCAAGAATGATAAAGTCCTTGACCGTCATCCGGTTTCCGTTATGCTTCATAGACTGTTCCGTCTGTGCTGCATTTGAGTTCATTTGTTCAGGTTCTCCTTTTTCGGCTTATCATATCAGGAAGAATCAGGAAGCACAATTGTTTTGGACATTTTTCACACAATTGTAAATTGTGTGAAAAGCCGCATCTTGTGTCCGGATGCGGCTTTTCCCTTTTTCTATTCAAAGTCTGCCCATACAGCACCCTGATCTGCTGAACGGATACAGTTTTCAATCCAGCGGATGCCCTGAGCTCGGGCCGGCGATGGCGGGCTCTACGCGTCATTTTTGCGCCTCACTGAGATGTTCGCTCTCTTCAGTCACAGATGTTCTTCTTTACCGAGCCTTTTCAAGAAAACTTCAGAAAAATAAAAACCCTTGCCGGTTAGACGGCAAGGGTTGTTTCTTACAGTGTAAATGCGATATCCGCCCCTGATACAGGGTCTTTGACGAATACGCCCTCTTCTTTTTCTTCGATCTCAAAGCCGGCATCGGTCAGCGCTTTTGTCACACGTGACAGCTCTTTTTGATGCGGCAGCGCGATGGTGTAATAATCCAGCCCGCTTGCATTTCCCGGTTTCGGCGGCGCATGTTTTCCGGCCCATATATTCAGACCGATGTGATGATGATACCCTCCCGCCGAAACAAACAGAGCGGACATGCCCGCGTAATTGCCGACAATGTCAAAACCGAGAATATCGGTGTAAAACGCTTTGGCTTCCTGTAAGTCCGTCACATGAAGATGGATGTGGCCGATAACAGTTCCTTCTGGGAGACGGCTTTTCCGTTCAGCTCCGGCTTCTTCCAAAAGCCCGTCCACATCGACGGGCGCCGTTTGCATGACATAATTGCCCTCTGCATCCCGGCGCCACGTGCTGCGGGGACGATCGGCGTATATTTCAATACCGTTGCCGTCCGGATCAGACAGGTAAAGAGCCTCACTGACCGCGTGATCCCCCTGACCGAGCGCGATGCCGTTTTCAATCAGCCTGGCCAATGCGATGCCGAGTTCTTTCCGGTCAGGCAGAAGGATCGCGAAATGGTACAGGCCGGTGACAGACCGCTCCGGCAGAACGACGGCGCTTGGATTTTCTTCAAGCACCAGCAGGACGCGTTTTCCGTCTGCTGACAGTCTTGCTGAACGATCTGTCTGCGAGATGACTTGAAGGCCGATTACATTCCGGTAAAAGCCGAGCGAGCGTTCCATATTTTTAATGGTCAATTTGACATAACCGATTGCCGTATCTTGATGAATACCGGTCATATGAACGCCTTCTTTCTTATGCTGAAAAAGTTTCTCCCTTTTTTGATTTGAAAAGGAGCTGATCCAATGAAAGCAGACGGCTTCCTGAAAGCGCTAAGTGAATTGACGCAACCAGTAAGATGAAATCAAATTCCGATCCGCCCATAAATGGTGAGGAAAGCTTCGCCGTGAAGATGGCGCCCACTAATGTGACGGCAAACAGAACGCCGATAATGCGCGTTGCCAAACCGAAAAAGATCAGAACCCCGCCGACAAGCTCAATCGTCGCGATGACATAGACCATAAAGGCCGGAATCCCGATGCTCTGGAAAAATTGCGTAGTTCCTTCCAACCCTTGAAACTTGGATAAACCGTGAACAAAAAAGATAATACCTGTTACAACCCTTAAAAGCAGTGTTCCTGTTTCGAATGATTTATTCATAAAATCCTCCTTGAAAATTATTATCACTTACTTTATGTAAGCTAGTATATATACATAACTTATTTACGTCAAGTAATTTTGTTACATTTAACGAAAATAACTTAAAAGTACTATTTGCCTTCGCGAAAAAAAGACCTCCGCACTCTGTCGGAGGTCTTTTTCCCTATCTATGATTCCCGGAACTGGCTTTCATATAATTCCCGGTAAAACCCGTTCTGGCTGAGAAGTTCGGCATGGGTCCCTTTTTCAGCCATTTCGCCGTCTTTCAGCACAAGAATCTGATCGGCTTTTTGAATCGTGTTCAGCCTGTGAGCGATGATGACGCTTGTTCTGCCCGCCATTAAACGGCCGAGCGCTTCTTGTATTTTCACTTCCGTCACCGTATCAATGTTGCTCGTCGCTTCATCCAAAATGAGCAGCACCGGGTCCGCCAGCACAGCTCTCGCGATGGAAATAAGCTGTTTTTGTCCTTGGCTGATGCCCGCGCCGTTTTGGGTAAGGACGGTATCGTAGCCTTTCGGGAGCCGTTCGATGAATCCGTGGGCATTGGCGGCTTTTGCGGCTGCCTTCACCTCTTGATCAGATGCGTCCAGACGGCCGTAACGGATATTTTCCCTGATGGTGCCCTGAAAGAGAAAGGAATCCTGCAGGACAAACCCCATGTTTTTTCTCAGACTGGATCTCGTCAGTTTTTTGATGTCCGTTCCGTCAATGAGGATTTTTCCGTTATTCGGCTCGTAAAAACGGGCGATCAGGCTCGTAACGGTTGTTTTACCAGCTCCGGTCGGTCCGACGAAGGCGATTGACTGTCCTTTCGGAACGCTGAAGGACAGGTGTTTTAAGATCAAGCTGTCTTCCTGATAGCCGAAGGAGACATCTCGGAATTCAATTTCTCCCGTTTTGATCGGCTGGTACAGCGCATGCTCTTCATCTTCCCGCTCCTCTTTTTCATCCAGCACGTCAAACACCCGTTCAGCCCCGGCGATGGCCGATAACATCGTATTGAACTGATTGGCTAAATCATTTAAAGGGCGCGTGAACTGCCGCGAGTATTCGGCGAATACGACGATGGCACCGATCGAGATCCATCCCTTCAGCGCAAACAGCCCGCCGACCGCCGCTATAATCGTAAAGCTTAAATTGTTTAAAGAGTTCATGACTTTCGGAATGAATCCCGAAATTGTCTGCGCCCAAAAACCCGATGATTGTAACGCCGCGTTTTTTTCTAAAAATTGTTCCATGACGCGGTCTTCCCTCGAATAGGCTTTAATGACCTTCGCCCCTGATATCGACTCTTCAATAAAACCGTTCAGCTCGCCGAGGTTTTTCTGCTGCTGTTTAAACAGCAGTCCCGTCCGGTTGGTGATCCATTTAATGCTCAAAAGCATGATCGGAATAATCAAAAGCGTGATCAATGTTAAAAGCGGACTCATGTACAGCATGACGGCGATTGTGCCGACGAATGTAATGACGCTCGACAGTACTTGAATGACGGATGTATTTAAAGTGGAGCTGACATTTTCGATATCATTGGTGACCCGGCTCATTAAGTCCCCGAGCCGCTGTTTATCAAAAAACGGAATCGGCAGCTCATGCAGATGGGTAAACAGCTCGCTCCGCATTTTAAACACGGTGCTTTGCGAGATATTGATCATCCAATAGTTTTGAAACCATAAGGACAATGATTGCACGAGGTAAATCACAAACAGCATGAACAGCACCCCCGCCAATCCGTCTGTCGTCTGTCCGACGATAAAATGATCAATCGCTTTCCCGATGACGAACGGTCCGAGCAGGCCGAATATGGCGCTTATGACTACCATGATGATCACAAGGGTTAAAAGCCCTTTTTTCTCGGCTACATAAGACCAGATTCTGCGCAGCGTGCCTTTTGTATCTTTTGCTTTCGCGCGTTTTCTGCCGCCTTCATTTGATTTGAGCGGTATTTTCGGATATCGGAAAGGTTTACGAATGTCTTTTTGCATTGTCAGCTCCCTCCTTTCCGAATTGTGATTCATAAATCTGCCGGTACAGATGAGACTGTGCCATCAGCTCTTTGTGCGTGCCTTTGGCCAGCAGTTCGCCGTCTTCAAGCAATAAGATGGTGTCAGCCTTCATCGCAGTCGTTATTTTCTGCGTAATAATCAGTGTCGTGCATTCATAGGATCTGATCGCTTGTAAAAGCTTTGCTTCCGTCTGAAGATCGAGCGCGCTCGTACTGTCATCTAACAGCAGGAGGGACGGCTTTCTGATAAAAGCGCGCGCGATGGAAATCCGCTGCTTCTGCCCGCCTGACAAATTGACGCCCCGCTGTCCCAGCACCGTGTCGTATCCGTTTGACTGCTTCATAATCGTGTCATGGATTTGCGCGTCTTTGGCCGCTTCCATTACTTCATCTAGTGAAGCATCCTCCCGCCCCCAGGCGATATTTTCACGGATTGTGCCCGAAAACAGAAGCACTTCCTGCGGAACATAGCCGATTTCCCTGCGCAGCCCGCAAGCGGAGAATTCACCGATCGGTTTGCCGTCTATGAAAATACTGCCCGAATCAGCCGTGTACAGACGCGGAATCAGCTGAAAAAGCGTTGATTTTCCTGAGCCTGTCGCGCCCATAATGGCAACCGTTTCTTTCGGGCTGGCAGAAAAGGACACGTGATGCAGCGCGTCTTTTTCCATGCCCGGATAGCGGAAGGACACTTCGCGAAACTCAATCGCGCCTGCAAGCGCCCGTGCCGGGTCCTGCCCCGTTCCCTCGCCGCCTTCTGTTTCCAGCACCTCGCCGATTCTTTCCCCGGAAGCCTTCGCCCGGGAAAATACCATGATGAGAAAAGGAAGGACGGACAGCGCGCCTGTAATCCGCGTCGCATAGTTAATGACGGAAACGACATCGCCGACCTGCGCTTCGCCCTGAGCAATGCTTTTGGCGCCGAACCATAAGATAAACAAAATGCAAATGTTCATCAGCAGCATTAAAATCGGCATCGCCGCTTCCACGAGACGAAAAGCGGAGACCGTTTTTTCCATCAGCTTCGTATTCGATTTCAAAAAACGTTTCACTTCGTGGTTTGCACGGAGGAGCGCTTTAATCAGTTTGATCGCCGTCAGGTTTTCCTGCATGATCGTGTTGACCTGATCAAGCCGCTTTTGCACAGACCGAAACAGCGCGCCGCCTCTTTTCAGCACCCACAGCAAAAACAAAAGCAAAATCGGCACCGTGATCAGCAGAAAAAACCCGAGTTTCGCATTGACGGTCAGCGAGAGAATAATGCCGCCCGCGATCATTAACGGCGCACGAAGCATAAACCGGAGACTCATGAAAAGCATATTTTGGACCTGTGTCACATCGTTTGTCAGCCGGGTGATAAACGATGTGGATGAGAATTGCGCAAACGTCGAATAAGAGAAGGATTGAATTTTTTGAAAAATCCCTTTTCGCGTATCATACGCATAGCTCTGGCTGATGTGGGCGGAGTAGAATGAATTTAAAATGCCCGATGCGAATGAAACAGCGGTCAGTCCGATCATCACGCCGCCCCACAGCCAAACCGTACCGAGATCCTGCTTTAAAATTCCTTCGTCAATGATTTTCCCGATCAGCAGGGGCTGTATCAGCTCTACCGCAAGCTCGATGAGCATGAAAAACAGAGCGATTCCCGCCAAAAGAGAATACGGTTTTACATATGATAAAGCCTTTGACATGTGTAAGCCTCCAAATCCTTTGTTCAATATGTATGTATATTTATTTTATTTGTTTGTCTTAAATGAATAAAGGATTAACCCTTGAAACCGCACTTTTATTATGTACTTTGTGTAAAATGATTGAAGATAAAAATGAAGGGATGAGGGGTGCAGATATATGGAGGCTGTCTTACCTTTTCTTTTTACCAGCTCCTGAACCGGAGCCTTGATTTTAAAATGAATTAGCGGAGCCTTTAAAAAGGCGTCCGCTAGTCAGGATGGTCATTTATGCTTTGTCACATTTAACGAATGAAAACGAGAGCGACCCCGAATCCTTTATCAGCATCAAACTCATTGATCACTTTCATGACCTGCCAACGCTGTTTTGGAGCATCAGATTTTGTTGCAATCCCGTTATGAGCGTGAATAAAATCTCCCGCTTTCACAGTCTCATCGCATCTGACATATACCTGGCCGATGAGTCCGACAATGTTCCACTCGTCTCTCTCTTCTCTTGAAGCGTAGTCTTCTTCAGGCCGAAAGTCCGGATTTTCCTTTGGCGCCATGACCGTATGGCCGTTCGCATCTTTCTGTTCTTCATAAACATAGCCGCCAAATTCATTCTTTACGTATCGTCCCGACCAGTGAAAACTCGACTCACCAAGAATCACTCCGGCGGTCTCGGAAATGACCCCAAGCATGAGGTCACCTTTTTCAGCCGGTCTGATCTTATCACCTTCAAGTGTGACAAGTGTTCCCGTCGGAATCTTTTCCCCTCTCAGGCTTTCAAAATACTCGGCGTAGTCAGAGAATGTCGAGGAACCTGTTACGCCTCCCGCAGCCTTAATTGTTCCTTCTTTTGCGTGAAGCTCAATCTTTCTGTTGGCTGATGACGGAGTGCTGCCGGAACCCCAGCCCCATACAGTTGAGTTCGCATTTGGGTTAATCGTATTATATGAACCGATTACTCCAGATTGAGAACCTCCTGCAGCCTGTCCCCGGACAGTACCGATGACAAAGCCATTAGTTCCTGTAACATGGGAATCTTTAGATGCCATAACAGAAGATCCTTTATGTTTAAACAACTCATACGGTGTTTTTTTACCGCCTACATGAAATGTTGTTTCATATCCTTGAAAATCAATATTCGATATATTCAGATCCGGACCCGAAGAATAGAGTCCGACCGTTCCGCTGCTGGCTCCCAATCTATGCCCGTATACATTGCTCACTGTACAATTATCAACGCCTCCGCCAAAAGTAAGTCCCGTCGTGCCGCCATCAACTAGAAAAACGCCGTCAATCATGCACTTTCCTACCGCATTTTCTCCGCCAAGAACATACAGATCATGAGCAGCGGAGCGGAACCCGCGGATCGTGATATTCTTCAGATTGACATACCGCCCTTTGTAATAAATCATAATGATCGTGTCATTGCTGTAATCGTATGAACGATCTTCACAAATAGCTTGGAAATTCACTATATTAACTGAATCATAGCCCGAAACAACCAACGCACTCGCTCCGACGCCTTTATATATAGAATTTTGTTTAGGATTTGTTGCCTGACAATTTACTAATTGAACATCATGGGCAGTTTTTGATGTCGGCTCAGCCGATAAATGATGGCCAATATGTCTAATGCAAAAACCGATCGCATTTTCGTAAGCACGGCAATTAGCCAGTTGAACTCGTTTAGCCGCCGGTGCATAGTCATGCGCCTTAATTTCAAAACCGCGTGCACCGCCAATTGCAACACAGCTATCTACAAATACATCTTGAGAACCGTCATCAATCTCAAAGCAATTTGAATTTGACGTGCCATTCCCATTTCCCATCGGGTGATAGGAAACACAGTGGCTGAAAGTAGTGTGGAATCCAAAATGACAAGTAAAGTTATCATCCCCGGACCCTGTTGCTTCACAATGTGAAAACGTTACAAAGTTACAGCCGTTGGGCTGATAATAAGTTGGATCATCTTTTTCTCCATGTCTGTTATAGTTCGGGCTCGTGGAATCAAAGCCGTGCAGGCCGGCGTTCTTCGCAAACACATGCTCAACAAAAGAATAGTCAACATTCGCAAAAAGCAAACAGCTTGAAGTGGGACCTTTCGGAATCTTCCAGCCGGCAGGACGCGTATCCTTGTTCCAATCCAAAGTGAGATGGCCGACGTAAATATTTTCATTACCGTTCGTATAATCACTGTTGGTCAGAACAGAATGGCCGACCGGTGTTTCGTCTAATAATTTAATGACCGTTCTTTTCTTGCCTGCTCCGACAAGCATTGTATTTGACGGAACGAACAATCCCGATGTTCTGAATACACCCGCGGGAACTGTTACGACATAACCTCCGTCGGCCATGGCATCATGAAATGCCTGCGTATCATCTGTTACGCCGTCACCTTTAGCTCCAAAGTCCATAACGTTCCGCTCTGTAACATGTTCAAACCTGTTTTCATACATTTTAAGTCTTTCGTTTAAATTTTCATAAGTTGACGTGCCATCACTAAGGGCTGCACCGATTTTGCTGTCAATCGCTTCAAAATTTTGAGCAATGCTTTCAACCTCAATCCCCTCCGTTTTATCGGGTTTGTAAAGTCCTAAGAAAGTCGTATAGTTTGTCATTGCCTTACCTCCTATTTTTGAATTGCTGTTTAAAACACCGAACACCACAGAAGTCTTTCGTTTTCACTCCTGCATGTACAGGTGGCAAAGGTATGACAAATTCATACATTTCTTCAAAACATAAAAAGAGCGCCGGATTAACAAGCGCTCTGCACATAGTCTGCTGCTGCAGTATTTTAACCGTTCAATATTTTCTCGACACGCTCCCGCATTTGCGGAACGCCTAATCCGACAATGACCTGAAGCGCCCTGCCTTTTCTGACGACCCCGTGGGCTCCCAGCTCTCTGAAATCGGCGTCACTTTTGACCTTTGATTCATCAGCGACAGTGACGCGGAGACGGGTGGCGCAATTGGTGACCTCCGTAATATTGTCCTTTCCGCCCAGCGCTTCAATATACAAAGCGGCTGTATCCCGCTGTGTTTCGTCTGCCGCCGCTGTTTCTTTTGAAGCCTGCTTCCGTTCTCTGTACTCCTTTTTCGAATAGAGCTTTGTTTCCTGCCCTTCCTCTTTTTCTCTGCCCGGTGTGGCGATGTTGAATTTGAGAATGAGGAAACGGAAGACGAAAAAGTAAACAGCGGTAAAACACAACCCGATAATGATCTGGTATACATACGTCAAGCCATGGCTTGACGCCAGCGGGATCCAGTTCAAGGTCGCAGCTTCGATCAAACCGCCTCCCATATTTCCGACGACGCCGGCCATATACATGACGGTTGCCATGGAAGCGGCAAGCAAAGCATGAACCGCAAATAAAAACGGCGAGATAAAAAGGAATGTAAATTCAATCGGCTCTGTAATTCCCGCGACAATGGACGTCAAGGTGACCGGGATCAATAGGCCGGCGACGATTTTTTTCTTTTCCTTTGAAGCCGTGGCGTAAAAAGCGAGCGCGATTCCCGGAATGCCGAAGATTTTCGAGTTTCCGTGAAGCGCGAAGCCCCCCTGCGGGAACAATTCTTTCAGCGGTTTGACGCTTTGAGAGTATTCCCCGAGATGCTGCGCCCAATAGGTGACGATACCGCCTTCAGCCACAGCCGGACCGTAAACAAACGGCGAGTAAATAAAATGATGCAGGCCGGTCGGAATTAAAATCCGCTCCAGGAATGTGTAAATCCACACGCCGATCGCCCCGGAAGAAACGAGAAAACTTTGCAGCGAGCCGATTCCGGACTGAACCATCGGCCATACGTATGCCACCGCAAGTGAAATCGGTATCATAATGAAGAAAGAAATGATAACGATGTATGAAGATCCTTGAAAAATACCCAGGAAATCCGGCAGTTTTTTATCAAAATAACGATTGTGCAAATACACGACAATAGATGAAATAAAGATGGCGCCGATAATATTCGTATCAAGCGTTTTGATTCCGGCGATCATCGTCAGCCCGCTCGTTCCGCCGGCTTCCTGATTCATATCGACGTGAAAAGCCCCGCCCCAAACCGTCAGAATCGCATTGATAAAGTAATTGAATGTCAGATAAACTGTAAGCGCTTCCAAACAAGCCCGCGCCTGCGCTTTTTTCGCTAAGGCGACAGGGATGCCGATCGCAAACAGGAGCGGCATTTGATTAAAGACGGTCCAGCCGCCTTGTTCAATGACATACCAGCATTGATACCAAAGCCCGTCAGGATCAGCCAGCGGCCCCATCAGCGTTTTATTTTTAAACAGCGTACTCAGACCGACAATAATACCGGAAAATGCAAATAACAAAACAGGCACAAACATCGCGCTGCCGAAGCGCTGGACTTTTTGCATCATTTCACGTGACCTCCCGCTATTTATCAAAATTTTCAAGCTCTTTATAATCAACATATGCACGGAATAACGATTCGCCCACCAGAAAAAACGGGGCAAATGCGACAATTTCCGTTTTATCGCTTAACATCACCGGCTTGCTGGTCGCATAAAGATTATACGGCGTCATTTGCGCCAGTACGTTGTTTTTCAGATTGGTGATTGAAATAAACGGAACTCCCTTTGCGGACAGGGTCCTTACCTGCGGAATTAATTCGGGTGTTTCGCCTGATAAAGAAATAATGATGAATACGTCATCAACCTTAAAATCATCACACATGATATCAAACTCTGTGATGTCCTGAATTAAAATCAGATACTTCCGCCGGGATACAAACATCCGCTGCAGCTCACGGGCGCACACCCTCTGAGCCGTGCCCGATCCGTAAACGAAAATCCGTTTTGCTTCATCTATCAGCCGGCACATCTCCGTCATATCTTTTGACTTCACATATTTTACATTGGCTTCAATATCATCCAGCAGCTTTTCAAATGTCATATTCTCGCCCTCTTCAGGCTGATCCTCCCATTTCAGAAAAACCCGGAATTCACTGTAGCCGCTGAAGCCCAGTTTTTGGGCGAGCCGCAGGACGGAAGACCGAGAGACATTGCAGGCTTTCGCCATGTCATTGATACCGAGATGGTAGCACGTATGTTTATGATTCAATATATATTTTAAAATATAAAAATCGTTGTCATTTAATTTCGCGTAATGCTGATTAACCAGTTCTTCAAGACTCATCCCAAAAATCCCCCCGTTTTCTTTCTATTATATAGAATAACAGATAAAGAAAACGGGGAAGATTGTCATCAGGAAATAGGAGACGGACTCACATCAAGCTCAGGCCAGTAGTCCTTATTAGCCTCCATCAGATCTTCAAGAATCAGTCTTGCCACACGGGCATTCGGCACTGTTTTTGACAGGATCAGCGCCTGCCACAGCTTTTGAAATGACCGCTCTTCCCACGCTTCAGCCGTCAGTTTTTCGACAGACACCTGCTGTTCCATCAGGCCTTTTTGAAATTGCGGTATATTCCCGACTGAGAGGGGTTCCGGTCCGTTTGAGCCTACGAGACAAGGAATCTCAACCATGGCTGATGGATCAAAGTTTGCGATCGCGCCGTTATTTTCAACGATTAACAGCATTCTCTCCCCGGTGTTGTAAGCGATGGCCCGGGCAAGGTCGACGATATAGGAAGCATGATCATCAATTTTAATTTCACTGTTCTCCGATGATTGTTCGCGCGTAATCATATCGCATTGGCTGAAAATGAAAGCTTCGCGCCCTTCCATAACTTCATTGGCTCTCGTATGGTTCGGGTTTGATTTTTTCACCATATCATCCGGGAATAAGTAATATTGCAGATATGTGTTCGGGAGCGTATCCGGATCAGCCGCCTGTACGTCGCGCGCTTTTTTGAATGTGTCATTCCAGCTTGCTTCAGTCTGTTCGGCCTCCGTCTTCGGAACGTAGCCGTATTCACGGACATGCTCTTTCAGCTTCGGCATTAAATCATTGCCATGCCGGTCTGTGATGGACGTCCACCAGCCAAAGTGGTTTAAGCCGTAGTAACGGACGTTCATTTCTTTTCGTGAAGATAATCCGAGGATGTTCGCCATGCGATCCTCAATTCCGACCGGCATGTCGCAGATGTTCAATATTTTTGAATTCGGTCTTAGGCGTCGTGTAGCTTCAGCCACAATCGCCGCCGGATTGGAGTAATTCAGCATCCATGCGTCAGGCGAGTACGTTTCCATATAATCAAGAATCTCCAGAACACCGCCGATAGAGCGCATGCCATATGCGATTCCGCCCGGCCCGCATGTTTCCTGGCCGACCACGCCGTACTTCAGCGGGATTTGTTCATCAAGCGCGCGCATCGCATATTTTCCGACGCGGATATGCGCCATGACGAAGTCAACATCCGTAAAAGCCGTCTCTGGGTCATCAGTCGCCAGAAATTCAATGTCCGGCGCTTTTTCTTTTATGAATACCTCACACGCACCCGCAATCCGCTCCTGCCTTTCTTTATCATTGTCATAAAGTTTCAGCTTTCTGATCGGAAACTCTTCCAGGTGATTCAAAAGCATTAATACAATTCCGGGGGTAAATGTGCTGCCGCCGCCTGCAATAACGATTGAGAATGATTTGTCTGTCATGTGAAGCCCTCCTCTGATAACGTTTACATTTTATTTATATCATGAGAAGGTCCGATCTGTACCGGGTTTAGAGGAGTTAGATCATTTAATCATTTTTAGTTATTTTTCTCAAAAAGCGGGAAAGTTCCCACAGGTACGAAAGAGGCCTGCTGTCATCAGCAGACCCATTCTCAAAAATGCTCTTGTAAATCAGAAAGCAGCACTTCCTGCTCAAATTGCGGATTTCCGATCGGAAAAATTCTGGCTGTTTCCTTGTCTTCGTTGACATGCTGAATATAAATCGGGACTCCTTCATATGTCACATACGCCATGGCGGCGGATTCCGAAATGTCTTTCGCACGCTGTGTATTCACGTTTCAAACCTCCTTTAGGGCCTCACACATAACGTGTCCGGCAGCCAAGAGAAGTATGCTTGTTTCTTACAATTGTCCGGCGGTGAGTTTGAATTTTTTGAGGCGTTTGTAAAACGTGCTCCGCGGGATTCCGGCCATTTTGGCGGCCAGCGTAACATTCCCCTTCGCTGATTCAAGCGCGTTTACGATGATGTTTTTCTGAATGTGCTCCCGGATGGAGGCGGGGGACGCTTCTTCCTGTTCATAAGACTCGGCCGCCTCTTTAAGACCTGACGCTTCAAGCAGGGCTGCGATGGGGCGCCCTGACAGCCGCCCGTCCGGGAACATGACGGAAAGACGTTCAAATACATTAAACAATTCCCTGATATTCCCCGGCCATTTCCGGCTCTTTAATAGGTCTAAAAAGTCATCAGGAAGCTCCCCCCGCCAGCCGCGATTTCGCTGAAATTCAAGGAAGAGTCCGGGAATGTCTTCGGTGCGTTCTCTTAATGGAGGGAGATGGATCGGACAGACGTGAAGCCGGTAAAATAAATCTTCTCTCAGCTTTT
This sequence comes from Bacillus sp. IS1, assembly GCF_032461585.1. Classification (NCBI taxonomy): domain Bacteria; kingdom Bacillati; phylum Bacillota; class Bacilli; order Caryophanales; family Bacillaceae; genus Bacillus; species Bacillus sp. IS1. The sequence continues at coordinate 228,606 of NZ_JAWCWR010000004.1, read as the reverse complement.
TGCATTCGACAAGCTGTCTCAGATCAGTGTGGGTGGCAGTGATGATTCTGATGTCGACGGGAATCTCTTTTGTCCCGCCGACCGGGGTGACTTTCCGTTCCTGCAGCACCCGTAACAGAGCGACCTGCATGGAGTGTGATATTTCTCCGATTTCATCGAGGAAAAGCGTGCCTTTATCGGCTTTTTGCAAAGCGCCGTTATGTCCTTTCCGTTTGGCCCCGGTGAAGGCGCCTTCCGAGTAGCCGAACAGTTCGCTCTCAATCAGCTTTTCGGGGACCGCTCCGCAATTGACGGCGATAAACGGGCCGTTTTTCCTGGAGCTGTTGTTATGAATCGCCCGGGCGGCAACCTCCTTTCCCGTCCCGGTTTCTCCCGTAAGACAGACGGTTGCGTCCGTTCGGGCGACAAGCTCCAGCTGCTGGAGCATATGTCGGGATGACGGGCTTTTGCCTGCCGCACCATGGAATAAAAAAGAAGGCTTTTCTTCTCGTTTGGATAAGTAAATGCACGTGTAGCCGTTCTCCTCCCGCTTCGCCTGCTTGATGTGAAAGCCCTGTTCCTCAAGCTCGCGCAGCGTATGTCCGGTAAAATGCTGAACGGGACGGCTTGCGGCGATAACCCGGCTCATTTCATTGCAAAGCACGATCGGATCGTGAGACCGGGTAAGCCCGGCGAATTTGCTGATCATGTCAAGTTCTGTCATTTTGATCTTTAGGGCAAGCTCCCGTTCCGCCGTATAAGCGATGGAGGAGGCAATTCCGAGCATAAAAGGCTGAGCGCGGGCGGCGGGGCAGGAAATATCAATGACACCCGCCAGCCGTCCGTCTTCATAACGGATCGGCGCGGCGGAACAGCTCCATTGATGAGAAGCGAGCGAATAATGTTCAGAGCCGTGTATCATGACCGGCTCATTTGTATAAAGAGCCGTCCCGATCGCATTCGTGCCGACGGCCGTTTCCGTCCAGCGGGCGCCTTTTAAGAAATTGATGCGGTTCGCTTCATGAATGGTGCGCGGGTGGCCGTCAACTGAATGGACAACGCCGTCTGAATCAATCAGGAGAACCATCATTTCCATTTCCCGCATTGCCGTTTTCATTCTTTCTGCATACGGCGTTGAGGCCGCTAAAAATAACGCATGCTTTTCGGCCTGCCTTTCTAAATGATCTGCCGGCATTACATTCGGCCCCTTTTCGAGATAAGGATTGACGTCGGCTTTTTTGCAGCGGTGCCATGAGGCGGCCACCCGCTTCTGAATACGGGATTCATCAAGCACGCCTTCTTTCACAAAGCGCTTCCAGGTTTTAAAATCATTCCGAATGACATTCATTGTATTCGCTCCCCCCTGTTCAGACCATCTTTTCATATATTGTAGGGGAAAAATAAAGCGCTTTCAACGAAAAATACCCCTTCTCATCTGAGAAAGGGTATTCCGGTTATACGGAATGCACCGCAAGTCCGGTGACATTCAGCAGAGCTTCCTGAAGCGTTTCTGACAGAGTCGGATGCGCCGCGATAAAGTGCTCCGACATATCCGCCGTCATTTCACCGTTCATCATCATGACCGCCTGACCGATCAATTCCGTCACGTCCGGCCCGATCATTGACACGCCGACGATTTCTCCGAATTCCGGTTCGGCAATGATTTTCATTTTGCCGCCATGCTGATGTTTAATTAACGCTTTTCCGTTAGCAGAAAATGAACATTCTCCGATTTTCACATCTCCGTATGTTTCTCTCGCCTGTGTTTCCGTCAGCCCGACAGCGGCCATTTCCGGCGATGTATAAATACAGCGGGGCACCGCCCGCATATCGACTTTGCTGTCCTTTCCCGCGGCATGCGCGGCGGCTGTGATTCCTTCATGAATGGCGGCATGCGCGAGCTGCATTCCTCCGGCCGCATCGCCGCATGCGTATATATGAGGCACATTGGTCTGCATATGGTCATTGACTTCAATGCCGCGCGGAGAATACCGGATGCCGGCCTGCTCCAGATTCAGCTCTTGCAAACGCGGTTTTCTCCCGATTGCAACCAAAACGTGATCAGCCTGCGCCTCAATTTCTTTGCCGTCTTTTGTCCACACGGCAGTTTTCCTTTCTTTGTCAATCCGTTGAAGGGCGGCTTTTGTCTGAATATCAGCCCCGCTGTCTCTTAAAGAGTCTTCGAAAACGGCGGCGATTTCCCCGTCTTCTGCCGGGAGCAGCCGGTCAGCCGATTCAATCACCGTCACTTTCGTTTTAAACCGGCTGAATAAAGAGGCAAATTCACAGCCGATCACACCTCCCCCGACAATAAGCAGAGAAGAAGGGATTTTCTGTAAAGAAAGCGCGTCTTTGCTGTCGATCACCCAATCGCCGTCAAATGGGGCAAACGGCAGCTCCGCCGGTTCAGATCCGGATGCAATCAATATCCGATCCGCTTCCAGAATGTCTTTTGCGCCTCCTTCTCCTTCAACAAGCAATGTCTGCTCTGTGAGAAATGAAGCTGTCCCGCTGATGACTTTAATCTGATTTGCTTTCATTAAGTATTGAATTCCCTGCACGAGCCGGCTGACGATTTGCCGTTTGCGCCCCTGCATGCGGGCCCAATTGAGTGTAATGTTTTGCGGCAGTTCGATGCCGAATGTATTTGCATGCCTGATTTTATCGAGCACATTCGCGCTTTCCAAAAGCGACTTTGTCGGGATGCATCCCTCATTGAGACAAGTGCCTCCGAGCGGCCCTTTGTCGATCAGAACGACTTCTTCTCCCCTCCGCGCGGCAGTCACGGCAGCTGCATATCCGGCAGGCCCGCCGCCGATAATGGCTAGTGTCAATCTCTTCACCCTCTCTATAAAATCAATCCGGCCGGCTCTTCAAGCAGCGCTTTGACCGTTTTCAGGAAGTCCGCAGCCGGTGCGCCGTCACATACTCTGTGATCAAAGGTAAGGCTCAGCGGCAGCATGGTGCTTTTGACAAGCTCATCTCCTTTAAACGCCGGCGTTTCATAGCTTGCGCCCACTCCGAGAATACCGGCTTCAGGCGGATTAAGAATCGGGGTGAAATGCTCAATTCCGTAACCCCCGAGATTTGTAATAGAAAATGTCGATCCGCCCAGATCATCTCCGGAAGCATTGCCTTCCCGCGCCCGGCGTGCCGATGTGCTGATATGATCCGCTAGCTCAAGGAATGAAAGCTTTTCCGCATCCCGGATCACCGGCACGACGAGACCGTTTTCAAGAGAAACCGCCATCCCGAGGTGGACATATGGATAGGTGATGATCCGCTCCTCTTGATAAGAGCTGTTCAGCTCAGGATGCTGTTTCAGCGCAAGCACCGCGGCTCGGGATACGAAATGTGTGACCGTCAGTTTAACACCGTTCCGCTTTTTCGCGCTGTCGGCGAGCTGCTGCTGCCATTTTATAAGCTCCGTAATGTCCGCTTTCATCGTCAGCGTCAGCTGGGCGCTGTTTTGCAGGCTTTTGTGCATTCGGTCTGCAATCACTTTTCTCATCGCTGAAGCCGGTTTTCCCTCCGGCTGTGCCGTCTGAACCGAAGACTGCGGTTCAGATTCCGTCTTCATGGCCTTGATGACGTCAGCTTTTACGATTCTGCCTCCGGGCCCCGTCCCGTTCAGCGTATCAACTTTCAACCCGGCTTTCTCCGCCATTTTTCGGGCAACGGGAGATATTTTCACGCGGTGTTTACGCTTTTGCCCGGCTTTGGGAGCAGGAATATGTTCAGGTTCAGATTGCGGTTTCCCGGCATTTTCAGGAGCCGGCGCCTCCTTCTCCCGCACTTCTTCGCCGTTTTCCCCGATATAACAGATGGGCGTTCCCGGCGGGACTCCTTCTCCCTCTTTGACTTTAATATGAAGAAGCGTGCCGCTTTCAGGCGCTTCTATTTCCATTTCTATTTTTTCCGAGTTGATGCTGGCGATGCTTTCTCCCTTTTCAACCGGGTCGCCGACTTTTTTATTCCAGACGGATACTTCACCTTGCTTCATCGCCATTCCCAGCTTCGGCATTACTACTTTTACAGCCATTCTATATCCCTCCTTTAATTCATTGCCGGCTCGCCAAGCAATTCAAGCGTGACGCTGACAATTTGGTCTGGTGTCGGCAAATATTGATCTTCAAGCACCGGCGAAAACGGCACCGGTGTATGCGGCGCTGTAATCCGTTTAATCGGCGCATCAAGCAAATCAAAGCCCTTATCGGCGACAATCGCAGCAATATCCGTGGCGATGCTGCAGCGCGGATTGGCTTCGTCAATGATGATCAGCCGGTTTGTTTTTTCTAACGATGTGAAAATCGCTTCCTCATCTAAAGGAGACAGACTCCGGGGATCAAGCACCTCGGCGTCGATGCCTTTCTCAGAAAGCTGCGCAGCCGCTTCAAGCGCGGTATTGACCTGCTTGCCGACCGCAAACAGCGTGATGTCGCTGCCTTCGCGTTTGATATCCGCTTTTCCGAGCGGGATTGTATAATAATCTTCCGGCACCTCGCCCTTCATGCTGTAGGACGTTTTATCTTCAAAAAAGAATACCGGATCATCGTCTTCTATTGCCGAAAGCAGCAAACCTTTGGCGTCATATGGATTGGACGGCACAACCGTCTTCAGACCCGGGATGCTGGTGAACAGGCCATACAGTGCCTGCGAATGCTGAGCGGCTGCCCGGAACCCGGCTCCGTATGTGGTGCGGACGGTGATCGGCACTTGCGCTTTACCGCCGAACATATAGCGGAATTTCGCCCCTTGGTTGATCACTTGGTCAAAGCACGTTCCGATAAAATCGTTAAACATCAGCTCGGCAATCGGTCTCAGCCCGGTTGATGCCGCAGCCATAGCCGCACCCATGTAGCCCGCCTCAGAAATCGGTGTGTCCAGCACTCTTGTGCGCCCGAATTCCTGTACGAGTCCCTTTGTGACCCCTAATACACCGCCCCATGCTTCATCATCCTGCAAATGATCGACCGCCGCTCCCCCGGCGACATCTTCACCGATTACAAGCACATTGTCGTCTTTTCTCATCGCAAGCTTCATTGCTTCATTGATCGCGTCCGACATGCTTATGACTCTCGCCATCTCACATTCCCCCTTTTTCATATGACACGTAGACGTCTGTCAACAGCTCAGACTCTTTCGGATATGGACTCTTTTCGCTGAACGAGACGGCTTTTTCAATCGATTCGCTGACACGCTGTTCGATGTCTGACAGTTTATTTGCATCTGTTTCTTTTAGAAGATAGTTTTTAAAGCCTTGAATGGCATCCTTTTCTTCAAGATGCTCAGTCTTTTCATCCTTTGTTTTATAAGTTTGGGCATCCCCTTCGAAATGGCCGTAGTTTCTGTAAGTCATACATTCAATCAAAGACGGGCCTCCGCCGTTTCTTGCTCTTTCTATCGCTTCCCCGGCTGCCTGATAAACCGCTAAAATATCTTTTCCGTCCACCGTGACTCCCGGCATGTTATAGGCAGCCGCCCGATCGGCGATTGAATCACAGGCTGACGCGTACTCAAATGTCGTGGCTTCGCCGTAGCCGTTGTTTTCGGCGATGAACACGACAGGAAGGTTCCATACTGCCGCTAAGTTCAGCCCTTCATGGAAAGTCCCTTGGTTATTGGCTCCGTCCCCAAAAAAGCAAACGCTTACATTTTTAGTTTGTTTATATTTAGCCGTGAGCGCTGATCCGCATGCGAGCGTGAATCCGCCCCCGACGATTCCATTTGCGCCTAACATGCCTTTATCAAGATCCGCAATGTGCATAGAACCGCCTTTGCCTTTACACAGTCCGGTCGCTTTTCCGAATATTTCCGCCATCATGCCGTCCAGATCACAGCCTTTGGCGATACAATGGCCGTGTCCCCTGTGTGTGCTTGTAATGCTGTCGCCATCATCTAAATGAGCGCACACCCCCGCAGCTACCGCTTCTTCACCGGCATACAAATGGACGAATCCGGGAAGCACTCCTTGCGCGAAAAGTTCATGCACTTTGTCTTCAAAGCCCCTGATTTCCAGCATCTTTTGGTACATCCACAGCGCTTTTTCCTCAGTTAATGACAAGCCTTCTCGTTTTAACAATTCCATTTTGTGCGCCTCCTTCTATTTAGGGTTCACACTTATAAATGCAAGAAGCATGCCAGCCTTTGAAGCCCGTAAAATGAATGTTTTTATGTTTACAATGGAGACAGTTTGAGACAGGTGTCTCATTTTGTCTCGATCTGTTCCCTTTGTCTCGTTTTATGGCATACAAAAAAGACCGGGCATCACCCTGTCTTTGACAATGATCGACGTATTTATTTCCTCGGAAATCTTTTAACTGCTTCATTCTTCTGCATACAGTCTATCGTGGCGTTTGAGTGGTTACACTCTTTTTTTCATATCCACGCGCTGCAGTTCATGCTTTTCTTCAACAGCCCGATTCAGCGCTTGAAGCATGTAGCCAATGCCTTTATACGATGACAAAGGCCAGGTGATATGCTGATGCTCTCCGATGACGGCGTTTAGGACGCTTCGGTATTTTTTCCCGCCAAGCATGACAAGCTCCTCGATGTCGGAGAAGCCTTTTTCATGAAATTGACGGCGCAGCTCGTCCGCTGCCATGATCTCCGGATGACCGGTTCCAAAAGTGACATCGTAATTTCCGGGAACAATATCATCCGGACGAAGGAATCCGTGCTTCGCCGACAAAATCACCCACTCATCGAAAAATGCTTTCGCATATCGCTCGCACGCCTGATGAAACGGGCTGAGATAAGCGTCTTCCGCCCTTACCGGACCTGTATCTGAATGGACATCCCAAATTTTTTTCTTGCCGCAGGGGATGATGCACAGTCGTTTCATTTTTCTCTCCCCCTTTATGATGTATCTCCTATCAATGTACCATTATTCGTTTATTTCTGCATGACGAAACTGGCCATGGATCTGTCTGGGTAAAAACTGCACACAAAAAGACCCGGAATTCAAATCGAAATCCGGGCCGGATGAAGAGTTGTTTATGTCACTCTTGCTCCATCCCATCAAGATACTTTTTCTCAAAGTCATCGAGCAATGCACGCACTTCATCTGTTGACTTTGTATTCATGCATTGATTTCTTAATTCACTTGCTCCCCGGAATCCGCGGAGATATATCTTGAAAAAGCGGGGGAGCGGTTTATATGCTCGAGCTTCTGCTTTTGAATATTCATCATGAAGATCCAGATGCAATCTCAAAAGATCAAGCAATTCCTTACTGCTATGCTCTCTCGGCTCCTTTTCAAAGGCGAATGGATTGGTAAAAATGCCTCGTCCAATCATAATCCCGTCAACACCGTATTGTTCAGCGAGTTTCAAGCCGGTTTCACGGTCAGGAATATCCCCATTGATCGTCAAAAGGGTATCCGGCGCTATCTCATCACGAAGTTTCTTGATTTCCGGGATGAGCTCCCAATGCGCATCTACTTTACTCATTTCCGCTCTTGTACGCAGATGAATGGAAAGATTCGCAATGTCTTGTTTCAGTATGTGTGTCAGCCAGCCGCGCCATTCGTCTATATCCGTGTAGCCAAGTCTGGTCTTCACACTTACCGGCAGACCTCCTGCTTTCGCCGCCTGTATTAATTCGGCTGCAACTTCAGGACGGCAAATCAGGCCGCTTCCCTTTCCATTCCCCGCCACATTAGGTACAGGACAGCCCATATTGATATCCAGGCCCTTAAACCCTAATTCCGCCATCCCAATACTCATTTGGCGAAAGTTTTCAGGCTTATCTCCCCATATGTGGGCAACCATCGGCTGTTCATCCTCCGTGAAAGTCAAACGGCCGCGCACACTATCCTTCCCATCCGGGTGACAATAGCTTTCTGAGTTTGTAAACTCTGTGAAAAACACATCAGGTCTGCCTGCTTCACTCACAACATGGCGAAAAACGACATCCGTCACATCTTCCATTGGTGCAAGTACAAAAAATGGCCGTGGTAATTCACGCCAGAAATTATCTGTCATAACAAATCCAAATCCTTTCATGATGGGATACAGCCAAACCTTTATCCAAAAATTAAAAACTGACCATGCTTCTTTTACACTTATAGCATGTGTCAGCACTTCTTATCAAACGATAGTAAATTTTGAACATTTCACTTTTTACTCGTTAAAAAGTGAAAAGCAAACTGAAGTAGAATAGATATGATAGAACACCTTACAACTCCTTAACCATATAATCGGTTCGAAAGAGAAAAAAGTGTGCTGATTATCTACACCTATTTTTTATTTATATTGTGGTTTATTAATAGTAGCGCTGACCTTCATCTTTCTTAGCGGCCTTACTTTTGCTCTTTTTGGACAAAAAGGATTCCAACCTAAATAGAATATCATAAGAGTTCTCCCTATTACCAATGCAAAATAATTGTCCTGTTATCGAAGATAAAATATTTAACGCTGCACCATATCCGTATCTCAATATCATTTGCGGAAAACGAATTTCAAGAAATAATATGATTAAGCAAAATGAGTTGGGGATGGTATGGAGTAAGGGGATGGGAAGAGAAAATAAACTCGAACTTAAAAGAATTCAAAACTTCAATCTGGACCATTTGAGATTTGCTCATGGTTTAGAAATAACCAACGCAACAAGTGGCTTCTGGCTCTATACAGTATATGTACTAAGGGTCGATTGGCTTTCAAACCCCTTATGTTAATATCTTTATACAATCACCTATATATGTTTGTATAAGATTACGATTCGGTAATCCTGATCCAGAACCAATAAAATAGACTGCTGACTAAGTGCCGCAGTCCTCACTCATAAGATTAATAAGAAAGTGTTCATTTTCTTTCATCATTAAATAAGGCATCAGAAGTTATTGCTTTCATTTCGAATATCCTTTGTTATACCTGTGATTATTTGTATAACAGTGAAAACCCCCAAGAAAACAGTGACAATATTAAACCATGGATTATCATAGAATGAAAGATATGTTTGAAAGAAATCCAGTTCAGCTATGTTTGCTGGGAATCCATTCATTTCTCTATAATTAGGACCCCATCCCGTTAATTCTGCAAAATTAAAATAAAGCTGTGAAACTAAAAATGCCAAAACCGTGAGAAACCAACTTTTTTTATATACTTTACCCATTTCATTATCCATTTCCTTTTCTGCAATACTTTTTAGCCAAGTGTCAATCTAACATCATTATATGATGAAGCATGATTGTCGCGATAATTACTTATTAAGGATATAACCATCGCAGGTATTACTGTAATAGTTGTTATCACTTACGATTCCGCCTCGGCGCTATTATTTAATTGTTGTAATGCTAATACGTTATACATTAAAGTAAGCCACCTTTGCCTTTTGCAGCTTCTACATCAGAACCTTCAAACAGTTGTTGAAGTTCCAATACATCTCTTATTCAATTCCACCTCCTTTTTATCATTTATTACAACTATTGCTAATAGTATTCTTTAAGAAAGGAGTTTACAAAATATTAACGGGAATTACAAGTATTCACGGAACTTGAACGACTTGTTATTGCTTCTGGTTCACAACAAGATCTTCATATTTTGTCTGTAATGCCGTTTCCAAACGGAAAAAAGAAAGTGTTAATAGAAAGCAGCCTGCTTGGCTGTTTTTCACTTGCTTTTCCATACGTTTTTTCAACTCTTTTTATCAGTTAAATAAAGACAAAAAACAGTCAGGACAAGGGCAAAACATGAAAAAGACCCGGAAATCGGAAATGTTTATACCGAAATCCAGGTCTGATTACGAATTGTTTATTTTAGTTAGACGATTTCAAAACAAGCTTCGCCACGGCTTCTACATGAGCCGTCTGCGGAAACATATCAACAGGCTGAATATATTCGACGCGATAGTCCTTCGACAGCGTCTGCAAGTCTTTCGCCAATGTGGAAGGATTGCAGGATACGTAGACGAAGCGTTTCGGTTTTACTTTTTTGATGGTATCTAAAAATGTTCTGTCACAGCCCGTTCTCGGCGGGTCGACGATGACCACGTCAGGGCGGAAGCCTTCTTTCGTCCATTTCGGGAGCCAGTGTTCGGCTGTTCCTGTGACATATGCCGCGTTTTTGATGCCGTGTTTTTTGGCGTTTTTCTTCGCATCGTCAATTGATTCTTTAATGACGTCCATGCCGCGGATCTCTTTTGCGCCGCTTGAAACCCACATGCCGATCGTACCGACGCCGCAATACGCGTCTACGACTTTTTCTTTTCCTGTCAGCTGAGCCGCTTGTTTCACTTCGTCATACAGCTTAACCGTCTGCTCAGGGTTGAGCTGGAAGAAGGCGCGGGCGCTCAGTTCAAATGACACGTCACCGAGCACTTCTTGAATGGCATGGCTTCCGGCCAGCGCTTTTGTTTTGTCACCGAAAATGACGGATGTGCGCGCGCCATTGACGTTTTGAATAATCGATTTCACTTCCGGCAGCCGATTCTGAATGGCTTTGACGATCTCATCTTTATTCGGCAGTGTCTCTTTAGCGGTGACAAGCACGACCTGCACTTCGCCTGTTTCAAAACCGACTCTCGTCACGATGGTGCGGACATCGCCTTTTTTGGTCCGTTCGTTATAAACAGATACGTTGTGTTTTTCCAAAATACGGCGGACGATACCCGTTGTTTTGTTTGTTGCCGGATGCTGGACAATGCATTCCTTAATCGGAACGATTTTATGGGAATCAAGTCCGTATAAGCCGGCAATGATGCTGCCGCTTTGCGAGCGTCCGACTTGGAACTGGCTTTTGTTCCGGTAATTCCAAGGGTTGTCCATTCCGATCGTATCTTTAATGTTCATTTCTTCGACATTGAATCTCGTATGACGTTCCAGAGACTGAATGACGATGTCGCGTTTTTCGCGAAGCTGCTGGGTGTATGCCAGATGCTGAAGCTGACAGCCGCCGCACTGGTCGTAGACCGGGCATGGCGGCGTGACGCGGTGTTCAGACGGCTTGCGGATTTTTTTGACGCGTGCTTCTGAAAATTTCGGCTGCACATTTGTCGCTTCGGCAACGACTTCTTCACCGGGCAGAGCGCCGGGAACGAAGACAACTTTTTTCTTAAAATAGCCGACGCCCTCTCCGTTAATGCCGAGACGTTTGATGGTCAGCGGAAATGTCTGTCCGATTTTCAATTCGGCAGGCGCCTTTTTTTGATGTTGATTCACGTTTTTTTCTCTCCGTTTCTATATAAAGCCTTCCTCATGGGAAAACGGCTGATTTGAAATATCACATCTTTTCAGTATAACATGCAGCCGGCGGTTCCTTCATGTTTTTCACTGGAAGTTTCCAAAAATCCTCATCATTCAATGCTTCTCCACAAGTACAAGGACGCATAGCTTAAATACGGCGCCCATTCGCTGCTTACCTGGAGCATTACGTCTTTTGACGGTTTATCCTCTAGGGCGAAGCGGCGTTTGACGGCGTTTTGCAGGCCGATGTCCGCCAAAGGAAACAGATTCGGGCGGCCGAGACCGAACATGAGGACGTTTTGGACGGTCCACGGGCCGATGCCTCTGATGGCGATCAGCTTTTTCATAATGTCTTCATCCGATAAATGGGTAAGTTCCGCCAGATTGAGCGCCCCGTCTGCAATCATCCGTGAAATGTCAATCGCATATTCCGCTTTTCTCATGCTGAACTGGAGCTCCCGCAAGTCCTGATAATCAAGCGCCGCGATCGTTTTCGGCTCGGGATAGCACCAGACGCCGTCTTTTTGTTCACCGAAGGCATGGACGAACCGTTCCGTTAAAGTAAAAGCGAAGGAAAGGTTGAGCTGCTGGTGGATGATGCATTTCATGAGACAGTTGTAGACGTCATACTCCAAGACGAGCGGGGTTCCCGCATGCTCCTCAAAAAGCGCCGACAGATTTGTTTTTGAGAAATGATCAAGCACAGGCTGAAGCGGCTGCTCCCACTGAAAAATGTGTTTGATCCGTTCAATCATCTCCTCGCGGTCCGTTTCTCCGCTGACGAGGAAAACCGGGTCTGCGGCGGTGCCTTCCCCTTGAACCGTGATGACGGACAGTTTGCCGTCCCGTGTTCTGAGCGGCACTTTGATTGATCTTGCATGAAGATCGACCGCATTCAGCGGATCGAGCGACAGCCTTTCAAGTACTTTATCAAAATGATACGGCGGCGTGACCGAAACCGTTTCCTTCCACATATGCTCCACCCCTTTTTGTCCAAGTATATCATGAAGCGGCCTGGCGGCAATTCGTATACTTTTCTTCATAACGCCGCATGATATAATGGCAGGCGGAGGGTTGTTTATGATACATATAACCGCAATCACAACACATAATGAGATATTAGATAATATCCCCCTATCACGTACAGAACAACCGGACATCGCATGGTACTGGGTTGATTTTTTCGGCGCTGAGATGCATGAAATCGAGCTGCTGCGGGATTATTTTCACTTTCATCCGCTTGCGATCGAGGATTGCTTTCAGCACATGCAGCGGCCGAAAATCGACCATTATGACGGCTACCGTTTTTATGTGCTCCACGCCTTGAACCCGGACACACTGGAAATGGAAGAGGTGGACATTTTTCAGTCCGACCGTTTCATCGTCAGCTTCCATTTGCACGAATCGCCCGGCGTCTCAAAGGTGAGAGATCGGTTTTTCGCTTCTCCGGGATTAGCCAAAAAAGGGCCCGGGCACATCACTTATATGATTATGGATCAGCTTGTCGATGAATATTTCCCCGTGCTGTACAAAATTGAAGACCGGCTGAATGAAATTGAAGACAGCAGAACCCATAAATCTTACGGCACTTTAATGAATGAAGTGTTTGAATTGCGGACTGATCTTTTGAACCTGAGGCGGACGATCATTCCGATGCGCGATTTAATGTACCGGATTTTGAGCCTTGACCATGTAAAAGAAAGCCGTGAAACGAAGGCGTATTTCAGCGATATTTATGACCACCTGTTAAAACTGGCTGAGCTGATCGAGTCAAACCGTGATATGACGTCAGATTTGCGGGACAGCTATGTGACGCTGAATTCAAACCGGATGAACGCCATTATGATGACATTAACTATCGTCTCGACCATTTTTATCCCGCTGACGTTCATCGCGGGGGTTTACGGCATGAATTTCGATAACATGCCTGAGCTTCATTGGAAATACGGCTATTTTATCGTTTTGGGCGTAATGGCCGTCCTTGTGGGCGCCATGCTGTTTTGGTTCGCCCGCAAAGGCTGGTTTAATATTTTCAAGTAAGAACGGCTGCCGGCTGTTCTTTTTTTTGAGAAAACATGATAGTCTGGAAAAAAACGTAAAGAGGTGTGCGCCGTTACCATCCTTTCTCACAAAATCATTTCTTCTGTCCTCCTGGCTTTCAGTGTCATGTCCATTGCCCCGCTGTATAACGGCCGTACGGTGTCTGATTACATCTTTGAGTTGCTCGGCTTTTCCTCTTGGCCGGAAGATGGAGCCCATATCTCCGTCATTCCCGGGGTCGTGCTTTACTTTGCGGCGTTAATCTGGTGTGCCGCCGCGTTCAGGCGGACGCTTCCCGCGGCGGGGCTGTTTCTGATCTTTCTCAGTATGGGGGCCGCTTCCGGTATCAGTCCCGCCACTGAATATGCCGCTTTTTCCTTAAAACAGTTCGCGCCCGAAAAAGAGGCTGTCGAATATTTGAAGCACCGCAGCGAATGCAGTCATTTGGTTGAGCGAAAAAGAGCGGGCATGAGCTGCACGCTTTATATCAATCATTACGGAAAAGGGGAACAAACCATTTCTGTCACCCCGGATTTATCAGAAAACATAAAGGACGTCACATTCAAATCAAAAACATTCACTGTAAAACCCCGTTCAAAAACAATCATCAAAACCCGATTTACCGGATTTTATAAGGGGAAAGCCGCCTCAGACTCCGGATGGTCTTCCGAACCTGAACTGAAAGTGGCAATCCTGTACACAGCAGATTAACCATTTTGCATGTATAATGGTGGAAAACTTTTCATTGGAGGGACTGTGAAATGAAGATCGCCATCGTCGGACTCGGCAATATGGGCCGCCCCATCGCCGAAAATATCATGAAAGCCGGATACAGTCTGACTGTATATAACCGGACGAAAGAAAAAGCGGCTGACCTGCTGGAAAAAGGGGCCGAATATGCCGAAACGCCCCGCCAGGCAGCTGAACATGCAGATATCGTGCTGTCCATGCTGTCAGACGATGAAGCCGTAACAGACGTGACTTTCGGAGCTTGCGGCATTATTGCCGGGTTATCTGAAAACGGCATTCATATTTCGATGAGCACGATCAGTACAGCGCTGTCAGAACAGCTTTCCGCCGCACATTCGGGCAGAGGGCAGTTCTTTATCGCCGCTCCCGTCCTCGGCCGCCCCGATGCCGCTGAGAAGGCCGAACTCCACATCATCACAGCCGGACCGGCAGAAGCGAAGAAAAAGGCCGAACCGCTGCTTAACATCCTGAGTCAGCAAGTATTTGACACTGGTGAAGAAACAAAAACGGCCAATGCCGCGAAAATCAGCATCAATTTCTTGCTCGTGTCCATGCTGGAGGCGTTATCTGAATCATTCTTAATGATGGAGAAGTTCGGGTTAGAACAAAAACAATTTTTAGAAATCGCCGGCGCACTCTTTGGCTCTCCCGTCTATCAAAATTACGGAACCATGATGGCTGAGGAGAAATTTGAGCCGGCCGGCTTCAAAATGTCTTTAGGGCTCAAGGATACCAATCTGGCGCTCGCCGCCGCTGAACAGGTCTCCGCAAAACTCCCTCTTGCCGAGCTGGCCAAGAGCCATTTTGAAAGCGGGATCGCACAAGGCTTCGGGGATCTGGATTGGGCTGCACTGATTAAAAGCTTAAAATAACAAAATAACACCTCTCCATTACCAGGAGAGGTGTTTTCTACAGGCGCGGCAGCTTCATTTCTTTCTCAAACATCAGGTCATCAATGCTTTTAAACGTGTAGCCTTCTTTTTTCAAATCGGTAATGGCATCGTCCAGAGCTTCTGAATTGTCCTTTGAAACGGTGTGAAGAAGGTAGATCGCGCCGGGATGCGCCTGCTTTATCATGTGATCATAGGCGTATTGTTTCCCTTTTTGCTCGTTAACCTTCCAGTCGACAAATGCGACGGACCAGAAAACGGTTTGGTAGCCGAGGCGCTTCGTTTCTTTGAGGACATATTCGCTGAACACGCCGCGCGGCGGACGGAGATACAGATTGTCCCGCTTTCCGGTAATGTTGTACACAGCTTCCGTGACAGAATCGAGTTCGTCTTGAATCTGATCGCCCGTTTTTGTCGTCAGATCAGGATGATGAAAAGAATGATTGCCGATGATATGGCCTTCCTTTGACATCCGTTTAATCAAATCAGGCTGCTCTTTCACAAAATGACCCGTGACAAAAAAAGTGCCCGTGACGTGATGTTTTTTTAACACATCAAGCACTTTCGGGGTGTACCCATTTTCATATCCGTTATCAAACGTTAAATAGATGGTCTTTTCTTTCGTATTGCCCAAATAAAAAGCATCATATTTTTTGACCAGATTGTCCAGCTGTCTGCCGGCATCCGGCGGCTGATGATTGACGCTGCGTTTAAAGCCCCAGTTTATCCGTTCATTCGGAACGGCCTCTGCGCTGTTTATGCCTCCCGCAAGTAAAACGGCCATGCAGCAAATTGAACAAAACCATTTCATGACCAGCACTCCTTCTGCATTTTTCCTTATTTTGCAGTAGGCCCTGCCCTTTTATACAGCCGCATTATGGAAAAAGAAAAACCCCGGCATCCGCCGGGGTTTATTCCCAATCCTTTTTAAAGCGTTCGTATTTTGCTTCCAGATCATCAAGCATGCCGATGAGCCGGTCTATATCTTCAACGTCCGTTGATTCAGGGTCTAATGAATCAATGACATTCATAAACATATCGAGTCTGTTCTTTAAGTAATCGAGCTGCTGATCTTTGCTGTTTACTGCATTCCCCATACTTCCACTCCATTCATTTTTTATAATGGTAGCGTATTTTTTGCCGTTTTTCAATGGTTCCGCTACTTGCGATCTTGGCAGATCAGGTCTAAAATTAACAGTTGGCAGACGTTAGTATGCCCCATTTATAAAGGAGTTAGATAGTCATGACACAAAACACAACACTGCGTCCGATCACACCGGAGTACGATCCTTGGGAAGCGTACATGGATGTCGACCAGTATGGAGATATGAAACTGACGAACGTTGAATTCACAACGACGACTTTGTGCAATATGCGATGCGAGCACTGCGCCGTCGGGTACACGCTCCAGCCGAAAGACCCGAATGCGCTGCCGATCGACCTTTTATTAAAGCGGCTTGATGAAATTCCTCTGTTACGCTCTATCAGCATTACGGGCGGCGAACCGATGCTTTCGCTGAAATCGGTAAAGGAATACGTCGTCCCGCTTTTGAAATATGCGCATGAACGCGGCGTGCGCACACAGATCAATTCAAACCTGACGCTTGATATCGGGCGCTACGAACGGATTATTCCTTATTTGGACGTTCTTCACATTTCTCACAACTGGGGAACGGTCGAGGACTTTGCCGACATCGGATTTGCGATGATGGAGAAGAAACCGACATTTGAACAGCGGGCGCGCTATTTTGACAAAATGATTGAAAACAGCCGCACGCTGGTCGAAGCAGGTGTAATGGTTTCAGCGGAAACGATGCTGAACAAACGGACACTGCCGCATATCGAACATATTCACCGGCAGATTACCGAAGAAATGAAATGCCAGCGGCACGAAGTCCATCCGATGTATCCGAGTGATTTCGCCAGCGCGCTTGAATCACTCAGCCTGACGGACATGAGACAGGCTATTCATCATCTGCTCGACATTCGCGATGAAGAGACATGGATGCTGTTCGGTACGCTCCCGTTTTACGCATGCAGCCCTGATGAAGAAGACCAGAAGCTCCTCCGCCGCCTGCGGGAAGCGAAAAACGTTACGGTGCGAAACGACCCTGACGGCCGCTCCCGCCTGAATGTCAACATTTTTGACGGAAATATCATTGTCACGGATTTCGGCGATACACCGCCGCTCGGCAATATTAAAACAGACAGCCTTCCTGAAGCATATGACAAGTGGAGACAGACGAAGCTGAGCAAAGAGCTGAACTGCCGCTGCACAAACGTCCGGTGCCTCGGCCCGAACGTCCTTGTCAAAAACAGTTATTATCAGGACACGGATTTTTCATTACGAAAAGCCAGAGGTTAACAGAAGATGGAAACGACAATTACGGACATTTTGAAAAGCAAAGTGGTTGAGATCATCATCGTCGCTCTCGTGCTTTACGCCGGTGTTTTTCTGATCAACCGCTTTGTCCAGGTGTTATTTAAACGCACGGATTTCTTAGAGGAACGGAAAGGGAAGACGATTGAGAGCCTCGTCCGGTCCATCACCCAGTATACGGCGACGATCGGTTTTATCTTTTACGTCATTTCTTTATTTGTTCATGATTTCGGCCGAATTTTAGCCGGGGCGGGCGTTGCCGGTATCGTTATCGGTTTCGGCGCCCAGTCGTTAATCAAGGACATTTTGGCCGGTATCTTTTTAATATATGAACGCCAGCTGCATAAAGGCGATTACGTGACGATTAACAATCTGTTCAACGGCACAGTGGAAGAAATCGGACTCCGTTCCCTCCAGATCCGTGAGTGGACCGGCAAGCTGCTTACCATATCTAACGGTGAGGTCAGACAGCTTCAAAACTATAACATTGATTATATGCGGATTACCGAGTCCGTCGTGATCAGTTACAAGGAAGATCCCGAGCGGGTCTATGCCGTCTTAGAAAAAGCGTGTGACATGCTCAATGATGAGCTTCGCGATTCACTGAAGCGGGATGAATTTCTCAATGCGACGGAGCCGTTTCAAGTGCATGGAATCATGAGCCTGAACAAATTGACGAGAGGCATAGAATTTACCGTCAAAGGCATGGTTCAAGACACAGAATACTTCTCGGCAAGCCTTGCGGTGAGACGCGTTCTTGCCCGGGAGCTGTACAACAACAATGTTCAATTGCTTGAGGAAATGTATCACACACAAAAAAGCTGATTCCCGAACCGGAATCAGCTTTTTTTATTTATCTCGGCTGCGCTGTCGTTTGAAAACCGAATGTGACATGATCCTGCACCGGAATCCAAGCCCCGATTCCTTGCGAAGTCACATTTTTGACGACAAGTTTCCGCTTGCTGCCTTTCAGCACCAAATACACTTCACCGTATGTTACTTTTCCTTTTTCATTAACGGCCGGAGCGTAGGCGTGCAGGTAGCCGAGCCGCTGCGGAGAAATTTTGTAGGTTTGATCCCGTTTTGTGCCTGCGCCGATAACCGTTTCAAACGCGAGCGGCAGTTTTGTTTTCTTCATCGCCTTTTGCATCATCATGCTTTTTACGTCTTCTGCGTTCGGCACCTTCGCTGTGAGCCCGCCTTTGATTTTGTATTGCTGTTCTTGGGCGTATGAGATAACCGCGGTTTGCTGTCCGCCCCGGTTATCCGCTCTGTTTGTGTTGATTTTTTTATATTCCCAGTTGGCGACCGTTTCGTTCGATTGATAGCCGAGCGCCCATTTCCCGAGAAATATTGTCGCCCGGTATCCGATGGCAAGCGGTGAACCGGAAACCGAGGATTCATTCAGCATCTTTATCAGATGCGGATTTTCGATGTTGATCTCGGATGTATCTAACAATTCCTTCGCCAGTTTGCTCGGCTGAAGCATCGGCTGGTCCTGTGAAGCATTCGGATACGTATTTTCCTTTGAAATGCTTACGACAGAGTTGGGAACTTTAAACGGTTTTTTTGCACCGGCAGACGGCGTTGCGAAAAAACTAAAGGATAACAGCAGAATCAGTGTGGCATGAAACAGCTTTCTCATCATATCACTCTTTCTATAGCATTTTCCTTTAGTCTTTTCCTCCGCAATCGTTGTTATCCGCATTTTTTACAGGTTAAAGCAGGAAAAAACCGATCGCCATGATGACATAAGCGGCAAGGAGAGTAGCCCCCTCAAACCAGTTCGAATCACCGTCATTTGAAATCATCGTCATCAAAAGGACGGATGATATCATCGCGACAAGCTCGGGCAATGTGAATACAAGCGGCATATTGACCGGAAAAAAGATGGAACAGATCACAAGAACCGGGGCCACAAACATGGCGATCTGCAAAGTCGAGCCTACCGCGATTTCAACGGCGACATCCATTTTGTCTTTGTATGCCATAATAATCGCCGACGCATGCTCTGCGGCATTTCCGACGATTGCCACGATAATCACTCCGATAAACAGCTCGCTCCAGCCGAACTGTTCAGCCACCGCATGAAACGTATGGACAAGGTTTTCAGATATGTAGGCGACGATAATTGTTGAAATAAATAAGACGGCTGTCGCTCTTTTCCCCGACCACTCAGGCTGCTCCTCTTCTTCCTTTGCCTCCGGCTGATTCGGCTGATAAACACCGCGGTGGGTGACGAGCTTGAAATAAAGAGCTGCCACGTACAAAAGGATCATGATGATGCTGATGCCGACACTCAAATCAAGCTTGTTTTTTTCCCCCATATCCATGGAAAACACTTCGGGAATGACAAAAGCTACGATAATGGCAAAAATCAGCAGGCCAGAATTATGCCGGGCATCATGAATATTGAATTCCTGCCGCTTGTATTTCAAACCGCCGATAAAAAACGACAGTCCCGCGACGAGCAGAAGATTGCCGAGCACCGAACCGGTCAGTGAAGCAAGCACGATGCCCGTCAGCCCTTCTTTTAAGGCAAAAAGCGATATAATCAGCTCTACCGCATTGCCGAACGTGGCATTCAGCAGACCGCCGATCCGCGGTCCCGCGATAATAGCAAGAGATTCGGTCGCTCTCCCCATATAACTTGCAAGCGCAATAATCGTCAAGCAATAAATAATAAACAAAACCGCTGACGGCCAGTGCATCAGGCCGCCGATGACTGAAAGCGGCACTCCCGCCGCAGCCGTAAAGAAAAAAATCCGATTCATATCTGCCTGGCTCCTTTTTTCGAATGAGTCTTTTTATATCCTTCTCAAAAACTCCCTCAATTACACTTCCGCGGCAGCCCGAATTGGCATTTTCAGGTTGCCGGACGCGACAAATCCGTGTACGATCAAGAAAGATACTGAAGAAGGAGAAATACGCGATGTCACGACTGTACTTCTTTATTTTGGTTCTGCTTGTTTCCATCTCCGGATTTTCCCAAGGCATGCTTCTGCCGGTGATCTCCGTCATTTTTGAAACGAACGGAGAATCCGCAGCCATAAACGGACTTCACGCAACCGGCCTTTATATCGGTGTGCTTCTGGCGTCGCCGTTTATGGAGGCCCCGCTGCGCAAGCTCGGATTCAAACCTCTGATGGTCATGGGCGGATTTCTTGTTATCATCAGCTTATTCAGTTTTATTTGGCTTCAATCCATATGGTTATGGTTTTTTCTGCGGCTGCTTATCGGAATCGGGGATCATATGCTGCATTTTTCAACCCAAACGTGGGTGACGTCAAAGTCAACGCCCCGAAACAGAGGAAGAAACATTTCGCTGTACGGACTGTCCTTCGGGCTTGGATTCGCTGTCGGCCCGTTCATGGTCCCTCTTGTGAAAACAAGTCCTTCCCTTCCGTTTATCGTATCCGGCTGTATCAGTCTTGCCGCCTGGCTGTTTGTGTTTGCCTTACGTAACGAGTACCCGGCGCAAGGTCCGGATGAAACATCCGGGGATAACAGCGCAAAACGGTTTTACCGCGCCCTTCTTTTCGGCTGGGTCGCTTTTCTCCCGGCTTTCGGGTACGGTTTTTTAGAAACGGCGCTGAACGGAAGCTTTCCCGTGTACGCCCTGCGTTTAGGCATATCCGTTGATGCCGTCGCGCTGATATTGCCCGCTTTTGCTATCGGAAGTATTGTATTCCAGTTCCCTCTCGGTTTATTAAGCGATCGATTCGGGAGAAAACGTGTCCTGCTCGTCATCTTATTAACGGGTGCCCTTTGCTTTTTGACGGCCGGACTGTTTCCGTCGCCTTCTGTCATCGGCTGCTGCTTTTTCACGGCGGGAATGGCGGTCGGCAGTATGTTTTCCCTCGGCATCAGCTATATGAGCGACCTGCTGCCGTCCCATCTGCTGCCGGCGGGCAATCTGCTCTGCGGCATTTCCTTCAGCCTCGGCAGCATGATCGGCCCGGTGGCGGGCGGCTGGTATATGCAGCGGTTTGAAAGCGCCAACTTGTTTTACTTTATTACGGTGATTCTGGTCTGTATTTGGCTTGCGCTCGTCTTCGGGAAAACAAAGCACAGTCCCGCATCCGAATCCCATTCTTTTCCGGCCTCATAAAAAAGCCGCCTGATCTGAGTCAGGCGGCTTCTTTCTAGTGGTATCCGTTCTGCCCGTTAGCGCTTCCGCTTGTTTTATTCTTCGGGCCGTTTTTTGAGTTTTGTTTATTATGGCTTCCGCCTTTTTTCGTATGCTTGGTCATAATCGATTCCCCTCCGTTTTTCAGCTTGAACGTCATCCGTTCCTCTATAGCTTGCTCCCGCGGTACGGATTTTCATCAGGAAGCTTTTTACGTTTATGTAAAAGCGCGTTGATTTCTCCTCCTAAAATCAGCAGTGTTCCCGTAAGATAAAACCAGATCATAAGGACGATAATTCCCCCGATGCTCCCGTATGTGGCGCTGTAGTTGGCAAAGGTGCCGACGTAAAATGAGAACAGCATACTGACGATAATCCAGCCGGCTGCCGCGAATACGGCTCCCGGCAGCACAAAACGGAGGGAAAGCCTTTTATTCGGCGCGAAAATGTAAAGCGCGGTAAACACGATTAAAAGGATAAGCGGACTGATACCCCAGCGGACAACCGACCATACCTGCAAAAACAGGCCGGAGGCGCCGATGAAATCTGCGGCCAGCATTCCGATTTCTCTGCCGAACACCGGCAGAAGCAATGCGATTAAAATCGTAACCACCATCGCGATGGTTAAAAAAATTGAGGTCAGGCGAATGATGATAAATGAGCGGTTTTCCTCGACTTCGTAGGCATGGTTAAATGCTCTGACAATCGCGTTCATACCATTCGAAGCCGACCAGATGACGGCGATAATCCCGAATGACAAAAGTCCGCCGCTGCGCTTGTTCAGCGTTTGCTCCGTAATGGATTTCACCATGGACATGGCGCTGTCGGGCGCGTATTGATCGACCGCCCCGAGCACGTCTTCTGCAGATATGGGAAGATAGGCGGTGAGCGTCAGCATGAAAATCATCAACGGAAACAATGACAGCAGGAAAAAATACGCCAGCTCCGCCGATTTACTTTGTCCTTCATGCAGAGAAAACCTTGCAAACAGCTCCTTTATAAAACTCATGACATCCCACCTCAATGATCGTTTTTCGAAAAATGCTCCTTCGTTTCTTTTAACAGGTCAATGACCTGCGGCGTCGTCTGCTTCAGCTTGGTGATCTGCCCGTTTAAAAAACCCAGATCTTCCGATACGGTATTGGCGATGATTTTCACTTGATCCAGTTTTGCAGAAGCCTGCTGTTTCAGGGCTTCAGGATGTTTCCGGTAAAATGCCGCCCGCCGCCTGCACGCGTCCATGTTCCGGAAACAGGCCTCTCTCGTCGGCTTATGTAATAAGGACAGTGCTCCGCCGGCGGCAGCGCCGATCAGAATCGCTTTTGCCATGATGCGTGCCTGCTTCATCGGTCAATCCCCCTTATAAATGATGGTCTTTCTTTATTGTCTCCAGCAAATGACGGCACCCGGATTCGACCAAAGCGTACACCTCGCTGAAATTCCCGGTATAATACGGATCGGGCACGTCCGCAAGGTCCGACTCCGGTACATAATCAAGCAGCCTTGCAATACGCGGCGCCGCTTTTTTATAACCGGCCATGCTGCGCAGATGTCCGATATTTTCTGCATCCATCGCAATGACGTAATCAAAATCGGTCAGATCAGACTCACGCACCTGCCTCGCCGTGATGCCGCTTGCGCTGATCCCTTTCTTCTTCAGGATCTCCTTTGTCCCTTCATGCGGCGGATTTCCCGCATGCCAGGCGCCGATTCCCGCTGAATCAATGTTAATCTGCCCGTTCAGCCCGTTTTTCTTCACCATATCAGAAAACACCGCCTCTGCCATAGGCGACCGGCAAATATTTCCCAGACAGACAAACAGCACATGTATCATATCAATAACCTCCCTATTCTTTCCCCGCATTTTGAGGATCAAAAACCTTATCATCATCTTAGCAACTTTTCTGCGGCTGTGGAAATAAGCTTTTATTCTAAATGAATTCTGTTAGAATAAAGGGTACGAAAACGGTCATGAAAGGATGCATGAATTTGCCGAGCCAACAAACAGAAACGTTAAACAAAATGATTGAAGACATTTCGCAAAAGCTCAACATGCTCAATGTCGGCGTCATCAGAGCGGAAGATTTCAGTGATGAAAAAATAGAAGATCTTACATACCTTCATCAAATGGTCATGAAAAAAGCATCATTCAGCCCGAGTGAAATGCAGGCCATTGCCGAGGAGCTCGCCTCTCTCAGAAAATAAACCCATGTCAGACCTGCCGAAAAACGGCGGGTCTTTTTTTGATTTAAAAAAGTAAAAAAGTTCATCGGTTTGACACATATAAAAAGAAGGAGTATAGTAACTGTGAACTTGGTGTAACGATATACTAAATGAGCGGGCCGCTTATCTTTTTTTATTTAGTAGAACGATATACCCGTTGTGATCTCAGCGTTATTCAAGTTTGTTTTGCAACCGTTTTATCAAACAGTTTTCAAAGAAAGGCAGTGGTTCAATAAAGGGGAATGGTGCTGTTCTTTTATCAATTTAAAAAATAATTTAATTCTTTATTAACCGCATTAGGGGATGTCATCATGAAAAACATATACACCAAAATGGCAGCGGGTCTTTATATTAACTATTTCCTGCTGGGCATGATCAATATTATTATCGCATCCAATATGGAGGCATTATCAAAACAGCTTCATACATCCGCAGCCGGGGTCAGCTATTTGGTCTCCGCCATCGGAATCGGGAAGCTGATTTCGCTTCTGTTTGCCGGGAAGCTTTCGGATACATTCGGGAGACGGCCGTTTATCGTATCGGGCGCCTTTCTGTATCTGATTTTCCTAATCGGAATTCCGCTTTCGACAAACTATACAGCCGCGTTTATCTTCGCCATTTTCGCCGGGATCGCCAATTCCTTTTTGGATTCCGGGACATATCCGGCGCTTATTGAAGGATTTCCGAAAAACGCAAGCTCTGCAACCGTGTTAATCAAAGCGTTTGTATCCATCGGCGCGACGGTGCTTCCGTTTTTTATCGCGTTTATTGCGGACAGGCATTTGTTTTACGGCTGGACGTTTTTCGTACCGGGCATTATTTTCTTCCTGAACGGCTTTTTCCTGTTAAAAGTTCCGTTTCCGAATCATAAGCAAAAAGAAGACGGCGGCCGGACGGAAGCCTCTCCGTCTGATGACGCGTTCACATCACAGCCGTCGATATGGCGCGAAGGCCTTGCGATCATTCTGTTAGGCTTTTCATCTACGGCGCTGTTTATGCTCGTTCAAGTATGGCTTCCTAAGTTCGGGCAAACCGTTTTGGGCATGCCTGAGGTGCAGGCCGTCAAATTGTTGAGCTATTACAGCATCGGGGCGCTTGTATCCGTATTATTGCTGGCAGTGCTGTTAAACAGAGTGATTCAGCCGATTACGGTAATGGTGCTGTACCCTGTGATCGCGGCAATCGCGCTGCTTGCTCTGATTTTCATTCATCAGCCGGCCGTATCAGTCATCAGCTCCTTTGTCATCGGACTTTCAACTGCGGGCATTCTGCAATTGGGGATGACGGTTATGGCTGTTTTATTCCCTAAAAATAAAGGTACGATCACATCTTTTGTTAATATAGCATCAAGCTTATCTTTTATTGTCATTCCGCTTGTAACGGGAGCGATATCCAAAGCGGCCGGCCTGACGCCTGTTTTTCTGCTTGATATCGGAATTGCGGCCGTCAGCGCCCTTCTCGCATTGTTTATCGGAATCCGCTTTAAGCAAGTGATGAAAGCCTGACTATTTTTTAAGGGAGAGGATTTATCAAATGCAATCTATCACGATCAGAAACACGGTCATCGGCGAAGGGCTTCCGAAGATCATTGTGCCGCTGATGGCGGCCGGAGAGAAAGAACTGCTCGAAGAAATTGAAGCCGTCAACAGGCTTCGCCCGGATATCATTGAGTGGCGGGCGGATGTATACGAGCACGTTGACAGCCTGGACGCCGTAAAAGGCATGCTTGAAAAGCTGCGGAAAGCCGCAGGTGCAACACCGCTGCTTTTCACATTCAGAACCCATAAAGAAGGCGGAAATAAAGTTATTGATGACCGCTTTTACATTGAATTGCTTAAAAACGTCATCGAAACAAAACACATTGACCTTGCAGACGTTGAGTTGTTTACGGGAGAAGCGGAAGTCAAATCAATTGTGAAAACCGCTGAAGACAACGGCGTATATGTCGTCATGTCCAATCACGATTTTCATCAGACACCGAAAAAAGAAGAAATCATTTCCCGGCTGCGGAACATGCAGGCGTACGGCGCGCACATTCCGAAAATCGCGGTGATGCCGCAAAGCACTGAAGATGTTTTCGTCTTATTGGATGCCACTCACACGATGAAAACACAATACGCAGACCGGCCGATCATCACGATGTCAATGGCGGGAACAGGCCTGATCAGCCGCCTGGCCGGCGAAGTCTTCGGCTCAGCGTGCACGTTCGGAGCGGGCAAAGAAGCATCAGCGCCCGGACAGATTCCCGTTGAAGAATTGCGCAGCGTACTCAGCATTTTAAATAAACATATGTAATCAGCGTTTTTCTGCCCTCAAAGCGGGATGAAAAACAAATGAATGGACTAACGGAGGAATACATCATGAAGAAAGATTTAGGACGGATTAACGGAAAAACTCAGCTTATCGGATTATTCGCGACACCGATCGGACACTCTTTATCTCCGGCGATGCACAACCTAGCGTTTAAAAAATTAGGATTGAACTACGCTTACCTCGCGTTTGAAGTCGGCAATGAACAGCTGGAAGATGTAGTAACGGGAATGCGCGCCTTAAACGTCAGAGGATTCAATGTCTCGATGCCGAACAAGATGAACATTCTCCCTTACCTCGATGAACTCGCGGATTCAGCGAAATTCACCGGCGCGGTGAATACAGTCGTTAATGAAAACGGCAGACTGATCGGACACTCCACTGACGGTATGGGATACGTCCGCAACTTAAAAGAACACGGCATCGATATCACAGGCAAAAAAATGACGCTGGTCGGTTCCGGCGGGGCCGCCACTCCGATAGCGATTCAATCCGCATTGGAAGGCCTCGGAGAAATTTCCATTTTCGCCCGCAATGACGCGTTTTTCGAAAAAGCGGAAGAAAACGTCCGCATCATCAATGAAGAAATGAAGGGATCTTCTTGTAAAGCGAAAGTCTTCCCGCTCGAAGATCAAGATGCGCTGCGTGCTGAAATCGCTTCAAGCGATATTTTCACAAACGGAACAGGTGTCGGCATGAAACCGCTTGAAGGCTTGAGCGTCATTGAAGATACATCCATGCTCCGTCCTGATTTGATTGTGACAGACGTCGTTTACAACCCCGTTACGTCGAAATTGCTTGAACAAGCTCAAGCGGCCGGCTGCAGCACCATTAACGGCCTCGGCATGATGCTTTGGCAGGGCGCCATGGCGTTTGAATATTGGACAGGCCGTGAAATGCCGGTTCAGTATATTAAAGAGCAAATGTTTGAATAACCTATTGTAATAGAAGCGCCGAAGGACAATCCGTCTTCCGGCGCTTTATCATTTTCTCCCCTCTCTCTTTCTTCTCATGCGCCAAAACGCTTATAATGGATGTAACGAATAAAAACCAAGTGAGGAATGCGACGTATGAAACAGCAAAAAAAACGCCGGGTGACATTGCAGCAGGTCGCTGAACATGCCGGCGTCTCAACATCCACCGCTTCATTAATCGTCCGCAACAATCCGCGAATTTCCGAAGCGACCCGTGAGAAAGTGCTGCAATCCATGCGGGAGCTGGGGTACGTATATGATCGGGTCGCCGCGAATTTACGATCACAGACGTCCACAACGGTAGGATTGATTATTACTGACATTTCCAATACGTTTTTCTCAGAGTTTCTGATCGGCGTTCAGAATACGCTTGAGGAAGTCGGATTAACGGTCCTGTTAGGCACGACATTTGATTCCGTCGCCAAGCAGGAGCAGCTGATCTCGACCATGCTGGAGCACAGGGTCGGCGGATTGATTTTGTGTCCGGTTTCAGGTACAGCTGAGGAAACCCTTTCCCGCCTTGAGCAGCTTGACATTCCGGTCGTGCTCGCCGTCAGGGAGATTGCCGATGCAGATTGTGATTTTGTCGGAGCCGATTATGAGGAAGGCACCTATAAGGCAGTGCGTCATTTCATTGAGAAAGGCCATCAGGAGATTGCGTTTCTGGGCGGCGTGAAGCACTCATCAACATGGACGAAGCGTATGAAAGGGTTTAAAAAAGCGCTCCGTGAAGCGGATCTGGAAGTGAAAAATGAATATGTCATTGACAGCGCGCCGACCCGCGAAGCAGGCTGTGAAGCCGTGACGGAGCTCCTCCGCCGGTCTGAGCGCCCGACCGCGATTTTCTGCTTCAGTGATTTGGTCGCGTTCGGCGTCATGCAAGGGATCAGAAAAGCCGGGCTCGTTCCGGGCGAAGATATTGACATTATCGGCTTTGATAACGTGCCGGAAGCTGAAATTTCTTATCCCCCGCTTACAACCGTTTCTTCCTTTCCGCGGCAGTCGGGAAAAGAAGCGGCTCAATTGCTGCATCATAAAATCACCAGTTCCCAGCACAAAAAACAACGCATTATTCTGGCGCCTGAGCTGGTCATCCGGGAATCTTCACAAAAAAAGCGGAACGCCTGATACGGCGCTCCGCTTTTATATTACGCAAGCAGTTTTAATGATTCGCGGTTGAATGCCGGAATGTCATCCGGTGTGCGGCTTGTAACCAGCTGGTTCTGGCAGACGACGACTTCTTTATCCACAACATTCGCGCCCGCGTTTTCCATGTCGATTCGGATTGAAGTAAACCCTGTCGCTTTGCGCCCGTCCAGTGCTTTCGCGTTGATGAGAAGCTGAGGTCCGTGGCAGATGGCGAACACCGGTTTTTTATCATCCATGAACGCTTTGGCAAATTGGACGAAACGGTCATCCGCACGCAGCATGTCAGGAGAGAATCCGCCCGGGATCAGCAATGCGTCAAAGTCTTTCGGATTCACATCATCGATGGACGCGTCCACTTTCACTTCCGCTTCCCCTTGTTTGCCTTTGACTGTTTTTCCTTTTTCCTGTTCAATTACGGTTAATTCATGACCCGCATCTTTAAAGGCTTTCGCAGGTTCAGTATACTCGACATCCTCAAAATAATCCGTTAATACAACTGCAATTTTTTTACCCATAGTTACTACCTCCTGCTTGATGAAGTCTACATAAATCCATGTACCCCAGCCACACTAACATCAAACATAGGTAACGCGTTTGCCGCTCATCCGTTTTACATAGGTCATTATCCTCATTTTTCATCTTTTTACAAGAATCATCATGAAATCTATATGAACTTTCACAAAATATTCTTACAATGGTACTGCATGACAAAATTTGTTGAAAGGTGGAGAACAGGTGAGAATACAGAAAAGACGATGCAGCGTCAATATGACACTCCGTATTCTGCTGCCCCTAGTTATGATACTTAGTCTAATCCTCCCAACATCACCCATTAAAGCAGAAGAAAACAAATCCTCCAGTGTGAATCTCAGCATTTTAGCCACAACTGACGTTCACGCTAACATGATGGACTACGATTACTACAGCGACAAACCGACAACGGAATTCGGGCTGGCCAGAACGGCTCAGCTTATTGAGAAGCACAGGCGTGAAAACCCGAATACGCTGCTTGTCGATAACGGAGACTTGATTCAGGGGAATCCCCTCGGAGAATACGCCGTAAAATATGAGAAAAATGATATCATTTCAGGCGCAAAGACCCATCCGATCATTGAAGTGATGAACAGTCTGCATTATGACGCAGGAACACTCGGCAATCATGAATTTAATTACGGGCTTGAATTCCTGGACGGGACAATCAAAGGCGCTGATTATCCGATCGTTAACGCCAATGTGAAAACATTAAGCGGCGAAAACCGTTATACGCCTTATGTCATAAAAGACAAAACCGTCAAGGATGAAAACGGCGGCAAGCATCAGATAAAAGTCGGCTACATCGGCTTTGTTCCTCCCCAAATTATGACGTGGGATAAGAAAAATCTCGAAGGCCGCGTTCAGGTCGAGGACATTGTGGAATCCGCAAAGAAAACCGTTCCGAAAATGAAAGCTGAAGGAGCCGATATCGTCATCGCCCTCGCCCACAGCGGCATCGAAAAAAAAGCGCAGTCTTCCGGAGCGGAAAACGCCGTTTTTGACCTGGCAACGAAAGTCGGCGGAATTGACGCGATCGTATCCGGCCATCAGCACGGGCTTTTCCCTGATGCCGAATACAAAGGCGCTGATCAATTCGACGTCGATAAAGGCACGATTAACGGCATCCCCGTTGTTATGTCAAGCAGCTGGGGCAAATATGCGGGCGTCATCGACCTCCGGCTTGAAAAAACAGACAGCGCGTGGCATGTGGAAGATGCAAAAGGCAGCATCGAGCCGATTGCCGGCAATGTGACGTCGGAAAACGAAACCGTCGTCAATACCGTCAAAAAAGCGCACGAAGGCACTTTGAAATACATCAGAGAACCCGTCGGCCAGACAAAAGCCGATATCAACAGTTTCTTCGCCCAAGTCAAAGATGATCCGTCCATTCAAATCGTAACGGATGCGCAAAAATGGTACGCCGAAAATAAGATGAAGGATACGGAATACAAAGATCTGCCTATCCTCTCGGCGGGCGCTCCGTTTAAAGCCGGCGGGCGGAACGGCTCAAACTACTATACAAACATTTCCGCTGGCGACCTCGCCATCAAAAACATCGGTGATTTGTACCTGTATGACAACACGGTTCAGATCGTCAAGCTGAACGGAAGCGAAGTGAAAGACTGGCTCGAAATGTCCGCGGGGCAATTTAATCAGATCGATCAGGCAAAAGGCGGCAGCCAAGCGCTTTTAAATGACGCCTACCGCTCATACAATTTTGATGTCATTGACGGTGTCACCTATCAGGTCGATGTCACAAAACCGGCGAAATACAACGAAAACGGAACAGTCATTCATCCCGATGCAAGCCGGATCGTCAACCTTTCTTATCAAGGAAAACCCGTCAGCGCCAAGCAGGAATTTCTGATCGTCACAAATAATTACCGCGCTTCAGGCGGCGGAGGATTCCCTCACTTAAGCAATGATAAAATCGTATATTCATCAGCCGATGAGAACAGGCAGGTCTTAATGGATTACATCATCCAGCAGAAAACGATTAATCCGCAGGCTGATCATAACTGGTCCATCCTTCCGGTCAAAGGGACAAACCTGACATTTGAATCTTCCTTGGCCGCAAAGCCGTTTGCCGACCGCGCAGATGACGTCGCCTATATCGGTGAATCACAAAACGCGGGCTACGGACAGTACAAGCTCCAATTCAAAGATGATGAACCGGGCACAGAGCCGCCGAAAGATGACGCATGGAAACTCACCGTTATGCATACAAACGACACGCACGCCCACCTTGATAACGCGGCGAGGCGGATGACGAAAATCAAAGAAATCAGAAGCGAAACCGACCGCAGCATTTTACTGGATGCGGGAGACGTTTTCTCAGGCGATCTCTATTTCACAAAGTGGCAGGGGCTGGCTGATTTAAAATTGATGAACAGCATGGGCTACGACGCAATGACCTTCGGAAATCATGAGTTTGATAAAGGTCCGGGTGCTCTCGCCAGCTTCCTGAGCGGTAACGGGAGCGCGGCTGATCCGTCCGGAAAATACAATTTTCAAGCGCCTGACTTTCCGCTCGTCAGCTCAAATGTCGATGTGTCCAAAGAGTCAAAACTCAGACCATTCATGAAAAAAGCAGATACTTTTACGGCAGGGAAAAAGAAAAAAGCAGGCATCTATCCATACATTCTGCTTGATGTAAACGGAGAAAAAGTCGCCGTATTCGGCTTAACGACAGAAGATACGTCCGTCACATCAAGCCCGGGAAAAAGCATTGTCTTTCATGATGCCTTCCAATCCGCACAAGATACGGTAAAAGAAATACAGAATAAGGAACATGTCAATAAAATTATCGCCCTGACCCATATCGGGCATCAGCGTGATCTCGATCTCGCCAAAAAGGTAAAAGGCATCGACTTGATCGTCGGCGGACATACGCATACGCTTGTAGATAAAATGGAAGTTGTCAAAAACGAAGAGCCGACCATCGTCGCCCAGGCAAAGGAATACGGCGAATATTTAGGCCGTGTCGATGTCGCATTTGACAAAAACGGCGTCGTTCTGCCGGAACAATCCTCTCTTCAGGCGCTGCCGGTGAACGAGCAGACGAAAGAAGACCCGGATCTGAAAAAAGAGCTTGATCCGTTTAAAAAAGAGCTCGTCTCAGTCAAAAATGAAAAAGTCGGTTCAACGAAGGTCGCACTTGACGGCCAGCGCGAGCATGTCCGCTCCAAAGAAACCAATCTCGGAAACTTCATCGCAGACGGCATGCTGCAAAAAGCGAAGGAAGCGGCCGGCGCCCAAATCGCGATCACAAACGGGGGCGGCATCCGCGCGGGCATTGATAAAGGAGACATCACACTCGGCGAGGTGCTGAATGTGATGCCGTTCGGCAACACGCTTTACGTCGCGGATTTAACCGGAAAACAGATCAAACAAGCCTTGGAACAAGGATTAAGCGGAATTGAGGCTCAAGGCGGCGCCTTCCCTCAAGTTGCCGGTTTAACATACACGTTTACACTGAATAAAAAGCCGGGACACCGCGTTCTTCAAGCTGCGGCCGTACAGGATGACGGCAGCGTAAAGCCGATTTCTGATAAGAAGACATACAGAGTCGCCACCAGTAACTTTGTCGGTGAAGGCGGAGACGGATATTCCGTCTTTAACGAAGCGTCCCATAAAGAAGACCTTGGCTTTGTCGACTATGAGGTCTTCACCGAGCAGCTTGAAAAAGCGGGGAAAGCGGTGGAACCGAAAGTTGACGGCCGCGCGCAGGAAGTGTACCTGCCGACGAAACAAAAAAACGGCTCGTGGACGCTTGAAGATGACAGCGCATTTGCCGTCTATGCCAAAAACGCTAACACGCCGATCGTGTATTACGATAAGAATGACGGCGCCAAAAAACCGATTGATCTCAGCGTGACAAAAAAACAAATCGGCCTGTTAAAGGACAGAACATCGGATTCTTCCCTTACGATCCTGCATGACAAGTTCAGCATGAAAATGCCGATGGCAAACGCTGCTTCAGCTGATACACGATTCGGCGTGACGCCGAAAGGAAAAGTAAGCGGGGCGCTTTCAAATGTTTACGACTTTACAATGAAGCAGAAAAACAAAGACATCAAAACATTCAAAGCGCCGGTAAAGCTCACCCTGCGCATTGAGAATACGAAAAAGGCGAAACAGCCGGGCATTTACCATGTAGACCGGAAAAAGAACGTCTATACAAAAACAGACAACGGTTCGGTTTCACACGATCTCGTCACGGGCTATACAAATCATTTCAGTGAATACACCATATTAAACGCAAATACGAAGAGCGCGCCGCCGACAAGCGGAGATCACGGCTCCGGAAAGCAGCCAAGCGGACAAAAACCGTCATCCGGCCCTGCGCAGGACGGGGTATCGCCGGGCGGCCTGCTTCCTGATACGGCCACAACGATGTATTCCATCCTTCTTGCCGGCTTTCTCATCAGCGCGCTCGGAACGGCACTGTATCTGTATCAAAGAAGAAAAGCAAAAAAAGTGAACGAAGCATAAAAAGACCGCTTTTATCGGGCGGTTCATCCCAAGAGCTCTCCTGATCTGATTTCAGGGGAGCTTTTTCTCTCGGTCCCCCTCTGAGTCGACAGCCGTACGGCCGAGTGATAAAATATGAACGTTATTCGCGAAAGACTGCATCCGCATCGTTTAACACTTCACGGCAGGGCCTCTCTTTCACACGGCGCCGCCTGTTTGGAGGACTTTTTTTGAAGATAACAGGAAACAACCGAAACCGCATGTCTTACAAGAAAAAGCTGTTTTACGTGATAACAGCGCTTTGTTTTATCAGCTCGCTCATTTTCGTCACTCACAACGCTTCTTTTTATGAGCGCCCGATTGCCAAAGTGACGAAAACAACATTGGAACATCAGTCTGACGTACAAGACATGCATAAAAACAAAGATAAGATTTTCAATCAGACGATCACTGCCAGACTTGAAAACGGCAGTCAGAAAGGACAGCTCATTCATTTGTCCAATCAGTATTCATCATCCGGAGCGAACGATCAGAAATATTCGATTGGCGATGAAGTATTCGTTTCTATTGATAAAGGGAAACCATCAAACAAAGATATATCGGGAAGCATTATAGATAAAAAACGGGATAAACAGCTTTTGCTGATCGCTTGGGTTTTCATCTTCACCTTGCTTATCGTCGGCAAAAAACAAGGCTTCTTTTCGATCGTCAGCCTGATGTTTAACGCCGTTTTACTGTCGTTTGCATTAGATTTGTACAGGAAGCATCCTAATATAGGGTTAATTTTCATCTGCGGTATCTGTATTCTCATCTTTACTGTCATCTCTTTGCTGCTTGTCAGCGGTTTTCACGCGAAAACATACGCCGCCATTGCCGCGACGCTCGCAGGCACTTTCGTTTCCCTGCTGATTACGTATCTGGTGATGCTGGCAACTGGAGAGAAAGGTCTCAGATATGAGGAAATGCAGTATTTAACCCGTCCTTATCACACGGTGTTCATGGCCGGGGTATTTATCGGATCACTGGGAGCGGTCATGGATGTAGCCATTACCATGACGTCATCTGTCTTCGGATTATATGAAGAAAACAAGGGTATCTCATTACAAGCTCTCAGACGTTCCGGGATGGAGATCGGAAAAGACATCATGGGGGCGATGACCAACATTCTGTTTTTTGCTTATATAAGCGGCTCTATTCCGATGATGCTGTTGTATTTGAAAAATGATTCCCCGATAGGATTCACTCTTTCTATGAACATTTCCTTGGAAATAGCCAGAGCATTGGCCGGAGGGATCGGAATCGTATTAGCCATACCCGCCAGTCTGTATGCTTCTATCTTTTTTATTAAACGAAAGAAGGCAAGCTCATGAATGTCATCGTAATTCTCGCGGCGATTTTATTTCTATTAATGGTCATCATCGGCGGAAAAAAAGGAGCGAGGTCTTTTATTGCGTTATTCTTAAATTTCGGTGTTCTCTTTCTCACCATCATTTTCATGACAGACCCGCATATCAATCCGATTGTTTTAACATTGCTCTCTTCCGCCGTGATTTGCAGCATTACTCTTTTTTATATTAATGGAGGAAACGTCAAAACCGTAACCGCCTTTATTTCCGCAATGCTGACGATTGCATTGCTGCTGTTTTTTATTATGTCTGTAACAAAACATACTTCGATTCAGGGATTCGGTGAAGAAGAATTGGGTGATATCGGCATATTCACACTGTTTGTCGGGGTGGATTTTGTGAAGGTTACCGCAGCCATGATCATCATGGGCACGATTGGGGCGATTATCGATGTCGCGATTTCCATTACTTCACCCATGCGGGAAATTTACAGTCATAATCCGTCCATGAGCAGAAAAGATCTGTACACATTCGGATTAAGCATCGGGAGAGATATTTTAGGAACGAATACGAATACGTTATTCTTTGCTTTTTTCGGCAGCTATTTGGCTTTAATTATCTGGTTTAAAGACTTATCATACTCAGCTGAAAAAATTGTGAACTCAAAAGTATTCAGTGCGGAAGCCGTCACCATTCTTTGTGCCGGAATCGGGATCGGCATCATCATTCCCGTTACATCCTGGATCACCGCCTGTTTTTTAGCAAAACCAAATAAACATTAAAAGCTGCCGGGACACGCCCGGCAGCTTTTTTTATCTTATACCCACTTTACAATGTCTTTTGAGGCAGATCTTGTTTTCGGGCGCGGTTCTCTGACACGGTAGCCGAATGCGGCCATAACAGAGATGTCGAAACTTCCGTTTTCCAGAAGCCCTTCTTCTTCAAGAATCCGGTGAATTTCTTTGTAGTTGAAGCCTTCTACAGGGCAGGAGTCGATTCCGATCTGCGCAGCGGCAGTCATCATATTGCCGAGGGCGATGTAAGTCTGTTTGGATGCCCAGTCAAACAACGCGCGATCTGATTCAAGCAGATTGAAATCATTTTTCTGGAAATCTTCCGTTTTGCTGATATAGCCTTCATACATATCTTCCGGCATTTTTTTGACTTCCCGCAAGTGATTTTTGACATAGTCGGCGTCAAAACGGATATCCTTTGCCGTCCGGGCAAGCAGAAGTACGAAATGGCTTGCGGTCGGCAGCTGCTTTTGCGCGCCCCATGTGAACTCGCGGAGTTTTTCACGAAGCTCCGGATTTTGAACGACGACAAATTTCCAAGGCTCCAAACCGAGTGAGCTTGGGGATAATCTTCCCGTTTCTAAAATGAATTCAAAATCGCTTTCTGAAATTTTTTTCTCAGGATCAAATTCCTTTGTGGCGTGTCTGAATTGATACGCTTCGATGATCTGCTGTTTTTTATCTGACATTCATGATCTCTCCTTTTCAATCGTTATGTACTATTGTAGCCAATATTTTTGAAAGTACCAGTACGCACATTTTTGTTGGATAGTATTCATTTTGATACTGACAAAAAAAACGGCTGCCGCGGCAGTCCGTTTTTATTTTTCTCTTCTCGCAAAGTCGACGAAACGGAATTTATCGAGCCTGTGCCGGCTTTCCGTGTACTGAAAGAGGCTGGTATCCTCCAAAAAGACGCGGTTTTTCACGACCGCCATATGGCTGAATCCGCCGAGATCCAAATACTTCCGGTCCTCTTCCCCCGCCGGCTCCACGACAATTTCCTTTTGCGCGTAGCTGATGGACAAGCCGAGCTCTCCTTCGAGATACTCATAGATCGAATCTTCGCAAATCGCCTTCGTCAATAGAGGCACGTGTTTTTTCACAAAGTAATCCTTGTCCAAAATAATATGTTCTCCGTCAATCCGTCTTGATCTGACGACTTCCCACACCTTTTCATCCGCTTCTGCACCAAGCTCTTTTGCGGCTTCTGAGGGAGGCGGGATCAGCCCGAGACGGTGAACCGCCGTTCTCGTCTCTTTTCCGAGCGTTTCTGAAAGCTCTTTGAAGCTGATCAGGCCTGAGACGGGAAAACGCATTTTTTCTCTATCTAATATGACGGAGCCTTTGCCTTTGATTTTCTGGATGTAGCCGTTTTGCGCCAGCATATTGAGCGCTTTGCGGACGGTTTCTCGTGATGTGCCGTATTGATCGCACAAATCATTTTCAGACGGAAGAACGTCTTCAGCCTTCCGCTGGCCGCTTTCGATCTGCCGCACCATATCTTTATAGATTGTGATGTATTTATTCACTTTCATTTGACCACCCAGATTAGTGTATCACGCTTTTGTCAGATGATAAACGATCGATTCATACGGACGGAGCGTCAATCGTTCCGGCCGCCCTTCCCTCGGTTCATCATT
Organism: Bacillus sp. IS1; assembly: GCF_032461585.1. NCBI lineage: Bacteria > Bacillati > Bacillota > Bacilli > Caryophanales > Bacillaceae > Bacillus > Bacillus sp. IS1. The sequence continues at coordinate 191,811 of NZ_JAWCWR010000004.1, read as the reverse complement.
CGTCAGCAGCACCGTAAACCGCCAGCCGTCCGTGTCTTTAAGCGGAACCGTAAAGTCCGCTTCTTTCCCGTAGAAGTTGTTGATGCACAGCAGTTTTTCATCCTTGCCGTGTCTGACGTACGCCAGAACCGCCGGATCGTCTTCAGCAAGCAGCTCAAACGTTCCTTCAGTCACGATGTCATATTCCTTTCTGAGCTTGATGAGCTTCTGATAATGGTAGAAAATTGAATCCGGGTCCCGCAAAGCCGCTTCCGCGTTAATGTCCCTATAATCATCCGCCGCCGGAATCCAAGACGTTCCCGTCGTGAAACCGCCGTGCGGCCCGCTGTTCCACTGAATGGGGGTTCTTGCATTGTCTCTTGATTTCTCTTTTAAAATGGCGATAATGTCATTTTCGGGCACGCCTTCTTCCTTCATCTTTTTGTAAATGTTCAATGATTCGACATCGCGGTATGAGCCGATGTCATCGAATTTCGGATTGCCCATGCCGATCTCCTCACCTTGATAAATGTAAGGCGTGCCCTGCATCATATGAATGGCCGACGCCAGCATTTTGGCTGATTTCGTCCGGTATACGCCGTCGTCTCCGTATCTGGATACGGCCCGCGGCTGGTCATGGTTGCACCAGAATAATGCATTCCAGCCTCCGCCTTTTTGCATCTCCGTCTGCCAAAACGCTAAAATCCGTTTCAGCTTCAGAAAATCAAACGGAGCGAGCGCCCATTTTTCACCATTCGGATAATCCACTTTTAAATGATGAAAGTTAAAGGTCATATCGAGTTCTTTATTCTCAGGGTTTGTGTACCGGATGCAGTGGTCAGCCGTTGTCGAGGACATTTCACCGACCGTCATGCTGTCATATTTCGAAAACACTTCCCGGTTCATCTCATGGAGAAATTCGTGCACGCGCGGCCCGTCCGTATAATAAGGGCGCCCGTCACGCCCATCCTCGGCATCAGGAAACGATTGGTCTTTAGAAATGAGGTTGATCACATCCAGCCGGAAGCCGTCGATCCCTTTTCGGAACCAAAAATGCATCATGTCGTAAACCTGTTTTCTCATCTCTTCATTTTCCCAGTTCAAATCGGCCTGCGACACATCAAATAAATGCAGATAGTGCTGGCCTGACACCGGGTCGAGCTCCCAAGCGGAACCGCCGAATTTTGATTCCCAGTTGTTCGGCGCCCGGCCGTCTTCCTTTCCGTCTTTCCAAATGTAAAAATCCCGATACAGACTGTCGGGTGACGAGACCGCTTCTTTGAACCACCGATGCTCGACTGATGTATGGTTTACGACAAGATCCATGACGACCTTGATTCCTCTTTTGTGCGCTTCATCGAGAAGGCGTTCAAAATCCTCCATCGTTCCGTATTCCTCATAAATGGTGCAGTAATCGCGAATGTCATAACCGTTGTCATTCTGCGGCGAATCGTAAATCGGCGTAAGCCAAATGACATCAATCAAAAGCTTCTGCAAATAATCAAGCTTCTCGATAATACCGTTCAGATCACCGATCCCGTTTCCCGTCGTATCATTAAAGCTCTTCGGATAAATTTGATATACCGCTGCCTTTTTCCACCATGGTGTGCTGTCTGTTTTCATTTTTCTTCACCGCCTGTAATGTTTTGAATTGAAAGGGAAAAGGGACAGCCTGATAGAAGGCGCCCCGCAGGTTTTCTATTTTTGCCGTTTCAGCCGCGCATACCCGTATGTGCCCGCAAACGGGAGAATCAGCACGATCAGCATTCCGATCGCAAACGGACCCCAGTACTGACTCATAATGGAGAAGATTCCCGGCACGCCGCCGACTCCGACCGAGCTTGCGAGAACGCCTTTGACGGAGATGAACATCCCCGCGATTCCCGAACTGATCATGGCGATCACAAACGGAAATTTGTAACGCAGATTCACGCCGAAAATCGCCGGCTCGGTAATGCCCAAATATGCGGAAATGCCGGCCGTCAGTGAAAGCCCCCGCTGTTTTTTATCTTTTGTGATCAGCATCATGGCCAAAGCCGCCGATCCTTGAGCGATATTTGACAATGCGAGCATCGGCCATAAAAATGTGCCGCCGAGCTTTGATCCGATTAATTGAAGATCGACCGCCAGAAACGTATGATGCATCCCCGTGATCACAAGCGCCGAATACAGCCCTCCGTACAGCAGGCCTCCGATGGCGGAGAATTGGCCGAAAACGGCAATCAATCCCGCCGTCAGCGCGTTACCGATCGCAAAGGTAATCGGACCGATGATGACAAAGGATAGAAAACCGATGACCAAAAGCGTCACCGGCGCGACGACCAACAGCTGAATGCCCTCCGGCGTCCGTTTCGTCAAAAAGAGCTCAAGCTTGGCAAGTAAATAAGACGCCAGCAAAATCGGGAGCACCTGACCTTGATACCCGACTTTCTGCACCTCAAGGCCGAACAGGTTCCACACCGGAATATCGCCGCTCTGCTCGGCGGCCCCGTAGCCCCATGCGTTTAACAGATCAGGATGCACCAGCATCAGCCCGAGCACAATGCCCAAAAGCGGGCTTCCTCCGAACCGCTTCACTGCCGACCAGCCGATTAAAGCCGGCAGAAAAGCGAAGGCCGTCCCCGCGATCAGATTAATCATATTGGCGAGATCCGCCCATTGCGGATACACTTGGACAATCGATTTTTCGCTGTAGAAAATGCCTTCCGCCGTTAAGATGTTGTTCAGACCCATTAAAAGCCCGGCCGTGACGATCGCCGGCAAGATCGGAATAAAGATGTCCGCAAGCGTTTTCACAGCACGCTGTAAAGGATTCATTTTTTGCGTTGCCGCCTTCTTCACGTCATCCTTGGACGCTTCGCCAATCCCCGTTTCCTTCACTAATTCCGCATATACTTTGTTGACCGTCCCCTGCCCGATCACGACTTGAAACTGCCCGTTTACCGCAAAAGATCCTTTGACAATGTCTATTGCATCAAGCATTTTTTGGTTTACTTTGGTTTCATCTATTAATGCAAACCGCAAACGCGTCACACAATGAGTCGCCGCCTCAATATTTTCGATTCCGCCGACAGCTTCAGCGATCTGCCGCGCAGCCCGGTTAAACTCACCCATGCCATCCCCTCCGTAACCGTTTTCATTTTGTCTTACAAACTTGTATATACATGTTTATGACTCTATTGTAATGATGTATATACATGTCGTCAATCTATTTTTATAGCGCTTTCATCACAAATATACTGCGAAAGACCCTGAAACAAAAAAAGCCCCGCCGGAACCGGGCCTTGACTTCTTGTTTATCGGGAACATGTCCGGGCGGAATTCACAACAGGAGCACAAAAAGCATACAGTACTGTACAACTAAGTTAAAGAGGTGTGAAGAGATGCCATCCACTGTTATCAACCTGTACTATTTGAAGATTAACAGTATTTCTGGCAACGGATCTATTACGATTGGGGAAGCGGCATACAACAGTCCCACCACAAATAACAAATCACAAGGACTGAACTCTTCATTCGGCGATACGTCACCTATAGAATCGATGATGGAGAACTTGTTAAATGATCCTGATGTCAACGACCAGACAGCCATCGGAACCGCAGATACTGCAAATATTACGCCGGTGCCGCCCATTATAGATTAAAGGGGTTTTTATGAATGCCTTACCAAATTAACGTCGTCAATATAAAAGTAAACGGAGCAACGCAAAACGGAAACGTCGATATCGGTCAGACCGTACAAAACAGCCACACCGCCAACAGCAAATTTGTCGGCGCGAACTTTTCTTTAGGGGATTTTTCGCCGGCCGCCGGATGTTTGAATTCGGGTCATCTTGACCCTGACGTGAGCGATCAGGATCAGATCGCCAACCCGTCAATGCCGATCGCAAATCAAATATAGGGAGGTTCTGCCGAAGTGGATATCGAAAAAATGAGAAAGTGGCTTGAGATTACGAACGAGCACAAGCCCAGCGACTTTTGGACCAATGTCCTGAAACGGAAATCTCCCGAAGATTTTTTCTCCTTACAAAAAAACACCCTGACTTATGATATTTATCAGGATGAACAGCACACATTTGTCATTGTGGAAATGCCCGGCGTTTACGAAGAAGAATTGACATTGAGGCTGCTGTCAAGAACACGGCTGCATATAAGAGGAAACATCACACCCCTTTTTCCGAAGAACATGGGCGTCTGCCAAAACCGGTATTACGGGGAAATCGATGAGACGATTGAGCTTCCTGAACCGGCTGAGCCCCACCTGTTACAGGCGCAGTGCGTAAACGGCCTGCTCCACATTTCCTACCCGCGCCTTATGGAGCACATTCCTTTTCAGAAAAAAACCTAAAGAGCCGGCTTACGGGCGGCCCAGCCGTCTGTACACTTTCTCCTTATAATGAGAAGATGCGGGTTTTGAGAACATGGCTTTCTCCTCGGTCAGTTTGTCGAGTCTGACTTGTTTTTCCGTCCGTTTGTTCCGCAGGTGATCCCGCTCCTGTTCATTGCGGCACTTGGCGATCAAATAATCGAGCGTCATCAGCTCTTTCTTCAGCGCGCCCTCATCCTCGGCGATCCCGGCGTTTTTTAATATGCGGTAACCCATTCTGAGCGACTCCGGAAGATGTGCGGCATCGTCTTTCGGCAGGGGCTTTCCCATTCCATTGATGCCGGCGAACTCTCCATCCTTAATGGCGCGCTTGATTTTATCTTCAGCCACGATATGGGCAATATCCATCACTGTTCACCTCTTTTTTCAATAGAACCGGGTGTGATCATACGGAAATTCACATCCCAGTTTGTGCCATTTGTGTTTTTTAAAGCTGTCATTCAACAGATGAACCGCCGTTGCGACAGCGTTTTTCGCCCTTTTTCCGATGAGCCTTTTCCACCTTTTCTATTTGCTGGTTTCATGGTATATTGATTACGTTCGTTTTTTCTATCGTTCCGTTTAAACCGTGATCGGAAAAAAGGAGTGTAACAATGAAAACATTTATAAAAGAAAGAGGACTTGCCTTCTTCTTGATAGCGGTCGTGTTATTGTGGGTGAAAACATATGTCGCTTATATTTTAAACTTTAACCTCGGCATAGACAACACGATCCAGAAAATATTGCTTTTTGTGAATCCGCTGAGCTCCAGCTTGTTCTTTCTTGGATTTGGGCTTCTTTTCAAGAAAAAATTACAGCAGACAGCCATTATTGTGATTCATTTTTTATTGTCTTTTTTGCTTTTTGCAAACATCGTCTATTATAGATTCTTTAATGATTTCATTACCATCCCGGTCATGATGCAGGCAAAGACAAACGGCGGCCAGCTCGGAGACAGCGCGTTCTCGTTAATGAGATGGACAGACGCCTTCTACTTCCTGGATACCGTCATTTTGATTATTTTGGCCCTTAAGATGAAAAAACCGGCTGAAAAACCGGCGAAGAAATCATTCAGAATCGTTTTGGCTTCCGCCGTGCTTGTGTTCCTGATCAACCTCGCCGTCGCGGAATCAGACCGTCCTGAGCTTTTGACACGCTCATTTGACCGAAACTATCTGGTGAAATACCTGGGCACGTACAACTTTACGATTTACGATGCCGTGCAGAATGTGAAATCAAACAGCCAGCGCGCGCTTGCCGATTCAAGCGATGTAACGGATGTGGAAAACTATATGAAGGCCAACTATGACGTGCCGAATAACGTCTACTTCGGAAAAGCCGAAGGAAAAAACGTCATCTACGTCTCATTAGAGTCTCTGCAATCCTTTATCATTGACTATAAAATTAACGGCAAGGAAGTGACGCCGTTTTTAAACAAACTGGCGCACGATAATCAAACATTCTACTTTGATAACTTTTTCCACCAAACGGGACAAGGTAAAACATCTGATGCGGAATTTATGATGGAGAACTCTCTGTACCCGCTTTCGCAAGGTTCGGTTTTCGTCAATAAAGCGCAAAACACGCTGCAGTCCGTTCCTGCGATCTTAAAAGGCAAAAAGTACACGTCTGCCGCTTTCCACGGAAATACGCAGACTTTCTGGAACCGTAACGAAATGTACAAAGCGGAAGGCATCGATAAGTTTTTCGATTCAGCTTATTATGACATGAGCGAAGAAAACACGAAAAACTACGGCATGAAAGATAAACCGTATTTCAAAGAATCCATGCCGCTCTTAAAGAGCCTGCCGCAGCCGTTCTATACGAAGTTCATTACGCTGTCCAACCACTTCCCGTTCGGAATGGATAAAGAAGACACGGACTTCCCGGCGGGAGACTTTGGCGATTCAGTCGTCAATAACTACTTCCAGTCCGCGAACTATCTGGATGAATCAATCGAACAGTTCTTTAATGACCTGAAAAAAGACGGCCTGTACGATAAGTCGATTATCGTGATGTACGGAGACCACTACGGCATCTCCGAAAACCATAATAAAGCGATGGCGAAAGTGCTCGGCAAAGATGAGATCACTGAATACGACAATGCCCAGCTTCAGCGGGTGCCGCTCTTTATCCACGCTCCCGGCGTGAAAGGCGGCCGCAATCATAAATTTGCCGGTGAAGTCGATGTTGCACCGACCGTTCTTCACCTGCTCGGCGTCGATACGAAAGATTATCTCATGTCAGGTTCAGATATCTTATCGAAAGAGCACAGAGAAGTCATTCCGTTCCGTAACGGAGACTTCATCTCACCGAACTATACGAAAGTGTCCGGCAAGTATTACGATACGAAAACCGGAAGACTTTTAGATGATTCAGAAGTCGACAAAAAAGAAGACTCTCTCGTCAAGACTGAGCTTGAAATGTCTGATAAGATCATCAACGGCGATCTGCTTCGTTTCTATCAGCCGAAAGGCTTTAAGAAAGTGGACCCTTCACAATTCGATTATACGAAGCGTGAAGATTCCTCAGCAGATGATCAAAAAGAATAAACAAAAGCCAGATCATATCAATGATCTGGCTTTTTTATGTTCAGCTCCCGGCAGCGGCCATAGAGCGCTTTTGCAGGCTGTCGGAAAGAACTGAATAAGCGACGACTTTCTTTTTCTGCTGTTTGACGACATCTACATGATCTTCGTAGCTGTATACAAACACCGTCACATCTTTTTTTCCTTTTCTCGTCTTAATGACAAGCGGATCGGCTCCGTTTTGCGGATGAAGATAACGCTCTTCATCCCCTGGGTATATATAATGCCGTTCGATAAACACGGCTTCGTTAAAATCATCAATCACCCGGCGTTTGTCCTCGCCTTCCAGACGTTTTCCGCCGAGGGAAACGGCAGCGGACGCGTCACTGAGCTTTGAATGGGTTTCAAACTTGCGGAGAATCCATTCCACCGCTCCGGTAGGAAGGCATGTCAGCAAAATCTTAATCAGGCTTATGACAACAATTGAAACAACTGCAATCCATGTCACCTTACATCATCTCCATACTTGTTCTACATGAATCTTAACATAGAAGAAAACATTGTTTTTTGTACATTATGTGAAACTTGATATATGTTCAAAAAAAATCCGGATCACATAGGTGATCCGGATTTTTCAAGTCTGCTTCTGGTCGTCACGGCTGACGGCCTCTCTCAGCTCTTCCGCGACAAATTCGACGTTCGGCCCGATAATGACCTGCGCCGTTTTATTCCCCGTTTTGATAACCCCTTTTGCTCCCGCTTTTTTAAGCGCCGCCTCATTAATGAGAGACGTATCCTGCACGGTCAGTCTGAGGCGGGTCGCACAGTGATCAATCGTTTCGAGGTTTTGCCTGCCGCCGAGCCCCTTGAGCATGGCATGTTCTTCGACGGAACCGGCCGTATCTTCACTAAGCACTTCTTCCTCTTCCTCATCATCTTCCCGTCCCGGCGTTTTCAAGTTTAACGTTTTGATGAGCATATAGAATACGACAAAATAGATCACCGCATAACAAAGCCCGACAACGAGCAGCAAAAGCGGTTTTTCGGCAATGCCGTAGCTGAGGAGATAATCGATCGCCCCCGCCGAGAATGAAAAACCTGACCTGATTCCGAGAACATTCACGATAAATAAAGAGAACCCGGTTAATATAGCATGAACCCCGTACAAAAGCGGTGATAAAAACATAAATGCAAATTCAATCGGCTCTGTAATTCCGGTAATAAATGCCGTCAGCGCGAGACCGATCATCATTCCGGCCGTCGCTTTGCGCTTACTTGGCTTAGCCGCGGCAATCATTGCCAGACATGCGGCCGGAAGCCCGAACATCATAATCGGGAAGAATCCCGTCATATAAGTTCCCGCCGTCGGATCCTTCGCAAAGAAGCGGGCCAGATCTCCCGTTTTTCCGTGAAAATCGCCAAACTGGAACCAAAAAATATTATTCAGCACATGATGAAGACCGAATGGAATCAAAAGCCGGTTAAAAATCCCGTAAATCCCGGCGCCGATCCCGCCAAGCCCGATCATCCATTCCCCGAAGGACGTAATCACCGACTGAATCGGCGGCCACACAAATCCGAAGATCCCCGCCAATATAATGGTAATCAGCGCCGTTACAATCGGAACGAGCCTGCGCCCGCTGAAAAACCCGAGATATTCGGGCAGCTTCGTATCCTTAAAGCGATTATACGTGTATCCCGCAATTAACCCCGCGATAATCCCTCCGAAAACGGCCATATTATTTGTCGAATTGATTGATTTTACAGCCGCGTCCAGCATGATATAAGAAATTGCTCCCGACAGAGCGGCGGCCCCGTTGCTGTCTTTGGAAATCCCGATCGCGATTCCGATCGCGAAAATCAGCGGCAGATGATCAAATACCGCGGTCCCCGCCGCGTAAATGAACGGAATATTTAATAAGTCCTCTCTGCCGATGGCCAAAATAATACCAACGGCGGGCAGAACGGCAATCGGAAGCATAAATGATTTTCCGAGTTTTTGCAAAAATTGAAGCATTTTACCCATCCCCCTTCTTTTTTCTTAAATATACCACATAAGTTATCTAGTGATCTATACCAATTTTCCTTCATTTATTCACATAAGGCTTGTTGGTTTTCTATTTATAAACCAGTTGTGGTAAGCTTGAATCAGATGATTAAAAATAGAAAGCGGGAATGACAATGATTGTAACGAACGATCAAGAATTAGAAGGGCTTAAAAAAATCGGCAGAATCGTCGCGCTGGCGCGTGAAGAAATGAAGAAAAAAGCCGAGCCCGGCATGAGCACGAAAGATCTTGACCTGATCGGAAAGGCTGTGCTTGACGAGCACGGAGCCGCTTCCGCTCCGGAGAAGGAATACGATTTCCCGGGCGTGACATGCATCAGTGTAAATGACGAAGTCGCTCACGGCATTCCGAGCGCCTCTAAAATCTTAAAAGCCGGAGATCTTGTAAATATCGATATTTCGGCGGAGTTCGGCGGTTTTTATTCCGATACGGGCATTTCATTTGTGCTCGGAGAAGGCGATGAACGTCTGCAAAAGCTTTGTAACTGCGCAGCATCCGCATTTCAGAAAGGATTGGATCAGGCAAAAGCCGGCAAACGCCAAAATCAGATCGGCAGAGCCGTCTACCATGAAGCCCGCTCCAACGGATTTACCGTCATTAAAACGCTGACGGGCCACGGAATCGGCAGAAACCTCCATGAAGCGCCGAACCACATCATGAATTACTACGATCCGTTTGATAACGCGCTTCTTAAAAACGGAACCGTGATCGCGCTTGAGCCGTTTATTTCCACGAAAGCGGAAACGATTGTTGAAACGGGAGACGGCTGGACGTATAAAACGCCGGATAAAAGCCTTGTCGCCCAAGTGGAACACACCATCGTGATCACAAAAGACAAACCGATTATTTTAACTGCACTGTAATGTTTCATCTCCCTCCCAAACAGGTATACAACAACTAACCCGAAGGAGGGAGACGCATGAAAAAAGATAAAGAAAAAATCAAAATCGAAAACGAAATACACGCCATGCACGGCGTAACGAAACAGCAGATTTTAGAGGATTTCGAGGAATTTAAGGCGTACCTTCATCAGAAAATTTCCGCCGGAAAAAAACTGGGTCTGGATGACAGCAAAATCATCAAAAGCGCCGCCATCCTCGGGGACTATCTCGCCAAACACGAGGAGCCCCGCAATGCGGAAGAAAAACTCTTACAAGAACTGTGGGACATTGCGGATGACAATGAAAAACAGCATTTGGCCCAGCTTCTCGTCAAACTTGCCGGACACTGATACAGTGCCCGGCTTTTTTATGCCCCGTTATAAGAGTTGTGCTACACTGGACATATGTCTGTGAAAGGAGCCATTTTTCAACATGTGGTTTATTATCTTCGGGTTTATTTTCTTTATTGAAAGCATCATTCTCACCGTTTACGGAGTGAAGAAAAAGAAGGGGATGCTGATTTATTTCGGCGTCGTTTTCGGAATCATGACACTCGGAACGGTGCTGTTAAAATTAACCGGCCATTAAGCATGAAAAGACCGCCCTTTACATATATATGTAAGAAAGCTTTACATCTCTGAATCGAAAGGCTCAGTTTTTGCTTTATCCCTTTTCAGCGTCTTTTTATAGATGTTACAATGCCAAAAGTTTGGCAAAAACTGAAGAAACTCTCCCCAGCGGGAGAACGGAGAAAGGAGTTTTCTGACATGCATTATGGCAGTAAAGGCTGGTATGTAGAAGAGTTAAAGAAAAAAGGAATTACCCACTATGAAGGAAGAAAGCTTCAAAGCTTCAAAAAGTACTTCCTTGCCAATCTGCTGGAAACAAAGAAACAAGCATAACGTAAATCAGCCGTGCTGTCAGTGCAGCACGGCTTTTTTTCTATTCATTAGTGAGCCTGTCCCTTTTTTTAAGGAAGGACTCCCTCCAGCTTTCTGACAGCGCTTCTTCCCGCAGTATTTCTTCAATCGCTGACAGATTGCCGGAATCACGATATTTCACTTCATTCGCATACCAGACGGAAATGCTTTCTTTGCCCCTCGACAGACGCTTGAGGACGGGACGCGGATCGACATATCCTTCTTCAAGCACCCTGAAATAAAAGCCGGTAAATCCCGTCTGCTGTACACGGAGCACCATATCTTTGATGCCATATTTGAGCGCGAGTTTGACGCAGGGCTGGCGCGGCTGGCTTACTTGAACGACGGCTTCCCCCAGCTGAAAGACGTCTCCGATCCATACGTCTTGTTCGGCCAGTCCTTTGACCGTTACATTCTCTCCGAACGCGGCGGCGGGAAGTTTTCTCGCGAGCGTTGTTTCCCAATATGAATAATGCTCGGCGGGATACACGCACACCGCTTTGTCGGGGCCTCCGTGATTCTTCAGATCAGCCTGCCCGTCCCCGTCAAAATGGGTTTTATACAGCATGACGGGCGAATCTGCGGGCCGCTTTATGATGCCGGAATTGATTTGTCTGCCGGCAAATTCATGAATTGCGGGCTTTCCGAGATTGATAGATAAGACAGAATAGTCTTGCGTCACCTCGTTCACATCCTTTGCGAAATATCATATCTTTCCTTTATCATAGTAAGAAAAAGGTGGTTTTTCCATGCTTCAATATCATATGATGGCAGACGGCCGGGTTCAGGGCGTAGGTTTTCGCTACTTCGTCCAGATGGAAGCCGACAGACATAAGATAGCCGGCTGGGTAAAAAACCGTGATGACGGCCGGGTGGAAATCCTTGCCGAAGGCCCTGAAGAGTCGTTAAAACAATTTGCCGAAGCAGTCAGAAAAGGCAGCCCCTTCTCAAATGTCACAGGCGTAACCATCGAAGAATCACACCGTCTGAAAGGATACCGCACTTTTTCCATCAGTTACTGATAAGGCTTGTCCTGATAATAATAATTCGGCTTCACAATCGTATTGTCATATGATTTATGGAAAATGTGGGTGGAAGCCGGCGAGATCGGCGGAATCAGCCAGGTCCAGTCGCCCGTCAGCTTTCTGCCCGCGTCTTGTTCCTGTTCTTCAAAGCGTTTAAATTGATTCGCCGCCGTATGGTGATCGACAATGCTGACACCGTGTTTTTTGTATGAATAGAGCACTGCCTTATTCAGTTCCACCAGCACCTGATCTTTCCACAGGTCGGTATTCAGGCTGGCGGAAATCCCCATGACCGCAGCGGCTTTTTTGAGCATATCATACCGTTTTTCGTCAGCAAGGTTCCTTGCGCCGATTTCGGTTCCCATATACCATCCGTTAAAAGGCGCCGCGTTGTACGACAGTCCGCCGATTTCAAGCCTCATATCGGCGATAATCGGAACCCCGTACCATCTGAGATTTAAATCGGCAAACTCTTCAATATCCGGATGGGTGATCGGCACTTCTTTCACGAGCGTCTGAGGCAGGTCATACCAGACCGGCTGCCCGTCCCCTTTCATCCGGAAAAGTAGCGGCAGAATATCAAAATCGGTCCGCTTCCCGCGCCAGCCGAGTTTTTCGCAGACAGCCGTCAGCTCATATGATGCCGGATCACCGACTCTTCCTTTTTCAGTCTCATACCCCGCATAGCGGATGAGCTGGTGATTCCAGATCTCCACTTGTTTCTCCCCATTCTTCTCAGGAGGGAAAATCGTAATTGTCGGTTTAATTTTTCCGCCGTTCGTGGCGATTTCAATATGTTCAAATAATGCGTCGCGCACCTCTTCTTTCGTGTTCACACCGCGCCGGTCAATGACGTTCAGCGATTGCCAGAACAGACGCCCGATACAGCGGTTGCTGTTGCGCCACGCCATTTTCGCCCCGTGTTCAAGCTCTTCCGCCGTATGGACGTAACTTCCCGTCCGCTCTATCTCATCTTTTATCGCGTGTAGACGCGTGTTGATTTGCGATTCCATTCCGAGTTCCTGATAGCAGACATCAATAAAATCCTTCGCCTCATCCCAAAGTATTTCCGTATGTTTCAAAAAACTCTCTCCTTCAATTTACATCTGTTTCCCATTGTATCGTTTTTAGGAGTGAACACAATGGTTTTTTTGTATCATACTGGAAACTGCAAAGAAAAAACACCTGTGATTTTCGCAGGTGTTTTACAAAACGGAATGCAATTTTTCAGCCAGTGTAAGCAAATCCTCACGGTAGTTTTTTCCCGTCATCGGAATTCCGTGACCCGTCAAAAGCGCTTCCGGCTCCAGTTCGGCCAGTTTCTGAACGGATGCGGCCGCCGTCTGTGTATCCGCTGTAAAATAGGCGGGCGGCCCGTGAAGCTCTTGCTTTTGAATGACAACGTCCGCAAGCGATTCCTGTTCAACAGTGATCACGGCATCACCGGCAAGCAGAACGCGGTCTTTATCCCGGAATAATGAAATATGGCCGGGTGTGTGGCCGGGCGTATGCACCCATTTCCATTCTTCAAGAAACGGAACGGTACCGTCTGAAGGCAGTGCCTGAACGGACGGAATACGGATCGTATGGCGCGGAAACAGCGGTGACAGCTTTGCGACAAGCCCTTTTTTCGCATCGGGCCTGGCAGGCGGATAATCCGCTTTCCCCGTGACGTACGGGAGCTCCTTTTCATGAATGTAAACCGGCACATTCCAAAGCTCAAGCAGCTCTTCAATCGCACCGACATGATCAAAATGACCGTGTGTCAAAATGACCGCCTTCAGCTGATACCCCTCTTTGAACCGGCGTTTCATTTCTTCTGTTATCATCTCCGCCGATTGCGGCATTCCCGCATCAACCAGAATGATTTCCCGCGGAGCTGAGGGATTTTCGATAAAGTAAACATTCGCAATCTGCACGGTCAGTCCGTAAACGCCGTCCGCCGCTTTAAAACCGGCACCGCTTCTCACTGAAAAAAGCGGCATAAACGGATCACTCATCATGGCACCTCCTCTGATGCCTTTAGTGTGCGACGAACCGGGTGTTTTATGTTAAAAAATCGTGATTGCGCCGATGATGAGCGCAAAGGCCGTCATGACGATAACGGCAAGAACCGCCCATTTCATCGCAAATTTCTGGTGTTCATCAATGGTGACCCCGGCAAGCCCGACTAATAAATGCGTCGACGGCACGAGCGGGCTTAACATATGAATCGGCTGGCCGATAATCGAAGCGCGGGCGATTTCCACCTTATCTACACCGTACGCCACGGCGGTCTCGGATAAAATGGGCAGCACGCCGTAAAAATAGGCGTCATTAGGCATCAGAAACGTAAAGATACCGCTCGTTAAGGCAACAATCGCCGGAATAAATCCCCCCATCTGTTCCGGAATAAGCGATACGAGGGAAATGGCCATCTCATCGACCATCTTCGTCCCCGTTAAAATTCCGGTAAACACGCCTGCGGCAAAAATCATCGAACCGATCGCAAGCACATTGCTCGAATGGGCTGAAATACGCTCCCTTTGATCGTTAAGCTTCGGATAGTTGACAATCAGCGCGATACAAAACGCAATGATGAACAGCACGGTTAAATTCACTTTTCCTGACACTAAAAATCCCACTAAAGAAAGCGTTAACATTAAATTGAACCACCACAGTTTCGGCCGCTTCCATTCATCTTCCGCAGCCGCAGCCGTTTCATTTGTATGGGACGGCTGCTTTAATTCGATCACCCCGAGCCGTTTCCTTTCCATCCTTCCGAGTACATAAGCGACCACAATCATACACACCATTCCGCTCGCAATGACAGGCAGCATCGGCCCCGTCAGCTCTGCCGGGTCAACGCCGAGCGCACTCGCCGCACGCGGCGTCGCGCCGCCCCATGGTATCGTGTTCATGATACCCATGCCGACACCGGCGATTCCCGCTAAAATAATCGGACGGATTCCGAGCATGATATACAAAGGCAGCATTGCGCTTGTCGTAATCATATACGTCGTCGAGCCGTCTCCGTCCAGTGCGACAAGCATGGTCAAAACGGCTGTTCCGACTACAATTTTGAGCGGGTCGCCTTTAACCAGCTTTAAAATACGCGACACCATCGGATCAAATAAACCGGTATCAATCATAATGCCGAAATAAAGAATCGCAAACATAATCATGACTGCGATCGGCGCCACCTGTTCAATACCGGAGATCATCATCTCGCCGACCCGGTTAAAAGAAAACCCGGCAAACAGCGCAAACACGATCGGCGTTAATACGAGCGCCGTTAACACTGAAAGCCGTTTTGTCATAATCAGCACCATAAAAACAAGCATCATAAGAAAGCCTAAGATTGCTAACACAGTATGTCCCCCTTATCATGAATACGCTTACATTTTAAAGGCCCGATCCCCTTTATCCGCCTTTTTGCTATCTTATGAGAATTGGATATTGAAGTAAATATTTTGGATTTTAAAGATTTTTAATTTTTTATAACCTTTTCGTTCATTTTGTTCATTTATAAATAAAAAGCCTCCCGCAAATATGCGGAAGGCTTATTTTTCGCTGCTCATCATCTCTTTATAAAACTCGGTCTGCTCTTCTAAAAAGCGTTTTGCGCCGCTGCTGTTTTTATAAAAGCTCTCCCAATCCCGTTTTTTCAACATTTGTTTCCACTCCGCGGATGAGGTAATCTGTTTCAAAGCCTGATCCCAATAGGCGATCTCGCCTTCGGTCATGTCTTTCGGCCCCATGATGCCTCTCCAGTGCGCAAAGACAAACGGCACCCCCTGCTCTTTCCATGTCGGCACATCGCTGAAGCCGGAGAGCCTTTTGTCCGACGTAACGGCCGCCAATGTGATTTTCCCTTTCCGATAGGCGTCTCTCGCTTCTGAAATGGTCATTGAGGCGGCGTCTATCTCGTGGCTGATAAGAGCTTCAATGACTTCATTGCTGCTCCCGTATTGAAAAAAGCGGATATCAAACGGAGAAATTCCGGCCATTTCCGCCGCTCTCGCAAAGGAGAGCTGGTCATCATTTCCGAGGCCGGGCGCAAATCCGATTTTTATGCCGCCCGGATGTGCTTTAATATCGCCGAGCAGCCGCTTTCCGCTTTTTATCTTTGAATCCTTCGGAAGAGCGACGGTCTGCCACTCTTTTGCGATAATGGCCAAAGGCGTAAAATCAGCTGCCTTCAGCCGGCTTTGTCCCAAAATTTCATTGCTTAACAGCAGGCTTGAATTCATACTGATGACATCCGTTTTTCGTTCGTTTACATATTTCCAGCCGCTGTCTCCGCCTCCGCCGGGTTTATAGACGATCTTTACGGGCCGGCCTAATATTTGCTTCCGCTCTATTACCGATTGCAACGCTTTTGCCGTTACGTCCCAGCCCCCTTGAGGCGCCGCCGGGACGACAATTTCAACCGGCCCTTCAGCTGAACGGATGCCCGACATCTGCCGTCCGTCAAAAGAAACCAGCGCCGCCAGCATGACAAGAAGCACTCCCAACCGCTTCATTTCTCCCATCCCTTATTCATGTGCTAAATAATATTTCCGTTCCGGCCTGCCGATAATGCCGTACTCTAATTCAGCGAGCGCTTCTTCCCGAGAAACGAGAAACTCGGCGTAGCGCCGCGCCGTTGTTCTGGAGGCGCCCATTTTTTCGCCCAGTTCTTCAGCCGTCATCCCTTTTTGGGCTGCTCTGAGCGCGTTTTTGATTTTTTGAAGTGTAATTGAATTAATCCCGGTCGGCAGATCATTGAGCTGTTTTTGTTCTTTCTGACCGCTTCCGAAAAACATGTCGATAACGGACTGGCTCAGCTCCGGCTGTGAGTGCAGCCATTCTCTTTTTTCACGGTACTGCAAAAGCACTTCTGTAAATTTATGTGCCGACACCGGCTTTATGACATAGTGGGAAACGCCTGACCTAAGCGCTTCCTGCAGCAGTCTTGTTTCGGCAGAAGCCGTAATAATGATGATATCAACGGAAGGAAAACGGCCGCGGATGAGGGGAAGCAGATCTGTCCCCAGCTCATCAGGCATATAAATATCCAAAAGCAGCAGATCAGGCTGCCGTTTCTCAAGCAGCGATATGGTGTCTTTGGCATTGATTGCTTTGCCGATGACATTGAATCCATCAAGATGTTCGATAAATTTTTCGTGAATTTGCGCTATTCGAAAGTCGTCCTCTGCAATCGCGATGTTAATCACACCGATTCCCCCTTTGACCTTTCTTTCGGTATAAACACCGTAAATACGGCACCGCCGCTCTTTTGCTGCGAAATCTCTATCGATCCCTGCAATTCACTGACGGCTTCTTTCAGATTGGCTAAGCCGTATCCTCTCCTCGTCCCCTTTGAAGAGTAGCCCTTTTCAAATATCGTTTCTGTTTTTTCCTGAGGCACGCCGTCTCCTGAATCCGCCACTTCGATGACGATATCCCTGCCGATATCGGTCATAAAAAAGGCGACCTCTTTTTTCTCTTTTTCGGCGACGGCTTCGAAAGCGTTATCAATAAGATTTCCGATGATCGTAATGAGCTGGGATGAACCCACATGCTCCGGCAGCGATTCTAAAAAGCTGTTTTCATCTATTGAAAGCTTCACTTTCTTCTCAGACGCCTTTCCCATTTTTCCTAATAGTATGGCCTGAACCCGCTGTGAATGAATGTTTTGAAAGAGGATTTCGTGCTGTTCATTCTGGATGGCGTACTCTTCTTTTATCAGTTCAATGGCTTCATTATATTCTCCCAGCTCTAACAGACCGAGGATCGCGTAAAGCTTATTCGAGAATTCATGCGTTTGCGCCCGGAGATCCTCCGAGTATTTTTTCATTTCAGTCAGCTTGTTAATGAGTTTCTTGAGCTCCGTTTTTTCGCGGAAGCTGATCACCGCTCCGTATACTTGTCCGGTCTGCTTCATTTCTTTCACGTTTAAGATAAACACTTTATCTCCGGCACGCACCTCCACGTTCGGCGGTAATTCTCCCCCTGCCAAAACCGGCATAAGATTTGCGCCCGGCATGATTTCTTTTATATGCCTTCCGATCATCGGTGCCGGAAGATTCAGCATATCAGCCGCAGATAAATTCATCATGGTTACCGCGCCTTCTTTGTTTACGGCGATAATCCCTTCTTTCATCGCAAGGAGCATCGCATTGCGCTCCCGGTACAGCGCTGCAATTTCATGCGGTTCAAGGCCGAGTGTATCTTTACGGATGCTTTTTGCGAGCGCTGCCGCTCCCCCGATGCCGATAAGAAACACCAAGCATGCAAAATAGCCTAAATGCCGCAGATGCGCTTTCATATCTTTTTCTATCTCATCTTGTAAAAACTCGACTGTCACCGTTCCGACGACTTCGTTATGATTTTTTTCCTCCAGAATAACCGGGGCGCTTCCCCGGACCGCCGTCATTCCGTCGGAAACCGGAGACCCGCCGAACATGACGGTTTTATTTTGCAGATTTTGATTTTCTTTCGGAATGCTGCTGCGGGCCGAATGAAATGCAACATGCCCTTTTTGATCAGTAATATAGACGGCGTGCGCGCCTGCCTGTTCTTTCATTTGTTCAATGACGTCTAACTTTGTAAAAGCTTCTTGATCCGCAAGCCGGAACGCCTCTTTTACAGGAGGCATGTATGAAATGGTTTTTGCCGTTTGCACCGCCAGTTGTTCAGCCTGCTTCTGGCCTTCCTTTAATTGCTGAAAGGCAAATATAACAGTGAGCGTTCCGATGACAAGTATTAATAAAGCCGTGATTAATCCGGCGATTTTCATTTGCAGAGAGACATAAAACCGCTTTGCTTCCAACACAGCACCAGCCGTCCTTTCCTCCTAAAATCATACCACTTTTTAAATCTTTGTTTCTCATTTTTGAGAATTTTCGTGATCTTTTTCTCTTGTCATTTCTTTCAAAAAGTGCAGTCTGGTATAATTTCCCTCAAGAGAGATAAGAAGGATGAACTTTTTATAATCGCTGCGCAAAAAAAGACTGACAGAAGCCAGTCTCGGGATGTTTAACAACGGACGTATATTCAGTTGACAAAGTGTTTCTCTATGATGGCCGAGATACATTTGAATGACCGGAAATATCAATCAATTTTCCTTTGACGGCCAGGCGCCCTTCGGTTCTTACCGCTTTGTCGCATGTGATTAATGTAATCTCTTTATCTTTTGTCTCCTGAATTGTGTTTGCTTCTATTTCTGAAATCATGGTTTTTGATGTTACAGAATAAATATAGTCTTTTCTAAAGTCGGTCATCACGATTTGCGCGCCTTTTTTTATGTGTAAAAGAGGGCCGAACAATAGGTTCTTCTGCTTCAGATGGTGGCCTGCCAACGGGTAGTTTCCCTCGCCCATTTTCTGATCCGGACGCATAGTTGCCGCGCCGATCAGCAGGTTTTCATTGGTTGTGCCTTTTAAAATCGGAAGGTCTAAATCGATGCTGCTGATGGTTATCCGTCCGATTATCGGTTTCGGTTTGCGATTAAAACTTGACTGAACTGTTTCACTGAAACCGGGCGGATGAATGGATTCAAAATCATAGTCCGCTTTTTTCATGTTATTTTTCCGCGCTTGTTCTGCGGTCAATTCCGTTTCAATTTGGCTTTTACTGAGGTACGCGATCAAACAGCCTTTCATGAGAGGAGAGGAAATGAGAAGCAGCCCGGACAAAATAAGAACGGCAATGATCATTTTTTTAACCATGAAGAAAATTCCTTTCTTGTACGTCATGCGGTGAGTATTTGGTGAGAAATGATTCTCTTTTTAAAAAAGCACCTGATCGATTCTTACATGATCAGGTGCGATAACGTCTATCTATTCCTTGCTTTCTTCTTTCTTGATACGACAGCCGCGGCTCCGCCGGCTAATAGCAGCAGAATACCGGCCGTGACCGGCATCATACCGTCCGTATCACCGGTTTTCGGCAGGTTTTTTCCTGTATCCGAGTGATTGGTTTTACCATTGGTATCAGGGTGATGCCCGCCTTGATTCGTTTGATGATTCGGTGTGTCTTTCCCAGGTGCGGGATTTTTTAATTTCTTATTAGAAACGACGACCTCAACGGCTTTTGACTGTCCTTTTTCAATGGTGAATTCAATTGGTTTTTCGTTCAGCTGATAACCGTCAGGCGCTTTTGTTTCGATAAATTGATACTGCCCGGGCGCTAATCCTTTCACCGTAAACCGGCCCTTTTGATCCGTCTTCCATACCGCCGGCCGTTCTTTGCTGCCGCCAGTGTTTACCGGATGTCCGGAAGAATCCGTGATCTTGAATTCAGCACCTTCCAGCACCTTATTTTTATCGTCATGATCCACTTTTGTCAGTGTGACATCACCAGGCGTCAGTGTATTCTCCGCACTGATTTCGACTGGTTTTATGTCGGTATTTGTGATCTTGAATGATATTGGCGTTTGATCCAAACTGTAAAGTTCAGGCGCTTTTGTTTCGATAAATTGATATTCACCCGCTTTCAGTCCCCGTACAATAATTTGTCCGTGCTCATCTGTCGTCAGACCCTCTGTCAGTACTTTGCCGTTTGCATCTGTCAGATTAAACTTCGCACCTTGCAGGACTTTCCGTTTGTCACCTTGATCCAATTTTGTGAGAACAACGCTGTTCTTGATGTTAACTGCAGTCAGGGCAGCCTGATTCGGTTTTCCGCTGTTCTCAGCCTTAATCGTAAACGGCACAGGGGTTGTTGACAGCAGATAACCATCCGGCGCTATTGTTTCAACAAATTGATAGTTTCCGGGCGCCAAACCGCCGGCGTCAATTTTGCCGCCTTCTTTTGTCATCAGATCGTCTCTTACGGTTTTTCCATCACTGTCAATGATTTTAAATACTGCACCGTCTAAAACGTTTCCGTCTTGATCCTTCTTGATCAGCTGGACAGAGCCTTTATAGTTGACAAAGGTGCCGGCCTCAGACGGCTTCGGCTTTCCTTCCGCTGTTTCTGAGATGGTAAACTCTTTTTTCTCCGTATTTAACACATAACCGTCGGGCGCTTTTGTTTCGATGAAGGCGTAATGACCCGGTGCAAGGCCGGATGTTTCTACTTTTCCGTCTTTATTGGAAACCAGATCTTCTTTAACCGTTTTTCCATCACTGCCGACGATTTTGAAGACTGCACCTTCAAGTTTCTTGCCTTCCGCATCTTCCTTCGTCAGCTGGACAGAGCCTTTATAGTTAACGGCCGTTCCTGCGTCAGTTGACTCCGGCTTTCCTTCCGCTGTTTCTGAGATGGTAAACTCCACTTTCTCCGTATTTACCACATAACCGTCAGGCGCTTTCGTTTCAATGAAGGCGTAATGACCGGGTGCAAGGCCGGATGTTTTTATTTTTCCGTCCTTATCTGAAACCAGATCTTCCTGAACCGTTTTACCATCACGGTCGACGATTTTGAAAACTGCGCCTTCTAGGTTCCGGCCTTCCGCATCTTTCTTCGTTAAAGCGGCTTTTCCTTTATAATTCACCATTGATCCCAATTCAACATCAGGTACTTGATTCTTTTCGTTCTTTGCGATTGAGAAGTGAATGGCTTTTGTGTTTACGATAAACCCTGACGGGGCTTTCGTCTCCATCAGCCGATAGTATCCGGCGGGCAAACCGTTGATCTCAACTTTCCCATTTTTATCGCTTTCAATATTATTTTTTATCAGAGTATAGGTGCCGTCGCTTGATTTTTTCTCAAGCTTAAATACAGCACCGGCCAAAGGATTATTGTTTTCGTCTTTTTTGATAAGCGTCACCTTATTTTTTTGATTTATGACTTTATAGAGTGCTCCTGCTGCGGAGGATTTGCCGTCAATCGTAACGGAGACCCCGTTTACATAAGCGTCGCTGATGGTGTAGCCGTCCGGAGCTTTTATTTCTTTCAGTACATAGGTTCCGTAACGGATATTCCCAAACGCAAGTTTACCGGCATCGTCTGTTGTGCCCGTACGAAGCAGCTGCTTGCCGTCTTTAGACCATAATTGAAAGTCGGCTCCTGAAAGAGATGTTCCGTCTGATCCTGTTTTAGATATCGTCAGGCTTCCCTTCTCTCCTGATCCTGAGCCGCCGCCGCTTGAAATGGCGACAAACACTGAGCTGTTGTTCTCTTGGGTCTGCTCCTCAACATTTGTCCCTGATATCGACACTTTGTTGCTGACCTGACCGCTGCTGCCGGAAATATTAATGAGAGAACGATATTGTATGACATACGCGCGGTCGATTTGTTTATAGCTGCCTGTAAAGGTGAGGACAAATGATTGTTCACCGGTGGCATTGTCAGTTTTTATATCTAGTTTATAGTCCTTATCTTTTTCAAGCTTCACATCACCCGGAATAAGATTTCCGCTGCTGTCTTTCATAACGCCGTTCTCATTATATTTTGCTTGATATACTTTAAAAGAATCTTCATCTATTATTTGATTCTCATCCGGGGTGTCTTTGACTTTTACGTCATCCAGTGTCGATTGGCTGGCATTGACATTAATGTTCCAATCGATATTGTTTCCGTTCTGCTTGCCGCCTTTAGAAATCAGGTTTCCTCCGTTTGCGATGGAAACTGAACCCGTCAGCGTTCGGTCTGCATGGTCATTATTAAAGTACTCTGCTTTGTTTGTGTATTGATTCTGTTTGATGGCCTGGCCTTTTAATGACGTTTTAAATTCAATCAGGTATGGTAAGGCGTCATCAGTTTTGAGACGTACGATTAACGTATTTTTGTTGCCGTCTGACGGCTCTTCTATTTCATATTTTGAAGAATCCAGCGCCTCTCCTTCAGTGATGGAACCGTTTTTGCTGATGGTATACGTTTTAACAGCAACCGACCCATGCAAAAATTGCTGACCATCTGTGATCGTATCTTTTATATAAGGATTTTTTGAAGGTTCGCCATTGTAATTGATGCCGACTTTCCATGTGATTTCTTTTGAAACGGCATTGTATGAGCCGTTTTTGAATCCGTTATGGGACGTCTGATTGTTCGGTGTGAAACCGCTTGATTCCTTATTTGTGCGTTTGCCGCCGTTTTTATCCGTCCATGTCGACTCCGCCGTATTCTTAATGGGTTCGTTTGAAAAGTCAGCGTTGAATTTTGTCGTATACGTGATCTTAAACTGACTGTTTGTTTCTGCGTAGTCCCCGATCAATGCTATTGTAAAGCCTTGATTTCCGGGTTTTTTTGTTAATGTATAGTCTGTTCCTTCTTTCAGCGTTTTGTTATCAGTCGTGTCTTGCATGTGAAATGAATCGTCAATGAGCGCCAGGCCTCCGCTGGTGAATTGATCATCCAGCGTCCAGTCTTTCATTGTGTAACCGTTTTTGTTAACTGTGATTGTCCAATCAACCGTCTTCTTCTCATAGTCTGCATTTGAATAATTTTTGATCAGGTTCTGCTGAATGGCGGTTCCCGGAGTTTCCTTTGATTCCCCTGTATCTGTCACTGCTGTGTTGGTGTATTTGACAGGACTGTCAATAATGACCCCATCGTTGACTTGAGATTGATAAATGATCTTATATGCTCCTGTGACAGTTTGCTTGAATTTTATGCCAAAACCGTTCCCGTTATCAGTCAGCGTATAATCTTCACCCTCTTTTAATGGGGCGCCCTCTTGTTCGCTTCCGTTCTGGCTGAATGTAATCGGAAGGACTTTCAATGAACCGGGAACAAGATGCAGATCGTCTGATCCGAACGTATCCTTGATGCCGGCTTTGGATTGATCAATCTTTTTCTCACCGTAGTTGTACATAACAGCCCAGCTGAACGTTTGGGATTCTCCTTTATAACCTGTCGAAGATTTTTCTATCATTTTTCCGTAACCCGCTGTTACGGAAGCTTCCGCAGAAATCGGCTCCGCATTGTCTCCGCTGAATGCCGCCTTGTTTGTCAGCGTGATCTTTCCGCCTTTACCCGGCTTTGCCTCATCTTTAATTTCCGTGTCATATATGAGCCGGCAGGCTGAATCGATCGTCCCGGCGAAGGTGACATTACCGTTTTCGCCAACGGTATAACCTGAAGTTATCTCATTTCCCTGACTCACCGAGCCGTCAATATTCACATCAAGTTCATACACTTTCACAGAGCGGAAAGTCAATTCGTCCGGAAGGCTTTCAGTCAATTTCGCATGTTTAACTTCTTCTTCTTTTTTATTAAGATCAACCGTCCACGTTACCTTTCCGGGATTAATACCTTTATCCAATGACCCTGATTTCTCAATGGTTTTATTGACATTCGGTTTAAAATAAACCGTTACGTCCGGCGTATCAGAGTTAACCGGAAACTTAATCTTTTGTGTGGTTGATCCTTTTATTTCTTTCTGATTGAATTGGGTGTTTACATACAATGACCCCTTGACGTTAGAATCTTCTTTTACCTCGCCGTTAAACGTCATGATGACATGGCCGCTCGTATTAATGGAAAAAGTTCCGTACGTACTATCGCCGTTGGTCAATGGCTGGTTCGTCATGTCATTATGCATGATAAATTCTTTAGGCAGATCAAATTCATATCGATCACCGTCGTTTATTGTTTTTCCCAGCTCATTCGGAATCGCCCATTGAATGGTGATATTTGCCGGAGAGTTCGTATTCGCACGGTTGTTTTTGTCATATGGTTTTCCTTTTTCATCCGTCAATTTCACATCAGTTAAAATATTTTGCGTAATCCGGCTTCCGCCTGATTGAAGGCTTTTAGCGGCAGATTTGCTTGTAATCACCATTTTTGATTGACTGCGTTTAGCAGAAGGTTTTGATTTCGTTGTCTGTTCTGCTTTCTCCCCGCCGCCTGCAGATGCTGACTTTTTCTCTGTCTTTTCCTGAGGTTCAGCAGGTGTTGAAGAGGTGTTTTTTTCTGTATCGGAATCCGTTGTTCCGTCTTTCTTCACAGGGATTAACACCTGCTGGGTCTTGCCGGCATCCAGTTGAAAAAGAGCTTTTGCCATTTTCGTCTCATCTGTTATGTCGGGAGTAAACTTCGCCGACAGTGTAATGACGCCTTTGGCATTCCCGGCATCCGCTTCAGCATCGTTCACTTTCACTTCCAGCGTGCTGCTTTTTGCTTCAGCTTTATATATACCGATCACCCGATCAGCTGATGTCAGCTCACCTTCGGCATCGTTATCTAATGTAAAACTTTCCGGAATCTTTATGGTGATATTCCGGTCACTTGCATCTTCCTTGTGTTTTAGTGACCATTCGTATGTCAGTGTCACTTTATCTCCCGGTGCTAAAGCGGGCTCACTGGCTTTTGATCCGTCAACGGTCTGCTGTCTGCCGTCTTTGACTGTAACTGAATCAAAGAACCCGCTCTCGCTTTGTTGTGATCCGGAAGCGGCTGCGATCGGAGTAAAGCTGACAACTTGGCTGAAGATGAAAAACAGCGTGAAGCATGAAATCAATGCCGCCCTCAGCCTTTTGCTTTTTTTCTGGCTGAACGAAAAGTTCCTCACTCCCAATGTCTTATTCCTCCCCTTTTATATAGACTTACGTTCGAACAAGCCGGTAAGCATGGGATTCTCCTTATCCGAACCAAACTACATTGTATGAAATCGGCCTATACAAATTCTGTACATGTGATCATTTCAGAAATAGCGCACAAAAAAAGACCGGCATCAGCCGGTCCGGTCATTCAATCGTCAATTGATTTTATCCTTCAATTGTTTATAGCGTTCGTATTCCTTTATCGCCTCTTCTACCTTTCCCAGTTTATTAAATAACTGCAGTTTGTATTGTATAATTTTATCGTCACCGGGCTCTATTTTCTCGACCTGCAGGCAAACGTCCATCGCTTGATGATCGTTCTTCTCTTGGATGAGAAGACCAATCAGTTCGTACGCTTTGCTGAGCCACAGATGGGCCAGACGCGCTTTTTCCGGCTCTGCCCACAGATAGCCATTCTCCATGAGATAATGGTTCTCATATGACATGACAATGTCCATATACCGGGTTAGTGCAGCTGCGCTGAGCGGAGGAGCCTCTTTTAATGTTTTTTCCCATTCCACTGTATCAACCTTTACTCCGGAAAGCCGGAGAATGTATCCTATATCGGTATTTTCTATTGATTGGCTGAAGGGCAGCTGACCGATTAATTTCCGTATCTGATATATTGTCGAGTAGAGCTGGGTGCTTGCTTTTGATACATCATAAGCAGGCCAAAACATTTCCATCAGCATGTCTTTACTGACCGTGCGCCCTTGATTAAGAAGTAAAAATGCATACAGTTCACGGGCTTTGGATGTTCTCCACTTGACTGTTATGTATGTTTTGACACCATTTACCGATTGATAAAAGTCCAGGTTGCCAAAACATTGTATAACATAATCCGTCCCGGTATTCTCGTCTGCCGTCCTGAGTTTTTTATTCATTCGGATTCGCTCAACAGTTGTCAGCAGCCGGGCATGGTCAACCGGTTTTAAAAGATAATCGACAGCATTTAATTCAAACGCTTTGATCGCGAATTCATTATAAGCGGTGATAAAAATAACTTGGATATTTTCATTGAGCTCCTGAATCGATTCAGCAAGCTCAATACCGTTTATCCCGGGCATTTCAATGTCAAGAAACACCGCATCAGCTTCTGAAAGCTCCGAATGCTCCAGAACTTCCGCCGGATCTTGAAACGTTATAATAGATTGAAAGGCGTTTGTCCGCTCAAGCATACGCTTAAAATGAAGCAATGCCAGTTCCTCATCATCCACAATTAACGCTTTCAAACCGCATCCCACCCGTCAATATAGATATCTGAAAATAATTTCAATTATACCATGTCCAACGCCCTATATAGTTGGATTCTTTTTCTTTCTCTTGTTGTATTATAAAGTTTGTGATTACAATATTTGTACATTGAATAGGATAATAGAATGACCCTGAATGGGATAAAGGAGTAATGATGTGAAAGAAAAATTCATTTCGATTTCGATTATTTGCGGCTATGCTGCCTTCTTTATGATTTTTATGGCCATGGATCATTTTTCAGGATCATCCCTCCCTCAAGCGGAACAGGGAGTGATCAATCTGGAAAAGTGGGATTTTCAAAAGGATGGAAATGTCCAGCTGAACGGGAAATGGATTCTATATCCAAATCAGATGCTGTCACCGCAGGCGCTTCATTCAGCAAAAGGGAAAAATCCCGTACTCGTTGATGTCCCTGTCAATGTGAAGCTGTTCGGAAAAACGGCCGATGTGGATTACGGGACGTACAAACTGACAATCCGATCAAATGAAGACAATCAGGTTTTGGGGATCAGCACATCTTTTATCTACAGTTCAAACCGCCTTTACCTTAATGGAAAAGTAATCGGACAGAGCGGCATTCCTTCAGAAAAAGCTGATTTTAAGGCGCAGAACAAACCGTACAGCAGCTTTTTCACGCTTCGCAAGGGTGACAATGAACTTGTCCTGCATTTTTCGAATTTCGGAAAAGTTCCCGGCTGGGGGATCGCAAAACCGATAACGTTTGGGACTCAAGAACAAATTATACGCGAGAATCAAATTTCCTTTTTCAATGATTCCATTATGATTACGGCTTTTTTCATTACCGGTTTATATTTTCTCGGCTTTTTTCTCCAACGGACAAAGGATAAACATTTATTGTTCTTTTCCGTGATGTGTCTGCTTTTTTCAGCCATTATTCTTATGATCGGGAAAGAAAGAATTATCTTTCTCCTCTTTCCGTCTATTTCATTTTCATTGCTGAATTCCTTGCGTATCATCTCAACCGTGCTTGTCAGCATAGCGGTTTTTCTTTATCTCTTTTATGCATACAGAGAAATTGTTTCAAAAACGACGATCACCATTTTAACCGCTTTATCCGGGATCATCTTGATCACTGATTTTATGTCCGGAAGTTTCATTGACCACCTCTCATACATTTTACATTCTGTGCTTGCCGTTACGACTCTGTTTTATATTACATATATTTTTACGATTGCCGCCATAAGAAAAATAAAAGGAAGCACGTACCTTACACTCGCATCCGTCTCGATGAGCGCTTTTGTGATTCTTACAACCATTTCAGCTTACAGCGGCAAAACGGCTTTTTCTTTTAATTCGATCTATTCATTGCCGACAGTCATCGCTTTATTGGCGGTGGTTCTTCTGATGGCGCAGCAATTCGCCGGAGCTTTCCGGGACAATGAAGTCCTCTCACGGAAATTAGTCAAAATCGACCAACTGAAAGATGAATTTATCGCCAAAACTTCACACGAATTCAAGACGCCGCTGAACAGCATTATTAATATATGCCAAACCCTTGTAGCCGGCAGAAAAAAGAAGACGATAGAGGAAGAGAAAGAAAATATGCAGCTGATCATCCGTATGGGCTACAGACTTTCTGATCTCGTAAATGATATTCTTGATTTGGAAAAAATGAAGCAGGGTATGCTGCAGATTCGTCCGGTTCCCGTCGATGTGCATGCCGTCATATGCAGTGAGATGAACTTCTACCGGCTTTTATCCAAACATAAAAAACTTGCCATTCTTAATCATGTGCCGGACGATCTCCCTTTGGTGCTTGCAGATGAAAACCGATTCCGGCAAATCTTAACCAATCTTGTTGAAAACGCAATCAAGTACACATCCGAGGGGAACATTATTCTTTCTGCTGAAAGCCTGAATGACAAAATGATTCAAATCAAGGTGGCCGATACCGGCAGCGGCATTCCTGAGGCTGATCTTGAAACCATTTTTGATTCTTTTCAGCAAGCGGAAGGGACGGAAGAAGATGGAACGGGTTTAGGTTTAAGTATTGTGAAACAGCTCGTCAAGCTCCAAAACGGGGACATCTGGGCGGAGTCAGCGGCGGCGCAAGGATCAGCCTTTCATTTTACGTTACCCGCCGCTAAAATTGATTCTTTACCGGAAGCAAAGACCGAACTTCCTAAATCACAGCCCGGACAGAGAATGCCGGATATTTCGCTGGTCACGCCTTATCACTCAGAAAAAATCGAGGCTCCGACGATTCTGATCGTGGACGATAACATCGAGAGTTTGAAAATTTTAACTGATATGCTGGAAGGTGTTCCTTATAACGTAATCGCAGTAAAAAGCGGAAAAGAGGCGCTTCAAGCTGTCTCTTCCTCGAAGCTTGACTTGGTCATATTAGACTTGATGATGCCCGACATGACGGGTTTTGAAGTCTGCACAATCATCCGCGAAAGATTCAGCATGGTCGATCTGCCGGTTCTTATCGTTACGGCAGCCATTATCAGCCATGACAAATACAAGGCGTTTCATGCCGGAGCAAACGACATTTTACAAAAGCCTTATCATTACTCTGAATTCACCGCGCGTATTAAAAATTTAATTTTGATGAAGCATACGGCTCACCAAGCCACAAATTTGGAAATGGCTTTTCTTCAGTCGCAAATTAAGCCTCATTTTCTTTACAATGTATTAAATACGATCATCGCGCTCAGCCATTTGGATATTGAAAAAGCCCGGGAAACGACTGCTGCATTTACAAACTATTTAAGGATGAGTTTTGATTTTCAAAACACTTCGGACATCAGCTCATTCAGAAACGAACTTTCTATCATTTCGTCATATCTTTCTATAGAAAAAACACGCTTCGGCAAACGGCTTGATATCCTTTTTGATATTGAACAGGACATTGACTTCCCCCTTCCGCCTTTAATGATACAGCCATTGGTGGAAAACGCCGTTCATCACGGGATCAGTAAGAAAAGAGGCGGCGGACGGATAAAGCTGACAGCGAAAAAACAAGGCGAAAACACGTATTTAATCAAAGTGGAGGATAATGGAACCGGCATCATGCCGGACATACAGGAAGATATTTTGTCTTCTGATGTTAATCGCCGTGTCGGCTTGAAAAATATCAATCGGCGGCTGAAGCATTTTTGCGGAAGTGAATTGACGATCACCAGCACCCCGGATGAGGGCACCGCTGTTTCGATGATGATCCACACTCCCGGCACAACGGATGATTCGAACTCACTAAAAACGTCTTCATTAAGATACTGATTAACTTCAGAAGGCTTGTAAATACTTCTGCCGGCTGTCGGGAAATTCCCGTCAGCCTTTATTTACCCAAAAAGTAAAAACAAAAAAGCTTGAAGAAAAAGTGATATCTTCTCCAAGCTTAGATGATCCGCACCAGTCTGGCCGTTTTCACTTAAGAAATCGTAACTCCCGCGCTTGCATATCCCGCCACTGTATTAATAAGCGAAAGGCCGGTCGCAGTGGCGGAGAATACCATTAACAGCCGGGTTTGAGGAGTTACCGCAATGTTCAGCCCTGTCGTGATTCCGTTGCTGATGCTGCCGATTGACAATATGCCGGTGAGGGGAGGAGCTAAAGTGACGGATGCTCCGGGGATCGGCGTGAACGTATTGTTCGGCACTGTGGAACTGTATAATTGTGCGGTTATCGTAACAGTCGAGCCGACAAGCGACAATGCTGCGGTTGTACTGAAATAGGCGGCAATTGATGTAATGGTTCCGCTTCTCGGAGCAGAAAAAGCAAAGTTCAGCAGAGTCCCTCCGGCCCCGGTAAGATCAATTGCACCTCCCCCTCCGACATTGACGCCCGTCACAGAATTGCCGAACCCGACAAGGCTCACCGTTCCGATTAATCCGCCGGCAATGGTCGTCACGGCAGTGGGAAGACCTGAAGCATAAGGAATGATCGCGCCTGCTCCGGTTGCTCCGGTTGCTCCAGTTGATCCCGTTATTCCGGTCGCTCCTGTTACTCCGGTTACTCCCGTTACTCCGGTTACTCCGGTGGCTCCCGTTACCCCGGTTGCTCCGGTTACCCCGGTTGCTCCTGTTATTCCTGTTGCTCCGGTTGCTCCCGTTATTCCGGTCGCTCCAGTATCTCCGGTTATCCCGGTTGCTCCAGTATCTCCGGTGGCGCCTGTTACTCCGGTGGCTCCCGTTACTCCAGTGGCTCCCGTTATTCCGGTCGCTCCAGTAGCTCCGGTTACCCCGGTTGCTCCCGTGGCACCGGTTACTCCAGTGGCTCCCGTTATCCCCGTGGCTCCCGTTACTCCGGTGACACCTGTTACTCCCGTTACTCCCGTTACTCCCGTTACTCCCGTTACTCCGGTTTCTCCAGTGGCTCCGGTGGCCCCTGTCACTCCGGTGGCCCCTGTTACTCCGGTTACCCCGGTTACTCCAGTTGATCCCGTTACTCCGGTTGCGCCTGTTACTCCGGTCGCCCCAGTATCCCCGGTTACTCCCGTTACTCCAGTTGCGCCTGTTACCCCAGTTGCCCCCGTTACCCCGATGGCACCGGTTAATCCAGTTGCTCCGGTTATCCCCGTGGCTCCCGTTACTCCGGTTGCGCCGGTGAGCCCGGTGGCTCCCGTTACTCCAGTATCCCCGGTTACACCGGTAGCACCTGTTACTCCGGTCGCTCCAGTATCCCCGGTTGCTCCGGTTACTCCGGTCGCTCCGGTTACTCCAGTGGCTCCCGTTACTCCCGTGGCTCCCGTTACTCCGGTTGCGCCTGTTACCCCAGTTGCCCCCGTTACCCCGGTGGCGCCTGTTATTCCAGTCGCGCCGGGATCTCCAGTCGCGCCGGGATCTCCAGTGACGCCGGTTGCTCCGGTTAGTCCAGTAGCTCCGGTGGCTCCCGTTACTCCCGTGGCGCCTGTTACCCCAGTTGCCCCCGTTACCCCGGTGGCGCCTGTTACCCCAGTCGCTCCGGTATTCCCGGTCGAGCCCGTTGCTCCGGTGAATCCCGTTGCTCCGGTAAACCCCGTTGCTCCAGTGAACCCCGTTGCTCCAGTCAGCCCTGTTGCTCCGGTCAGCCCCGTTGCTCCGGTGCACCCCGTTGCTCCGGTGAATCCTCTTACATGAAAATGATTTGGATGACAGCATGGACACCATCTTTCATGACAGCAAGAGTTTTCGCAACAGAATCCTTCACAGCAATGTGCTCGATTTTGATAACTGCGCCTTTGATTTCTTCTTTTATGTTGAAAATGACAGCAACAATCATTGCAATTCCGGCAGTCGTAATCCCAAGAGTCGTATCTGTTATACCAAGTATCTCCTTTTCTCATTACACCACCTCTATTTGCATAATATTTCCACGAAGAAAAAAGGTGTGGCAAAACCCCGCTTCTATTGGGCAAATTTTCAAATGGTCTTTAAGGCTGCATCATGCACAGCTTTTTTCACAGAAAAAAAGACCTAACTGTGCATAAGTCAGGTCTTTCATCTTTAAAATATCAGTCTGCTGTTATCATTAGGTTGTCGGGAAACTTATGCTGTTAAAATCGATATTGAGAGCAGTTGCTGCCGTTAAATTATTAGCAGTTGTTAAAATAATCCTTAGCTGGTACGTGTTTGTTCCTGAGGTCGGCGCAGTATCCACTGTTGTGTCCGCAATCGAAAAACTTTCCGTAGCTGCGGTAGTATTAGTTCGCGACAGAGTTCTTGTATGAATTTGTACTGTTCCCCTATATAATCTCACCTCAAAAACAAAGTTTGAATTGGCTGCAGATGTTATCGCGACACTGAGGGCATAATCAAGCTTTACATTCTGCAAAGCATTAACTGGGATTGCCAGCGTAGCAACGGGAACTTCTGTATTTAACGGCGGATAAACAGTGAGCGGCCCGTTGGTTCTTGTGAAGAGCAAGGCCGGTGTACTGCCTGTGGCGCCGGTTACTCCTGTTGCTCCAGTGGCTCCAGTGGCTCCGGTTACTCCTGTTGTGCCGGTTGTGCCGGTTACTCCCGTTGCCCCAGTGGCTCCGGTCGCTCCTGTTACTCCCGTTGCCCCAGTTACTCCTGTTGAACCGGTTTGGCCGGTTGAGCCTGCCGATCCCGTTGCTCCTGTTGACCCTGTTACTCCCGTTGCTCCAGTTACTCCTGTTGACCCTGTTACTCCCGTTGCCCCTGTTACTCCTGTTGACCCTGTTACTCCCGTTGCCCCTGTTACTCCTGTTGACCCTGTTACTCCCGTTACTCCAGTTGCCCCAGTTGGGCCGGTTGTTCCCGTTACTCCAGTTGATCCTGTTATTCCTGTTACGCCGGTTACTCCTGTTGAGCCTGTTACTCCAGTCGAGCCGGTTGTGCCTGTCGAGCCGGTTGTCCCCGTTACACCCGTCAAGCCGGTTGTGCCTGTCGCTCCTGTTGGGCCCGTTATTCCGGTTACTCCGGTCGAGCCGGTTGAGCCGGTTACTCCAGTCAAACCGGTTGAACCCGTGGTTCCGGTTGCTCCTGTTGATCCTGTTAAACCTGTTGGCCCTGTTGAGCCGGTTAGGCCGGTTGGTCCTGTCGCGCCTGTTTCTCCCGTTGGGCCAGTTTCTCCTGTTATTCCTGTTGACCCGCTTACTCCGATTGGACCAGTTACACCAGTCGAGCCGATTGTTCCCGTTACACCGGTTACACCAGTTGGACCCGTTGCTCCGGTTGAGCCCGTGACCCCAGTTGGGCCGGTTGAGCCGGTTACACCCGTTACCCCAGTCGCTCCTGTCGATCCTGTTGGGCCAGTTTCTCCGGTTGAGCCTGTCGATCCTGTAACACCGGTTGGGCCCGTGATTCCGGTTGAGCCTGTTATTCCTGTTGCTCCGGTTTCTCCAGTTATTCCCGTTGCGCCGGTTGTTCCTGTTACTCCAGTTGGACCAGTTACACCCGTTAGGCCTGTTGTACCTGTCGCTCCGGTTATTCCTGTTGGGCCAGTTTCTCCTGTTGAACCGGTTGACCCCGTTGAACCGGTTGTTCCAGTTGCTCCAGTTATTCCAGTTATTCCAGTGGCGCCCGTTGCTCCGGTTATTCCTGTTGACCCAGTTACACCGGTCGCTCCGGTTGCTCCTGTTGATCCTGTCGCTCCTGTTACTCCGGTTGGGCCGGTTTCTCCTGTTTCTCCTGTTGCCCCGGTTACTCCGGTTGCACCAGTTTCTCCTGTCGATCCCGTTGCTCCAGTTGATCCTGTTATTCCGGTTGAGCCTGTTGATCCGGTTGGACCGGTCTCTCCCGTTGGGCCGATTTCTCCAGTTACCCCCGTTGCCCCTGTTGCGCCGGTTTCTCCAGTAGCTCCGGTATCCCCGGTCGAGCCAGTTTCTCCGGTTGCGCCAGTAACTCCAGTTGCACCGGTTTCACCTGTTGAGCCAGTAATCCCTGTTGCACCGGTTTCTCCGGTTGAACCAGTTACACCAGTTGAGCCCGTGACCCCAGTCGGGCCAGTAACTCCTGTTGCTCCTGTTGCTCCTGTTGCACCGGTTTCTCCAGTTAATCCCGTCGCACCAGTTGATCCGGTTTCTCCTGTCGATCCGGTTTCTCCGGTTGCACCAGTTACCCCAGTCGCTCCTGTTACTCCCGTTGGACCGGTCGAGCCGGTTGGGCCGGTTGCTCCAGTTGAACCGGTCGCTCCGGTTGAGCCTGTTGTTCCTGTTGGCCCTGTTGCTCCGGTTGAGCCAGTCACTCCGGCTGGGCCAGTTTCTCCTGTTGAGCCAGTTGGCCCGATTTCTCCAGTTGAACCGGTCGCTCCTGTTACTCCCGTTGGACCGGTCGAACCGGTTGGGCCGGTTGCTCCAGTTGAACCGGTCGCTCCGGTTGAGCCAGTCACTCCGGCTGGGCCAGTTTCTCCGGCTGGGCCAGTTTCTCCGGTTGAGCCTGTTGGCCCGATTTCTCCAGTTGAACCGGTCGCTCCTGTTACTCCCGTTGGGCCTGTTACTCCAGTGGCTCCGGTTGGACCTGTTGCCCCAGTGGCTCCGGTCGAGCCAGTTTCTCCGGTTGTTCCTGTTGCTCCTGTTACTCCAGTTGAGCCAGTTGAGCCAGTTGAGCCAGTTGAGCCAGTCGCGCCGGTTGGGCCTGTTACTCCGTTTTCTCCTGTTGAGCCAGTAATCCCTGTTGCGCCGGTTTCTCCCGTTGAACCAGTTACACCAGTTGGGCCTGTTACTCCCGTTGAACCAGTTGAGCCCGTTACACCAGTTGGACCGGTTTCTCCTGTTGGTCCTGTTGGTCCTGTTGGTCCTGTTGGTCCTGTTGCTCCAGTCGAGCCGGTTGTTCCCGTTCCCCCGGTTACACCAGTCGCTCCTGTCGATCCCGTTTCTCCGGTTGTTCCTGTTATTCCGGTTGCACCGGTCTCTCCCGTTGGGCCGGTTTCTCCTATTGGCCCTGCTGCGCCGGTTATTCCTGTTGCCCCAGTTACACCAGTTGAGCCCGTTGCTCCTGTTGATCCCGTTACACCAGTTGGACCCGTTACTCCGGTTGGGCCGACATCTCCCGTTGGACCTGTTCCCCCGGTTGCACCTGTTTCTCCTGTTTCTCCTGTTTCTCCTGTTTCTCCTGTTGCACCAGTCACTCCGATTGGGCCCGTTACTCCGGTCGCTCCTGTTGGACCCGTTTCTCCTGTCGATCCGGTTGGGCCTGTTACACCAGTTGAGCCCGTGACCCCAGCCGGGCCAGTAACTCCTGTTGATCCTGTTGCCCCTGTTACTCCGGTCGCTCCAGTTAATCCCGTCGCTCCAGTTGATCCGGTTTCTCCTGTCGATCCGGTTGCTCCGGTTGCACCAGTTACCCCAGTCGCTCCTGTTACTCCCGTTGGACCGGTCGAGCCGGTTGGGCCGGTTGCTCCAGTTGAACCGGTCGCTCCGATTGAGCCTGTTGTTCCTGTTGGCCCTGTTGCTCCTGTTGCTCCTGTTGCTCCTGTTATCCCCGTGGCTCCGGTTATTCCTGTCGACCCGGTTACTCCGGTTGGGCCTGTTACTCCAGTAGCCCCGGTATCCCCGGTCGAACCAGTTTCTCCGGTTGAACCAGTTACACCAGTTGGGCCAGTCACACCAGTTGGGCCTGTTACTCCAGTTGAACCCGTTTCTCCGGTTGCGCCTGTTGGGCCGATCTCTCCCGTTGGCCCGGTTTCTCCTGTTGAACCAGTTGACCCTGTTGCTCCTGTTGGTCCAGTTACTCCCGTTGAACCAGTTGAGCCCATTACACCAGTTGGACCCGTTTCTCCGGTTGGGCCGACATCTCCCGTTGGGCCGGTTGCTCCAGTTGAACCCGTTTCTCCTGTTGATCCGGTTACACCAGTTGGACCAGTCGCTCCAGTTGACCCGGTTGACCCTGTTGCTCCTGTCGATCCGGTTGGGCCTGTTACACCAGTTGAGCCCGTGACCCCAGCCGGGCCAGTAACTCCTGTTGATCCGGTTTCTCCTGTCGATCCGGCTACTCCTGTTGAACCTGCCGCTCCGGTTGAGCCTGTTTCTCCCGTCGCCCCGGTTACCCCTGTTACTCCTGTCGATCCCGTGACCCCCGTCGGGCCAGTCACACCAGTTGCTCCGGTTAACCCCGTTACTCCGGTTGAACCTGCTACCCCAGTTGCTCCGGTTATGCCAGTGGCGCCCGTTGCGCCGGTTGATCCGGTTGAACCGGTCGCACCAGTTGATCCCGTCGCACCAGTTGAGCCGGTTTCTCCTGTCGATCCGGCTACTCCTGTTGAACCTGCCGCTCCGGTTGGGCCTGTTACACCAGTTGATCCTGTCAACCCGATTGAGCCGGTTACTCCAGTTGGTCCTGCTGATCCTGTTACTCCAGTTGATCCCGTTACACCAGTCGGGCCGGTAACTCCTGTTATTCCGGTTGAACCGGTTACACCAGTTGGACCCGTTTCTCCGGTTACACCAGTTGGACCCGTTTCTCCGGTTAAACCGATTGTGCCTGTCGATCCCGTTGCACCCGTTGAGCCGGTTTCTCCTGTTGCACCAGTCACTCCCGTTGAACCAGTTGGACCCGTTTCTCCAGTCGGGCCGGTTGCACCAGCTGAGCCAGTTGTCCCCGTCACACCAGTTGCTCCGGTTACTCCCGTTGGGCCTGTTGCGCCTGTTATTCCTGTTGACCCGATTACTCCGGTTGGACCTGTCACTCCGATTGATCCTGTTACTCCCGTTGCCCCTGTTACACCAGTTGGTCCTGTGGCGCCAGTTACTCCGGTCGCTCCTCTTGCTCCGGTCACTCCAGTTGAACCGATTGCTCCTGTCGACCCCGTCGCTCCTGTTGGCCCTCTTGCCCCGGTTGAACCAGTTGATCCCGTTACACCAGTTACTCCGGTCGCTCCTCTTGCTCCGGTCACTCCTGTGGGACCTGTAATTCCTGTAACGCCAGGTTCACCCCCGGTTTGCGCCAATGAAACATCGTCTATTAAAACCGTGCCGGAAGAAACTTTACTTAATACAATGACGGCAGAGGCCGCGCCAGAAGGCACACTGCTTGTTTTATAGATTTCAGACCATGTGTGAAAGAGCACGTTCGGCAAATTTCCGGGTGTAATATTTTCTTGAATGGAACTGATTTGTTCACCTGCTGCGCTGACATAGATGATCTGGAGAGTTACTTGGGGACTTGGCTCATTTCCGAGCGTTGCGAGTGATACGAATAGAGTCACTGACTTGGCTGAAATGGGAACGATTTGACTGAGGTAAGCATATGGCTGAGCTCCAATAAATTGCGCGGAATATCTCCCTGAATGTGCAAACAAACTGTTAATCTGGGTATTGGCCGAACTCCACCCTGCTAATGTACCGGTTTCAAAGCTCCCGTTTATAATCGGATTATTCATTCAATCTTTTTCCCTCTCCTTCCCGTTGTTGACCGTCTTACCTATTAAGACAGCATATTAATACGGGCTGTGTTTTGACAACCTAAATAAAAAAGGTGATTTCTACTCATCACCTTAGTCCGATCCTTGAATGGGGAATCCCGTCGCAATGAGGGAGCGGTTTGCCGCTGCGACTTGTGTTACGAGATTCGAAGAAAGGACGGATAAATAGAGCTGGTACGCGGCTGTTTCATCCGCCTTCATTTCGTCGATGTACGTAAAAGGAATTCCTATGATTTGTCCGCCTGAAGAAAAGAGGTTCCGCTCTTGTCTCTGTGTTTGTATCGATACGCCATTTCTTTGCAGATCGACAGCTAAGACCAATGAGAAATGAGACGCGAGCGGGTCTAATTCCACATTTACTTGTATGACGGCATCCGTTTTCACCAATTGATCTGTCGGCGCGGCTATCACTGTGCTTAACACGTTTATCGGTGTTCCTTCTAACGGAATCATCATCTGGTCTGCTGTATTTTGAAAAGCTACCGCAGGAACCGCTCCCGGCGGCCCCTCAGGCCCCGGTGGACCGGGCGGACCGGCCTCCCCTTGCGGACCGCGGGAGCCGGCGGGTCCTCTTTTGCCTTCGGGACCTCGCAGCCCGGGTACGCACAAGGCAGATCGATTTTCATCTGAAGATGGAAACCGTTTTTCCGTCCCTGTTTCCGGTCTTTCAAGTTCACATGGTAATTGTTCATACCGGCCTTTCATATGTCTGCTCATATATTTGTAAGGTTTCTGTTTCAATATCATGTATTGATCACGGCCGCTGCTCATATTATCACCCCGGCCATATTCTATTCGCACTGAAGTCATCATGTGCAGGCCCTTCCCATTCCCTACAGAAATAAAAAAAGGCAGACCTGAGTCTGCCTTTTTTCTTCTACCATAACCCTAATACTTTCCACCATAATCCGCCGATCACAAGCCATGTCACAATATGGACGATTGACAGGATAAAGCCGATGGACCACCATTTGCTTTGCGATATATAACCCGCTCCGAAAAAGACCGGAGCCGCTCCTGAGCCGTAATGCGTCGTAGAACCGAAAAGGTTGCTGAAAAACGCCAGGCTGAGCGCCGCCAACAGCGGCGGAGCGCCTGCCGCCACGATGACGGCGAGAAATGCCGCATACATGGCGCTGATATGCGCGGTTGCGCTCGCAAAGAAGTAATGCGTGTAATAATACACGACAATCAGAATCATAAATGCCACAATCCATGAAAAACCGGAAACAGAAGATTTCATCATATTGCTGAACCAAGACACCATACCGAGCTCATTCAGGAAATTCGCCAGCATCACAAGCGCCGCGAACCAAGTCAGCGTATCCCATGCACCTTGTTCTTTTTTGATGTCCTCCCATGTTAATACCTGTGACAAAAGCAAAACGGATAATCCGATCAGGGCCGTCGTCGTTGCGTCAATATTTAAGCTTCCTCCGAAAATCCACAGCGCAAGCACCAATAAAAAGACGATGACCATGGAGAGTTCGGATTTTTTAAACGGACCCATTTCTTTCAATTTTTCCGTTGCGATTTTAGCCGCATCCGGTGTTTCTTTAATTTCCGGCGGATACAGCTTATAAATGACGAGCGGCGTAATGATTAAGCTCGCCAATCCCGGTACAATGGCCGCGATTGCCCAGCTTGTCCATGTGATGTCCACCCCTGCGACATCGTGGGCCAGCTTGGCGATCAGCGGGTTCGCCGCCATTGCCGTCAAAAACATCGCAGACGTAATCAAGTTTCCTTGAAAACCGGTTTTTAATAAGAAAGCGCCGATTTTCCGCTCTGTTCCGTCTGCCGGCGTTGATCCGAAAGTTTCGGATAATGATCTGATAATAGGAAAAATAATGCCGCCCGCCCGTGCCGTATTGCTCGGAATGGCAGGTGATAAAATTAAATCACTGAAAAGCAGTGCATAAGAAAGGCCGAGTGTTTTCTTCCCGAACCGTTGTACGAATACGTAAGAAATCCTGGCGCCGAGCCCGGTTTTGATAAATCCCCGGGAAATAAAAAAGGCGATGACAATCAGCCAGATTGTCTTGTTTCCAAATCCGCTTAACGTATTTTCAATAGATAGCGTTCCCGTTAACGCGGTGACTGCCAATGCAAAAATTGCAATTGCGCCCATTGGCAAGGGCTTGGAGATAAAGCCGATAATTGTTGCGACAAAAATAGCGAACAAATGCCATGCTTTAGGTTCAAGTCCGGACGGCGCGGGAATAAACCAAATGATTAATCCCACAGCAACAGTAATAAGCAAAGGAATGATTTTTACTGCCTGCTGTTTTTTTGCGTCTTTTTCTGAAGCCATTACAGGTCTCCTCCTATTTTGTTGTCTTCCATCCCCTATCCCATTTTACTACTTAACTAAGTTAATAAACGTTTTTGTTAATTAAAAAACACAAAGGAATATTTTCCTTTGTGCTTCTTGTTTATTATTTTAATATGCCCGACCCGGCTTTAGATATAACATCTGATTTTACATTTGATGATGAGCCGATGGAACCGTGCAATGACGGTGTCCAGCCGACGGACTGACTTAATCCGTTGGCGGCTGACGAGTTAATGGAGGAGCCGTTTAAAAGAGTGCCGTCTTCATGAAGCGCTTTTCCGCCGCTGAAGACGCTGATGACTTTATCAGCAGCCAGTCCCGGCACTTCAAAAACATTATTCTGGGCATATATTTTCGACGCGTGGCCCGCGCCCCACGCATAGCTGAACGGGTATGCGGCGCTTTTAGAGCCTGCATAAAAATTATTATAAATATGAACCTGCCCGTACCGGACCCGCGGCGCGCGCTGGACGATGTTCTGGTAATAGTTATGGTGAAGGGTCACCTTCAGTTTTCCCTCATCCGACGTCTTGCTGTCGCTGTTTCCGATGACGGAGCCTTTGTCATGGTCATGATATTTATTATAGGACAATGTAATATAATTCGCCCCGTTGGCTATATCCGTCTGGCCGTCATGGTGCTGATATTTTCTCCCGTAATAGTAGGGAAAACCGCTGTCGGGATTCGATCCGTCATTAAAGGTGCAATGATCGATCCAGATGTGCGTCGCGCCGTTAATGGTGATATTGTCATATTCCGAGTTCCAGTTGCCGCTGCTGCCGTCCGTCGGGTCCCATTGCGGAAAATAGTCGTAAGCGTCTTGAAATTCAATGTTGCGGATGATGACATTGTCGACACCGTTCTTTATATTAAAACTTCCGCCTGTCACTTTGGCATTTGAACCCGAGCCGATGATCGTCGTATTTGAAGGGATGTCAATCACGACCCGTGCCTTCTGGTTTTTTTGCGATCGCTGTCTGGCGTCTTCCTGGGTGCCTGACGGCGCTTTTTTCCCCCATTTGTCCGGGTCGTACGCCTTCAGATAAGCGTTGAGATCATATGCCGGATCTTTATAATCATTAAAGCCGAGTGTTTTATTGCGGTCGTCCGTATTCATATTGATTGTGCCTTGTATGTAAATAATCTTCGGCGTGCTGTTGGCGCTTCCCCCTAATGCGGAAACGAGCTGCTGTCTGTTTGATACGGTATATACATTCGATGAAGAGGCTTTCGCGCCGCCGGTTGTCCCGCCGGAAGCGGCTCCCCAGCCGTCATTTGTTCCTAACGTCTGCCGTCCCAGATCAGCGGCATAGACGTCTGCAGGGATCATACATAAACAAACCGCCAGCATAAATAACATTTTTTTCATGAATTGTGCTCCTCCTGATTCTTTGTTCCAATTTATTACAATCGAATTGTATCAAATCAGTTGAGAAACAGCACCGAAAATGTACAGAATGTGCCTTTCGGTTTTATTGCGGAAACCGCAAAAAAATCCCAAGGGACCGAAAACCCCTTGGGATCTGTTCAGCTTACGCCCATGATTTCACTTTTTCATTATCCGTGACAAACAGAAGAACTTTTCCTTCATCTAAGCGCTTTTCAAATTGTGACGCTTCCTCTTCTGAAAAGCCGATTTCGTGAATTTTGTTGCGGAGCTCGTCGCCTTTTTTATTAAACATATTGCCGACCGCGTGTTTAATGCCCGTTTCTTTCGCTCCGATGGTATTGACATCAGTATTATCGGCCAGGCGGTCCGTTCTGTCGTCATCATGTGAAAGCACATATACATCCTCTTTTGCAACACCCAGCTGCTGAAGCTCTTTTACGTCCTGCATTAGTTTTTGATCATTTGTATATTCTCTTACTACCGGTTTCATTGATAAGTCCTCCCTTTTGTTTTTGTATATTTGATGTTTACCCGCTCAACCAAAGGTCAAACAATAGAAAGAGAGTTCCGTGAGTAAAACGGGCAGATTGTCGGTGGATATTTTCTGGCGGGACATGTTACAGTAGGGAAAGCTACTTTTATCAGAAAAATAAAAATCTTCATGAGCCGATTAAGCAGGGAGGTGGTTCCTATTCATTACTTTTCACCGGAACAGCGATTTAACGCTTGGGTTGTCAGTGATTTAGTGAAGCAGGTATTCCGCCGGCATACCCGCTGCCCGGATGGAATAAAAGAGCTTACGGCCTTTGCTGAAGATACTTTTCATATTAATATCGATTTCGTTTTCTCTATCATTATCAATATCGGTGATATCGAATCCGTTCTGCCGAAAGAAATTGAAAATAGGCTGGGTTCTTATCTGACCGCGCTTCAGCCCGTCGTTACCGCTGACATGCTTCATTCTTCAAAAACGAATGCCTATGAATATTTGGAACATGAGAAAAACACCGATGTGTACCGGTTATTCTATTAAATATGCATATAAGGAAAGAAGGGCCCTGGCCCTTCTTTTTTTATGACCGCTGACGGTTTGATTTTGTAATCGGGAAATGGTTCGTGTTACATTTGGAACAACCACTTATCTTGAAGGAGGATTCAGTATGCCGAATAATCAGCAGCAAATTCAATTGGCAAGACGCCCCAAAGGCGTTCCCGCTCATGACGATTTCCGCTTTGAAACGATTGCCGTACCCGAACCGAAAGACGGCGAAGTGCTTGTGAAAACGAGTTATGTGTCCGTTGATCCGTACATGCGCGGACGGATGCAGGATACAAAATCATATGTAAAGCCCTTCGCTTTAGATGAAGCCATAACAGGCGGAGTGATTGCCGAGGTTCTGACAGACGGCGATAAGCTGAAAAAAGGAGATGTTGTGATCGGAAATCTCGCGTGGCAGGAATATTCAGCTGTCAATGAGTCCGCCCTCCGCAAGTTGGATACGGATATCGCACCCGCCCAGGCGTATCTCGGCATTTTAGGGATGACCGGACTGACCGCTTACTTCGGGCTGCTCGATATCGGCCGTCCGAAAAAAGGCGAAACCGTCGTCGTTTCAGGCGCGGCGGGCGCCGTCGGCTCAACAGTCGGACAGATTGCCAAAATCAAAGGCGCGCGGGTTGTCGGCATCGCCGGATCTGATGAAAAAATCGCGTATTTGAAAGAGGAGCTTCAATTTGATGAAGCCATTAATTACAAAACGGCGGATGATATTCAAAAAGCGCTGGAACAGGCATGTCCTGACGGCGTCGATGTCTATTTTGACAATGTCGGCGGACCGATTTCAGATGCGGTGATAAACCTGCTGAATGAATTCGCCCGCATTCCGGTATGCGGAGCGATCTCATCGTACAATACCGAAAGTGAAGAAGAAGACATGGGCCCCCGCGTCCAGCCGAAGCTGATCAAAACAAAAGCGCTGATGCAGGGATTCATCGTCAGTGATTATGCTGACCGCTTTTCCGAAGGCGCGAAACAATTGGCCGAATGGCTCAAAGACGGAAAGCTCCACTATGAAGAAACGATTACGGAAGGATTCAACAATATTCCTGACGCGTTCCTCGGCCTGTTTAAAGGGGAAAACAAAGGCAAACAGATCATCAAAGTCAGTGATCTAAGTTAACATGAGGATGAAAAAAAGGAGGGCTTTGTCCCCTCCTTTTCTTTTTTTCGGATCAGCCGCGAAGAATCAAAGTAAGAAAGCCGTCTTCATCAGGCTCCGTATCTTCCAAAGTGAATCCCGCTGCTTGAAAGCAGGCTAAACTGATTTGATTGTCTTTTTCGATGCTTGCCGCCCATTCCCGCACGCCGGTAAACCCAGGATCAGTCAGCAGTTTTTGCAAGATCTGTTTTCCGTACCCTTGAAGCTGGTACAAAGGATTGACGATCAATCCGATATACGCCCGCTCCTCCACAAACTCTATAGAGACCATGCCTGCCGGAAGCTGCCCGTCATGTGCCATAATGACAGTATCGTTT
Organism: Bacillus sp. IS1; assembly: GCF_032461585.1. Taxonomy (NCBI): domain Bacteria; kingdom Bacillati; phylum Bacillota; class Bacilli; order Caryophanales; family Bacillaceae; genus Bacillus; species Bacillus sp. IS1. The sequence goes on along the minus strand of NZ_JAWCWR010000004.1, from coordinate 148,245 downwards.
TCATCTTTACTCAATCGTGCATACCACGCATCTAATGGCAGCATCGCATCCATTCTCCGTCTGATATTATCGTTCTTAAACCAGTGTTCAAGTATTTTCAGCTCACGTACCTTCAATATTTGAAATCTGTCTATTGAACCCATCTTCCCACTTCCCCGCCTGAACCTTTTTCTATTATTTTACAATAAAAAAGAAGGGCTTCCCGCCCTCCGTTTCTTATTTCTCAGATAATTTTCCGCCTGAATAAACGGCCTCTTTCAGCTCAATTCCGAGTGATTTGGCCATTTTTTTCAGTTTGGATTCTTCCATCGGCGTGACAAGGCTGAGTACGGTTCCTTCTTTACCGGCCCGCCCCGTCCGGCCGGATCTGTGGATATATCCGTCTTCATTCGGGATGTCCGCGTGAATGACGTACGGAAGATCATCGATATCGAGTCCGCGCGCCGCAATGTCAGTCGCCAGAAGAAGCGGAAATTCTCCCCGTTCAAACGCTGATAATATCTTTGCCCGCTCCATTTTTTTCGCTTCTCCGTGCAGGATGCCGAGGTCCACGTGATGATAGGCGAGTTTTTCCGCATAGACGCTTAAATTTCCGATATCTCTGACGAACACGAGCGCCTGCATGCCGTTCAGCCGTGACAGCTTTTGCAATAGCTTTACTTTATCCCGCTGATCGCAGACGAGATATTGATGCGTGACCCGTGCTTTTTCCGCCGTATTCCGCTCCACTTTCAAAACGGCCGGTTCGTGTGCGATGGTATTCAGCACCTGTTCTGTTTCCGGCTGCAGCGTAGCGGAAAAGCTTAAAAGCTGTCGGTCTTTCAGCGTCGTTTTAATAATTTTTTTCATCGTTTCGCGGTGTTCCTGTGTCACGAGCTGATCCGCTTCATCAAGAACGATCGTCTTGACTTCATGCATTTTCAGCTTTTTCGCCTGAATCAATTCGAGCACCCTGCCCGGTGTGCCCGCAATGATATGCGGTTTATTTTTGAGCTTTTCCACCTGCTTTTTCACGTTTGCTCCGCCGATCAAAGACAAAGCGCGAAGATCAGAGCCTTTTTTCCACTCCTGAATCACTTGGAAAATCTGCATCACCAGCTCGCGGGACGGCGCTAAAATGATCACTTGCGGATGTTTCTGTTCCGGGTTGATCCGCTCCAGAACCGGAAGCGTGTACGCCAATGTTTTTCCCGTTCCCGTCGGGGATTCGGCGATGACGTCTTTCCCTTCCATGATCACCTGAGCGGCTTTTTCCTGAATGACGGTCGGCTCCTGAAAACCTGAGGCCTCCCAGTTTTCGGCGATAAATGGTTGTGTATGCTGTAAAAATGGCCATGTTTGGGTCATGTCGTTCTCCTCAATTCTTAAAATCTACTCCATAGTATCTCAAATGCACGCGCCAAACGCAATTTTCTTTTTCCTTCCAAGCCTTTTAACAAACGGTCTCCTCCTTTATAATCATAAATGAGAAAGACACATGATAAAAAAAGCGTGTCTGATAACGATAGAGGTGTAATGATGAGTATTTTATCCGTAAAAGATTTAAGCCACGGCTTTGGTGACCGTGCGCTTTTTAACAATGTATCGTTCCGTCTTTTAAAAGGGGAACACGTCGGCTTAATCGGAGCAAACGGCGAAGGTAAATCAACGTTTATGAATATTATTACCGGAAAACTTGAGCCTGATGAAGGTAAGGTTGAATGGGCGAAAAACGTGCGTGTCGGCTACCTCGATCAGCATACCGTACTTGAAAAAGGAAAAACGATCCGCGACGTGCTGAAGGATGCGTTCCATTACTTATTTGCAATGGAAGAGGAAATGAATGAGATTTACAACAAAATGGGCGAAGCAGACCCTGATGAGCTTGAGCAGCTGCTTGAAGATGTCGGTGTCATTCAAGACGCCCTGACAAACAATGATTTCTACGTGATTGACAGCAAAGTTGAAGAAATCGCCCGCGGCCTCGGCCTGCAGGATGTCGGACTTGACCGCGACGTCACAGATTTAAGCGGCGGACAGCGGACGAAAGTGCTGCTCGCCAAACTGCTTTTGGAAAAACCGGAAATCCTTCTGTTGGACGAACCGACCAACTACCTTGATGAACAGCATATTGAATGGCTGAAACGCTATTTACAGGAATATGAAAATGCGTTCATCTTAATTTCTCACGACATTCCGTTTTTAAACAGCGTGATCAATTTGATTTATCATGTGGAAAATCAGGAGCTGACGCGTTATGTCGGCGACTACCATCAGTTTATGGAAGTATACGAAGTGAAAAAACAGCAGCTCGAAGCCGCCTATAAAAAACAGCAGCAGGAAGTGGCTGAGCTGAAAGATTTCGTCGCCCGCAACAAAGCGCGCGTCAGCACGAGAAATATGGCGATGTCCCGCCAGAAAAAGCTTGATAAGATGGATATGATCGAACTGGCGGCCGAAAAACCGAAACCGGAATTCCATTTCAAGCCTGCGAGAACGTCAGGCAAGCTCATTTTTGAAACGAAGGACTTAGTCATCGGCTACGATACTCCGCTGTCACGCCCGCTCAATCTCAGAATGGAGCGCGGACAGAAAGTCGCCCTGTACGGCGCAAACGGCATCGGGAAAACGACGCTGTTAAAAAGCCTGCTCGGTGAAATCCAGCCGCTGGAAGGCACGGTGGAACGGGGCGAGCATCAATACACGGGCTATTTCGAGCAGGAAGTGAAAGAAACCAATAACAATACGTGCATCGAAGAAGTGTGGAGCGAATTTCCTTCCTTTACCCAGTACGAAATCCGCGCCGCCCTCGCCAAATGCGGCCTGACGACCAAACACATTGAAAGCCGCGTCTCCGTTCTCAGCGGAGGAGAAAAAGCGAAGGTCAGATTGTGCAAGCTGATCAATTCAGAAACAAACCTGCTCGTGCTTGACGAACCGACAAACCACCTGGATGTCGATGCGAAAGAAGAGCTGAAACGCGCGCTGAAAGAATACAAAGGCTCCATTCTGCTGATTTCCCACGAACCCGAGTTCTACATGGATATCGCGACGGAAACATGGAATTGTGAATCTTGGACGACGAAAGTGCTGTAAACACAAAAAGGAACTCCCGCCTGTGCGGAAGTTCCTTTTTTTCTTAATGTCCGGCTTTTATTCCGGCGAGATGTTTGCGTCCCATGAGAAGGACAAGCATGCCGACAAAAACGACGATCCCGCCTACTGTATATGGTGTGCTTGCAGTGAAGTGTTCTGACAGCATTCCCGCAATCCACGGAGCGAGCGCACCGCCGATAAAACGGACTGAGCTGTAGGCTGAAGACGCGATTGAACGTTCAACCGGTGCAGAACCCATTACAGCGGTTGTCATGATCGTATTCACCATACCGAGAACAGCACCGGCGACAACAATACATGTAATGATCAACGTCTGATGGTCAGTCCAGATCCCCATGACGATGAGAATGACCGCAAAGGCGATAAAGAGAACGACGAGCGAACCCACTGTTCCCAGCGCTTTGTGCACGAGCGGCGCCGTAAAGACTGACGTAATTGCCAGCAATAACCCCCAGCCGAAGAAGACGTATCCAAGGCCGTGTTCATCTAAATCCAGCACGAACGGAGAATAAGCAAGCAAAATAAAAAATCCAAAGTTGTATAAGAATGCAGATACTGCCATTGTCAAAAGGCCTTTATATTTGAGCGCCTTCATCGCATCAAACACACCGACGCGTTTTGCCGGTTTCGGCAGCTTCGGCAGCATGAGTGAAATCGCGCAAAGCGCTATGAACATGAGGACAGACACTCCGAAGAACGGAGCGCGCCATGAAATGCTGCCAAGCTCTCCGCCTGCAAGCGGCCCGACGGAAATCCCCAAGCCGAGTGCAGCCTCATACAAAATAATGGCTTTGGCGCTGCCGCCGACAGATACCCCGACAATGACGGCAAGCGCGGTTGAAATAAAGAGAGCATTCCCAAGCCCCCAGCCGCCGCGATAGCCGACAAGCTGAGCAATTGAACTTGAGCTTCCGCCGAGAGCGGCAAACACGATGATAAAAATAAGTCCGAGAAGCAGCGTCCATTTTGCGCCGATCCGGCTTGAAATCGCGCCGGAGAAAAACATCATAAAACCGGTAACGAGCAAATAACTTGTAAATAGCAGAGATACTTCACTAGGTGAAGCATGTAATTGTGCGGCGATCGCCGGAAGAATCGGATCGACAAGACCGATTCCCATAAAGGAAATCACACAGGCAAACGCAACCGCCCAAACGGCTTTCGGCTGGCTGAATAAGCCTGTTTTCTGTTGTGATGATGTATCCATTTGACCAAACCTCCTGTTTCATCCATTAAAAGAAACGCTATATCCATAGCGTTTACAGCAAAATCATTCGATTGATTGAATGGCGCGGTCAGCTTTTTCTTTCATTCCGTTAAGGCGCGTTTTAAAATGCTGAAATGTGCTGATCTTCTCATCAATCATCTCAAGCTGGTGGTTCAAAGCCTGCTGAATCTCTTCCAGCTTTTCTTTCCGTTCCTTCGGATCCAGTGACAACAAGTACCCCTCTTTGTTTAATTCCAGCTGACGGCTCATCTCCATAAACTGCTGAAGCTCCTGAAGGGAAAAACCGAGCACTTCTTTTGTGCTGGTTACTTTTTCGAGCTCCTCCATATCATCTTCAGAGTAAAGCCGGACGCCGCCTTCTGTCCGTTTAGGAGCAGGAATCAAACCAATCTCCTCGTAAAAACGAATGGTTCGTTTTGTCAATCCGCTTCGCTTGGCAACTTGATCAATCTTCATCCATTCCAAGGTGAATCCCCCTCTTGTCGTATCTGTTTCTATTATACACCATTTGAACCTTAACGTAAACGTAAACTTTTTTACGCCTGATAAACTTTGCTTGGACAAAACGTTTGTCTTTAAAGCGCCGGGAGACATCTGTGCAAGATAAAAAAAGCCGGTATGACCCGCCATCTTCTCGGGGGCCGTACCGGCTTTTCTTAATTCTCAAGTTCTTCAATCATCAGTGACAATTCGGTCCAGCGCTCCATCGCCGCTTCAAGCTCTTCAGCCGTTTTTGCCTGTTCGGCCATCAGTTCTTGAATCTTTCCGAAATCACTTCCTGCTTCAGCGATTTCCGCTTCCAGACGCTGATGCTTTTCTTCAAGGCCGGCGATTTTGTCTTCGATGCCGTCCCATTCGATCTGATCCTTATATGAAAGCTTTTTGCGCTTTTTCTTCGGCTCTTCTTCCGCCTTTTTCTCTTCGGCCGGCTGTTTTACCGCCGTCTTCTTCGCTTTTGCGTGTTCCATGTATTCACTGTACGAACCTTGGAAACGGGAAATGACACCTTGTCCTTCAAATACGATCAGGCGGTCAATGACGCGGTCAAGGAAATAGCGGTCATGGGATACGGTGATGACGACGCCTGGGAACTGTTCGATATAATCTTCGAGCACGCTTAATGTTTCCGTGTCCAGATCATTGGTCGGCTCATCTAAAAACAGCACATTCGGTTCCTGCATCAGTACATTCAGCAAGTACAGACGGCGCTTTTCCCCGCCCGACAGCTTTCTGATATACGTCTGCTGCATCGGACGCGGGAACAGAAAACGCTCAAGCATTTGTTCCGCGGTGATGACATCGCCTTCCGCCGTTTTGACGATTTCAGCCGTCTCTTTTATATATTCAATGACTTTCATATCACCGTTCATTTCGCTGTGATCCTGGGTGTAGTAGCCGATCCGGACCGTCTGCCCGATGGTGATATTGCCGCTGTCAGGCTGAATTCTGCCGGCGAGGCTGTTTAAAAGTGTCGTTTTCCCGATTCCGTTCGGCCCGATGATGCCGATTCGTTCCCCCGGGATGACAAGCTCATTAAACTGGCTGATCAGCGCTTGGCCGTTATAGGTAATGGAGACGTTATCGGCTTCGATCACCTGTTTTCCGAGACGGTGGGAGCCGATCGCGAAATCGAGTGATCCGGAGACTGCCGGCCCTTTTTGCTCTTTGAGCGCCTCCGCTCTGTCCACTCTCGCTTTTTGTTTCGTCGAGCGCGCTTTCGCCCCTCTTCTGAGCCACGCCAATTCGCGGCGCAGGAGGTTTTGACGTTTTGTTTCTTTCTGCTCCGCCAGCGCTTCCCGTTCGGCCCGTTTTTCCAGGAATACTTCATAGTTTCCTTTATACGTATAAAGGCTGCCTCTCTCAAGCTCGTAAATTCTGTTCGTCACCCTGTTCAGAAAATATCTGTCGTGCGTGACAAGCATAACGGCGCCCGGATATTGCGATAAGTAGCCTTCCAGCCATTCAATCGTTTCATTGTCCAAGTGGTTTGTCGGTTCATCCAAAATGAGCAGGTCAGCCGGCTGGATGACGTTTTTCGCAATCGCGACGCGCTTTCTCTGGCCGCCGGACAGCTCGCTGACATCCTTCATCAGATCGGTGACGCCAAGTTTGGTTAAAACCGTTTTGGCTAACGTATTCGCCTCCCACGCATCATTCGCGTCCATTCGGGCCTGCGCATCAAGCAGCTGTTTCTGGCGCTGGTCATTTTCCGGTTCTTCATTCAGCGCCTGAAGCGCTTTTTCGTATTCTCTCATCGTTCTCATGACGGCTGATCCGCCGGAATAAATATGCTCAAGTACGGTTTGTCCGGCCGGAAGCTCAGGGTCCTGATGCAAAAACTCAATATGCACGTTTCCTGAGGCCGTAATCTCGCCTTCCTCCGTTGATTCAAGGCCGGCAATGGTTTTCAGAAGCGTAGACTTCCCCGTTCCGTTCGGGCCGATTAAACCGATTCTTTCATTCTCTTCAATATGAAAGGAGATATGGTCGAATAATGTCTTATCTCCGTATGTTTTATAAAGGTTTTCCGCTTTTATGATGCTCATGGTCCCTATCAATCCTCACGTAAGTTCATGTGTTCATTTTAAATCAGGCGCTGGAATAAAACTAGTAAAAGGACAGACAAATTTCTTGGAAGAGATCATTTTGTCCGAAGAATGTTTCCGCCTCTCCTTTTATACACTGGAGGGGAAGAGGTGATGACATGATCAGCGTCAGTTTGTGCGTTATCGTGAAAAATGAAGAGGAAGTGCTTGCGGGCTGTCTTGATTCCGTCAAAGACATTGCGGATGAAATTGTGATTGCTGATACGGGCTCGACCGACCGGACGAAAGAAATCGCGGCCCGTTATACGGATAAGATTTATGATTTTGAATGGATCGATCACTTTGCGGCCGCCCGTAATTTTGTGTTTTCGAAAGCGGAAATGGATTATATTCTGTGGCTGGACGCCGACGATATACTGACGGAAAAGGACCGTGAAAAGCTGATTGAACTGAAGGCGTCGCTTTCAAAAGAGGTGGACGCGGTATCCATGTATTATCACGTCGGCTTTGATGCTCGGGGAGAGGTCAGCTTCAGATACCGCCGCAACCGACTCGTCAAGCGTGAAAAAGGGTTCCGCTGGATCGGAGCCGTGCATGAGTATCTTGAAGTATACGGAAACATCATAGAAACCGATATTGCCGTCACACACCGGAAATCCGAGAAAAAGCACTCGCCTCCCTCAGACCGCAACTTGAAGATTTATGAGAAAATGGCGGAAAACAGTGAAACGATGACACCGCGCGATTTGTTTTACTTCGCGAATGAATTAAAGGATCACGGCCAGTATCAGCGCGCCATCACGTATTATCACCATTTTCTTTCCACAAAACAGTGCTGGATCGAAGACGAGATCAGAACGTGCCAATATCTATCCGATTGCTACAGGGCGGTCGGCCATGAAGAGGCAGCCATGACGTCTCTCTTAAAATCATTTCTGATCGATTGTCCGCGGCCGGAGTTCTGCTGCAGGCTCGGCGACTATTTTGCGGAGAAACGGCAATACCGGCAGGGCGTGTTTTGGTATGAGCTCGCCCTATCCGCCAAAAGCAGTGATGCAGGCTTTACCCAGCTCGAGTACTCCACCTGGTATCCCCATCTGCAGCTCTGCGTCTGCCACTGGCAGCTCGGCGACAGAGAAAAAGCGAAGATTCATAACGACAAAGCCGCCTCCTATCATCCATCACATCCGAGTGTCCTGTATAATCAAAACGTGCTCGGCACATAACATCGAAAAAAAGAGCTGCCCTCGTATGAAGGGCAGCTCCTTATTGATTACGCTGTCGGAATTCCTCCGCTTACACTGTAAATCTGGGATGTCACATAGCTCGATTCTTCTGAGGCCAAAAAGACATAAATCCCTGCTAGCTCCGCCGGCTGTCCGGCGCGCTTTAATGGAACGGCCGGTGTTTCCTTGCCGAATTTCGGAATGTTTTCACCGGGCTGTCCTCCCGAAATCTGCAGCGGCGTCCAGATCGGCCCCGGCGCTACCGAGTTGACTCTGATTCCTTTATTCGCCAGCTGCTTTCCTAAGCCGACGGTAAAACCGATAATGGCATGTTTCGTCGCGGCATAATCCAACAGCATCGGGCTTGGATTATACCCTTCTACGGATGTTGTCGTGATAATAGACGCGCCTTCCAGCAGATAAGGGAGCGCCGCTTTGACGAGCCAATACAGTGAGAATACGTTGACTTCAAATGTTTGATAGATTTGTTCTGTGGCAAGATCGCTGATATCATCCACTGCCTGCTGTTTGCCGGCGACAAGAGCGAGCGTGTCAAGACCGCCAAGCTCTTGATACGCTTTTTCCGCCAATTCTCCGCAAAACGTTTCATCGCTTAAATCTCCCGGCAGCAGAACGGCTTTTCTTCCCTCTTTTTCAATTAACGCTTTCACTTCTTCGGCATCCGGCTGTTCCTCAGGCAGATAGTTAATCGCCACATCCGCCCCTTCCCGGGCATAAGCAATCGCGGCGGCCCGGCCGATACCTGAATCGCCGCCGGTGACGAGGGCTTTTCTTCCCTTCAGCTTGCCGGCTCCTTTATAGCTTGTTTCACCGCAGTCCGGCAGAGGCTTCATCTCTTTTTGCAAACCGGGCGGTTCTTGATATTGTTTTGGAAATTCATCATGATCATATTTCGTCAGCGGGTTGTGCAGATTTGCATCAGACATACAAGACTCTCCTTTATCATTGTGATGTATTCGTATGTGTACCCCTTTAGCATGACGGATCAAACGTGTAAGTGCAGTTTTCGATTGATAAAGGGAAAACAAAAAAGGAGCCCGTAAGCTCCCTTTTTTTATGACTCTCCGAGTACGTTTTCAGCCATTTTCGCTAAATGCTGGGCGCTTCCCGAAATTTCCTGCATCGTGGCAGAAATTTGTTCAACCGCCGCCGCTTGGCCGTCCGTGTTCTGGTTGATGGATTCAATTGAGTCCTCCAGCCCTTTCAGCAGGCTGTGGATTTTTTTCGTAATCTGGTCAATTTGGCCGACGTTGTCTTTTGAATGAGTGGCAAGCTTGCGGATCTCATCCGCCACCACGGAAAAGCCCTTGCCGGATTCTCCTGCTCTCGCGGCTTCAATGGCCGCATTCAAACCGAGCAGATTGCTTTGATCCGAGATGCCCTTGACAGTGACGGAAATGTCGGCGATTTCTCCCGCGCTTTCACTGACTTGTTTCGCCTGAGCGGAAATCCCGTTCATCTGTGCTGAGAAACCGCTGATGGATTCTGAGATATCCGCGATGGCCGAAGCGGTCTGCTCCACGACGGCGGACAGGCTTTCAGCGACATCATGAAGCTTGGCTGATTTTTCAAGGCTCGTGCCGAGACCGACGCCGCCGATGACTTTTCCGTTTTCATCGTGAAGCGGAATCGCTCTGGCGATCAGCGGAAATCCGAACAGCTCTTTCGGCACCATGCTTGTCTTCTTCTGATTCATGCGGATCGCGTCTGTAATGATGTCCCCTTTTTGCAGCGGGTCCCCCGGCTTTACGTTAAGAGAAAACGTTTTAGCCGGAATATTCACGATTAATTTTTCTGTATCATAAATTCCGATGGTGATGTCATCTTGGATCAGGCTGTTTAAAAAAGGCGCAACTTTGACAAAAGCGTCAAGCAGGCTGTGCGTTTGCTGCTCCGTCTGTATACTCATTTCTTTCACTCCTTCTTAATATGGGAATTGCCGTTTTTCATGCTGAACCGAAATCCATTTCAGCGTGGTGAATTCTTCAAGGCTCCATTCGCCGTTCAGCCTGCCGAGACCTGATTGCTTCTCGCCGCCGAACGCGACGTTCGGTTCATCATTAATGGTCGTATCGTTGACGTGAATCATGCCGGTTTCGATCCGCTTAGCAAACTCAACGCCGCGCTCAACGTTTGCCGTATGCACGGCTCCGCTTAAACCGAACGGTGTCGCGTTTGCGATGCTTACCGCTTCATCCTCCGTTTCAAACGGCATGATGCAGACGGCCGGTCCGAACAGCTCCTCCTTCGCGATGCTCATCTCAGGTTTCACATCTTTTAAAATGACGGGCTCAGCGACCGTTCCGCTGAATCGGCCGGACAGCACCGGAACCGCTCCCTCTTCTATCGCTTTTTCGACAGACCGTCTCAGACCTTCCGCCTGTCTCTCATTGATTAAAGGACCGATAACCGTATCAGGGTCCATCGGATCGCCGACTTTCAGCGATGACACTTTCGCTTCGTAAAGCTCTGTAAATTTGTCATATACAGATGTGTGAACGAGCACGCGGTTCGCCGACATACAGATCTGGCCTTGATGCGTAAACCGGCTGAATACGGCCGCATTGACGGCGTATTCAAGATCAGCATCCTCAAGCACGATCAGCGCGCTGTTTCCGCCAAGCTCCAACAGCGGTTTTTTAAAGTGTTTGACCGCAAGCTGTCCGATATAGCTGCCCACTCCGGTTGAGCCTGTAAATGAGATAATCCGCGGCACGGGATGCTCAACAAAGCTGTCGCCGATCTCCCCGATATCCGTCACGATAACATTCAGCAGCCCGTCCGGTACGCCGGCCGCTTCAAAAATTTTCGCGATAAGCGTTCCGCCGCAGATCGGTGTTTCTTCATGAGGCTTCAGCACGACGCCGTTCCCCGCGCCGAGTGCCGGCGCAACAGATTTCATCGAAAGGAAAAACGGGAAATTAAACGGGCTGATCACTCCCACGACTCCGGCGGGTATTCTGTACAGCCTGTTTTCTTTTCCGTCAATCGTGGACGGGAGAATTTTCCCTTCCATCCGCACCGGAAATGTTGCGGCTTCTTTTATCATATTTTTGACAAGTCCGATTTCAAACTCAGCCTTCAGCCGTGTTCCGCCAAGCTCCTCCATGATTAAGTAAATAATCGCTTCTTCGTGCTCTTCGATGAAAGAAACGGCTTTTTCCAAAATGGCCCGCTTTTTAAAAGGGTTTACTTTGTCCCATTCTTGTTTCGCAAGAGCCGCGGCGCGATATGCCGCATCCACGTCATCAGACGTCGCTTTTTGGAATGAGGTGATGACTTTTTGAGTATAAGGATTTCTGTTTTCCAATACGTTCCGGCTGCTCCCATCCCTCCATCGGCCGCCGATAAACTGCTTATTTAGTTCTTCATATTGAAACATGTAAACATCTCCCTTTCACCGAAACTTGAAATTAGTTGATGAGTCCTCTTTTGTATCGGTCTTAAGGTGAGAAAATTGAACTATTTCACAATAAAATTCCCGTTCCTTCCGTGCATCGACGCTTTTTAGCTTTGTCCTTTTAAAGTGGAAAATTCTTTAATTGACTGCGAGAAATTTCGACAATATAATACAAACGACAGTGTATATAATGATGAGAATATTATGAATTTTCAGGAGGACCCATATGTCTTTACTATTTCGGAAAAAGCCGCTGGCCGACTTAAAGGCCCAGAGCAAACAGACCAGCCTGTCCCGCTCGTTAAGCGCTTTTGACTTGGTTTTGCTCGGAATCGGCTGTGTTGTCGGCACGGGGATTTTTGTGATTACCGGGACTGTGGCCGCGACAGGCGCAGGACCGGCTTTGATTCTGTCGTTTGTGCTCGCGGGCCTTGCCTGCGCGCTCGCCGCGTTTTGTTATGCGGAATTTTCTTCATCCATTCCGATTTCAGGCAGCGTATATACGTATTCATATGTCACTCTCGGGGAGTGTCTCGCGTTTTTAATCGGATGGGACTTAATGCTTGAATATGTCATCGCGCTCGCCGCCGTCGCAACCGGCTGGTCATCCTATTTCCAGTCGCTTCTTGCAGGCTTCGGGCTGCATCTTCCGGAGGCGCTGACCGCCGCACCCGGCAGCAAAACGGGTGCCGGGTTCAACCTGCCGGCCGTTATCATTATTTTGGTCATTACCGCGATTGTTTCAAGGGGTGTGAAAGAAAGCACCCGCTTTAACAATGTCATTGTATTGATGAAAATTGCGATCATTCTGCTGTTTATCATTGTCGGTTTCGGCTACGTGAAACCGGAAAACTGGTCGCCGTTTATGCCGTTCGGAATGAAAGGCGTCATCACGAGCGCCGCGACCGTTTTCTTCGCGTATCTCGGATTTGATGCCGTGTCAAACGCGTCGGAAGAAGTGAAAAACCCGCAGAAATCAATGCCGGTCGGAATCATCGGCGCGCTCGCCATCTGCACCATCCTTTACATTACGGTATCGCTCGTCCTGACGGGAATGCTTTCGTACACCAAGCTGAATGTCGGAGATCCGGTATCTTTCGCGCTTCAATTTGTCGGCCAGAACAAGATAGCAGGCATTATTTCTGTCGGCGCGATTATCGGGATTACAACGGTCATGCTCGCTCTGCTTTACGCTCAGGTGCGCCTTACATTTGCGATGAGCAGAGACGGCCTTTTGCCACGCATGTTTTCCAAGGTTCACCCGCGTTTTAAAACACCGTTTCAAAACACATGGGTGACGGGGATCGCTGCCGCCGGGATCGCGGGTTTTATTGATCTGGGAACCTTGGCGCATCTCGTCAACATGGGAACCTTGGCGGCCTTTACGGTCATTGCGATCGCCGTCATCGTTTTAAGAAAGAAACATCCGGAGATCAAATCTTCCTTCCGTGTTCCTTTCGTGCCTGTTGTGCCGATTATCAGCGCATGCTTATGCCTGTATCTCGCAAGCAGCCTGCCGGGCGTGACATGGCTCGCCTTTGTCATCTGGATCGCCGCCGGGATCGTCGTTTATATGATGTATTCGAGAAAACACAGTTTGTTAAATAAATAAAAAGGGAGGCTCTTTTTTCTGTTTGAGAAAGAAGAGCCTTTTTTGCACTTGATAATTCATTCACCTTATGAATAATATGGTGTATGCTTCGTTTACATAAAAAGGAGGAGAATCACTTTGGCAATTGCCGCCCCGCTTAAAGAAAAACCTGTCCATCGTCCCGAGACAACCATGTATTCTATTTTGTTCATTATCGGGATTTGTCATCTGCTGAACGATTCACTGCAAGCGGTGATTCCGGCGATGTTTCCGATTTTGGAACGTTCCATGAATCTTACATTTACGCAGCTCGGAATGATCGCCTTTACGCTGAATATGGTGTCTTCCGTGATGCAGCCCGTCATCGGCTGGTATACGGATAAACGCCCGATGCCGTATGCTTTGCCGCTCGGACTCACCGCAAGCATGCTCGGCATTTTAGGTCTCGCGTTCGCCCCGTCTTTTCTGACGATTTTATGCTGTGTCTTTTTTATCGGCCTTGGCTCCGCCGTCTTTCATCCTGAAGGATCGCGTGTCGCCTACATGGCCGCCGGCGAAAAGCGCGGCTTGGCGCAATCGATTTACCAAGTCGGAGGAAATACCGGCCAGGCGATGGCGCCCTTGATTACCGCGCTGATTCTCGTTCCGCTCGGTCAATTCGGCTCTGTCTGGTTCACGCTTGTCGCCGCAATCGCTGTGCTGTTTCTCATTTATATCGCCAAATGGTATAAAGGCCGCCTTATTCATTTGCGCGCCGTAAGTAAAAAATCACCGGCCGCCGCTGTGCAGACCGTGATTACAAAACCGATTATTCTCGCCCTTATCATGATTATCTTCTTAATTTTCGCGCGCTCCTGGTATGTGAGCGCGATCGGCAACTTTTATACGTTCTATGCGATGAATGCCTATCATGTCAGCATTCAGCAGGCACAGAGCTACATCTTCGTCTTTTTATTTTTCGGAGCAGTCGGAACGTTTCTCGGCGGGCCGCTTGCAGACCGTTTCGGAAAGCGGAACGTCATCATCGTTTCGATGATAGCATCGGCTCCATTGACGATTTTTCTTCCGTTTGCGGGGCCTGTCATCGCCTATGGCGTACTGGCGCTGATTGGTGTTGTTCTGATGTCCAGCTTCTCCGTGACGGTTGTCTACGCGCAGGAGCTTGTTCCAGGCAAAATCGGAACGATGTCAGGGCTTACGGTCGGGCTCGCCTTCGGAATGGGCGCGATCGGAGCCGTTGCGCTCGGAGCTCTTATTGATTCAGCGGGATTGACGCCGACCATGACAGCCGTCGCCTTTCTGCCCGTTTTAGGTCTGCTCGCCTTTGTCCTGCCGAGCGACAAAACATTAAAAGAATGGCATTCATAAAAACAATCCCTGCCGAAAAGGCAGGGATTTTATGTTTCAACCGTATAAAAATGGGTGTCAGGAACCGCATATTTCGGAATAAACCCGTCTCTGAAATCGGGAAATGCTTTTTGAATTTCATCAATCCATTTTTTCACGTTTTTGATGTACGGCACGTAAATCATATTGACTGTCGCCTCGTCATCAATGTGATAGTACCAGCACAGATTGAATTCGTTCTCCGTGACGAGCGTAAAGCCTGAAAAATGATAAAAAATCAGCGGGGTGTCATTGACATATACAGCCCCGTCGCGCAGGCTGACGTCATATTGCTCAATATTCCACAGCGCCGCATTCGCGCCGATCGACTCCGTGACATGAACGTGTTCAAACTGCGCGGGCCACTTTTCAACATACCTTTGGTCACCGTATGTCTTTTTTTCTTCATTCATCTCCACCGTACAATAGGAGATGCAATCCTGTCTCCACTGCCAGACCGCCCGATACGCTTCCCCGGTATTCCGCGCGCCGACAAACCCGGTGTTGTACTGCCCTGTCAGCTTGTAATAAGACGCAAACCGTTCTGAATTGCGGTGATCCGTCAGAAAAAGGGAAGCATCCGGCTTTTCCGCAAACAGCTCGCCCGCATCTGAGAAGAAAAAGAGATCGGTGTCCAAGTGGGCAAAATATTCAGCTTCATCATACTCCGTCATCACATGGAACAGAAATGCCGGCTTCAGCGTCCAGCAATATTCATGAAACGTCCGGCCGCCCTTTGCTTCAAGCAGCTCCGGGTCCTCCATTTCATGGAGCTGAACCGCCGTGACATGTTCCCACGGCACCTGCTGAAGCAATTCATACGCCTTCTGGTCGACACACAGCACATACAGATGAAAATCCCGGCAATGCTCATGGAGAGAATGAATCATCGGCATCAGTTTAAAGATATGCGTTCTGGAAACAATGGTTGAAAAATGATATTTACTCACCATATCACATCCAATTTATTTAAGATCCACATGCAGTAAATCAGCAGCCAGCGCTTTGAACGCCCTTGCAAAGTGCGTGACGCCCAGCTTTTTTTCCGCTTTTGCCAAAAGCTTTCCGACCTCCGGCAGATTGAAGCTGTTCGCCGTGATCCGCGGGCTTTTCGTCTTCCAGTCCGGGTCGAGGTTGCGGTCTTTAACCGCGTGCAGCAGTTCGAGAAAAATGTGCAGCAGGCTTTCATATTTCTCATAATCAAGCAGCACTTCGATGTCTGCCATCATGCTGTTGGTTAACTCCGCGTCAAACGGGCCGTTAAACGCGAGGTGCACGTCAAGCGAATGAATGTCATTGTACTTGTCGCACATGTACGCGATGTTCGCCCTGATGTCATCAACGGAAGCGCAGTTGCTCGGATGCTCCTGATGGACGCTCATGATATCGCGCCGCAGCTGAAATCTCATTCCCGACTGATGAAGCCTGATGCCGAGATCATAATCTTCAAAGCCGTATCTGACAATGCCTTCATCAAACAGGCCGAGATCTGCCACGTGCTGTCTCTTGACTGACGAATTGTTCGTAATGAAAAAACGCCACGGCAGACGGTAGCCGTTCAAATCATCTCCATATTTTTCCAAAATGCTTTTCAGCACACGGATAAAGTCGGTATCTAAATCAAAGCATTGGTCAAGAAAACTTCCGTCTCTGATGTCACCTTCTTCAAGGAGCGGCTCTTTATCGCCCGGCAGCTCTTCATACAGTTCGGCGAGTTTTTCCTTATGCTCTTTTTCAAAACGGTCATAATAAAAGCTGTAAATCCGCTTCCAGAACATACCGCATACGACAAGATCGTCCCGGTTCTCATGAGCCTTAATATGCTTCGCCACCAAATCCTTTTCGGCAAGCATGTCGCTGTCATGGAAGATCAAAATATCGCCTCTGGCATTGCGGACCGCCTGATTCCGGCCGTAAGCGATCCCTCTGTTTTCTTTAATTCTCACAAAAATCAGCGGGAAATTCGCGCTGAATGATTCAAGCATGGATAAGGTTCCGTCTTCCGAACCGTTGTCAGCCACAATCACTTCGAACGGCTCTGTGCATTCCTGTTCATTCAGGGACAGCAGGCTGTTATAAAGCCTCTCCTTGGAATTATATGCGGGAACAATGACGCTTGCCTTCACTTTTCGTTCACTTCCTGTATATGATCATTTATTTGTTATCATCCTCAGATGCAAAGCCGCTGAACTCCGGGCAGACGGCGCTGACCGTCCCGATCACCCGCTTCAGAATGTCCTGGTAAAGCTGATGGACAAACGGCAGGTCGGTCCGGTCCGTCTCATGAATCTGCCGAATGTCGCCGGCTGTGACGATCCGGTATCCGCTGAAATGATAGAAAATCAGCGGACTTCCGTCTTCGAGCACAAGACGCCCGTCCTTCCATGAAAACGTGTGGCGGCCGTAATTCCAATGGCCGATATTCACGCCGGGCGTGGTGATGTCACACACGTTCGGGAACAGGCCGGACATGTAATCCAAGTAGCCTTGATCTCCGAATTTTCCTTCGCCCGGCGCATTTTTGCATTCCTCAAGGCAGCGTTCTTTCCACCATCTGAGACAATCTGTGCCGGCACTGTCGGTTTTGAAGCTGAGAAAACCGGAATTATACCGGCCTAAAAGACGCTGCAGCATGTCGATTTCCTGTTTTTCAAATGAGGGAATGACGATATCGCCCCGTGACAGAAGCACCGAACAATCCGGCTGATTGTCAAAAATCGCGCGCGGATCAGCGAAGAAAAACAAATCGGCATCAATGTACGTGACACGCTCTAATTCCGGATGTCCGTCCAGCACGAATTCGAGAAATACCGGCTTCACCGTCCAGCAGTATTCGCTCTGATCCCTCGTCCGCTTCAGTTCAAGGAGCTCCTCATTTTCCAGTGCGGACACCTGAATCAAGGTGACATTATCCGGCCGCATTGCCTGAAGCACGTCATAGGTGTCTTGATCCATACACAAAGTAAAAATGGGGGCGTCCGCCTGAACCGCTTTCAATGAGCCGAACAAAGCGATGGCCTGATACAGCCTTCCTTTTGATAAAACTGTGCAATATGCGCTTGTCACGTCTTTCTCTCACCTCTGTTTCTGTTACTTTTGAAAAAAGGCTTTATACCATTCGATCGTTTTTTCCAATCCTTCATCAATGGTATGCGCGGGCGTCCAATTCAGAAGCTTCCTCGCCTTTTCCGCCGATAAATATTGGTGCTTGATTTCATGGCTTCCCTGGTTGAGCACTTTCGGCTTGAGGTCACTGTCCATGGCCTTAAGAATTTTTTCTACAAGCTCCAGCACCGTCAGCTGAATCTCATTGCTGAAGTTGAACGCTTCTCCCGCAAGATTGAGCTCCTCCATCTTTTCCGCCAGCAAAAGGTATGCCTCGACCGCATCCTCGATGTAAAAATAATCACGGATAAATGTGCCGTCGCTGCGGATTTCCGGCGCTTCACCGTTCAGCACGAGCTGAATCGTCTGCGGAATAATCCGGTTGAAGTTCAAATCTCCGCCGCCGTACAAGTTGCCGCAGCGCGTAATACAGACCGGAAGTCCGTACGTATTAAAATATGTGTGGCTTAACAAATCGGCACAGCTTTTTGATACGTCATACGGATGTTTGCCCTGAAGAGGCATGTTTTCATCGTACGGCAGTGTCGGCTGGTCGCCGTACGCTTTATCACTGGACGCGACGATCACCCGCTTGATGAGCGGATGCCTGCGGCACGCTTCAAGGATGTTCCATGTGCCGAGAATATTGGCTTCAAATGTGGAAATCGGATTGCGGTTTGCGACGCCGACGATCGCCTGAGCGGCTAAATGAAAGACCGTGTCAATTTCATATTCGCCCAGCGCCCGCTCAATCACATCCAGATCCTCAAGCGCGCCCTGCACGATATTCATTTGCTTCACTTGTTCTCCCTGATACAGGTTCGACTTGGGCACAGTGTCACGGACAAGTCCCGTCACATTGGCCCCCTGATCGATCAGTTCCTTCACCAAGCAGCTTCCTAAAAGACCTGTACATCCCGTCACAAACACATTTTTATTTTTCCAGAAACTCAAACTTGATCACCATACCTTCCATACATGTTGTCCCCGGTCCCACATCTTGTTGATTTCCAGCAGGTTTTTATACGTATCGATCGCCGTCCAGAAACCGTAATGCCGGTATACCGCCAATTCGCCGTCCTTCGCCAGCTCCTTCAGCGGTTCTTCTTCAAACATGACGTCCCTGTCTTTCGGCAGATAATCAAATACCTTCGGGCTGAGCACGAAAAATCCGCCGTTGATGATGCCTTCACTTGAGGTTTTTTCAGAAAAGCTTTTCGCCATACCGTCTTCAACCGTCAGCGTTCCGAATTGCGAGGTCTTTTCTATACCGGTGACGGTTGCCGCAGCCCCTTTTGATTGATGATAGCTGATCAGATGAAACAGGTTGATGTTGGCCAGTCCGTCCCCGTACGTCATAAGAAAGGTTTCATCACCGATGATGTCCTTCGCCTGTAAAAGCCGCCCCGCTGTCTGCGTGTGTTCCCCCGTGTCTAAAAAAGTGATTTTCCACGGCTCGGATTTTCCCAATATCCGCACTTCTCCGGTAGAGCTGTCCAGCGTCATGCTGTGATTCTTCCAGTCATAATCTAAGAAATATTCCTTAATCATCTCTCCTTTGAAACCAAGAAGCAGGATAAATTCGTTCACGCCATAGTATTGATAGAGTTTCATAATATGCCATAGAATCGGTTTGCCGCCTATCATGGCGAGCGGTTTGGGACGTTCATTGGTGATTTCGCTCATTCTCGTTCCTTTTCCGCCGCAGAGAATGACTGCTTTCATCTCTACCCCTCTTCTCTGTGAATATTGGATTCGAAACCGCCCGTATAAGAGAAACCAACCCGATAATTTGTCCGATTCTCTATCACCGGTTTCAAAATCTACTGTAAGATATGAGAGATTGGCGCCCTTTGTGACCAAAAGCTCTCTCTTTTTTCAGATTGGTGAAGATACACACAAAAAAAGAGCCTTACGGAAATTCCGTAAGGCTCTTTCTATTATTTATTATCCTGATTCAGCTTTTCTTTGCCGTAATGATATTTAGACGGATCAACCGGCGTAAAGTCGCTCAATTTGTGGAATCTGAGCAGGTCTTTGTACATCACGCTGTCAGACAGCTTCAGCTGCTCTGTGACTCTGGCTTTCAGGTTTTTCGTTTCCTGATTGCCTTTCAGTTCTTTTCCTGTCTTCGTATCGTATACGACATTGGAGATGGAAGTATATTTCGGCGTGACGTAATCTCCGTTACGGAACGCCACCGTATCATCATGGTCTTTCGAGAAGAGATCGGTGCCGAAATTAATATATTTCCTAGAATCGATGCCTTCCAAGTGAAGGATCGTCGGCACAACGTCCATTTCACCGCCGTACGTATGGTTCACCCCGCCTTTTTTGCCGGGGATGCGAATCATAAGCGGCACACGCTGATTCTGCGCGTTTTGATAAGGCGTAATTTCTTTGCCGAGAATTTCTTTCATCGCGCGGTTATGGTTTTCAGAGATTCCGTAGTGGTCTCCGTAAAGCATAATCACCGAGTTGTCATATAAACCGGATGACTTCAGATCTTTAAAGAACTGTTCAAGCGCCTCGTCGAGATAACGCGCCGTCTGGAAATAGTCATCCACAGTCGCGTCGCCCGTTTTCGCTTTTTCGATCGTTGCGTCTTTTTCATCAAGCGTAAACGGATAATGGTTCGTCAGCGTGAGCAAATGCGCATAGAACGGCTGTTTCAGCGATTGAAGCTTCGGAATGGATTCTTTGAAGAATGGTTTATCCTTCAGCCCCAAATTGACAAGGTTGTCATCAGACATATCGTATGTGCTGGCGTCAAAGAATTTATCGTAGCCGATATGTTTGTATATCTGGTCACGGTTCCAGAATGATTTGTAGTCACCGTGTAAAACGGCGCTTGTATAGCCCTCACTTTGGTTAAGGATGGCAGGAAGCGATTGATACGTGTTTTCCCCTTTTGTCACGAAGGCTGACCCTTCAGGCAGTCCGAACAGGCTGTTATCCATCATCAGCTCGGCGTCAGATGTTTTACCTTGGCCCGTTTGGTGGAAAAAGTTATCAAAGTACGTCATGTCCTCTCCGCCGCGGGCGAGTTTATTCAGGAACGGCGTGACTTCTTTTCCGTCAAGTTTGTAGTTGATCAAAAACGTTTGGAAACTTTCCAAGTGAATCTTAATAATGTTTTTGCCTTTGGCCTTGCCGAAATACTCGGCGTTCGGCTTCGCATAATGCGAGGATGTGTAGTTTTCAACGCTCGTCAGGTCATCGCTGCTGGCATATGCCCGCTGTGATTCCGTCTGCGCCGTCTGCACGCCGTCATAAATCGTGTAATTATAAAGGCCTAAGTATTTTACAATGTAATTGCGGTCAAACGTTCTTGTCAGCAGCTCCGGGCGGTCCTCTTCGGCAATCGCCAGGTTCACGAAGAACAAAACAATACCCGTCACGATAATTAATGACGTATACCGTTTTTTCAACTTGAATTCCTTCAGCTCACGTCTCCACACCAGAAGCGCGATTAAAATAATAATATCAACAAAGTATAAAATATCATGGCCGGACATAATGCTGAAGATGCCGTCTCCCATATTTCCGACATTACCGGACTGCTTTAAGTTAGGGAATGTCAAGAAATCATCGAAGAATCGATAGAATAGGATATTTGCATACAAAATAAACGTCATGATGAAATCAATAATCACCATGATAATCGCTGATTTGCGGCCTTTCGCAAACAATGCCAGTCCTAAAAAGAAAATGGCGCTTGAGAACGGATTGATCACAAGCAGAAACTGCTGCGTCGGACCCTTCACCCCAAGGTTGAATTCAGCATGATAGGCTAAATACGTTTTGGCCCAAAACAAAATAATAGCCAGTACAAAAAAACTAAGTCTGTAAGAAAATAATTTCTTCATGGCAACCTCTACTTTCCTAAACACTTTAAATCTGTATTCTTACTTTTTGCTTCAATTCCTGCTTTCCGAGCAAAACGAAAGCATCACACAGCCCCATAAACACACCATTTTAAAAAACGATATATTTATCATTCGTGTCATGCCCATTGAACATCTTATCCCGCCAGCCATTAGACGCAGGATATCCGTTCTTCGTTTCACATTTTTTCTGGCATTAAAAGGTACCGTATTCAGACCCGGTCTGAAAATAGGAGATACCAAATATAAGAATAACACAAACTTCTAAAAACGAAAAATGAATATCAAAGACAGCCGCCCAACAGGCGGGCTGAAGTTATTGTATGCAAAGGGGTTGAAAAACTTGAAGGTTTTTTTGGCTGATGTAAAAAAAGGACTGGAGTCATCCAGTCCTTTACCTGTCCCTAAAGATATACAAAAATGCTTTCTTCACGTTTACCTTTTGTTTTTTATAATCCAACCATGCAGCAGAGCTGGCATTTGTGACTGCTTAAACTGTTCTCCAACACCGGTCCTTAACGCGTCTTGCAAATTTCTGTTTCTCATTAGCGAAAAAAATTGTGAACTGGTTTCATCAAACCCGCCAATAAAGGAATTAGCTCCGTTTTTTTCTGTTCAATAACGAGTTTTTTTCATACTTTTTAAATAGAGCCTCGACATACAGTTTTAGTTTTTCACTTATC
Source organism: Bacillus sp. IS1 (assembly GCF_032461585.1). NCBI lineage: Bacteria > Bacillati > Bacillota > Bacilli > Caryophanales > Bacillaceae > Bacillus > Bacillus sp. IS1. The sequence continues at coordinate 126,076 of NZ_JAWCWR010000004.1, read as the reverse complement.
ATTTCCCGCTCTCCTTTTAGTCCCAGCTGCGTTTTAATGACCCATTCTTCAACGGTCTAATTTCTCGCCATTTTAATGTAATGCCGGTATCCAATTAGAGAAACTATAAATCCCAGTATTGTATAGCTCAGTACAACAAGGGTTACCCATATTAGACTTTCTCCTCCCGATATCGTCGAGACCGATTGAATTAACCCTTGATGCGCCCAGTACTGCGGAAAAAGCATTCCAATGGTTTGAAGATAGCTTGGCAATTGATCATAAGGGGTCCATAAACCACATACAACAGCGGTACCTAATGCAATCACATTTGTCATGACCAAGCCGGTATTTTCAGTCTTTGCAAAGACTGAAATGGCAACTCCCCAGGATGTAACCAGTAAAGATATCAATACAACAACCCACATATACGCCGGAAAATTATTAATTTCAATATCATACAGAAATATTCCCAGAACGGAAAGGAGAAGAATTTGCATAAAAGTTATGACTAAAAAAGGGGTGCTTTTTCCTAAGAAGAAGTTATAAGGCTTTAAAGGGGTACTTGCCAGTCTTGATACAATTCCTTTTTCCCGATCCTTTACAAAACTTATAACGATGGAGATAATAATGAATGTTGAAAAGAATACACTCATACCGGTTACGGATTGTGAAGCTACCAAAGTTTTGTTTGTACTGTCTGTCGTAAATAGCTCAATCAGCAATATGATGGACACAATGGGTAATATAATGGTCCAAAAAAACAGAGACTTATCCTTTAACTGTTTTAGCGTTTCAATTTGAGCGAGCGGTAACATGATAAATTCCCCCTTTATTCTTCATCACGCAAATCAGTGCCGGTAAGTTTAAAGAATACATCTTCTAATTTTGGCTTATATAAAAACAACTGATGAGGCACAATATTGTTTTCCTTACTGATCCTAATTAAGCGCTCCATGGTTTCTAAAGGTTCTTGGGTTTTTATTATCAGCCCTGAATTAACGACTGAAAACTCAAAACCATGGCTCTTTATTAATTCATGAGACAATGAGGAGTTAAACATAATAGATGATTCTTCATGTCGTTTAAGCAGTTCATTTATTTCTCCTTCATCGATAATCTGCCCTCTGTCGATAAAAGCTACATAGTCACAAAGAGTTTCAATCTCTTCCATGTAATGACTCACATAAATAATGGTTTTACCGGCTTTTTTGAGTCGATTTACGATGTTAAAAATGTAGCGGCGTGATTGCGGATCCACGCCTACCGTCGGCTCATCTAGAATAATTAAGTCTGGATCGTGCATTAATGCACACCCGATATTTAAACGGCGCTTCATTCCTCCGGAAAAGTTCTCCACAACGTCGTTTGCCCTTTCTGACAACCCGATATCTTCTAACAGTTTTTTTGTTGTTTGCTTTAGTTTCAAGCCATTCAGCCCATGCACCTTTCCGAAAAACTCCATATTGGTCTTTGCAGTTAATTTTTCTTCAAGGCTGATATCCTGTGGAACATAACCCAGTCTGCCATTTTCATTGCCGACAAATTCAACCTTACCGTCATATTCCCGGATGATGCGCGAGATGATCTTAATTAAGGTAGATTTACCGGATCCGTTCGGTCCAACAAGTCCATAGCAGACTCCTTTCGGAATTGTTAAAGCCACATTGTCCAAAGCCAGAGTCGTGCCATAGCGCTTACTTATATGTTCAACTTGCAGCATTTACACCATTCCCCCGCTGTTATTCATCTTAAATATGGATTCAATTGTATTAATGTACTCCTTGTAGGCTGCTTTCCCTTCTTTCGTAATCTGAACAATAGTCTTCGGCTTTTTGGATACGAACTTCTTGGTTAGTTCTATATAAGCTGCATCTTCTAACTTTTTCAGATGCGAACCTAAATTACCATCTGTGATGTCTAATGACTTTTTCAGGAAAGTAAAATCACATTGATCATAAGTCATCAATAAACTCATAATTCCCAACCGTACTTTGGCATGTATTAAATCATTGATATTATTAACATTACTCATTTCCTTGCCCTTTTCTTTTCAAAATCATTCCTGTAAGTAATAGGCTGCCTCCGCCAATAAATGCAAAAACAATATTCATTGCATCAGGAAATAAGCAGAATGTAAGCATACCGAGTATGCTCAGCCAAAATCCCATAACAAAAATCTCTTTTGTTAACACGATGCCTAAGAATATGTACATAATAGACACCATTAAAACGATCAAAAACGATAGAAATTCTCCTGTTCGCGGCAATAACCCCATTAAAATCAGAAAAACAAAAATGCATATCACTAATATGAATCCAATCCATGCATATTTTAATTGATTCTTTAAGAAAGTGGGCATGGGATCAAATTGTTTCTGCTTAAGATATGTCTTCAAAGTCAGTATCCACCCTACTATTGCCAGTATAAACCAGACACAAGCGAGGACTACAGAAGGTACCTTACATAAAGAAACGGAATACGCAATAATCCATATACAGCCCCAAATAATGAAATATGGACTGGTTTGCCTTGAGTACTCAGTCTTGTAGTTCGTCAAGACCTTGATATGAGATAAGTTTTCGGCTATCTCTGATTCACGAAAATTCTGATTTGACATAAGGCAGGCTCCTCTTTTCGCAAAGTACTTTGTGGAACAGAGTATATTCTAATTCCATATATTTGTAAAGAGGTTTTATCCAAAATAGGCGCAACTATTTAGTCCTGGAAACAGCAGATGGGACTCTTGTGCCGGTATGCCTCCAATACAGCCGAGACGTCATTTTATATAAACATGCAAATAAAAAACAACAAAGCAAGTTTATCTCCAACCAAAATGAAATGATCAATTAATAGCATGCAATGGCTGTCTGAATTTCTGGCTTAACGGAGGAACATGCGGTAAAGCTTTTAAAGACACACTTCTGATGACAATTTCTGCAGATTTTAGAAATGACCAAAATAGAAGGTCCGGGAGTCAAGCAGGGAAGACATCTTGACCAGGTGGCGGACAAACCGAATGTATATCGATTGGAAAGCAATTCATTTTATTGAAGGAAAAAGGACTGGAGTCATCCAGTCCTTTTCATCAAATCGCTCAAATCCCCGCCCAAACATCTTTTGCGTAAATGCCTTTTGTCTGGAGGTCCAAAAGCCATTCTTGCGCTTGCCGTTCGTCTGTTTCGTGGACCGACTGATACGCTTTTTGCAGCGTTGCCTCTACATCGGGCGCCATTTTGCTGCCGTCGCCGCATACGTAGAGGTGCCCTCCCCGGCCGAGGATGGAAATTAAAGTGCCGGCGTCTTTCGCCATTAAGTGCTGCACATACGTTTTCGGTACGCCTTCTTTGCGGGAGAAAGCCGTATGAAGCGTCACGATTCCGTCTTTTTCATAAGCTTCAAGCTCGTCACGGTAAATAAAATCATGATCGTTTCTGCATCCGAAATACAGATGAGCCTCCCCCAGCTCTTTTCCTTCTTTTTTTAACGCCGCCCGGGCCTGCAGAAATCCGCGGAACGGGGCGACTCCTGTGCCGGGACCGACCATAATAATCGGTTTTTCCGGATCTTCCGGCAGCCGGAATCGTGTTTCCGGAGTGCGGACAAACATCACGATACCATCCTCAGGGCCGCGATCCGCTAAATAATTCGAAGCGACTCCGCGATACTCACCCAAACCGCTCCGGGCGGGGCCGCGAACGACGCCGACGGTAATTGAGGCCTGCCCGGGATGTTTCCGAGGCGAACTTGAAATCGAATAATACCGCGGCTTCAGCGGGCGCAAAAGCTCCAGAAATCGCTCAAACGGAAGTTCACACGCTTCATATTTTTCAAGGAGATCGAGCATCGAGACGCGCAATGTTAAGATTTTCTCCTGATAGACGCCCTCCTCAAGAAAATCTTCCAATTCCCGTTTGTGCGGCGGGCAGACCGTATAAGCGGCCATTTCCCGGATTTGAGCCCTTGATGCCGCTTCCTGCAATTCGACACAGCTGCTCAGAAGATCATGCAGCCTGACCGGCCGATCGAGCGGGAGATGAGCCGCGCTCTGTCCGCTGGCCGTCAGCAGCACTTGATCATTCCCATTCAGATTGAACCGGCGGAGAACACGGCTGACCTGCTCTTTGCTGTTTACCGGCAGCACGCCGAGATGATCCCCTTCATGATAGGCAGCCTCTTTCGGCAGAGTGATTTCGATATGCCTTGTGCTCCGGCCGCTTTCCGGCGCCTGAAGTTCCCTGTTTTCCGCAACGGATGCGTAAACCGCTTCATACGTCTGTGCCAAAGGGGACCCGCCAAGCCCGCTGACAAATTGAAGCCCCAGCGCACTCCGCTCTTTTTCGGCATTTTCATTCAGCTTGAGACCGAATGCCTTCATGGCGTCCGTCCACATGCTTTTTTTCCATTCATCAAGCTTTCCTTCAAAATCGCCGCTGACGTCCCCCTCGCCTCGGGAGGAAAAGCGTTCCGCCCCTTTTTCGGCAAGCTTCTCATCAATAAGCCTCGGCACGGCCTGATATGTCGCCGCCCAGTTATGATCACCGCAGCCGAAGACGGCATATCGGACGCCTTCCAGCTCCCCGGGTTTGACTTCTTCAAGCCATTGAACGAATTGTCCCGCGTTGCTCGGAGGCTTTCCGTTATAAGAGGACGTAATGATCAAGAGAGCCCCTTCTTTCGGCAGTTTTCCGATCCGGTCATTTAAAGGCGCCGTTTCAGTCCGGACGCCGTGCATCCCGGCAGTATCGGCAAGCTCCCGCGCCACGCCTTCTGCGGTTCCCGTATCTGAGCCGTACAAAATCAGAAGCGGTCGGTTATCAAGCCCGATAATGGATGCGCCTTTTGTTTCCCGTTTTTCTTTTTCGACGTCTCCCGCCGCTTTTTCAGCCGCCGGGAGGGCTGCCGCAACGGCTCCTTTGTTTCTCGGCCGCACCCGGATATGAAAGTCGCCGGGCTTGATCGTTAGCGTCTGTTTAATATCGAGCTCATAATCGGTGTGATCGATAAAGGTAAAATGCTGCAGAATCATCCCCAGAACAAGAGTTGCTTCATGCAGGGCGAACTGCATACCGATACATGCCCTCTGACCGTTTCCGAACGGCTTGTACGCATGGTGAGGCACTTGATCAGGATGTTCAAACCGCTCCGGATAAAATTCCTCCGCATTGTCTCCCCACGCGTCTTTATCACGGTGAAGCTGGGGAATTAAGACGGAAATTCTGTCTTTCGGCGTGATCGGATATTTCCCGCCGATCACCGTATCCTCTTTCGCATAAAGGCTGAACGCAGGCGCGGTCGGCCATAAGCGCAATGACTCCTGCAAAATCATTCGGATATAAGTAAGATCCAGCACTTGTTTATATGAAGGAACGGGATCGGTCAATACCCGATCGGCTTCCTCATAGGCTTTTTCCAAAACACGGGGATGTTTCAGCAGAATATAAATGGCAAAGGAAAGCAGGCCGCTGGTCGTTTCGTGGCCGGCAATTAAAAACGTGATGATTTGAAACCGGATATTTTCATCATCAAGTTTTTCGCCCGTTTCCGGGTCTTCCACATTCAGCATTCTGGCCAGCAGATCCTTTTCATCCCGGCCGCCTGACCGGCGCTCTGCGATAATACTGTCTACTAACGAAAACATCGCCTGAATGTCATGATGAAATTGGCGCTTCGTCCTGATCATGAGCTTATCCTGAACATCAAGGCGCTGCATTTGGTGCATCGCTTCATCAAGGGCGCGCACCATGCTGTTGATAAACGGATGAGGCGTTTCCCTGTAATAGCTGTTAAACCGATAGTTAAAGCCGCAAAGCCCGATCGTATCGAGCGTCAGGCGGGTCATATCAGCAGGCACATCAACGGCCTCATCCGGGTTCAGCCTAGCCCATTTTTGAATCAGCTGCACCGCGATATCAGTCATCATCGAATGATAATCTTTCATCGCGCGCTGGCTGAAGGTCGGCATCAGAATATTATGCGCCTTTCGCCAGTTAGGCTCATGCGTCCAGCTTGTAAACAGCCCGTCACCGGAAAACGCCCGGACTTTCTCTAAAGCCCCTTCAATGCTTTTATCGAACCGCTCTTCATCACAAACCTCTTTCACCAGTTCATGGCCGGACACGACGATAATGGCGCCCGCCGGCGTATGCAGCTGAAAAATAGGCCCCTGCTCGTTTGCCAGTTTGATAAGCGACATTGTAGGCTTGTCTTTATCAAGCAAAGGAAGATTGCCGAGCGGGCCGAATGTCTTCGGCTGCGGAATCGGACCTGTTTCCTTCATGAATAACACCCTTTCTAACACCTTGATGCGTTCCTTCCAACTACATTGCCCTTTTCACCGGCCGATTATCCGCCGTCACGGATCAATCATCGGATTGACGATCGATAACGGTTTTTTCTATACTGGAGAGGCTTGTTAAATACAGAAATAAGGTGAGTTCACATATGGATTTTGAAATCAAGTTTTTATCGTTTTATGTCATTCAAGTGGAAGGAAAAGACGAACAGGCAAACAAACAGTTCAAACATTTCCAGACCCTTGACACGGAAGAATTTGAAGAAAGCGAGCTGAAGGATTTTCTTGACGGGGAATTGAAGAAAATCGTCAAACGGAAAGCCGAACGGCATCCGCAATCCGAGCAGGTCCCCACAAAAATCGGCCATTTTATCACGGAGCCGGGCCATGAGCTTGATTCAAATCCGAATTACAACCTTTTCAACCGCGCCAGACTTGCGGATACGAAGGAAGCATTTATCGAAGCAAGCGAGCAGTTCGTCCGCACTTACCTTGACACGAGCGCCGTGCGCGGCGGTGTTTTTATCGTGGCATCGGCCGTTCCGCGCAAGTATTTTGAAGACAAATTCGTCTTTATGATGAAATGCGATTTCGAGCCGAAGGTCGCCCGCATCTCAGACGCCTCGTCTCTCATTAAAAAGGTCGAAATGGCCATCACGACAAAAAACATGAAAAGCATTCAATATCCGTATATGCCGGAAGAAGGCATGACGGAAGAGCATGAGCTGAAAATCCACCAGGCCTCGCACGCCCGTTATTTCGAAGATTTTCTCAAATTTGTCGAATACGGCGAATCGATGCCGGAAATCATGAAAAGCCAAGTCATGAACATGGTGCAGGAACACGTGTATGAAACTTTTGAAGAAAACAGCGAAGAGCTTCAGCAGTTTGAGCACGACATTGAAATTTGGGAAGCGAGTGAAAAGCGGGAAATTCAGGAGCGCCTCGACACCCATCAAGTCATCGAGGCATCCGCGCAGATCATTGAACACACGCCGGAAGCCGAGCTGAAAATGAAAGTCGGAGAAACAGAGATTAAAGGATTACTGGCTGATTTCGGCGAATCCATCCATCTCGCAAAAGTGAACGGGCGCTATGTCGCGCTCATTGAGGCGGAGACGATCTCGTTTGAAAAAGGCAGTTCGCCGGTGGAGTTTCACAGGCCTGAGGGGCTGCATGAGGTGATTGAGCGGATACGGAATAAATCTGAACAAGATTGACAAAAGTCCAGACGCCATGTTCTGGACTTTCTTTATTTAATAAGGCTCTTTGAGCAATCGATAGCATTCACTGATGATGTCTTGGACGCCGGGCGTTCCCTTTATCTCGCGGCGGACGATTTCAGATGAGAGATTCTGCACCTGTAATGCCCGCTCCGCCCGTCTTTCGAAGTATGCTTGACATGCAGTTTCATGGTTTTCGTGTTTTTGCAGTTCTTCACTAAGCACAATCGCGTCTTCAATCGCCATCGCTGCTCCCTGCGCCAATGTCGGCGCTCCTGCATGGACGGCATCCCCGCCCAGAACGACGCGGCCTCTGTGCCACGGTTCTTTAACCGCCATCTGCTCAATCTTATGAAACAAAACGGGATATTCCTTTGACATATTCTCTGTCACAAACTTCACTCCCGGAAATCCGTGCAGCAAGTCTTTCACCCGTTCAAAACGCGTGTCCTCGTCATCCCTGAAGTCAGCGTCATACGGCCGGATGATAAATACGTATCCTGTTTTTTCAGAGAGCGGCACGACCCCGACCTGCGTCTGCCCCTTTTTATACATCAGTGTTGAATCATGAAAAACCGGCTCGGGAAAAGAAATGTAAAATCTGTGCGCTCCCATGCCGAGATACTCTGTTTTCACTTCTCTTTGCAGCATTTGATTGCGGACAGCGGAGCGGATGCCGTCAAAGCCGGCGAGGATGTCAGCCGTCATCACGGTTCCGTCTGCACAATGCACCGTTATGTCATCTGCTGTTTCTTCGTAAGACACGACTTTTTTACCGAGCAGAATCGTGACCCCCGCCGCTTCAGCATGCTTTTTGAGGATATCGTTTAACGTTTGCCGCAATATATTATTCCGCCCCGGCAGTGAATCATCTAAAAACGCCTCACTCACTTTAAACTGCAGCGTTCCGTTTTCATCATGCTGCTTCAGCCATTCCGTTTGAAAGCCGTGTTGGCAGCATTCATCATACACACCGATTTCCCGCAGTACCCGCAGCGCATTTTGAGGCTGGAGAATGCCCGCTCCGCTTTTTCGCATGCCGGACGCCGCCTCGCAAAGGGTCACTTCAAAACCCGCTCTGCCGAGAGAAATCGCTGCGGACAGACCGCCGATCCCTCCGCCCGCTATGATGATCTTTTTCACTTCATGGTTCATCCCGATACCGCCTTCTCTATTTATTTATCATTCATTAACTATTAGCCACCTTACTATATAGGCTGAAAAACTGTCAATCTTTATAGGTTGCCTTTTGAATCCGGCAAGCTTATACTTTGAATCACTAAAATGGTACGGAGGCTTACAAAAATGGAGTTGAGACATTTGCCGGATTACTCGCAGATTGCCGGACGCGCTGAGATTTACGCCGATATGGATGCTGAATCATTGAAAACATTTTTGACGTTATTTGATATGTCTAAAAAAATGAATCAGGTCATGGAGCATTATTTCTCAAGTCACGGATTGTCCGAAGGGAAATTCAAAATTTTAATGTTTCTGTTTGACGCACCCGGCCACAGCCTGAGCCCGACGGAACTGGCGAAAAAATCCAATGTCACCAAAGCGACCATCACCGGGTTGATCGACGGACTCGCACGGGACGGCTTTGTAAACCGCAGCCGGCATACCGGCGACAGACGAAAAATCAGCATCGAACTCACAAAAGAAGGAAAAGAAAAGCTGATGCTGTTTCTTCCCGGCCACTTCTCCAATATTTCAGGAGTCATGGAAAGCTTCACCGCTGAACAAAAAGCGGAATTGTCAAAAATGCTTGAAGTATTATTTGATAAGCTTCTGCTGTTTTCCGGCGGCAGAACATAAAAAGGCGCCCTCTCAGCAGGGCGCCTTTTTCGCGCGGTTAATCATCACTGTTTAAAATCCCGAAAAACCGAAGCAGGTTGATAAACAGGTTAATAAAGTCGATATAAAGCGTCAATGCCATCAAAGGAATCAGGTCAGCCGTGATGTCCCGGTGCTTGATCTGGTTCAGATCGTATAAGATATACATTGAAAACACAATCGTTCCGATGACGGAATACGCCATCATGGCGGCGGAATTCAGTGGGCTGAAAATATTAAAGATCCCCACTGCAAGAAGCGCGATAACAGCGACAAGCAAGAAGGACCATAAAAACGACAAGTCCTTTTTCGTCTTAGCGCCAATCGTGCCGAGCACCGCAAAAATCACAAACGAAGAACCGAATGCCTCCAATACGACATAGGCCCCCGCTGCGGACGCATAATGGCTGATAATCGGAAACAGCGTCATTCCGGAAATGAAAGCGAATGAAAACACAAACACATATCCGACGGCTTTTTTTCGGCGCAGCCAAAACGCGGCGATGATCATGACGACCTCTAAGATCGACAGCGGCAGCATCAATGCCGGCGGAATGAACTGGCCCGTATACAGGCCGATTGTCGCAACTAACAGTGTAAACACAAATACCGTTATAATGCGCTGCATAATAGATTGTTTGCTCTCATAAGCAGCAGTTTGCATGTCAAAAGTCCTCCCAAAAAATGATCGTGATAGGTCTATTATAAATAAAATGGGAGAAATTTGTATGATTTTAAGAAGATTTTAAGGATGTCAGGCCTGACGTTTTGCTGCGCACTCCTGCATATCCATGAAATCATGCAGTTTTTTCGTCAATCCGCCGTGCCCGAATCGGATATTCCCCTTCTGCCCCGGCGTTTTCGCGAAATCGAGGAATGCCAGCACATAAAGACGCCTGACGGGAATGGGAATGACGCCCGCATCATAAAACCAGCCGTCAATTGTATTGAGCACGCCTTTGTTAATGCCGTATTGCTTCGTGCACCAATGCAGAAAGCGCACTTCGGGCAGGTGCAGATACCGGCTCTCCCGGAAAGGAACAGTTGAATGCTTCATATGTACCGCCTCCTGTCATTGGCTGTTTTTTAAGATTGTTTTACTTCTTTGCTCTTCAGGGAAAATCGATATTTCTCCACCTTATCAATTTGTGTCACTTGGGAATTATGAACCGTAATCTGAACTGTCCCGAAATCGAGCGTTTCCAGCGCGCTGATAATCTTTTCGATCACATGCGGATCTACGTTTCCTTTGGACGTCATCATGCTCCCCCTTTATGTCTGGCCGTTCGTCTTTTGACAATGAGCGTTTTAATTCATACTATTCTGATAAGAAATATATAATTATACTATTATGTTTTCATTCAGAAATCAATAACATTTACACAATTTTTGGATATGTTTTCTTTGCGAAAACTTTCACTTCCTTCGCTTTGACATAAACCGTGTCACCGACGCCCGCCCCCAAGGCGTCATATTGCTCTTTTGAGAGCTCAATCTCCAAGTGCTGGCCTGTGTCGGTACGGACGGCTTCCAATCTGACGGACGGTCCGATGGCGCGAATATGAGCCGCCCTTGCTTCAAATGAATGCAGACCGGACGGTTTTTTTTCTACGGTAAAATGGTGTGGCCTCACATAAGCGATCCCCTTATCCTGATCAGCATGCCCGACAGGTATTGCCGCGTTTCCGGTGATCAGCTTTCCTTCCTCCACTCTTCCTTCAAATACGTTGACACTGCCGAGAAAGTCGTACACAAACGGATTTGCGGGGTGATCATACACCTCCTGCGACGTTCCGATCTGTTCAATCGCACCTTCATTCATAATGACGATGCGGTCGGCCACATCAAGCGCTTCTTCCTGGTCGTGAGTGACGAAAATACTTGTCATGCCGAATTCATCATGAAGCCGTCTCAGCCATTGCCTTAACTCTTTTCTTACTTTGGCGTCAAGCGCGCCGAACGGTTCATCCAACAGCAGAATGTTCGGTTCTACGGCCAAGGCGCGTGCGAGGGCGGCTCTTTGTCTTTGTCCGCCTGACAGCTGCGAGGGATAGCGCTTTTCATAAGGTTCCAGTTTCACAAGCGCCAGAAGCTCTCTCACTCTTTCGGCAATTTCCTTTTTGGCGGGACGCTGCTTTCGCGGACGGACTTTTAATCCGTAGGCGACATTTTCAAAAATCGTCATCTTGCTGAATAACGCATAGTGCTGAAACACAAAACCGACATGTCTGCTTTTCACATGCGTATCCGTCACATCTTGTTTTCCGAACAGGACACGTCCCCCATCCGCCTGCTCAAGACCGGCAATGACTCTCAATAATGATGTTTTGCCTGAGCCTGACGGACCGAGAAGCGCAACCAGCTCGCCATTATTGACGTGAAGATTGATATCCCGCAATGCCTGATAGTTTCCGTAATGCTTAGAAATACTGTCGATCGTAATCTCCATAATGACTCCTTCCTCATCCGGCTTTGACAGAACGATAACCGGCTTTCCATTCAATGATGTTTTTCAAAAACAGTGTCGCAATCGCAAAAACCGACATGACGGAGGCCGCCGCAAAAGCGGCCGTAAACTGATATTCGTTGTACAAAATTTCGATATGAAGCGGGAGCGTGTTGGTAACACCTCTGATATGACCGGAAACGACTGATACGGCGCCGAATTCGCCGATTGTCCGGGCCGCGCTTAAAATCACCCCGTAGATCAGCCCCCATTTGATATTAGGAAGCGTGACATGCCAAAACGTTCTCCAGCCTCCCGCGCCTAGCGTGACGGAGGCTTCTTCTTCAGCATTTCCTAAGCTTTGCATAAGCGGTATTAATTCCCGGGCGATGAAAGGGAGCGTCACAAACAAGGATGCAAGCACGATTCCCGGGACAGCGAATACGATTTTTATCTGGTGATCAAGTAAAAATGGGCCAAGCCAGCCGTGAAGCCCGAACAAAAGGACAAAGATTAAGCCCGCGATTACCGGAGACACGGCAAACGGCAGATCAATCAGTGTCATAAACAGACTTTTCCCCCTGAATTCATATTTGGTCACAGCCCACGCCGCGGCGACGCCGAACAGCGTATTCAGCGGAACCGTGATGAAAACGACGAGGAGCGTCAATTTCATCGCGGCAAGGGAATCCGGATGCGTGACAAAGAGGATATATGCTTCCGCTCCCTTTTTAAAAGCTTCAATAAATATGAATGCAAGCGGCATGATTAAAAATATGGACAAAAAGAGCAGGACCGCTGAGATCAGCACCCATTTCACAACGGGTGATTCCTGCATCTCCCGCTTTGGCCCGGCTGTTTTCGCTGTTTCCAGCTGCATGGCATATCCCCTACCTTCCTGCGTATTTTCTCGCGGTGAGCCATTGCAATCCATTGATGACGAATAAAATAAAGAATGTGATGACAAGCATGACTGCCGCAACAGCCGTTGCCCCGGCATAATCGTATTGCTCTAATTTCGTCATAATGATCAGCGGGGAAATCTCGGTTTTAAACGGCATATTGCCCGCGATAAAAACGACAGAACCATACTCCCCGAGGGCGCGGGCAAAAGATAATGCGAAACCCGATATAATAGAAGGAAAAAGCTCCGGCAGAATGACCTTTTGGAAGGTTTTCCATTTCGAAGCTCCAAGTGAAGCAGATGCTTCTTCCGTTTCCCTTTGGAGATTTTCTAAGACGGGCTGAACCATCCTGACGACAAAAGGCAGCCCGATAAACGTCAATGCGATGACAATGCCGATCGGCGTAAAGGAAATACGGAAAGGAAACAGCTGTCCGATCCAGCCGTCCGGTGAATACATTGCCGTTAATGTAATGCCTGCGACGGCGGTCGGCAGCGCAAACGGCAGATCAACCAGGCCGTCAGCCAGCCTTTTCCCCGGAAAGTCATATCTCGTCAGCACCCAGGCGATGACAACGCCGAAAACCGCATTGATCAAAGCGGCACAGCCCGCCGTCAAGAAGCTCAGCCGATAGGAAGCCGCGGCCCTCGGCTCAGAAATGATATGCCAGATGTCCCCGGGCTCCATTGACATCGTATGAAAAAACACCATGGACAGCGGCACGATAACCAAAACGGCCATATATAAAAATGTAAATCCCATCGTTAATCCGAAACCCGGAATCACGGACGGTTTTGTTTTTTTGAAAAGTAACGTTCTCATACTCGTTTCCTCTTTCTATTTCTCATAGATGCTGTCAAAGGTTCCGCCGTCATTGAAATGGGTTTCCTGCGCTTTTTTCCAGCCGCCGAATTCCTTTTCGACCGTCACCGTTTTAATCTGCGGGAATTGTTTTTTATACTTTTTCAGAAGCTCTTTATCGCGGGGCCGGTAAAAATTCTTCGCGGCGATCTCCTGCCCTTTTTTGCTGTAGAGATAGGATAAATATGCTTCAGCCGCTTTTTTTGTTCCTTTTTTATCCGCGGTTTTGTCGACGACAGAGACAGGAGGCTCAGCCAGAATGCTGATTGAAGGATTGACAATCTCAAATTTCTCCTTGCCGAATTCCTTCAGTGTGAGATAGGCCTCATTTTCCCAGGCGATCAGCACATCCCCCATCCCTCTTTCTGTAAAACTGGTCGTGGCTCCGCGCGCCCCTGAATCAAGCACTTCCACATTGCCGTAGAGGTCTTTCATAAACTGTTTGATTTTCGTGTCGTCATGATGATACGTTTCATCCGCATATGCCCATGCCGCTAAATAGTTCCATCTGGCTCCGCCCGATGTTTTCGGGTTGGGCGTAATGACCGAAACGTCCTTTTTCACCAAGTCAGCCCAATCATTGATGTGCTTCGGATTCCCTTTTCTGACTAAGAATACGATGGTTGACGTGTAAGGAGTTGATTGATCCGGCAGACGTGACTGCCAGTTTTGATCAATGAGTCGCGCTTTTTCTGCTATCGAATCAATGTCATAACCTAAAGCAAGCGTTACGACATCAGCGTCAAGTCCGTCTATTACGGATCTGGCCTGCTTCCCCGAACCTCCGTGCGACTGCTGAACGGTTACATCTTGACCCGTTTTCTTTTTCCAATAGGAAGAAAAGGCCTGATTATACTCTTTATACAGCTCCCGGGTCGGATCATACGATACATTCAGCATCTGAACGGTCTTTCCGTCTGATGACGCGCTGCCGGACTCAGATTGACAGGCTGACAGCGCCCCTGCCAATAAGATCAATACTAAAAATGCCGCTGTTTTTTTCATGTGCCTGATTTCTCCTCTCTTTTTCCGCATAAAAAAAGGCATATTATCCCCTTTCAAAAAAGGGAAATAATATGCCTTCAGTTGACTGATGGGCAATTATACCGGTATCAGATTTGGGCAGAACGGCCAGCTTTCGTTTGTGTACGATCAGCTATTTGTGCCGGTTCGATGTGTATAAGAATAATTCAAACTATCCCTAGCTGTCAACTAAGTTTTAGACTATTTAAATTGTTTTCCGCTGACAAAAAAAGCGCCCCGCCTCTGGACGGAGCACCTTTTTTCTATGCTTTTGCTTCCTCGATCACACATGTGACACCCATGCTGGCGAGCGCCTGCTCCAGGGAGCCGTAAGTTTGATACTCTGAAAAATCAAGCCCTAATTGGATAGAAGTCTGTGCCACATCAGGCCGAATGCCGGAAAACACGGTTCTGATGCCGAGGAGAAATAACGTTTTCGACAGCATATACAATTGCTGCGCCACCATCGTATCGACAATGGGCACACCGGACAGATCAATCACAAGGTTTGTGATCCGTTTGGCGACACAGTTTTCCGGCACCGTCTCCAAAATCACGCGCGCCCGTCTCGTATCAATCGATCCGATGAGCGGCAGAGTGCCGATCGTATCCGCGATCAAAATAACCGGACAGCTCAATTCGGAAATAAGCTCCTGCTGAGATGACAGCCTCGCGATCATTAATGTCTGAAACTGTTCAGTAAAATCCGTCATCAGCTGATCAAACGAGCTGTTGACAAGGTGATTCCAGCGGCGGGCATCCTCGTTTGTTACGATGTCCTGATGCTCATCCATAAAACGGGTGACCGCCTCCCAAAAGACGGTTCTTGAATTGCCGATCGCCTCAACGACCTCATGAACCTCCGCGTCCTGCTCCACTCTGCTTTTCGCTACCTGTGCGGCCCATTTTTCTTTGTTATGCTGAAAAACGGCCGGGTCTTCCAAAAAAGCGCTTGCGATGACCGTGTTTGTAAAGGTATGCTGCTCGATCAGCAGCCGTTTCATTTCCTCACTTAATTGATCCGCAGAATAAAAACGCCCTCTCAGCTTCCGTCTCAGCTTGAGCCATTTTTCCGTCAGCTCTGCCGAATGTGTAATAATATAATCATGAAGTAACTGGTCTTTGTTCACTGCCGTCTCCTCTTTCAAGAATATGTACTTTTGTCTAAATTATAAATCGGAATCGCCGATCGCACTAGAGAAATTAAAAAAACCTGCACATTAAAGCTTTTGATTGCTTTTTTCGGCAGGAGGATACACTATAAAAGAAATGAAACAGGAGGTCAGTATGATGATCAAAAAAATCGCGACAGTCGCCGTATACACTGATGATCAGCAAAAAGCGAAAACATTCTGGACGGAAAAAGCGGGGTTTGAAACCGTCGCCGAGCATCCGATGGGCCCGGGCGCCTTCTGGCTTGAGGTAGCGCCCAAAGGAGCCGCCACTCATTTGGTTATTTATCCGAAATCGATGATGAAAGGCGCCGAGCATATGAAGGCTTCTATCGTATTTGAGTGTGAAGATGTCTTTGCCGCATACGAACAGATGAAAAAGAACGGCATCACCTTTTTAGATGAACCGAAACAAATGGAATGGGGCAGCTTCGTGCAATTTAAAGATGAGGATGGTCATGTCTTTCTCCTGAAATCGTAATCCGTCAGGCATCTTAATTGACTTTGAGAATCATTTTCATTTAAAATGTTGGATAAAGCGTAGAAATGATTGGAGAGATGCCAGATGTTCGTGCAAATCAGAAAAATGACCGTAAAAGAAGGACATGCCGACAAAGTAATCGAACGCTTCAGTTCAGAAGGCGTGATTGAAAAGCAGGAAGGTTTGATAGACGTAACGGTCTTGGAAAAAAAAGTCCGCCGCGGTGATGAAGAAGTCGTCGTATTAATCCGCTGGGAGTCAGAAGATCATTGGAAACAATGGGAAAAAAGCGAAGACCACATAGCGGCCCATAAAGCAAACCAAGGCAAGCCGAAACCTGATTATATGCTTGGGACGGATGTCGGTATGTATCATGTCAGAGCCGTTAAAACAGGCGTACACGAAAAATAATAAAGAGCATTTGCCCCAGGGCAATGCTCTTTTTATTTTTTCTCCTCATACGGCAGGACAAACAGCGGTTTATCGGGCTTCCATTCCGCATACAGCACGTCCTCCGTTTTTTTGATGTTCAGCTTTTTCAGCTCCTGATTCAGCTGCTTTTCTTCCAGCCCGGCTTCTTTCAGATTTTCATACAGCACTTCGCCGTCAATAATCAGCGTGACCGGCAAAGAGACCTGCTTCGGCTTTATTTGCATGTCGCCGTTTTTCGTCGTATCATATTGAAATTTCGGCAGGACGCTGACCATCCCGTTTGTTTCTAAAATCGCGTACTCCGCTTCCTGTATGGAAAAGCAATTCGCCTGTCTGAGAAGGCTTTGCAATTGATTAATGTCCAGCTTATTCTTTTTCAGCACATCATATTTCAGTTTTCCTTTATGTATGATAATACTCGGCTCGCCTTCCAACAGCTTTCTGGTGCTTTTTACTTTCTGCGTAATCAGTTCGATGAGATAAATTAAAACTCCCCATAACAGAGAAGCAAAAATGATTTCAATAATCCTGACGTTTTTATCATACACCGCATTTCCGACCAGTTCGCCGAGGATGAGCGCAGAAATAAAATCAAACGGCGTAATTTGCGAGAATTGAGTTTTTCCAAGCAATTTTAAAATCACAAATAAAATACCCAAACCGCATACTAACTCCCAAGCCACTGTAAGTAAATGTCCCATATTCGCACCTTCTTCTTAAAAGTCATTACCATTATGGACATTCGCCTGTTTTCTATACAGCGGCCGGCAACACACAAAAAAACGCAGCCGAGGCCGCGTTTTTTCACTTCTGCTTACTGTTTTTGATTCGATCTGACGACCCGTAAACACACCTCAGCGGCATAACCGGCGGCCGCTCCGGAACCCGCAAACATCGCGGCAAGCCCCAAGCCCATTCCTTCCCAGCCGCCGACACCGAAAATGCTGTAAACAACCGTACCGAAAGCAGTCAGGCCCAGCACCGCCAAAAGGCACTCAGGCCACATCTTTTTCGGCCATTTCTTACGGAGCACAGCCGATACGGCAAAGTTAAGACAAAATGCGGCCAGACAGATCAGATAAAAAAACCCCATGTCTTTTGCACCTCCGTCATGAGGAGCTTTTTATTTGCTCATCTTTTTTTCAAACAAATGATAACCCGGCGCGAGTCCTTTTGATTCGTACCCCATTCCGCTGTAAAACGACTGAAGCGCCTTGTTTTCGGACACGCAATCGAGCCGGATTTTCGTTTTTCCCGGACAAGACACACCCGTCTCCGCCCAAGTCATGATTGTCCGGCCGAGCCTCTCGCCTGCAAACCGCCTGTTAATCGCCAGCCGATGGAGATATACGGACTCCTCATGTCCTTCATCGCCCCAAAGACGTCTGTCCCACCCGCTTGCTTCGGGAAGCAGCATGACGACGCCGGCCAGCTCTTCATTCTGCCTGAATAAAAAAACATACCCTTTGGCGATCGCCTCCCGCATATTGTGGGTATCTTCCCCTTGCAGAAGGCCGCTCCACTGGTTCGACCCTTTATCGCGAAGCCATTCTGCCGCTTGCACGAGCAGATCCATGACCTCTTTTTCATCATCCTTCCGGGCGAGGGTGACCCGGAATGCCCCCGCCTTCTCCTCCGTGATCGTAAATGGTGTCATAAAATCCTCCTGTAATCAGAATATTCGACACCTTTATTATAGACCAAGCGCTTAAAGGAAAAAAACAGCCGTCATGTTTGAGGGCCGTTTAAAAAATTTTCTTCTTATCACGTTCTTCTTTTAAAATCTCAACCGCTTCCCTGAAACGCATAGAGTGGACGATTTCACGCTCACGCAGAAAACGGAGTGAATCATTCAGGTCAGGATCATCGGAAATATCAATAATCCATTGATACGTCGCTCTCGCCTTTTCTTCAGCCGCAATATCCTCATATAAATCAGCGATCGGATCTCCCTTCGCCTGTATGTAAGACGCTGTGAACGGAACTCCGGCCGCATTGTGATAAAACAGCGCGCTGTCATGGTTGACGTAATGATCACTGAGCCCTGCATCACGCAGCTGCTCCGGTGTCGCATCTTTTGTCAGCTTATAAATCATCGTCGCAATCATTTCTAAATGCGCAAACTCCTCCGTGCCGATATCCGTCAGCAGGCCGATCACCTTATCAGGAATCGTGTAGCGCTGGTTTAAGTACCGGAGCGCTGCGGCCAATTCGCCGTCCGCCCCGCCGTATTGTTCAATGAGAAACTTAGCCAGCATCGGGTTGCATGTACTCACTTTAACCGGATACTGCAGCTTTTTTTCATATACCCACATTTACAGATCCCTCCTTATACTTGCCATGGCCAAGGACCGCGGCCCCAGTCCCATTGAGCGCCGGCCTGACTCACGCCGAATTGCAGAAGCGGTCCGTACTCAGGTTCAAACCGTTTTCTCAGCTGCCTTGAGTACCGGGAATATTCATGAAACTGCTGAAGCGCGAGACGGTCATGGGGATGCGTATCCAGATAAAGCGTCAGCTCCACCAAGACAAAGTCCGCCGCCTGGATTTGTTCCAGCAGCCGATAGTATTCATCATCAATCTTTTTCGCCATATTCGATTCCCCCCCGATAAGGATTATCATAGAAATCGTAAAGATCCTTCCAAAGGGTTCCTTTTCTCAATGCCTCCATCGGAGAAAACTGCTCCAAGTGATACGGCTGAAACCGCATATAAAGATGCGGCGGCGTTCTGTAGTATTTTCTTCCGATCGGCGGGCAGGGATCAAACCGGCTGTGGAAGGGTTTATAGGATTTGACCGGTGTAAACGGCTGATTTTCTTTCATTACGATCCTCCTTTCCTAAACACATGACCTTAATAGGTATGAATCCGTATCGGCATTTATGCCCTGTAAGAAAATAAAAAAAGCTCGTTAAAAACGGACTCAATGCAGCTCATCTGGAATTTGAAGTAAAAAATCATAATGAAAAATCTGATTGAAAGCGCTGATAATGTTTAATTGTATATTCCGTAATTTGCTGATCATATTCAGGATATTCATATCTCAATAAAACAGCCACTGACGTTGAATATGCTCTGAAGAGATCCTGGCAGTCAAATAATGCCTTCCACACGCTTTCATAAGTATTGCCGACATAAGTATTCAGCAGAATTTCCCAATCTTTCGCATTCATGTAATGTTGAATATACTTATAATTCTTCCCTACACTTAATGAAAACTGATGCTCTATCCCGATACTCCACGCAATCATACGCAAAATATTAGGCCTTAAAATGTCATTCATATGATCCAGCGCAAACAGTATTTCTTTACGCATTAATCCTTTAATCACATAGGTTGAAACCATCCAAAATTCATTGCAGCAATCATCAAACTCTCCGGGGGTCGGTTTCTTTATATGATATTGTTCATCACTCGCAATCATCTTACTGTTGATTCGGTCATCCTTGTCTAATAATATTTCCGCCAAACCATCACTCTGTGTAAAATAATTCTCTGTTTGACTCAGAGGGATCAAAGTTAAGTCGATTTTATGATGATCTTTAAAAAGCATGAGATAGGAGAACCAGTCTCCGAGTTCCGGAGGGAAAAGTTCCATATCTTCAGGTTTTTGCATCATCATTCTTTCGCCAAACTGATCCAGCCAGCTTTCGTCAGATGTGAAAGAGTCCATATCGGTCACAAAATAAGAAATATCATAGTCTTGAAATTTGTCTCTCGGTACATTTTTATTGGTTCTTGATCCCTCTAAAGTGACAAGACGGATTCTCTCGTCCTTCATCGCAATATCAAGAATCAATTTCATCATTTCGTCTTCACTTCTCACATGTAAAACCTCCCGATAAAGAGATTTTTACAGATCATGCTTTTCAGTTTATAAACAACTTGCTCATGATTTACAGAAAAGTCCTATGTACTTGATGATTTTGCTCCAATCGTAACACAGCTGCAAGAACATGAGAAGAGCACTCTTGCTTGTTCCAAGAGTGCTTTTCCCGAATGGTCAGATATATTGGCTGTCCCGATGATGATGATGATGGAACGGGTAGCCGCCGTAGCCTCCGCCATAGCCGCCAAAACCGTACCCCGGATATCCTCCGAAGCCGCCGTAGCCGCCAAAACCGCCGTAACCGCCAAAACCGTATCCCGGGTAGCCGTAGCCTCCGCCGAAACCGTATCCCGGATATCCTCCGAAGCCGCCGTAGCCACCGTAGCCGCCGTAGCCACCGTAGCCGCCGTAGCCGCCAAAACCGTACCCCGGGTAGCCTCCGTAGCCTCCATAGCCGCCGTAAATCGGTCTTCTTTCATTCATGATTTATCGCTCCTTCACATAGGTTACAGTCCAGTTTATGACATCCGGAAGGAAACGTATGGGCATCCGCCCAGTTTTGGTGAAATAATCAATAATTGCTTACGGAGAAATACGATACAGACCGGCCGCATAAGCAAAATAAAAAGGCCGGAACTTATGCCGTCCCGGCCTGTTTGTCTTTATTCGCCTAAATCCACATTGTGATAAACCTGCTGTACGTCTTCGAGGTCTTCCAGCACATCGATCAGCTTTTCAAATTGAGCTTTCGCATCTTCCGGAAGCTCGACTTCATTTTGCGCAAGCATCGTCAGCTCCGCAACCGTGAACTCTTCAACGCCGGCATTTTTGAATGCCTCCTGTACGGCATGGAATTGATCAGGCTCAGCATACACGATAACACTGTCATCCTCTTCTAAAATATCGCGCACGTCCACATCAGCTTCCATCAGCAATTCCAGCGCTTCATCCGCCGTCTTGCCTTCAACGCCGATAACGGCGGTCGCATCAAACATGTAAGCGACAGACCCGCTCACACCCATATTTCCGCCGTTTTTCCCGAATGCAGCGCGCACTTCAGGTGCCGTGCGGTTTACATTATTCGTTAACGCGTCAACGATGATCATTGAACCGTTCGGCCCGAAACCTTCGTAACGCAGCTCGTCAAAGTTCTCCTCCGCGCCGCCTTTCGCCTTTTCAATCGCACGCTCAATAATATTTTTCGGCACACTGTACGTCTTCGCGCGCTCAAGCACCACTTTTAACGCCTGGTTCGATTCCGGATCTGGCTCGCCCTGTTTTGCCGCCACATAAATCTCACGGCCGAACTTCGCGTAAATCCGGCTCGTATTTGCGTCCTTCGATGCTTTCTTTTCTTTAATATTGTTCCACTTACGGCCCATTTTGTTCCACTCTCTTTCACGAATTGAATCTGTATGATAAATACTCTGCTTCTATTATACCTCAGCGTTTGGGTTGTTTCGAGTGTAAGACATTAGAAAAAACAGGCACGCTTAAAATCACCGGAGCGCGGTAGGCCGAATTTGAGGGTTATTATACAAAACATAAAAAGCCTCCCTTCATACAGGAAGGAAGTCGCAAGCCAAAAGATTCATTTTATTCTTATTACCTATTTCCTACACTGTATATCCCGACTCACGTGGTAAAATTTTGATATCGAACAAAAGAAAGGATATGGTCATGAAAGTTTTCGAAGCAAACAGCCTACCCCACGAGGTGAGAACAATGATCGAAACAAATATTTCTGAACCTGTATTTCAATTTTTAGGAGGGATTTTCCATCAAGATATAGACACTCCTGAGACAGCTCTTGAAGAATACTTAGCAGAGATACCTAAAAAAGAACAAGAAAACGATGTAGTAGCACTCAAAACGTTTATAAATAGCGATTACTCAGATGAAGAAAAAAATGATTTTATAGAAGAGTCTGCAGATGGTGTAGATATCAATAGTTACGGACTATCCCCAATACTATGGCTCGGACAAGTCATTCAAAAAATCGAAAAGAATATTGAGACTTTGTAGATTCAGGGAAACCCTATTCCTATGTTTGCACAGTCCCTGATAAGTTTCTTAATCTTTCCCTCTATAAACCCCCGAATGAAAGGATATGGTCATGAAAGTTTTCGAAGCAACCACCCTCCTCGCCGCTGCCAAACAGCGCGCGGGTGAATACAAAAAATCGAAAAGAATATTGAGACTTTGTAGATTCAGGGAAACCCTATTCCTATGTTTGCACAGTCCCTGATAAGTTTCTTAATCTTTCCCTCTATAAACCCCCGAATGAAAGGATATGGTCATGAAAGTTTTCGAAGCAACCACCCTCCTCGCCGCTGCCAAACAGCGCGCGGGTGAATACAAAAAACTGCGCGGCCAGATGGTTAATCTGAAAAAAGCGTTTCAAGGTATGGCTGATTTTGGTGACAATGATTTCTCAGGCCGGGGCGCTGACAATATCAAAGCGTTTTTCAAGGACCACGCCGGCGTCACAGACAGCTGGCTTGATCTGATCGATATGAAAATCGCATTTCTCACAAGCCTTCCCGGCAAGGTCGAAGACGCCGGACTTTCCAATTCGCATGTGGAGGAATCATTTCTGGAGCATGAGCTCACCCACGCCCTTAGTAAATCAAAGGCGATTATGGAAGAGCAGAAAAAGGACATGCGCTCCATCCTCGGAGAGATCGAAGACATCATCTCGCTTGATCTGTTTTCAACCGAAAGCACAGATCAGAAGCTCTCTTCAGCTGACAAAAAAAGAAGCGAAACGATACATAAACTCGGCAAACTTGATCACGATCTAACGAAAGAATACGCAGAAACCGAAGCAAACGAACAGTTCATCCAAGCCGACTTTCAGCAGCTCCAAAACGCCACGGGCAAAGGAAAAAGCGCCACGCCGCTTCACTACAACGCCAAAGCATACCGTGAAAGCGACATCCATAAGAAAAAAGGCGATATCGCAAGACATTCGGATGCTTATTTGACGATTAAAAAGGAAGAAGCGAAAGAGCGGGAAATCAAGGATCTGAAGAAAAAGCTGGCCGATGGAGTCACTGATCCGGATGAGTATTTGGAAATCGCGAAGAAAATCGGCTATGAAAACCTTGAACCCGCTCAGGTGCAATATGTGATGCAGCTCGAACAAGCAAAACAGCTCGAAGAAGTCGGAGAAACGGCTTGGGATATCGTCAAAGGAATAGGCGTCGGCCTTTATGATGTCGGGAAAGACACCATAACCGGCGTCAAAGATCTGGCTGTCGGCGCATGGGATTTTTACCATCTCTCCGATGAACAAAAAGTCGCTAAAACCATATCCGGCGTATTGAACACGCCCTCCTACGCAAAAATCATATGGACAAACCTGGCGGATTCATGGAATGATAAAATGGTTAACGGGGATGCGTACTCAAGATCACATTACATCACCTACGCCATCGGGAGCATTGTCGGACTCAAAGGTTCCGGCTCAGCTGTAAAAGTATCAAGCAAGCTCGCCAAAACAGGCGCCGCCAAAGTGGATAACGTCTTGGAAGCCGGAGAAAAAGCAGCTGCAAAAAATATAAAAACCGGGATTAAAAAAGGGAAAGACTATATCAATTCCTTTTCGAAAAACAAGTACGAACCCGCGCTTGCCGGAATAGCACAGGATATTGAAAATACTCATAATGTGAAAAATACGCCTTTGTTGAAAAGTATTATTGAAGATCAGAAAGAGAGTGTGCTCAGTAAGTCTGTGACTTCTGACAATAGCGGTATACATAGTGTTAAACAAGGAGACAGCAGCCCTCTCGCACCTGGCGGCGGATTAGCTGCTCACGAAGCAAAAGGCGGACACCTTATAGAAAGACATGTTGGGAAAACAGATAAAGAATTAATAAAAAGACTGAGAACTGATCCTAACCCACATATTACAGCTTCATCTACTTTTAAAGATAGGGCTACCGCTGAAAGAATTGCTAATTCAGTTTTAAACGATCCAAAAAATACAAAGAAAATCGAAAATTGGATTGATGATCCTAAAAAACCTAAATTAATGTTAAGATACAAGGGCGATGGAGAAATAATCGGCAGAAGTGTATCAAGAAATTCAGAACTAGTAGAAAACGTTACAAACGCAAAAATTATACTCAAAAAAGATAATAACGGTAACTTTATTCTTACAGGATATCCAACCAAATAGAAAGAGAGGAAGTATCATGGATGAAAGGTATGATTTCTTAGATGAATTAGAAAATTTTTTAGGTGCAACATTTCATCAAGATATCCAATCCCCTGAACACGCCTTAGACGAATTTATTGAGGAAATTAGTAAAGAAGGTTTGCTATTTACAGTAAAGTATTGCGAAGAGTTTCTAAATAGCGATCTAACTAAAGAAGAAAAGGAAGACATTATAAAGTGTAATGCAGAAATATATTTCCCGACAATTGGCTTACCGCCTATAGAATGGTTGAAAAGTGTAATAGAACAACTAAAAGAAGCTATTTAAAAGAAACACTGAAAGGCCCCCATTTTATGAGAGGGCCTTTTTATATTGATACCGAATTTTTTGGCTTTCTTATCCGAATAGAAATGCAATACCGACAGTGCGGTTTGGAACTACTTGACGGCATCACTAGCTGAACTTTTCAACAATTTTGCCCCTAAAAGAGATACGAACAATAAATTTCGAGCCAAAAAATCAAGTTCGCCAACAACTTGCGAATTTGATAAACCGGCTTATTAAGGGAAAGTAAAAAACCCTTTCGTAGCAAGGGTTTCGTCTATGATTCCGACTGGGCCCGAACCAGCGACCTCTACCCTGTCAAGGTAGTGATTATCTTCTGATACAAACATTGGAATATTACAGCGGAACAAATAAGAGATTTAAGAACTGCCATAAACGAAGTTGAGTTCGTAAATCCTGTTGGTAAACACGGGGGATTGGGCTCTACAGCTGCCCATAATGAATTGCTGGGAATTATTGATTCATCTCTAAACTATAATATATTTGTCCGAAGGTTGAATAATTGGGCAAACTATAGACTTAAAGGTGGAGTGGAAGCCCTGCCAAAAGGATTGAGGATTAAATAATAGGAGGTTTATATGGAACGTCAAAATTACGTATCATTGTGGATCGGAAGTATAAAGGATAATGAATCATTAAGTAAATATGTTGAATTAGTTTACAATGAAGATGAGGGTGATTTTCTTCCTTCCCAATTTTTAATTGACTTTGATATAGATATCGATGATTTAGATGAAGATTTTATAGAAAAAGTTGCACATGAAAATAGTCGTAACAATTTACCTGCACTAATTGACGGCTGTTCATACGATAGTGTCATCTTACCTCGTTTCGAAGACATAGTAGGTACCACACTCCCTGATCAAATCAATGCTGCTGTTCTTTTATATAATTTTGAATATGACGGCAGGGAGAAAGAAATAAACGCAAAAAACTATTCATTTAAATTTATTGGAGCAGTTTCCTATGTATAAAAGAAAAAATCATAATAAAACATAATTCAGAATTACATTTTCATAATGTAGAGATTTTATTAGATGGTTATTCATACTACTTGGAAGAAGATAAAAAGTAGGATGACTTGAAGAAGGCTCTCTTTTTTTCAGAGGCCTTTTTTGTTTGCGTGTAAAACCTAAAAGACTATAAACATCTATAGATAAACAAAAGGAGGGGCGTTCTCTCACAAACAAAGTAACTATAACTTGAGGTTATTCTTCACTATCATCCACTCCATGCACCGCTGAAGGAGTGCCTTACAACACAGTCAATCAAAAGTTTAAAAGAAGCACTGCAAGCATTCGCCAAAGTGGTATTGCCGAAACCGTACGGAACCTCCGCAAGCGGCAGGCGGACACCGGCACCGCATGTACCGCCGATAACGGTCAAATACGGCGAGCATTTTGCGAAATGGACCAGAAAGAAAGTATTGAAGCCGAATGTCATCTACAAAACAAAAGAAGGCTACACGTACACCACTGACAACTATGGTAGAATTACAAGTGTCAAAGCAGACTTGCAGCTGGGAGAAGCAAAACGCAACCAATATGCGCAGTCAAAAGCAGGTAAACCAGACCGTCTGACTGATGACGACGGAGGTCACCTAATCGCCACCCAATTCAAAGGCTCAGGCCAATTCGACAACATCGTGCCGATGAATTCTCAGATTAATAGGAGCGGCGGGAAATGGTATGAGATGGAGCAGGAATGGGCAAAAGCTCTTAAAGAAGAACCTCCCAAATTAGTAACAATTGAAATTAAGCCTATTTATAGTGGAGACTCTTTAATACCTAATTTATTTAAGGTCAAATATAAGATCGGAAATAAAAGATTTAAAAATGTTAGAATAAAAAATCAAGCAGGAGGCTGATATTGTGGAAACTGAAAAAATGGGCGAACTATATCAAAAAATCGCTGAGCAAATAAATGAAATCATTCCGTCTGAGTGGGAGAAGGTTGCTCTTTATGCCGAAATTTTAGATGATTCTTCAGAAGTTTACTTCTTCTTTACTACTCCACAAAATCAGGAATATATATATTCACACGATATTCCTGAACATTTTAATGTTGATGAAGATATATATGACGAACTTCTATATGAGTTGCATGATTACCTTGAAGAGTTACGGGATGAATTTAAAACAAACAATGAAGACTTATGGACAAACCTCACTTTACATCTCGAACGAAGCGGTAAATTCTCAATTGACTACGATTACACCGATGTCATCGCCTCAGACTTAAACGGAACACAACGGCAAGTGGTATGGGAATATCAAAACTTGGGGATTTTGCCTGAAGATGAGGACGACAAAGAATTTGTAATAAGCTACTGCGGTCTATAAAACAATAATGGCTCAGCACTTCCCTGCTGGGCTATTTTTTATAACTAGGATTTCTCGACGATTGAAGGTGAAAGGTTGGAAAATAAGAAAATGCAAGATCTGTACCAGATTATTGGTGATAAATTAAATGACATCATACCTTGTGAATGGAAAATATATCTTTATGCAAAAGTATTAGATGACTCTACCATGGTTCACTTTCACTTCAAGACACCAGAAAAACGTCAACTGATTTATTCGCAAGATATACCAGTCCGATACAGTGTAAGTAAAGATATCTTCAAAACTTTATTAAGAGAAATCCGTGAACTTTTTGAGGAATTACGAGCTGAGCACAAAAAGAATAATGATAAACAAAACAGACAGCATCCAGTAAACGGATGCTGCCTGTTACATCGTTATGTATCGTCTGAAGAAGTCATTTATTTTGTTTTTTAAATATGAAAATAGATATGACGGTAAATATGATGGCTGTAATGACAATGACCCACAAGCTCGCAGCCGTACTGATAAAATGGCCGTTTAACTTGTAGACGATCCCGTAATGCTTTTCATATTCCTGTATTTGGTCCGCAGAGGCATGTTTAAATACTTTATCAACTGAGTCAGTCATAAACGCTTTTCTGAACAGAACGGCGGTGTGGCTAATAGGGAAGTACATAATAATCTTCTGCACAAACACCGGTACGCCGCCGATCGGCACATATACTCCGCATAAAAAACCGATGGCTGTTCCGACAATCGTACTTAACGTCGAAAATGCATTTTGTGTGTGAATAAACAGCGTTAAAAATAAATTTATGGAACTTGACAGTGCAACTGAAAGAATAATGATCCCCAATACTTCAAGTATATCTGTACCGCTTAAAAGCTTGCTGCCTGTTGAAACGAGAAAAATTTCACAGCCTAAAAAGGCGATGAAAGAAAAGATCAAGCCGATGACAAATGAATGAATGACATAGCTCAATTGGATGGTCGCCCTTGATAAAGGAGCTGTTAAAAAGTCATACGTTCTCTTACTTTCTTTATCTTTCACCATAATTCCGAAAGCGCCTAAAGTCGTTGTCACAGCTGTAATGGACAGCAATCCCGCCACCATCCATTCGTTCACCATTGCTTTGGAATCATCTGTCGAACCGACCAAGGCCTTAATGGCGTCCAGCTGTGTCTGCTGTAAGAACACGGCATATAACAGAATGACGATAAATACTGACAGCAAAGA
The DNA here is from genome assembly GCF_032461585.1 of Bacillus sp. IS1. Lineage (NCBI taxonomy): Bacteria > Bacillati > Bacillota > Bacilli > Caryophanales > Bacillaceae > Bacillus > Bacillus sp. IS1. The sequence goes on along the minus strand of NZ_JAWCWR010000004.1, from coordinate 97,519 downwards.
AAGAAGCAAAAGCGTTCGATCACGGAAGTATATTTTTATATTTCTGCTGATTAAACTGGATAAAGACTTCATTTATGCAATGCTCCCCTTTACTGGCAAACTGCTTCCTTGTTCCTCGATAATATGGATAAACACATCATCCATATTCCCTTTAATCACCTCGAAAGATTCAATTTTTCCTTCAAGACCTTTCAAAATGTCCAGCGCATGGAGAGTGGACTCTACACGAAGAGAATAAATAGAGTTTTTAACCGTAAAATCCAGTTGTTTATTTTCAAACCATGCCGTCGGATCAACGCCTTGCTTAAACATCATATGCAGACTGTCAAACGCATATTGATCTTTCAGCTGACTCGGTGTACCCTCTGCGATCAGACGTCCTTCTTTGATGACCACAACGTTATCAGCCACAGCGGCCTCCTCCATGTAATGGGTCGTTAAAAAGATCGTCATGTTTGTTTCTTCCTGCAGCCTTTTAATCGCATTCCAAACAAATACTCTCGTTTGCGGATCAAGACCTGTAGTAGGCTCATCTAAAAATAATATAGTCGGTTTATGGATGATGGCACGGGCAATATCAGCTCTTCTTCTTTGTCCGCCTGACAAATCGCTGTATTTTTTCTCCTTAATATCATCCAATTTTAAATAGTCTGTTACAAACTGATAGTTCTCTTGCACTTGTGCCTTGCTTAAATGATAATATTGTCCGCGGTTCATGATATTTTCATAAACGGTCAATCGTTCATCCAAAATGCTCTCTTGGAAAACGACTCCGATCTTTTTGCGGATATGATTATTCTCTTTCCCCTCACCAAGCGTATAACCGTCTATTACCACTTTTCCGGATGTCTTTTTAATCAGCGTACAGAGAATATCGATAGTGGTCGATTTCCCTGCACCGTTCGTTCCCAGAAATGCAAACAGCTCGCCGCGTTTGACAGAAAAGGATACCCCTTTCACTGCTTCAAATGATCCATATTTTTTACGCAGATCCGTTACTGTTATAATGTCTTGTTCTTCTCCCATTCTGTTCACCTCGAAAAGTAAAATTCTATACCGTTGTTCACTAACTTTATATCGTCATTCCCGCCAGGATTTTCCTCATTTTTATCCAACTTTATTATGATTCCTGAAAATAACATCTTGATTACGCACATAAAAAGGCTTCTTTTCAGAAGCCTTTTTATCGTTTGATATGAACATAATGCTAATTCCCAACCTTATGTTCGTTCTTAATCTAATAATTGTTTATATCAATAAGACCATGTCACATGTTTTTACACTTTTTTCACTTATTATCTTGAGTAAGTTCTAAAGTTATTTTCTTGTTTCCTAACTTTGCTGCCAACGGAAAGAAAATAATCAGTCCCATTAATAACATAAACCCTGAGATTAAACCGATAATTGAAAAATTAATATATATCTTCCCGGGGTCTATCAAGGAGATAACGACAGCTAATAAAGCACCGGAAAGCACACCTAAAAGCAGGCCAATAAAAAGATAAAGCAAAATTTGCGTAAGTATAACGTTGATGATTCCCCTTCTGCTTAAAGAAATGGTCCGTAAGATAGCGAATTCTCTTCTTTTCGAATTGATATTATTAATTAGCGAACTAAATACACCGATAGTAATACTTATCAGCATAACTGATATAACAACAATGAAGATAGACCATCTTTGATAAAACATATCCTTTGATTTTTTTAAAGATTCTTTATAGCTATTAATTTGGATTTCTGGAAACTGTCCTTTCATTTTCTCAAGTTTACCAATCATCTGTTTCGCATAATCTGTCTGGACAAGCAATTTAGAAAATACAGTGGCATCCGTTCTGTATTTTATTTCTTTCCAATCCATATAGACATCAGAATCCTTTAATCTATTCGTAATTGCCCCTATTTTATACTTTCCAGTACTAATAATTTTTTGATCTGTATCCGAGTACTTCCCAAGTTCAACAGTATCTCCTATTTTTAAACTGTGCTTCCCAGCAAAATCCTCCGAAATGACAATGATATTCTTTTTATCATCTGGCAATCCAGTGAAAATTCCTAATTTCTGCATTCTTCCTAGATCACTTAACGAGTAATCAAATGTAATACTTCCATTGCCATTCATTAATTCTCCAGACGATTGAGTGCTAATTGAGCTTGTATATTTGATTCCATTTATTGCCTCTATTTCCTTTTCCAGTTCAATTGCGTTAATTGAAGATTTATCGCCCAGTCTGCTCGTTAGAACAACACTGGTAGGAAACTGCTCTTTTAATGCATTTTCCTCATTTTTTTGTATAGTGTTAAGCATTACAGATCCAAAAACCGTTATAATCATCATCGTACTGATTGTTAATATAACAAAAGTATTTTTTTTAACCTGTGGGATAACATTTTTAATCGCCACATACGAATTAACTCCTGAAATTTTCTTTATGATTGGTGCGAGGAACATTAATAACGGCCCTAAATAAACCGGAAATAACACGAATATACCTGTCAATAATAAGATAGAAGCCAGCAATAGACAAAATACTTGTCCTCCGTCCTCTTTAGGTATAAACTTCCCAAACAAAATTGTAATAACGCTAAGAATAACAAAAGATTTGCCAATGAACTTATTATACTTATATGTTCTGAAATTAATTTCCTCATTTTCCTGTATTACTTTGAGCGGAAGTATTTTTGTTATTTTCATTGTCGGCGATAGTAAAAACAGTTGAATAATTGTCATACAAATCAACATTATTAAAACCGCTAATTTAAAATTAAACGTAACACCAGAAGAAACATTAAATGAAAATATTTTTTCAAGCCAACCCCAGAGATACTGATTGCTAAACATGGCAAATCCAAGTCCCAGAATAGAACCGATTGAAGTTATGAAAAAGCTCTGCAGCAGAACAATTGAAAACAGTTGTCTTCCCGTAGCACCTATAGATCGCATAATCGCAAACTGATTTTTATATTTGTAGAGAAACATTTCAAAATTAGAAACAATGAGTAAAGATGTCACAATCATAGTTAAAAAAGAGAGGACTACGATAAAGATACTTAATGATTCTATATTGCTTTTCAGGAAAGGATCTTCTTCTGCAATATCTATCCTTAAGTCTTTTTCCTTCTTCTTAATCTCATTTGCTAATGACAATTTGTCTGATCCGTTTTTTGCTTTAATCAATATGTAAGTAGCTTCAATGTTTTTTCCGAATTTTTTTGCAATACTGTTTTGCAAAGTATCGTGAGAAATCAGGAGGATATTGGGAGCAATGCCTGTAGAGTTCAGATCTTCAATTGTTTCCACAAGTTTGAAGTCTTTCCCTTCTGATTGTAAGTGATCCCCGACCTTAACCCCTAGTGATTCAGCTAACCCCTTATTTACAATAAGTTCATTTTTCTTTATATTTCTCGTGAAATGGTACCTGCTTTTTGATAAATTGTCGTTATTGACTCCAACTGTGTAAAAACTAGCCTTTGAATCAGATGTTCCTAGCTTTATCTGTGATACTAAAACACTGGATATTTGCTCTATGTTTTTATTTAGATGCAGATTTTCAACAAAATGTTTATCAATGATCTTTTGACTTCCGTTCTCATAACCAACAGATAAATCCATTTCTCCGTACATCTTGGAAACTTCATCTTTTAATGTCTGTTTTGCATTAAATGCAAATAAGGTCATAGAAATGATTAAAGAAACAGATAAAATTACACCGATAATGGATGTCAGTGTAATAAATTTATTGGTGCTGAAAAACCGCAGGGACAGACCAACTATATTCTTTTTCATTGGTCTCTCTCCATTATTTTTTGAAATTTATTAAGGATACTCGACAGATCTCCTTGTCCAAGACTTTTATATTCATCAACTATATTTCCATCATGAAAAAATAAAACTCTGTCAGAATATAACGCGACATTCGGATCATGAGTAACTATGATCATACTCTTATTAAGACGTTTCTTCATATCTACAAGCACATTTAATATATCCTGTGTTGTATTAAAATCCAAATTTCCTGTAAGCTCATCTGCTAATACAATAGGAGGCGAAGTAATCAGTGCTCTGGCAATCGCAACTCTTTGCTGCTGACCTCCTGAAAGTTGAATAGGCCGATGTCTTTTCCATTTTGTAAGGCTTACAAGCTGTAGCATTTCCTTTACTTTTTTATCTGCATCCTTCTTATTTATTCCCTTTAATACAAGTGGTAAAGCTATATTCTCCTCAACTGTAAGATCCTTCAATAGATTAAAAGATTGAAAGATAAAACCAATGTTATCCCTTCTATAGATCGTAGCTTTAGGTTCTTTAAAAAAGTCATTTGTTTCTTTACCATCAAGAATAACTTTACCGCTTGAGGGTTCATCAAGAGCACCGAGTATATTTAAAAGAGTGCTTTTACCTGAACCGCTTGTCCCCATAATTGCAAGCAGTTCACCATTCTTCAATTCAAAAGAAACTTTGTCTAATGCAGTTACTTCATAACCACTCCCTTTGTAGACCTTGGATAAGTTTTTAACTTCCAATACTTTATTAGCCATTTCACACCTCAATTAATCCAATTTCTTCATTATACCAGTTGGATTGGGATTGATACATCCGATAATATAGCCCCTTTTGCTCCATTAAAGAATGAAAAGGTCACTATCTTTTTGATAGTCTCATTCGATCGCTATTCTACTCCGGATAACCCTCTGCAATATTTTTAAGTTTCCACTAATCCCCTTGCAACAAGTTATATTATACCAAAAATACAAATATATTTAAATTTCCCTATAAAATTTGCCGAATTTAAAATACATTGTTTTTACTAAGCTTTATCATCTGCATTAGGATTGTACAAAAAAAGATTGCAGAAGTTACTCTATGAGTAACACCACTGCAATCCGAAAAAAGTTTTAAAGAACGTATAAGAAGTTTAATTATTTTTATTTTCTTAGTATTAATTGCGCCACACACTCCACATGATTCGTATGCGGGAACATATCCACTGGCTGCACTTCTAGCGTCTGATACCCGCCATCCTCAAGCACCCGCAGGTCTCTTGCAAGCGTTCCTGGATTGCAGGACACGTACACCACCCGCTTCGGTTTCATGTCGATGATTGTCCGCAGGAGGGCTTCGTCACAGCCTTTTCTTGGCGGGTCGACGACGAGGGTGTCGGCCGTGATGCCTTCTTCATACCACTTTGGAATGACTGTTTCCGCTTCTCCGACTGCGAATTCCGCGTTTGTGATGCCGTTCAGCTCAGCGTTGCGTTTCGCATCCTCAATTGCTTCCGGCACGATTTCGACGCCGTATACTTTCTTCGCCTGCTTTGCTAAGAAGAGAGAAATGGTTCCGATGCCGCAGTAGGCGTCGATGACGGTTTCTTCCCCTTGCAGCTCCGCGTACTCAAGCGCTTTGTCGTAGAGCACTTTTGTCTGTTCCGGGTTGACCTGATAGAACGATCTGGCGGAGATGGCGAATTTGACGTCTCCGATGAGGTCGTAGATGTATTCTTCGCCCCAGATGACGTTTGTTTCGTTCCCAAAGATGACGTTTGTTTTGTTTGGATTGATGTTCTGCACGATGGATTTCACGTGCGGGAATTGCGCCGTAATGTCTTCGATGATCTTCGCTTTGTGCGGGAAGTCGTTTGTTCTTGTGATGAAGACGATCATCATTTCGCCTGTGACGACGCCGTATCTGACCATAATGTGGCGGAGCCAGCCTTTATGGCGTTCTTCGTTATAGGCTTTGACACCGTATGCTGCGCAGATGTCTTTGACGGCTTGGACGGCTTCGTCATTTTTGGATTGCTGGATCAGGCAGGCGCTCATGTCGATGATGTCATGGCTTCTTTGCTGATAAAATCCGGCGACGAGTCCGCCTTCTCTTTCTCCTACCGGCACCTGCGCTTTGTTTCTGTAGTTCCACGGGTCTTCCATGCCGAGCGTCGGGTGCACGGTGACTTTTGAGAGGTCCAGCTTGCCGATTCGTTCTAAGACGTCTTTGACTTGTTTCTGTTTAAACAAAAGCTGGCCTTCATAGGTCATGTGCTGAAGCTGGCAGCCGCCGCATTGTTTGTAGATTGGGCACGGGGCATCCGTTCTGTGCGGGCTTTCTTCCTTCAGCTCGATTAAGCGGCCGAAAGCGAAGCCTTTTTTGACGCGTGTCACTTTGATTTGCGCTTTTTCCTCAGGCAGGGCGTTCGGCACGAAGATCGGGAAGCCCTGAACCTTTGCGACGCCTGCTCCTTCGTGCGTCAAATCCTCAAATGTCACATCATAGTATTCATTTTTTTCTATCGGGGGTTTCATTTTCATCTATAATCACCTCTAGTTTTACCAATAACCTTGTTTCAGCGTGCTGGCAAACCTTCAAATTCAATGTCAGCCTTCAAAGGTTTCCGATCACGCTGAAAAGATGACAAAATCCTAAAACGAATACTGTTTTAGGATTTTGTCCGCGTATTAATCATCCAGCTGTTCCGCTTTCTCCTTCGGCATGATGACGTGAATATGCCGGTACAGGTTCACGAATTCGCCCGGCAGCATGCCGCCGTACTCGCCGTCCAGGTTCAGCTGCATCTTTTCTGATACATTGACTTTCACACGATTCGCTTTTGTGTAAATAATGTGCTGATCGTTAATATGATCGCCTCTGAGCGCCATGCTCGCGACTCTGATAAACTCCGCGAGATTGGCTTTTTTCAAAATAATCAAATCAAACATGCCGTCATTCAGGCTGGAATCAGGGGCCAGTTTCTCGAATCCGCCGACCGAGTTGGTCAGCGTCACTAAAAACAGCATAATTTCGCCTTGAAACAGCTTGCCGTCATATTCAATCTCGACTTCTGTCGGTCGAAGTGAAGGCAGCATTTCCATTCCCTTTAAATAATAAGCAAGCTGGCCGAGCATCGTTTTCAGTTTGCTTGGCACATCATACGTCAGCTCCGTCAGACGGCCTCCGCCGGCGATGTTGATAAAATACTGACCGTTCACCTGTCCGATGTCGATCGGGCGGGCCACGCCGTTAATGACGGTATCAGCGGCATTCAGTATATTCTCTCTCGGAATGCCCAGCGCTCTGGCGAAGTCATTTGTCGTGCCGACCGGAATGATGCCGAGTGTCGGGCGTGTGTCTAACGGCGCGAGGCCGTTGACGACTTCATTAATCGTTCCGTCTCCGCCGGCAGCGATAATCAGGTCAAACTCCCGCAAAGCGGCTTCTTTTGCGGCGTGGGTGGCATCCCCCGCGCATGTGGTGGCATGGGTGGAGGTTTCATAACCGGCTTGTTCAAATTTTTGCAGGACCTGGGCAAGATTTTTCTTAAAAAGCTCCCGTCCTGAAGTCGGATTGTATATTATGCGTGCACGTTTCATTATCTCATCATCCTACTTAAGAGTATCCGATCCATTATTAACACTAACAACCTTTAATTATACTATGACTTGAGAAAATCGCAACAATATGTACAGGAATTCCCAGAAGAAAAAAGGCCCCGGCTCCGTTTAAGGAGCCAAGGCCCGCTGTCTTACTCTTCTTCCGTTCCAGGTTTTTTCTTACGGAATTTCGCCAATACTTCATATACGATCGGCACAATCAGAAGGGTAAGCAGAGTCGAACTGATTAAACCGCCGATAACGGTGACACCGAGTCCTTTAGAAATGACCTGGCTTCCGCCTTCGAAGCCCAGTGCCAATGGAAGCAGGGCGCCGATTGTCGCGATCGCCGTCATCAGAATCGGACGTAATCTCGTAGAGCCGGCTTCCAGGAGCGCTTCTCTCGTCGATAAGCCTTCCGCTTCTTTATGGATGACGCGGTCAATTAAGACAATCGCGTTTGTGACGACGATTCCGATCAGCATCAGCATACCGATCATGGCATTCAGACTGATCGTCTCTCCGGATACATACAGGCCGGCTAATGCGCCGATGACTGTAAACGGAAGCGAGAACAGAATCGCAAACGGTGCTAATGCTCCGCCGAACGTGATCACAAGAACGAGGTATACGATGGCGATTGCGGCAAGCATCGCTAAGCCGAGTTTCGTAAAGGAATCAGCAATATCCGCTGATACACCGCCGGTATCAATCGATACATTGTCCGGCTTATCCAGTTTGTCAACTTTCTTTTGAACGGCTGATGACACCTTCGTGACGTTGTCAGAAGTGACGGTTGCCGTTACGTCAGCGTACACTTTGCCGTCGCGTTTGGAAATGGTATCGGATGTCGTGCCATTTTTCACTTTCGCCACATCGCCGATTTTTACTTCTTGGCCTGCAGGCGATGTGATGGTTTTATCCTCTAATTCTTTTACACTCTTATACTGGTCTTTTTCTGTTTTGATGTTGACGTCAAGCTCTTTGCCGTCCTTTTTCACCGTTGTCAAAGGAGACTGTGACGTTTGGGACATCAGGGCTTGGGAGATTTGCGAAGCCGTCAGGCCCTGCTTGCTGAGTTTCTCCTGGTCAGCGGTGAACGTGTACTCATCATATGTGCTGGAAAGGCCTGAGTTGACGTCTTTCAGATCTTTCTGCTTTTTCATGATGCTTTCGATGTCTTTGACCGTGCCTTTAATATCAGACTCTGAATCTCCGTACACATAGTACGTTAATTCGTTGTTGTTGCCTGACGAACTGAAATTTTGTGATTTCCATTCGCCGCGGCTGGATGTTTTTTTGATTTCTTTTAAGACATTGTCTTTTTCTTTGTCAAAATCAGGCGTGTCATCCTCGTATTTCACGTAGAACAATGCGCCGTTTGAGCTTCCGCCGAGCGGACTTTGCGAGCCTAATGAATACTGAACGGTATCGACATGTTTGCGTTTAAGCAGCATGTCTTCCGCTTTTTGCGCAGCTTTTTCAGCTTCGCTTTTCGTTTCGCCCGGTTCAGGCGTGTATGTGAGCTGCATCGTTTTGTCCGCTTGCGCAGGCAGGTAGCTCGCGCCGATCAGAGGTACGAGGAACAAACTGCCGACAAGCATCAGAACCGCGATGATAGATGTAATCCATTTATGTCTTAATGACCAATTCAGCACTTTTTTATAGAAATTGGCCAATCTGCCCGGCTTATGCTCTTTCGCTTTAACAGGCGCGCCTGTGAGCGATTTTTTGAATAAGCTGTGCGCAAGCATCGGCACCAGTGTGATCGAAATCAACAGCGACGCGGCAAGCGCGAAGACGATTGTTAATGCAAACGGCATAAACAGTTCGCCGATCTGTCCGCCGACCATGGCAAGCGGCAGGAATACGGCAATGGTTACGATCGTTGATGACATGATCGGTTTAAACATTTCTTTCGTCGCTTCACGCACCAATTGCTTCCCGCGTAAAGGTTCATCTTTCAGCCTCATGCGGCGGTAAATGTTTTCGATCACGACAATCGAGTCGTCGACTACCCGTCCGATGGCGACCGTCATCGCACCGAGCGTCATTATGTTCAATGTGACATCAAGCTGATTCAGCACAAGAAGCGCAATCAGCAGTGACAGCGGGATGGAAATGATAGAAATCATCGTTGATTTAATATCTCTTAAGAATAAGAGAATGATCACGACCGCAAAAATCGCGCCGAAAATCGCTTTGCTTAACATCGTATCCACCGACTCTGTAATCGGCTCTGCCATATCAAGAGTCGAGCTGTACTTGAACCCTTTGTGGTCTTTTTTGTATTGATTCAGTTCATCTTTAATCGCATCGGCCACTTCTACCGTGTTGGCGTCATTGGCTTTTACGATATTAATTCCGATGCTGTCCTTTCCGTTCGTGCGGGAAATGGATTCAGCTTTTTTCACATCTTTAATGTCGGCAATGTCAGAAAGCTTGACTGTCGGCACCCCTGCTGCCGCGCTTTGCTGTGCCTGCTGCATAGCCTGAGCGTCCGCCGCAGATGCCGCACCGGCTCCGCCCGCTTGACCTTGAGCGGCAGAAGAAGATGTGACCGGAATTCTCATATCTTTCAGATCTTTAATTGACGTAATATTTCCGTTAACGACAACTGATTTTTCTTTGTTGCCGAATGTGTACAATCCAAGCGGCGTATTGACGTCAGAGCCTTGGATCACTTTCTTGACGGTATCTTCATCAAGTCCGTACTCTTTCATTTTTTTGTCTTTGAAAGAGAATTCCACCTGCTCTTCCTGCTGTCCGGAAACTTGCACGGACGCAACGCCCTGAATGCCTTCAAGCTTAGGAACGAGAGTGTTTTCCACATTTTTGGTCAGGTCTTCAAGCGAGCTTTTGCCGCTTGTCACACTGAGCGTCAAAATCGGGAAAGAGTTGAGGCTGTAACGGGAAATGTCAGGTTTTTTCGCGTCGTCAGGAAGGCTGACACTGTCCAGCGCTTCAGCGACTTCGGTTTTCGCCTTGTCCATATCCTTGCTGTAATCATATTCAATCATAACCGATGAGACGTTTTCAGAGGATGTGGACGTTACGACGCTCACTCCTTCTAAATTCTGGACCGCCTGCTCGATCGGTTTTGTCACGTCATCCGCAACTTGACTCGGAGCAGCTCCGGGATAAGTCGTATTTACTGAAAGGTAAGGCATGTTGACGTCCGGTATGGATTCCTGCTTCATATTCATACCGGCATACAGCCCTGCTACAGTAACGATAATCGTCATCAGCCAAACTGCGAATTTGTTCTTCAGTACAAAGTTAATAATGTGGTTCATCATGTCCTCCGTTAATTTTTATTGACTGACTGGTCATTCTATATAATACTAAACGGTATAACTCAACATCGTCAACTAATAAGGCAGTAAATTTTTCTAAATTTTTCAGGATTAAGGGGAAGCACGTCATGAACGAAAAAAAAGAGAAAATCATAAAAACAGGCATCCATTTATTTGCCAAAAAAGGGTTTTCTTCAACAACCATTCAGGAAATCGCCGGTGAATGCGGAATTTCAAAAGGAGCCTTCTATCTCCATTTCAAATCAAAAGAAGACCTTTTGCTGTCAGCATGTGAGTATTACATCGGCATGTCTATGGAAGAAATAAAGAAAATCAAAACAGAACATCAGCATAAACCGCCTAAGGACGTATTTCGAAAACAAATCGCTTATCAATTCCAGGAATTTATGGAGCACAAGGACTTTATCATTCTCTTGCTGAGCGAAAAGGTCATTCCTGAAAATCAAAAGGTCAAGCAGTATTTTCATGAGGCCAATATTCAATTTAACATGCTGTATCGGGATGCGTTGCTCTCCGTTTACGGAGATGCCGTCACACCGTTTTTAGCGGACGCGTCCGTTATGGCGCAAGGAATTGTGAGCTCCTATATTCATTTCTTGATTTTTAATGAACATACGGCATTCCGGACGGAAAACGTGGCGGCCTTTCTGATTGCCAGAATCGATGATCTGATTACGGGACTGATAAAAGACAATCCCGATCCGCTGCTGCCTGAGGATATCTTCACTCAGCCCGCGGCGGACAGAGAAAGACTGCTTGCGGATATTCAAAAGATAAAAGCACAGCAGGGGCTGCCTGAGGACGTCCTCGTATCGCTTGAAGTCATTGAAGAGGAATGCGCAAAGGAAGAGCCGCGAAAACCGATTATTAAAGGAATGCTGTCCAACTTGGCAGGCAGCGGAAATGAGCAAATTGAAACGCTGCGGGCTTCCATTGAAACCTATTTCAGCTTATAAAAAAAGAGACCGGCGCTTACCGGTCTCCGTGTCAGCAGCGCCCTTAGAGGCGGCTGCTTTTTTTATCGTTTTTTTATTTCTTCAAGTAAGATCTTGTTGACCATCGGCGGGTTGGCCTGTCCTTTTGAGGCTTTCATAATCTGCCCGACAAGGAAGCCGATCGCGCGGTCTTTTCCGTTTTTGAAGTCTTCAATTGACTGCGGGTTGCTGTCAAGCGCATCTGTTACCAGCTTCAGAAGCACGCTTTCGTCAGAAATCTGCACGAGGCCTTTTTCTTTGACGATTTTTTCTGCGTCGCCGCCTTTTTCAATTAATTCTTTAAAGACTTTCTTCGCGATTTTAGACGAGATGGTTCCTTTTTCAATCAGCTTAATCATGCCGGCAAGGCCTTCAGGAGTCAGGGCGACATCCTCAAGCTCTTTTTGTTCGGCGTTCAGGTAAGCTGAGACTTCACCCATCAGCCAGTTTGATGCCTGCTTGGCTTCTGCGCCTTTATTGACCGTTTCTTCGAAGAAATCAGCCATTTCTTTCGTCAGCGTCAGAACCATTGCGTCATAAGCAGGCAGACCGAGCTCTTCGATATAACGCTTGCGGCGCTCGTCCGGAAGCTCAGGAATGGTTGCTCTTACGCGTTCTTTCCATTCGTCATCAATGTAGAGCTCGACAAGGTCAGGCTCAGGGAAATAACGATAGTCGTCCGAACCTTCTTTGACACGCATCAAAATGGTTTTTTTCGTCGCTTCATCGTAGCGTCGCGTCTCCTGCTGAATGACTCCGCCTGACAGAAGCACCTGCTCTTGGCGTTTTTCTTCATGCTCAAGTCCTTTTTGCACGAACGCGAAGGAGTTCAGGTTTTTCAGCTCCGTTTTTGTGCCGAATTTCTCCTGGCCGATCGGACGAAGGGAAATGTTGGCGTCACAACGCAGTGAACCTTCTTCCATTTTACAGTCGGAAACGCCTGTGTATTGAATAATTGATTTCAGCTTTTCGAGATATGCGTAAGCTTCCTCCGGTGTGCGGATATCCGGCTCAGATACAATCTCGACAAGCGGCGTGCCCTGGCGGTTGAAGTCAACGAGGGAATAGCCGTCGCCCGTATGCGTCAGTTTTCCCGCATCTTCTTCAAGGTGAAGACGGGTAATGCCGATTTTTTTCGTTTTTCCGCCGACTTCGATTTCGATCCAGCCGTTTTCGCCGATCGGCTTGTCAAATTGAGAAATTTGATATGCCTTCGGGTTGTCCGGATAGAAATAGTTTTTCCGGTCAAACTTCGTATCCGTTGCGATTTCACAGTTCAAAGCCATTGCGGCTTTCATCGCGAATTCAACCGCTTCTTTGTTCAAAACGGGCAGCACGCCGGGATAGCCGAGGTCGATGACGCTCGTTTGGGTATTCGCTTCCGCGCCGAATGGCGTCGGTGAGCTTGAGAAAATTTTAGATTTTGTTTTTAATTCCACATGGACTTCAAGTCCGATTACCGTTTCAAAGTTCACTTCATTTCACCCCTTACAGTTCAGGTTTCGCTTTATGATGATCTGTTGCCTGCTCAAAAGCATGAGCGACGCGGTATACAGTGCCTTCATCGAAGTGTTTTCCGATGATTTGCAATCCGAGCGGCAGTCCGTCCGCAAATCCGCACGGCACGCTGATTCCCGGCACACCCGCGAGGTTGACAGGAATCGTTAAAATATCGTTGGCGTACATTGTGAGCGGATCGCTGGTTTTTTCGCCTATTTTGAATGCCGGTGTCGGCGTTGTCGGTCCGACGATGACATCGTATTTCTCAAATACGTCTTCAAAATCTTTCTTAATAAGCGTGCGCACTTTTTGCGCTTTTTTGTAATACGCGTCATAGTAGCCGGAGCTGAGCGCGAAGGTGCCGAGCATGATGCGGCGCTTCACTTCATTGCCGAAGCCTTCTGAGCGTGTCTGTTTATAAAGGTCGATCAGGTTGTCCGCATTGTCTGAGCGGTAGCCGTAGCGGATGCCGTCAAAGCGCGCAAGGTTTGCAGACGCTTCAGAAGAAGACAGCAGATAATACGTCGCAAGCGCGTATTTGCTGTGCGGCAGAGATACTTCTTCCCATGTCGCTCCAAGGTCTTCAAGCACTTTTAAAGCGGCTAAAACCGATTCTTTCGCTTCTTTGCCGACGCCTTCTCCGAGATATTCTTGCGGTACGGCGATTTTTAAGCCTTTAATATCGCCAGTTAATGAAGAAAGAAAATCCGGCACTTCGACATTGGCGCTCGTAGAGTCCATTTTGTCCGGGCCTGAAATCGCCTGAAGCAGGAATGCGTTATCTTCTACGGTTCTTGTGATCGGCCCGATCTGGTCCAGTGAAGACGCAAAAGCGACCAAACCGTAACGCGACACGCGTCCGTATGTAGGCTTTAATCCGACGACGCCGCAGAAAGAAGCCGGCTGGCGGATGGAGCCGCCCGTATCAGATCCGAGTGAAAACGGCACTTCGCCCGCGGCAACCGCAGCTGCGGAACCGCCGCTTGATCCGCCGGGAACCGTATCGAGATTCCAAGGGTTTTTCGTCGCTTTGTACGCGGAGTTTTCAGTAGAAGAACCCATCGCGAACTCGTCCATATTCAGCTTTCCGATCGTGACGGCTTCAGCGGCTTGAAGGCGCTCCACGACCGTCGCATCGTAAATCGGATCGAAGTTTTCGAGGATTTTGCTTGAGCATGTTGTGCGAAGCCCTTTGGTCACGATGTTGTCTTTGACGCCGATCGGCATTCCGAAGAGAAGACCGTGTTCAGACCGTCCGTCAACCGCTTCGTCAAGTTCTTTCGCGTAAGCGCGGGCTCTTTCTTCATCAAGCTGTAAAAACGCCTGCACCTTATCATCCACGGATGCGATCCGTTTGTAAGATTCATCAACAAGATCGGAAATCTTGATTTCTTTTTTATGTATCATTTGTTTCAGTTCTGTGATTTTGTGATCAAATAATGACATACTGTCTCCCTCCTTTAATCCAGAATAGATGGCACACGGACATAGCCGTCTTTATGATCGGGAGCATTTTTCATGACATCCTCGACCGGAAGGCCTTTACCCGCTTCATCTTCTCTCATTACGTTTTTCATTTTCAGCACGTGTGTTGTCGGTTCCACGTTATCCGTGTCCACTTCATTAAGCTCCTCGGCAAACGAGATGATGCTGTCAAGCTGTTCTGTGAACATTTCAGCTTCTTCATCCGTAATGGCGAGTCTCGCCAAATGAGCGACATGCTTTACTTCTTCTATAGAAATTCGTGACATAAGATCCACCTCCGCATAATTCTCCGTTTCGTCATATAATACTGATCATATCAAAAATGAGCCCTCTAAAGCAACAAAACGCCGCCTTCTGAGGCATGATGAAACCCTCTCTATTTTATCCTAAATCGGGGAGAAAGAGAAACGAATTATATGTCAGAAAATTTTTACTTTTATAATTTATTGGTAGCGTTTTCATCTCTAAGCTGTTCTATGTTGACGGGGATTTTTTCCTTGAGCGGGCCAGGTTTCGAGAGTTGATTGATCGGGGATACTTTGTTAGGTTTAGTAACCATAGCCAGCACTAAATCATGCGATCCGCATGGAATGATGACTAAAGGCTGGATCGCCGGCGCATATTCCGGCACTACTAATCTACAGAGGTGATGCAACATTTACATGAAAGAAGAGAGGGTCCAAAAACGTGAGTATTGAATTAATTATATCTCTTGGCATTTACTTTGCTGCCATGCTGTTAATCGGCTGGTACGCATTCAGGAAGACAACGAATATTAATGATTACATGCTGGGCGGAAGAGGACTAGGCCCGTTCGTAACGGCGCTGTCCGCAGGTGCGGCCGATATGAGCGCATGGATGCTGATGGGAGTTCCCGGCGCAATGTTCGCAACGGGGTTATCGACCTTATGGCTGGCGCTCGGTTTGACGATCGGCGCGTATTCAAATTATCTGCTGCTTGCTCCGAGGCTGCGCGCTTACACGGAAGTTGCGGATGATGCGATTACGATTCCCGATTTTTTCGATAAACGGTTCCGCCACTCGTCATCATTGCTGAAAATTGTTTCCGCCGTGATTATTATGATCTTTTTCACACTGTACACATCGTCCGGGATGGTATCCGGAGGCAGGTTATTTGAATCAGCATTCGGCGCCGACTACAAATTCGGTTTGTTTTTAACGGCCGGTGTTGTTGTGCTTTACACGCTGTTTGGCGGTTTCCTCGCTGTCAGTCTGACTGACTTTGTACAGGGAGCGATCATGTTTGCGGCATTAGTGCTTGTGCCGATCGTTGCTTTTACCCAGCTCGGGAGCGTTTCAACGACGATTGATTCGATCAACGCCGTTAACCCGAAACTATTGGATATCTTTAAAGGCGCGAGCGTCATTAGCATTATTTCTTATTTGGCATGGGGACTCGGCTATTACGGCCAGCCTCATATCATCGTACGATTTATGGCGATTAAAGAAGTGAAAGATTTAAAACCCGCCCGCAGAATCGGGATGAGCTGGATGGTTATTTCAGTTGTCGGTTCATTGCTTACCGGGATTATCGGGGTTGCGTATTCTCATCACTTCGGGGTCTCCGTAAAAGATCCGGAAACGATTTTCATTATTTTTTCTAAAATCTTGTTCCATCCGCTGATTACGGGCTTCTTGCTGTCCGCAATTTTAGCGGCGATCATGAGTTCCATTTCCTCACAGCTTCTCGTAACGGCAAGCGCCATTACGGAAGATTTATACCGCGCCTTTTTCAGACGGGAAGCGAGCGATAAAGAATTGGTCATGACCGGACGCCTGTCGGTATTGATCGTGGCCGTTATCGCCATCCTGCTTTCCATGAATCCGAACAGCACCATTCTTGATCTGGTCGGATATGCGTGGGCAGGCTTCGGTTCGGCTATCGGCCCGGCGCTCTTGCTCAGTCTGTACTGGAAACGGATGAATGAATGGGGAGCGCTTGCGGCGATGATTACCGGGGCCGCGGCCGTTTTAATCTGGATCACGACAGGGCTTGCCGCTTCAACCGGCATATACGAAATCATTCCGGGGTTCTTCCTCAGTCTGATTGCCGGTATTGCCGTCAGCCTGCTGACCAAAAAACCGGCCGATGCTTCTTATCAGCTGTTCAGCCGGATGGAAGCTCTTTTGAAAAACAAGAAATAGACAAAAAGCCGTCAGATTTTATCCCTGACGGCTTTTTTCTTCCGCACTTGTCCTGCTATAAATACTGTGAGAAAATCATATCAATTTATTATAAGAAAAATTGCGGAGGTGCTGTGCAAATTGAGCTGGCCTATCGAACCAGACATTCTATTAAAGCTGGGCATTGCCACGCTGATCGGCATGATCATCGGTCTTGAACGCGAGCTGAAAAACAAACCGCTCGGACTGAAAACCTGTATCGTCATCGCCGTCAGCTCCTGTATGCTGACGATCGTCAGCATTAATGCGGCATATCATTTCCCAAAATATTACCGTATCATGATGGATCCGCTCCGCCTTCCCGCCCAAATCATTTCCGGCGTCGGTTTTATCGGTGCGGGCGTGATCCTGCGCAAAAGCAATGACGTCATTTCCGGCCTGACGACATCGGCTATCATCTGGGGCGCAGCCGGGCTCGGTCTGGCTACAGGCGCCGGCTTTTATAAAGAGGCGTTCGCAAGCCTCTTGTTTATCCTGATCAGTGTCGAATTTCTTCCGTGGCTGATCAGAAAAATCGGTCCCAACCGCTTGAAGGAAAAGGATATCCGCGTGAGAATGTCTCTTTCCGATAAAGACAAAATGACCGAGATTTTAAAAGAAATGAAAAGCAAACAGCTCCGCATTCACTCCGTCCGGATTGATGATCTGGGTGAAAAAGAATTTCCGATTATGGAAGTGAAAGTCAGTGTTCACAAAAACCGCTACACCACTGACGTCTATTATGATATTAAAGAAATTCAGGGTGTCGTCGGAGTGAAGTGTGATACGCTATAAAAAAACGCCGGGCTGGATTCAGCCGGCGTTTTTCTATTTATACGAATGCAGAAAAGTTATACACCGTAATCGGGGTTTCGTTTTCGATATCGCGCCTGAAGGTTTTCAGCATCTCACGTTCCTCGTCCCCGAGTGCATTGAGGTCAAACGCCTGATGCAATAATCCGTAGATCAGCATATGGCGCAGCCGGAGAAAATCCGGGATGTGTTCAAGCCAGGCGGGGTCAAGGTCATTTTCTTCCCTGTAGCCTTTCATAAAGTGTGTCATGAATTCACCCGTAAACGCGGCCTTGTCTTCATACGGGATGACCGGATACCACAACATGTTGTACAGCAGAATACTGATATCATTCACAAACCAATTGTAGCCGGTATCATCAAAATCAAATGCAGTGATTTTACCGTTGTCCCAATTGAAATTGCCGTGGTGCAGATCGGCGTGCACAAGGCCGTAGTTTTCAGGATTCTTCGGCAAACGGCGCAGTTTTTCCATTAGAGCATCCGCCCGCTCAAATACGAGATGCTGATCTGCGGGCACGTATTTTCTCAGCTTCAGCTGCTCCTCTTCATCCCATTCCTGCCTTTTAAATGCCGGGTCGCTCAGACGGTAGCTTTTCGTCAGCCGGTGCATGTTCCCCGTGTACTTTCCAAGCTCATAAAACAGAGTTCCGTTCCAGTCTGATTGCTCCACTTTGCGTCCGGGCGCTTTTTCATAGACTCTTACTAAAAATGCTCCGCCTTTTCCATCCGGCACTTCTTCGACATCTTTGCCATTTAATGAAGGAATCGGTTTCGCTGCTGAAAGCCCGCCCTTTGCCAGATGATGAAGCCATTCCATTTCTCCGAGAATATATTCCGGTGTTCTTCTGATCGTATGCGTAATTTTTAAGATATAAGGTTCGTTATCTTTCACAATTTCATATACGTAGTTCTCTGCGTCCGCGATAAATTGAAACTTGGTAAAGCCGTATATTTCACCTGCTTCAGCGAGCACCTTCTCTTCCTCAAAAATCGCTTTAATATCTTTATGCATGCTGATTCACCCTTTTCATAACGTTTGTAGGCGGTGTGTGTACTCAGCAAATGTCATTCATCAACATTCCTGCCCTTCTTTTTTCACAGCAGATTCGTAACATCCGCTTAGAAATGAAATGTGTTTTCCTGTTAATTCCTAATTATACAAATATCTTAACATACCTCATTCCTCGCTCCAACGATATTCACAATAAAAAGCCCTTGCTCATACAGAAATGAACAAGGGCATCTTGGTTAATCGTAAATATGGACGGTCGGTTCTTTGTCACCCGCATTGCGGACGATCAGCGCTTCCTGTCCGTCAGACGAGGTAATGTTAATTTCGACATCAACTGAGCTTTTTGAATAATAATCCATCAGCTCACCTGTTAAGTATTGGGTAAAGGCGATAACTTCGCTTTTCCCGTAAAATTGCATCGGGATTTCAATCTTCATTTTTCTCATTTCATCGTTTTCGTACATTGCCGTTCCGACGACTCCGGTGTAATTCGGGAAGTAGCTGTCGATGGCGTTTTTGAAGCGTTTAAACACTTCGGAATCATCAGGGTATTTCTTTGCCGTGTCTGTATCCGCCGGATAGAAGACGTACTTTTCTTTGACATCATCCCAGTTTGAAATGGTGGATGAGCCGGCCTTGACTTCTGTTTTCGCAATGTAATTCCCCGGTACGATTGATGTTTTCGGCGCTTGTTTATAAAGGGCGACGGTAATCGGCACATTTTTCAGGTTATCCATTTTCCGGAGGCGGTTAACGACTTCCTGGGCGATTTCTTCACCGTGGCTGCGGATCGTTTTGTCGCTGAGCTCCACTTCCTGCTGCGGATCACCTGTGTTTTCGCGGTAATAGTAAACAGAGTTGAGAGCGAGACCGATCATGACACCGCCAAGCTGGATGGAATTTTTATCTTTTCTTACTAAGTAATCCTGTTCAAGCATAGACGCTAAGTAAATCGGGCTGTTTTCATTTTTCTCTTTTGCCGATCCCGAGCTTGGCAGCACCGGGTTTAAGCCGAGATTCTGAAAATTGGCATCTGCCTTTTTCGCCTTTTTCAGATCACTGCCCTCTTTTTTGCGGTCAAGCCAGCTGAGTACCGTGTCCTCATCTAAATACTGGCCTTCCTGATACAAATAGTCATCCGTCGGGAACGTGTCTTGAGCGAGCCGCATCAGACCCGTCTCGAATTCATCGATGTCCAGCCTCGTGTTCAGCCGGTCCGCGGTCAGGCCGCGCGCTTTTCCGGCCTTAAACGGAAGCACCATTTTATAGTAGGAATCAGAGATATTATATTTCGGTATGATCGCTTTTTCAGAAGACTTTGCCGTTTTCTGCGTGATCTCTTCCTCTTTGTTCCCCCCGAAACTCGGCGAACAGGCCGACAGCATGAGTACTGCCGCCGTTGCCGTCGCCGCCAATGCCAACATCTTTTTCAATAGAAAACACTCCTCTTATTTCTTTAGCTCTCCCAATAGCTGTGCTTCATTCCATACTTCAATGTTTAATTCCTGCGCTTTTGTCAGCTTGCTTCCGGCCGCTTCTCCGGCAATCAGCAAGTCTGTTTTTTTGCTGACAGATCCCGTCAGCTTTCCGCCGAGCGCTTCAATCTGCGCCTTGGCTTCATTTCTGGACAGCTCTTCAAGCTTTCCGGTTAACACGATGGTTTTGCCGGCAAAATAAGAGTCGCTGTCCTCCGCTTTTACTTTTTTCGGGCCTTTGTAGAGTGTGTTCACACCGAGTTCCTCAAGTTCATTCAATAGCTCAACCATTTCTTCTTTACGGAAATAGGTGACAACGGCATCGGCCATCTTTTCGCCGATTTCATCTACCGCAAGCAGCTCTTCTTCCGTGGCTTGTTTCAGATTTTCCAGGCTTTCAAAATGCATGGCGAGTGTTTTGGCCGCTTTTGAGCCGATAAAACGGATGCCGAGACCGAACAGCAGGCGTTCCAGCGAATTCTCTTTCGACTTTTGGATGGAGCTGATCAGATTGTCAGTTGATTTTTCCCCCATCCGCTCAAGCCGGATGACCTGCTCTTTCGTCAGCTTATACAAATCAGCGACATTACGGACGAGATGTTCACGGAAAAGCTGTGTGATGACACGTTCTCCGAGTCCGTCAATATTCATCGCGTTGCGTGAGACAAAGTGAATCAGGCCTTCTCTGATCTGCGCCGGACATTCCGGATTGATGCAGCGCAGCGCGACTTCCCCTTCAATGCGGACAAGTTCGCTCTCGCACTCAGGGCAGCTGGTAGGCATATTGAATTCTTTTTCTTCCCCGGTCCGCTGTTCGATTAAGACATTGACGACCTCAGGGATGATGTCGCCCGCTTTTTTGACGACCACTTTATCGAGAATGCGGATATCCTTCTCTTTAATTAAATCTTCGTTATGAAGGGATGCTCTTGAGACCGTCGTTCCCGCGACTTTTACCGGTTCCAGAACGGCGGTCGGCGTAATGACGCCCGTTCTTCCGACATTCAGTTCGATATCGAGCAGTTTTGTCACGACCTCTTCCGCCGGGAATTTATAAGCAATCGCCCAGCGCGGGCTTTTTGCCGTATACCCGAGTTCTTCCTGTTGATCGAGCGAATCGACTTTGATGACGATCCCGTCAATTTCATACGGGAGATCGGCCCGCTTCGCCTGCAGCTCTTCGATCATTTCAATGACTTCATCTATCGTGGCGCATTTTTTCCGTTCCTGATTTGTTTTAAAACCGAGCTCATCCAGAAAATCCAGGCCCTGACTCTGTGTTTCCACACCCATTTCGTCAAGCTCCGCTATACTGTAGACGAAGATGTCAAGATTTCGTTTCGCTGCAATTTTCGGATCGAGCTGTCTGAGTGAGCCCGCAGCCGCGTTCCGGGGATTGGCGAACGGCTCCTCTTCATGTTTCAGCCTTTCTTCATTGAGGGCTTCAAATGACTGTTTCGGCATGTACGCCTCTCCGCGCACTTCTATGGAAAGATTCCGTTTCATTTTCAGCGGAATGTTGCGGATCGTTTTTAAGTTTTCCGTGATATCTTCGCCCGTCGTTCCGTCTCCTCTTGTCGCGCCTCTGACGAAATAGCCGTCTTCATAACGGAGAGAAACAGCAAGACCGTCTATTTTCAGCTCCACGTTATAAGCGACGCCGGCACCGACAGCCTGACGGACGCGGCGGTCAAAATCGCGGAGATCATCATCGTTAAATGCGTTGCCGAGACTGAGCATCGGCGTGCCGTGCTGCACCTTTTGAAACGATTCAAGCACCGCTCCCCCGACCCGCTGTGTGGGCGAATCAGGCGTTCTGAGCTCCGGGTGCTCTTCCTCTATGGCAATCAGCTCCTGCATCAGTCTGTCGTACTCGGAATCCGGCACGCTCGGTTCATCTAAGGTGTAATATTCATAACTGTACTGATCGATGGTGCGGCGCAATTCTTCTGCCCGGTGTTTCGCTGTTTCTTTGTCCATCATGTTCTTCCTTTCCTCTTCAGGTTACTGCTTTTCAATCGGCGCAAAAGCGGCAAGAAGACGCTTCACGCCGACTGGGCTCGGGAATGCAATATCAAGCTCGGTGCTTTCGCCTTCTCCTTTTACGCTGACAACCGTTCCGGTGCCCCATTTTTTATGGCCCGCTTTATCGCCGACCGCCCAGCTGAGCGAGTCGCCGCCTGTTTTGTTCGCATAGGAAACGGGACGGGATACGGGCCCGCGTTTTGGCTGCACTTTTCTTCCCGGCTGCATGCGAGGTGTTTTCTTCTCATTTAGGTTCTCCAATAAATCGCCAGGTATTTCCCTGATAAAGCGGGATTCCGGATTCATATTGGTGCGGCCGAATAAGGTGCGCATTTTGGCATTCGTTAAATACAGTTCTTCCTCCGCCCTCGTAATGCCTACATATGCGAGCCTGCGTTCTTCTTCCATCTCGGCTTCTTCCATCAGGGAGCGGCTGTGCGGGAACACGCCTTCTTCCATGCCCATTAAGAACACGACAGGAAATTCAAGCCCCTTAGCGGCGTGCAGTGTCATTAAAGTGACGGCATCCTTTCCGCCTGATTCCTCTTCCTTCTGGTCGAGCTGGTCAATATCCGCGATCAGCGCCAGATCAGTCAGAAACGCGACGAGAGACTTGTCTTCGCTTTTTTGTTCGAAGTTTTTCGTCACGGAAAGAAACTCGTCGATATTTTCAAGGCGGCTTTGGGCTTCGATTGATTTTTCGGCCTTCAGCATTTCTCTGTATTCCGTTTTCTCGAGAATTTCTTCCGTGAGTTCCGTAATGGACAGGTAATCCTGCATGTTCGTCAGATTTTCAACCATCGCGCCAAAGCCGTCAAGCGCGTTTGCCGCTTTTGCGCTGACGCCGATGAAATCAACCTGTTTGATCGCCTGGAACATTGACATTCCGTTCATCGCCGCATATGAAGCGATTTTTTCTAGCGAAGTTGCGCCGACGCCCCGCTTCGGCACATTGACGATCCGCGTAAAACTGATGTCGTCGTCCGGGTTTGACACAAGGCGCAGGTATGCGAGAATGTCTTTAATTTCTTTCCTGTCGTAGAACTTGGTTCCGCCGACGATATTGTAGTTCAGTCCGGATTTTAAAAGGGTTTCCTCAATGACGCGCGACTGGGCGTTTGTCCGGTATAAAATCGCGATATCGGAAAGCTTCCGCCGGCCCGAACTGTTCAGCTCATAAATTTTGCCCGCGACGAATTGGCCTTCGCCGAATTCATTGTCGCCACTGTAATAAGAAAGCTTGATGCCTTCGTCATTTTCCGTCCACAGGTTTTTCGGCTTGCGGTTTGAGTTGTTTTTGATCACTTCGTTAGCCGCCTGCAGAATCCGCTTTGTTGAGCGGTAGTTTTGCTCGAGCAGAATCACGTTTGCGCTCGGATAATCTTTTTCAAAGGAAAGGATATTCGCGATATCCGCCCCGCGCCATCTGTAAATGGACTGGTCGGAGTCACCGACGACGCAGATATTTTCAAGACGGGCCGCAAGCTGCTTCACAAGCAGGTATTGCGCCCTGTTCGTATCCTGATACTCGTCTACGTGAATGTATTGGAATTTACGCTGATAAAACTCAAGCACTTCCGGCACACGCTCGAAAAGCTTAATCGTCGTCATGATTAAATCATCAAAATCGAGCGATTGGTTTTTCAGCAGTTTTTTCTGATAATCGGTATACACGTCACTCGTGACCTGATCGTAGTAGCCGCCGGCCGTTTTTGCGAATTCCTCAGGTTCGATCAGCTCGTTTTTTGCGCTGCTGATGGAGCCTAAAATACTTCTCGGATCAAACTTTTTCGGATCGATATTCCGCTCTTTCAGAATCCCTTTAATAACGGAAAGCTGATCAGCCGTATCAAGAATGGAGAAATTTCGGTTGATGCCGATTCTGTCAATATCCCTGCGCAGAATCCGCACGCACATGCTGTGGAAGGTGGATATCCAGATTTCATCCGCGCCGGGTCCGAGA
This sequence comes from Bacillus sp. IS1, assembly GCF_032461585.1. Taxonomy (NCBI): domain Bacteria; kingdom Bacillati; phylum Bacillota; class Bacilli; order Caryophanales; family Bacillaceae; genus Bacillus; species Bacillus sp. IS1. The sequence goes on along the minus strand of NZ_JAWCWR010000004.1, from coordinate 73,406 downwards.
ATGCTCTCAACCCGCTCCTTCATTTCTCTGGCTGCTTTATTTGTAAATGTAATCGCCAGAATGTTCCATGGCGCCACGTGTTTTTCCGCCATTAAGTATGCGATTCTGTGCGTCAGCACACGTGTTTTTCCGCTTCCCGCGCCCGCCATCAGAAGCAGCGGACCGTCCGTCGTCTTGACCGCTTCCTGCTGAACGGGATTTAATCCGCTTAATAATTGATTGCTAATGTAATTCATATCCGTTCACCGCCTATCAAACATATGTTCTATCATAAATCAATTTCGTCCGCTTGGCTACTTTGTCTTTACAGCCGCCACTGTTTTTAGCGCCTGATCAAAATCTTCATATACGGCATTGCCGACAACGATGACATCGGCATGACGGCCGAACCTTTCCGCCGTTTCCGCGTCTTTAATGCCGCCTCCGTAAAACAGGACGGACTTGTCCAGCACAGCCTTCGTTTTCTCCACCGTTTCTATGTCCGCCAGCATCCCGCTGTATTCCAGATAAAAAATCGGGAGATGAAGCAAATGTTCCGCGACCCGCGCATAGGCGAGAATATCTTCTGTTTCTATATGTGTATCCGCCTCCGTCAAAGCAGCCGCCTTACAATCAGGATTGACGATGCAGTAGCCCTCCGTCACGATTTCCTCCATTGACATGAGCTCTCCGTATTCTTTCATCGCCTGATGATGCATGCCGACAATCCAGTCCGCCTTTTTGCTGTTGAGCACACTCGGAATGAAATAAAGATCAAACCCGGGCACAATGGAATCAATCGTCGACACCTCAAGTACGCACGGCACTAAAAACCGCCGCACCTTTGACATCAGTCTCAGCACATTGTCCTCGGTGATATTGTCGCTTCCTCCGATCACAATGGCGTCAGTCCCTGATTCACAAAGCCGTTCCAGCTGTTCATCCGGTAAATCTTTATTCGGATCGAGTTTAAAAACATGCTTCCACTCGTTAACATCGTACATGCGTTTTCGTTCCTCCATTCGTTTCTTGCCATTTAAACATTATAACAAATTCGTTTGGCCCGGAAAAACGGAAAAAGACGTCATTCACCTGATTCACAAAAAAGATTGCGCTCCGCCGGACGGGAAACGGCTATGTTTGAAAACAGACAATATGTGGAATGTCAAAGAGAAAAAAGACAAGGAGTCTGATCTCAATGGAACAAGCCATTATCGTACTGATTTGTATATTGATCTTTATTATTTTAGTTCCCGCCGCATTGTTTCTCTGGATATACATAAGAGACGAAAAGCAGGAAGAACATTCAGTGCTGCGCAATTATCCCGTAGCGGGAAAACTGCGCTATATATTTGAAAAAATCGGACCAGAGCTGCGGCAGTATTTATTCAGCAATGATAACGAAGAACAGCCGTTTTCCCGGAGAGAATATGAACAGACGGTCATGTCGGGAAAGTATAAAAGCAGAATGATGGGCTTCGGCTCAGAACGGGATTTCGATCAGCCGGGCTATTATATCCGTAACGCCCTCTTCCCGAAACAAAGGGAGGAGCTGCGCGCAGATCAGACGCCGAAGATCGACACGATGATATACAAAATTGACAAAGACAACCTGCTGAAACGCAGCGAACACCGCGAAAAAGCAAAGGCGGACCCTTATTACCTGCATCCGGACGATGTGCAAGTGATCGGCCGCGATACATGCAAGAAGCCGTTTTATGTGAAAGGGTTAATCGGACAATCAGCGATGAGCTACGGCTCACTTGGCGACCGGGCAATTACCGCCCTGTCAAAAGGGCTGCACCAGGCCGGCGGCACATGGATGAATACAGGCGAAGGCGGCCTGTCTGAGTATCACCTGAAAGGCGGCGCGGATATTATCTGCCAAATCGGTCCCGGGCTGTTCGGCGTCCGCACCGAAGAAGGAGAATTTTCGTGGGAAGAATTTAAGAAAAAAAGCCGCCTCGAACAGATTAAAGCCTTTGAATTAAAGCTTGCGCAAGGGGCGAAAGCAAGAGGCGGGCATATTGACGGTTCAAAGGTGACCGAAGAAATTGCCGCCATCAGAAATGTGCAGCCCGGACAATCCATTGACAGCCCAAACCGCTTCAACGAGTTCTCAAATGTTCCGGACATGCTTGATTTCATTGAGAAATTAAGGACTGTCGGCGAAAAACCGGTCGGCATCAAAATTGTCCCGGGAAGCCGCAAAGACCTTGAAGACCTTATTTCCTGTATGAGCTCATCAGGCAAACTTCCCGACTTTATTACGATTGACGGCAGTGAAGGGGGAACGGGAGCTTCTTTCCATGAGCTGGCGGATTCCGTCGGCCTGCCGATTCTGACCGGCCTTCCCCTTGTTGACGGCCTTTTGAAGACATACGGGATAAGAGATAAGCTGAAAATTTTCGCATCCGGAAAGCTGCTCACTCCGGATAAGATTGCCGTTGCCCTCGCGTTAGGCGCGGATTTTGTCAATATTGCCCGGGGAATGATGTTTTCAGTCGGCTGTATCCGCGCTCAAGTATGCCACACCAATCATTGTCCTGTCGGAGTGGCGACAACCGATCCAAAACTTCAGCGCGCGCTCAGTATCGAGGATAAACAGCACCGCGTCTGCAACTACGTGCTCTCGTTGCGTGAAGGGCTGTTTCACCTTGCCGCGGCGGCGGGCATCAGCTCGCCGGTTCATTTCTCAGCTGAACACATCGTATACCGGGAGGAAGACGGAAGCCTGAGGGAACTTCCCGGCCTTTTGAATCAGCACGCATAAAAAAAACCGCCTGCCGTCATCGGCAGAGCGGTTTTTTACGTAGCTGAGGAGGATTCTCCTTTGTTTACGCGGTCAAGCGCCATTTCATAGGCGTCGTTACCGTAATTTAAGCAGCGCTTCACCCGGGAAATCGTCGCTGTGGAAGCACCCGTTTCGCTTTCAATTTTGTGATACGTATTTCCTTCGCGGAGCATTCTTGCCACTTCCAAACGCTGCGCCAGCGATTGGATTTCATTAATCGTACAAAGATCGTCAAAGAAACGATAGCATTCCTCCAGATCTTTCAGCGATAAAATAGATAAAAATAACTGGTCCAGTTCTTTTCCGCGTAATTTATCGATTTGCATCGTCAAACACCTTCTCCTTTACTAATGGAAGCTGCATCGAGATCAGGCACGATATTAATCCATGTCTTTCCTGGCACAAACGGAAGAATCTCACCGCCTTTTACGGGCAGAATACGGCCGTCTTTATATTCCCAGTCTGACTCCATAACATCGCCGTGCTGAAGCAGGAGGCCCTTCCCCCCTGACTGAATATCGATGGCCCGCCTTCCATCTTTGTCTGTCATGCGATGGCCGGCTTCAACAATAAAAATGTTGTGCATGGCTAAAGGCTTTCCGGTCTCCCGGTCTGTCGCTTTCACACCATCAGAGCTTCTTGTATAAGCATCAGCTTTTTTATCATAATCGTATTCGACAAGATTTGTAATGTTTTGTGTTCCATAATCTATCCGAATATTGTAGGTTTCGTTTCCGGGTTTTGCATCTGATGTCTGAAATGGGAGCGGTTCTGTTTTTCCGTTCAGCTTGTATCCTTTTTGTTCCGCCGCCTTCCTGATATTGTCATACGACGTATAGGAATTGTGGGGCGGCTTGCTGAAATCGGCTCTCCAAAACAGGCTTCCGTCAAAATCCAAACCGTTTATATAATCGTAAGCTCCGGACTCCAGCTGCTTTTTTGCGCCGGGACTCCAGCCATGATGGACAAATATGCTGTTAAACCCGCTGCTGAGCGTGACAAAATATTCTCTCGCGCTCCGCACAGGCCCGACCGTTTCCGGCATCTCACTTTGAAAAATCGCGAGAAACCGCGTAATCCGGCCCTCCGCAAGCGCCTCGATGACAACATCCGCCTTTGACAGCCCGGATTGGGGCCTCGCCTTCGGATGATTGTTCACTGCGACTGCAATCGGACGGCGTTCTGCAAGCTTCTGCTCAGTTTTCAGCCCCGTTAAAGGAGCTTCCGCTTCTTTCGGCTGCACCTGATCGGCATTGTTCTGCCGGCAGGCGGCAAGCAGCAAAACCGCAAAACAAAGCATACAAACGGTTTTCCATCTTTTCATATGTCGGCTCCCTGCTTTTATATTTTAACGCATTATCGATGGAAAGAGTACAGTTTTTTTCATCACGTCGAATATTCCTCTCGGCGTAATGCGGATATAAGGCAGGTGTGTGCTCTGCAAAAAGAGCAGCGTATAGATCGGATCGCAGAATCGGTAGCCCCGCTCCTCCAGCAGCGTCCTCAGTTTTTGCTCTTTCTCAAGCACTTCTTCATAATTCTCCGCAGATGCAGAACCGTTTAAGGCGAGGGGAATCTCATGCAGAATCTTCCCGTTTTCGGCAAGCACGATTCCGCCGCCGATTTCTTTCATCCGTGAGAAAGCGAGCAGGATATCTTCCTTATTTTTTCCGGCAGCGATAATATCTCCTGTTGTCGTGTAGGAACTGACAAAGCCCTGCACCCGATCGGCAAAACCTTTCAGCATTGTATTAACCCGCCATTTTCCATGCTTATCGAGAAGCGTGAGATAGCATTCATCATGATCAAAAGAAAGCTGGTCAACAGAATTATCAATCGCAATCATATACGGCTCCATAATGACCGCGTTGCGCATGGACACACCCATCGGCATTGAAAACTGTAAATCATCCATCGTCATATCATATGAAAGCTCAAGAGGGACAAGACCGCCCTTTTTCCAATCCGTTTCTGTAAACGCATTCATATTTCGACTGTCTTCCCTCACCAGGATACCTTTGGAGATCACCGTGACCGGGTCAGGATTCATCGGGTCATCGAGAATGTTCAATGAAGCAAGCCGGCCCGGACCGATCACACCGAGAAAGTCGTCCATCTGATAATACTTCGCGATATTAAAGGAGGCCATATTGTAGGCGTCAATCGCCGGAACTCCTTCCTCCAAAGCGATTTTGATTAATTCATTCGTCATGCCGCCTTTATAAAAATGCGGCGTCGCTCCATCCGTTGTGTAGAAGAAATGATCATAATGCCGGAAGCCTTTTTGATGAAGATCCTGCAAAATCGTTCTCAAATCAGGGCGGATGGATGAATGTCTGAGCGAAACATAGTAGCCCAATTCAAGCCGTCTCATCACCTCGCCGCCATTCATCGCCTCGTGGTCGGAATCAGCTCCGAACAGTTTCATCTTCGTCAGTGTTTTTTCAGAGGCCCCGGGAAAATGCCCTTCTATCCGCTTGCGCAGTTTCTTTGTCGCCTGCATGCAATGAAGCATCAGGTCATCTCCGTCCATGAGGCGCGGCCATCCGGTCAATTCTCCGCCTTGAATGACATCCGGGTGCTCAATCCACTGCTTGCGGACATCAAAAGAAAGAAGCTGATCCTCATTCAGCACTTCAGTCTGCAGATCATATCTGGACCACCAGAAATATTGCACCGGCTGTTTTTTCAGTTCTTCCAATATAGTAAGCGCTTTCTTTTTACCGCTGTGCAAAAGAAAAAACAAGTTATCATTAACAAACGTCGTTGTTCCGAATTGAGACACATATTCGGCGAGCGTTTGGGGATTATATATTTGAAAAGGATGTGTATGCGGTTCAATGTAACCTGGCACAATGTATTTTCCTTCACAATTTATGGTATGAATGTGCTCAGCTGCATCAGGAAGCTCATGACCAACATATACAATTCGGTCTCCGTAAATCCAGACGTTCTTTTTCAGCCATTGTTTTAAAAAAGGATTTAATACGAGAGCATCCCGTAAAAGTAGCGTTGGAAGCAGCTTTGAGTCTACAACATCCGCCTGTGATCTGATGTCTTTATTTTTCCAGTTAAAGGTACGTTCGGACATTCACATACTCTCCTTCGCTTATATTAGACCCATCGTATCACATCCGCACAATTATCGCACGGCTAAAACGTTACAAATTATTGAAGATGAATGAAAAACTTTTTCTAAGGGAGCTGAAATGATGAAACCGAATATCAGTTTATTAAATGCCGTTATGCGCATCACTTGCGGCCTCACCATTTTGTCTGCTGCTTCAGCGAAATACACGAGAAAACCTTGGTGCAAGATGCATCTCTTCTGTATGATGATGGGCGCAATGAAAGCGGCGTCCGGCATCCTCCGCTTCTGCCCGGTGACATATATGTTCCAAACCGGAATGAATCAGGATGACAGCCATCAGCAAGAAAAATAACAAGCCGTTTCGGCTTGTTATTTAATTTCTCCTGTCCCGCGAGTCTGAGAAGAATCCGTCTATACGCCTTCATCGATGACTGGCAAGCCGACAACCTAGGCCGTCCTCAGCTTACGTAAAAAACCCCGCAGCTCGGGTGCTGCGGGGTTCTGCTTTCTATCGTTGAGAAGCTTTCAGCGCACGGGCGCCGATGTCGCTTCTGTAAAACATTCCGGGTTTTGTCAGCCCTGAAACGGCGCTGTACACTTTATCTCTCGCCGCTTCAAATGTCTCAGCAAATGCGGTGACATTGGCGACCCGACCGCCGTTTGTGACAAATTGTCCGCCGTCTTTTTTCGTTCCGGCATGAAAAATGGCGATCCCGTCTTCAGCGGACATCAAACTGCCGATCGGCGTCCCTTTCGCATAGCCTTCCGGATAGCCTTCAGAAGCCAGCACAACGCTGACGGCGGCCGTATCTTTCCACCTTAGGTCAACATCCTTCTCATGCAGCAGATCCAAAAGCACCTGGATGAGGTCAGATTCCATTCTCGGCACGACAACCTGTGTTTCCGGATCTCCGAAGCGCGCGTTGAATTCAATGACTTTTGATCCGTTTTCCGTCAAAATCAGCCCCGCGTACAGCACGCCCGTGAAGGAGCGTCCCTCTTTCACCATTGCTTTTGCCGCCGGCTTCACAATCGTTTCGACTGCGCTTCTGACGATATCATCGGAAATGTGCGGCACCGGTGAGTAGGCGCCCATTCCGCCCGTATTCGGCCCTTTGTCTCCATCGAAGGCGCGTTTATGATCTTGAGCGATTACCATCGGATAGACGGTCTCCCCTTTTACAAACGCCATTAAAGAAAATTCTTCGCCGGCGAGGAACTCTTCAATGACAACAGATGCGCTCGCCTCGCCGAATTTCTCATCCTCAAGAAAATCGTGCAGGCATTCAATCGCTTCTTCTTCCGTCATCGCGACCGTGACACCTTTTCCGGCGGCAAGCCCGTCCGCTTTAATGACAATCGGCGCGCCTTTTTGCTGCACATATGCTTTCGCCTCTTCAAATGAAGTAAACGTCTCATATTCCGCCGTCGGAATGCCGTATTTTTTCATTAAATCCTTGGCAAACTGTTTGCTTCCTTCAATGATTGCCGCTTTTTCAGACGGTCCGAAAACAAGCAGTCCGGCTTTTTCAAACTCGTCCGCTATTCCTTCAATCAGAGGAACTTCAGGGCCGATAATCGTCAGGCCGACATGATGTTCTTTCGCAAACGCAATGAGTGCGGCATGATCGCTTTCTTCAATGTTGACCAGCGTCGCGCAGTCTGCCATACCGTCATTTCCGGGCGCGGTGTACACCGTGTCAACAAGCGGGCTTTGCGCCGCTTTCCAAGCCAATGTATGCTCTCTGCCGCCTTTTCCGATAATCAATACATTCACGCTTCGTTCCCCCTCTTAATGTTTGAAATGTCTGATGCCGGTGAATACCATGGCGATGCCGTATTCATCCGCTTTTTTAATCGAATCTTCATCGCGGACCGATCCGCCGGGCTGGATAATCGCCGTGACACCGGCTTTTGCGGCTTCTTCGACTGTATCCGGCATCGGGAAAAACGCGTCTGATCCGAGCGCGCTGCCTTTTGCTTTTTCTCCGGCCTGCTCAATGGCGATTTTAGCTGAACCGACGCGATTCATCTGTCCTGCGCCCACACCGACCGTCATATGGTCTTTTGCAAGAACGATCGCGTTGGATTTCACGTGTTTGACGACTTTCCAGGCGAGCTTCAGATCTTCCCATTCCTGCTCGTTCGGCTCTCTTTTTGTCGGGATGCTGATGTCGGCGTCATCAAATCCATGGACGTCTAAATCTTGAATCAAAAGGCCGCCCTGTACGGATGTCAGCTGTTTTTCTTTCTTCCCTGATGCGGTCACGTCAAGCGTGAGCAGACGAAGGTTTTTCTTCGCCGTCAGCACGTTCAGCGCTTCTTCACTGAAAGAAGGGGCGATAATGATTTCTAAAAAGATGCCGTGAAGGGCTTCAGCCGTTGCCTGATCAACTTCACGGTTCAGCGCGATGATGCCGCCGAAAATGGAGGTTTTATCAGCTTCATACGCTTTATTGAATGCTTCCTCAATTGAAGCTCCCGTACCGACTCCGCACGGGTTCATATGTTTAACGGCGACAGCTGCGGGTTCTGTAAACTCCCGGACGATTTGAACGGCCGCATCCGCGTCCTTAATATTGTTGTAAGAAAGCTCTTTGCCGTGAAGCTGTTTTGCCGCCGCGATGGAACCGGAGACAGGAAGTGCGCTTTGATAGAAAACAGCCTCTTGGTGAGGGTTTTCACCGTAGCGGAGCGATTGTTTTTTCTCAAATGTAACGGTGAATTGCTCAGGGTCTTTCTCACCGGCCTCGCGTGTTAAGTAATCAGCGATTAATGCGTCGTATGCCGCGGTATGGCGGAATACTTTGGCCGCAAGCTCGCGTTTTCTTTTAAGCGAAACACCGCCGTGTTCTTTCATCTCATTGAGCACGGAGCTGTAATCGGCCGGATCTGTGATGACCGTCACATCCTGATGGTTTTTCGATGCGGCGCGCAGCATGCCGGGACCGCCGATATCAATGTTTTCTATCGCTTCATCGTATGTTACGTCTTCTTTTGAAATCGTTTCTTTAAACGGATAAAGGTTGACAACCACAAGGTCAATCGGTGCAATGCCGTGCTCATTGATCTGCGCCATATGCTCTTCATTGTCTCTTACGGCAAGCAGGCCGCCGTGAATATTAGGATGGAGGGTTTTTAACCGTCCGTCCATAATTTCAGGAAATCCGGTCACTTCTGAAATGCCGATGACATCCACACCGTTTTCCTGGAGAAGTTTTTTTGTTCCTCCGGTCGAAATGACTTCGACGCCGAGCTCTGTCAGTTCCTTTACGAAAGGTACGAGATTTGTTTTATCAGAAACACTGATTAGTGCGCGTTTGATTGTCATGCCTTTTCACCTCTGTTATTTAGTCCCAGCAGCTGTTTCACAACGCTCGGATACCATTTGTGCTCAAGCTCGTGTATTGTATGCTCTATGTCTTCAAGCGTATCGTTTTCCTGTATTTCGAATGCTTTTTGCGCGATAATCGGTCCTGTGTCCATGCCTTCGTCGACGTAATGAACGGTAATGCCCGCCACTTTCACACCGGCCCGATACGCCTGTCCGACAGCGTCAATCCCGGGGAATGCCGGAAGAAGCGAGGGATGTATATTAATAATGCGGCCCCCGTATGCTTCAAGCAGCGTATCTCCAATCAGTCTCATATAGCCGGCGAGAACGATTAATTCCGCCCCGTGCAGGCGCAGCTGTTCAATAACGGCCCGTTCAAAGGCCGCTTTGTTTTCAAAAGATGACGGTTCAAAGGCAAATGACGGAATGTGTAAAGCCTCCGCCCTTTCCACCGCCTTTGCCTGAGGCTTATCCGTCACGAGAAGCGAGAGCTCCGCATCCCACTTCTCTTCTCTCATGCGTTTGGCAATGGCCTCGAAGTTCGATCCGTTTCCTGAAGCAAATACCGCAAACTTTTTCATGAAAGAGCCGCACCGCCGAAAGAAATGCCTTCGCCCCGCTTGACCCGGCCGATCAGATAAGCCTTCTCGCCCTGAGCTTCAAGCGTGTCGATGACGTCTGTCAGGTTTTCTTCTTTAACGGCAAGGACAAAACCGATGCCCATATTAAAAACATTGAACATTTCTTCTTCTTTCAGCTTGCCGTGCTCCTGCAGAAACGGAAAAATCGGCGGGATCGGCCATGATCCGTGATCAATTTCCGCACTCAATCCGTCCGGCAGCATCCGCGGGATGTTCTCGATGAATCCTCCGCCTGTCACATGCGCCATGCCGTCCACCTTACCGCTTTTCACCGCCTTGAGCACCGGCTTCACATATATTCTCGTCGGTTCCAGCAATTCTTCTCCGAGAGGACGCGCAAACGGTTCATAGACAGTATCCAAATCAAGTCCGCCGTCATCAAGAAGCACTTTTCTCACAAGGGAAAATCCGTTGCTGTGAAGGCCGCTTGAAGTAAGTCCGATTAAGAGATGCCCCTCTTCGATATGTTCACCGGTGACGATTTCGTCTTTTTCCGCGACGCCGACTGAAAAGCCCGCAATATCGTATTCATCAACCGTATACAGTCCCGGCATTTCCGCCGTCTCACCGCCGATAAGCGCTGATCCTGACTGCTCGCATCCGTCCGCCACGCCCTGAACGATCTGCTCAATTTTTACCGGATCAGCCTTGCCGACCGCCAAATAATCAAGGAAAAACAGCGGCTCCGCTCCTTGGGCAAGCACATCATTTACACACATCGCGACCGCATCGACGCCGATCGTGTCATGCTTATCCATTGAAAATGCGAGTTTCAGCTTGGTGCCGACACCGTCTGTTCCGGAAATTAAAACAGGCTTTTGATACGGAAGCTCTGACAGATCAAACATTCCGCCAAAACCGCCCAGGCTTCCCATAACGCCGAGCCTTTTCGTGCGCTCCACGTGTTTTTTCATTCGTTTGACGGCTTCGTATCCGGCTTCGATGTCAACTCCGGCATTTTTATAAGCATCAGACATCCCTATCACTCCTTGTCAATTCGTTTCTCCTTAAAAGGCAGAAAGAGAAAGGCAGCCTGAATTCCCGCTGCCTTTATGTCATTTTCAGATTTTATTTTGTCAGCACCGCTTCTTTTACGTGAGGAAGCACTGTATCCTGATAAATTTCCGTCGGATATTTGCCCGTAAAACAAGCGAGGCATTGTCCGCAATTGGTGTCTTCAAATGTTCGGCCGACTCCTTTTAACAATCCGTCTACACTTAAGAAAGAAAGCGTGTCGGCACCGATGATCTGGCGGATTTCTTCCACGGAATGAGAAGAAGCGATCAGCTCCTCATGGGTTGATGTGTCGATGCCGTAGAAGCACGGATGAGCGATCGGCGGTGAACTGATCTTGACGTGCACCTCTGTCGCTCCCGCTTCTCTGAGCATTGTGACAATCCGGCGGCTTGTCGTCCCGCGCACGATGGAATCATCAACCATGACGACCCGTTTTCCTTCAACAACCCCGCGCACCGCAGACAGCTTCATTCTCACGCCTTGCTCACGCAGAGCCTGGGACGGCTGAATAAATGTTCTGCCGACATAACGGTTTTTAATGAGACCGAGTTCGTACGGAATGCCCGTTGCCTCGGCATAGCCGATGGCTGCAGAAATACTGGAATCAGGCACGCCTGTGACGACATCCGCTTCAACCGCGGACTCCTGGGCAAGCATTTTTCCGAGGTTTTTTCGGGCGCTGTGCACGTTAATGCCGTCGATATTGCTGTCAGGTCTTGAGAAATAAATGTACTCCATGCTGCAGATGGAACGGTTGATATTCATGGAGAAACGCTCTGATTTCATGCCTTCATCATTGATGATCAGCATTTCGCCCGGCTCTACCTCGCGAAGGTATGTCGCGCCGACCACATCGAATGCGCACGTTTCTGAAGCGACGACGTAAGCATCACCCATCATGCCGATTGACAGCGGTCTGAGTCCGTTCGGGTCAAGCGCTACGATCATTTCTGTTTCAGTCATGATTAAAAAGGCATAAGCGCCTTTCAGCATAGACAGCGAATTTTTGATTTGATCCTTCAGCGAAAAGTGTCCGCTGCGTTTAATCAGATGAGCCAGCACTTCCGTATCGGAGGAAGTCTGAAAGATGCTCCCTTGGTTTTCAAGCTGCTGCTTCAACTGTGTGGCGTTGACCAAGTTGCCGTTATGGGCGAGCGCGAGGCTGCCGTTGTTTTGCGAACGGAACAGGAGCGGCTGGACATTTTCATATCCGCCTCCGCCTGCCGTCGCATAACGGACGTGCCCGATCGCGCCTTTTCCCTTCACTTTGCTCAGTTCGCCGTTTTGAAAAACCTCGGTAATAAGCCCCTGTCCTTTATGCGCCGTCAGTTTTTCACCGTCAGTTGCGACAATTCCCGCGCCTTCCTGTCCTCTGTGCTGGAGGCTGTGGAGGCCGTAATACGTGATTTGCGGGGCTTCTTCATGTCCCCAGATGCCAAACACACCGCATTCTTCATTCAGGCCTTTGATTTCAGCAAGCATGGAATAGCTCCTTTCCACGCGCGCTCAAGTTCTTTCGTTTGCGCGTGAACCAATTGTTGTCCGTCCTGGTTTTGAATCGCCAGAAGTCCGTCAGCCGTTACCTCACCGATATGAACCGCATCAGCCACAGCCGCTTCAAATGCCGCTTGGTGTTCTTTTTTCACCGAAACGACGAAGCGTGATTGAGATTCAGAGAATAATAATGCCGCTTCCCCTGCAACAGTTACGTTGGCGCCAAGGTTTTCCGTCGTCATGACGCTTTCTGCAACCGCCACGCCTAAGCCGCCTTCAGACACATCATGCGCTGATTGAACGAAGCCTTTTTTAATCGCGTCAAGCAATGTTTTTTGGCGTGACAGCTCTATATCAAGATCGATTTGCGGCGCTTTGCCGTAAATGCGGCCTTCTGTCATTTTTTGCAGTTCGCTTCCGGCAAACTCAGGTTTTGTTTCGCCGATCACGTATACAAGATCCCCCGCTTGTTTGAAATGCTGTGTCGTAATATGAGCGGTATCTTCAATTAAGCCGACCATGCCGATCACAGGCGTCGGGTAGATCGCCGTTCCGTTCGATTCATTATAAAGTGATACGTTACCGCCGATGACGGGAGTGCTGAGAACATTGCACGCCTCGCTGATGCCGTCGGCCGCTTTTTCGATCTGCCAGAAAATTTCAGGTTTTTCCGGGTTTCCGAAATTCAGATTATCCGTGACCGCAAGCGGTTCGGCGCCGGAGCATACGATGTTGCGCGCCGCTTCGGCAACGGCGATTTTCCCGCCTTCTTCTGGATCAAGATATAAATAACGCGCGTTGCAATCCGTCGTCATCGCCAGCGCTTTTTTCGTGCCGCGAATTCTGAGCACACCGGCGTCAGAGCCCGGAGCGACCACCGTATTTGTGCGCACCATGTAGTCATATTGATCGTACACCCACTCTTTGCTGGCGATTGTCGGCTGCTGCAGCAGGGCAAAAAGCGTCTCTGTCGCATCTTTTACTTCAGGCGCGGGAACTTCCGTTTCCTGAAACTCGCGGTAGTACGCGGGTTCTGCTGACGGCTTGTGGTATACAGGCGCTTCTTCCGCCAGCGCGTCGACCGGAAGCTCGCAAACAACCTCTCCGTTATGGCGGAGGCGGAGCATTTTATCATCCGTAACATGACCTACGGAAACCGCTTCAAGATCATATTTATCAAAAATATCGACAATTTCCTGTTCACGTCCGCGTTCAATGACGAGAAGCATGCGTTCCTGAGACTCGGAAAGCATCATTTCGTAAGCGGTCATACCTGTTTCCCGCTGCGGAATGAGATCAAGGTTCATTTCAATGCCGGAGCCGGCTTTGCTTGCCATTTCAGCACTCGAACTTGTCAGACCGGCCGCCCCCATATCCTGAATGCCGACTAAGGCGTCGCATTGGATGACTTCAAGGCATGCTTCCAGGAGAAGTTTTTCCATGAAAGGATCGCCGACCTGCACCGCGGAACGTTTTTCTTCAGATGAATCTGACATTTCTTCTGATGCGAAAGTAGCGCCGTGTATGCCGTCGCGGCCCGTTTTAGCGCCTACGTACATGACCGTGTTGCCGACACCTTTCGCCTGGCCTTTTTTAATATCTTTATGATCAATTAAGCCGACGCACATTGCATTGACAAGCGGATTGCCCTCATAGCTTGCGTCAAACTGCACTTCTCCGCCGACCGTCGGAATGCCGATACAGTTTCCGTATCCCGCGATTCCCGCCACTACTTCTTCAAACAAGTACTTCACACGAGGTGAAGTGAGCTCACCAAATCGAAGAGAGTTTAATACAGCTATCGGACGGGCTCCCATTGAGAAAACATCACGGATGATGCCGCCCACTCCCGTCGCAGCACCTTGGTATGGCTCAATCGCTGACGGGTGGTTATGAGATTCAATTTTGAACACGACCGCCTGATTGTCACCGATGTCAACGATTCCCGCGCCTTCTCCGGGACCCTGCAGCACGCGTTCGCCGCTAGTCGGGAATTTGCGTAAAACCGGTTTTGAGTTTTTATAGCTGCAGTGCTCTGACCACATGACGGAAAAAATCCCGATTTCCGTGTAGTTCGGCAATCTTCCGATAATAGATTCAATGAGTGCGAACTCGTCATCACTGACACCCATTTGCTGATAGAGTTTCTCTTCTTTTATCTGTTCTTTACTTGGTTCAAGCAGTAGCGACATGAGTTTCCCTCCAATTTTTCACGATAGACCGGAACAATGTAAGACCGTCTGCGCTGCCGAGCAGTTCATCGACTGCGCGCTCAGGGTGAGGCATCATGCCTAATACGTTGCCTTTCTCATTCACGACGCCGGCAATGCCGCTGACGCTTCCGTTAATATCGCCGCCGTATGTGAAGGCGATTTGATTGTTTTCTTTTAATCTTTCAAGCGTTTCGTCATCACAGTAGAAATTGCCTTCGCCGTGGGCAACCGGAATCGTAATCGATTGTCCTTTTTCATAGGAAGATGTGAATAACGTGCCGCTGTTCTGCACGATTAATTCAACCGGGCGGCAGATGAACTTTAAATCTTTATTGCGTCTCATCGCGCCGGGCAGAAGTCCGAGCTCCTGCAGAATCTGGAATCCGTTGCAGACGCCGAGAACCGGTTTTCCTTCGGCAGCCGCTTTTTTCACGGCCGGCATGATGTTTGCGAATCTGGCGATGGCGCCGCATCTCAAGTAGTCGCCGTATGAAAACCCGCCGGGGATGAGCACGCCGTCAAATCCGTCAAGGCTTGTTTCCTCGTGCCAGACATACTCGACTTCTTCGCCGAGTTCATCCTTTACGGCGTGGAACATATCAATATCACAGTTGGAGCCGGGTAACACAATCACCGCAAATTTCACTGTGCGACAACCTCCTCAACTTCATATCGGTAGTCTTCAATGACTGTATTGGCAAGGAGCTTTTCACACATTTCTTTCACGAGCGCGTCAAGATCGCGGTCAGATTTTTCAATCGTCAGCTCCATGTATTTTCCGATGCGCACATCCTGCACTTCATTGTAGGTCATGCTGTGCAATGCATGCTGCACCGCGCTTCCTTGAGGATCGAGCACACTTTCTTTTAAGCTGACATAAACTTTCACTTTATACATTATGAAATGCCTCCCAGTCTTTTGAAAATCTCTTCATATGCGTCGGTTAAGCTTCCCAGGTTCCGTCTGAACAAATCTTTATCGAGCTTTTCGTTTGTGTCTTTGTCCCACAGACGGCACGTGTCAGGAGAAATTTCATCTGCTAAAAGCACCCGTCCCTCTGCGTCTAAGCCGAATTCCAGCTTAAAATCTATTAATCTGACGCCGCAGTCTTCAAAAATATGCTGCAGCTCTTGATTGACCTGTTTTGTAATCGATTTGATCGTTTTGACCTGCTCAGGAGCAGCTGCTTTTAAGAGCCAGATATGATCTTCTGTGATGAGCGGATCACCCAGTGCGTCATCCTTGTAGTAAAATTCGATAATCGGCTGCGGAAGCTCAGTTCCTTCCGGGATGCCGAGACGTTTCGACATGCTTCCGGCGGCAATGTTTCTGACCACGACTTCAAGCGGAATGATGCTCACTTTTTTGATAAGCTGCTCTGATTCTGAAACACGCTCCACAAAGTGGTTGTCAATTCCTTTGGCGTGCAGATGTTTGAAAATCAGGCTTGAAATTTCATTGTTCAGACGGCCCTTTCCGCTGATCTCCGCTTTTTTCTCACCGTTAAAGGCTGTTGCGGAATCCTTGTAGACCACGCGGAGAATCTGTTCGTCTTCAGTTTGATAAATCCGTTTCGCTTTTCCTTCATAAAGAAGATTATTGTTCACAATATTCACGGAAGGCCTCCTAACCCGAATGTTGGGAATATTCAATCTATGGCGGCTGAAGAAGCCGCCTCCGGCTGGCTTCTTCTATAAACCTAAACGATCAAAGATCAAGTCGACGTTTTTCAGATGATAATTGTAGTCAAAGCAATCGGCAATCTGTTCCGGTGTGAGACGGGACGTGATTTTTTCCTCCGCTTCGACAAGCTGGCGGAACGGCACTTGTTTTTCCCACGCTTCCATCGCTTTCGGCTGAACCGTGTCATATGCTTCTTCACGAGGCAGACCCGTGTCGATTAAAGCGAGCAGCACGCGCTGAGAGTAGATTAAACCGAGTGTGCGGTCCATGTTGCGTTTCATATTTTCCGGGAATACCGTTAAGTTTTTGACGATATTGCTGAATCGGTTCAGCATGTAATTCAGCGCGATTGTCGCGTCAGGAAGAATGATGCGTTCAGCTGATGAATGAGAAATATCACGCTCATGCCATAACGGAACATTTTCGTATGCCGTCAGCATGTACCCGCGGATCACGCGCGCCATGCCCGTCATATTTTCCGACCCGATCGGATTCCGTTTATGAGGCATAGCCGATGAACCTTTTTGTCCTTTAGCAAAAAACTCTTCCACTTCACGTGTTTCACTCTTTTGCAGACCGCGGATTTCCACTGCGAATTTTTCAATGCTCGTCGCGATCAAAGCCAGTGCCGCCATGTAATCCGCATGACGGTCGCGCTGTAATGTCTGAGTGGAAATCGGCGCCGCTTTCAGGCCGAGTTTTTCACAGACATACTGCTCTACGAACGGATCAATATTCGCATATGTGCCGACCGCGCCGGAAAGCTTCCCGACCTCGATCCCTTCTTTTGCCTGCTTGAAACGTTCAAGGTTGCGTTTCATTTCTTCGTGCCAAAGCGCGAGCTTCAGGCCGAATGTCGTCGGTTCCGCGTGTACGCCGTGCGTGCGGCCCATCATGACCGTGTATTTATGTTCTTTCGCTTTTTCTTTTATAATGTCAACAAATCTCTCAATGTCCTTGAGCAAGATCTCATTCGCCTGTTTTAATAGATAGGAAAGAGCGGTATCCACGACATCTGTTGACGTCAGGCCGTAGTGAACCCATTTTCTTTCTTCGCCTAATGATTCTGAAACCGCGCGGGTGAATGCCACGACGTCATGGCGCGTATCCTGCTCGATTTCCAAAATGCGGTTGATGTCGAAAGACGCGTTTTCGCGCATGACCTTGACGTCTTCTTTCGGAATGACGCCAAGCTCAGCCCAGGCTTCACAGGCTAAAATCTCGACTTCCAGCCATGCCTGGTATCTGTTTTCGTCCGTCCAGATCGCGGACATTTCAGGTCTTGAATAACGTTCGATCATTATGCTCGTCCTCCGTCTCTATTCATCCATATGTTCGTGATGTCCTGAATCCATGTTTCATCAGGCTTCCGCAAAAATGTCATATGCCCCATTTTGCGGCCTTTTTTAATCTCATGTTTTCCGTACAGGTACAGTTTGGCTTCCTTTAAAAGCTCCGTATGCTCCTCCGCAAGCTTCACTTCATCACCGAGCAGATTCACCATCATTCCCGGTTTGAGAAGATCGGTTCTGCCGAGAGGAAGTCCGCAGACCGCTCTGATGTGCTGTTCGAATTGGCTCGTTTCACAAAGGTCGAGCGTATAATGCCCTGAATTGTGAGGACGCGGCGCCAGTTCATTAATCAAAAGGTCTCCGTCTTCCGTGACGAACATTTCCACCGCAAGCGGCCCGACAAGCTCCAATTTCTCCGCGAGCTGAACGGCAAGCGCCTCTGCCCGCTTCTGAACCGTTTCCTCCGCTCTCGCGGGTACGATGCTTTGGAACAGAATATTATTTTTGTGGATATTTTCAGCAGCCGGAAAGGTTGAAATCTCACCGTGCACCGATCTCGTCACGATAACGGAAAGCTCCATCCGGAACGATACCCAGCTTTCAAGTATGCACGTGCCGTTTTCTAACAGCGCAGCCGCTTCATCTGTCTGTCCTTCTTCCTTAATGACAAATTGGCCTTTGCCGTCATATCCACCGCGGCATGTTTTCAGCACCGCCGGGAGCCCCAGTGCCTGAACGGCTTCCTCAAGCTCCCGTCCGCTGTTTACGATCCGATAAGGAGCGACTTGACAGCCTGCTGACTGGATCGCCTTTTTTTCCGTTTCCCTGTTTTGGGTGATGAGCAGCAGCTCGCTTCCTTGAGGAAGATATGCATGTTCTTTGAGCCAGTTGAGCGCCTCGTAATCGATATTTTCAAATTCGTACGTAATGATGTCACTGACTCCGGCCAATTTTTGAATCGCTTCACGGTCATTGTACTGGGCGGTAATCTCAATATCGGCGATCTGTCCGCATGGCGAGTCTTTCACGGGATCGACGACAGCGACTTTATAGCCCATCTGTTTTGCGGCGACAGCCATCATTTTTCCGAGCTGTCCGCCTCCGATAATGCCGATGACGGCGCCGGGAAAAATCGTTTTTTTATCAGACAAGCTGATCACTGCTTTCCAGCACCGTTTGTTTTGTCGCATTTCTTCTCGCCTCTAGTTTATCCGCAATGTCATCGTCAAATGCCGACAAAATTTGCGCGGCTAACAGACCCGCGTTCACTGCGCCCGCTTTTCCGATCGCCGTCGTCGCGACCGGCACGCCGCCGGGCATCTGTACGATAGACAGAAGAGAATCAAGCCCGTTAAGCGATTTCGTCTGAACCGGTACGCCGATCACCGGCAGCGTCGTTTTGGCCGCCGTCATTCCCGGCAGATGCGCCGCTCCCCCGGCTCCGGCAATAATGACTTTTAAGCCCCTGTCTCTGGCGCTTTCTGCATATTCAAACATCAAATCAGGCGTCCGGTGCGCGGATACCACCTGTTTTTCATAAGGAATGTGAAGTTCGTCAAGTATGTCGCATGCATGTTTCATTGTCTCCCAATCGGAGGTGCTTCCCATGATGATTCCTGCTAGCGGCTGCATTCTGTTCCCACCTTCTCATGCTTTGTTTTTCAGAAAAAAAAGCCCGGCTTATATTGCAACTATGAGGAAGCAATACAAACCGGGCATGGCGCGCGTATCGTCAGTCGTTCGCTTCTGCGATATCCATGTCAGCTGTTTATCACTTTCCTGCATAGTCCGGCCGTTTACGGCAGCCGGGTAGAAACTTATGGGCCATATTCCCAAGATTATATGAGGTCGTGTTTTGATTTCATGTTTATCTTAACAACGGACTTGGATAATGTCAACGACATTATCGAACGATATAAAAATTCTTTCTTTTAATGTTCGTGTTTAGATCAATTTCCCTTCAAATACGATTTTTTTCCCGCAAGGAACGACTTGAATTGATCCATTTTCTTTCTTTTCTGTAAAGATCGGCTCTTCCATCCGCCGGACGGGCATATAACCCTCTTCCTTCATTAAAGTGAGAATGGTGTCAATCGTTTCATCTTCCGTTACTTCAAACCGTTTCTTTTTTGGCTTTGTCATTCCTTAATTCTCCTCTTCTTCACTGCTTTCACCCAGAATCCGCCGTGGATCGTTTTCGGCTCAAAGGCGATAATAAACGCTTTTTCATCAAGCGTTTTAATCGTATCATAAAGCTGAAGCTCATATTTGCGCGGCGTCAGAATCTGCATGGCGGTCCGGTCTCCTTCAAGTCCGCCCGCAACCCAGCTTGTAACCCCGTATCCTTTTTCCCGGAGCTGTTTCGGCAGGTCCAGATCGAGCTCCTTCGTAATGACGTTGACTGTAATATAGCCGAGCGCCAGTTTCTCTTCAATTTTCATTCCCACTATGACGCCGAGGCCGTAGCCGAGCGCATAGGCAATGACGTTTTGAATTTGATTCAGATTGCCGAGCACGAGACTCAGGCCGGTCACATACACAAGGATTTCAATCGTACTGATGCCTGCGGCGAAATAGCGCTGCCCCTTTAATGTCAGAATCATCCTGATCGTAAAGAAAGAGACATATATAATGTTAATGATGAGAATAATGAGAACCATACCTATACTGTTGGATAAAATCGTCTGCATCACTGATTCCCCTCCTCTGATACTTTGAAAAGCATCAATCCTTCAATTAAGGATAGTTTACCCTCTTTTCATCATTTTCAAAAGAAAAAAAAGCCCGCCCCGCAAGGCAGACTGTTAAGCTCTTATCAGTGAAGCCCGGCTTTTTTCAATCGTTTGACGGCTTCATATTCCTTCTCAAGTTCACTCAGCGTGTACCCGGACAGTTCCTGAACATGGTCTTGATAAAACCCTGAGCGGATCAGCTTTGTCCTCAGGTGCTGTTTTTTCCGATTAATGGCTTCTCGCAACAACGGGGCCATCTTCATCATCCCTTTCCGAATCATAAAGAGTAGTGCCGCTTTCGAATTGCTGTTGCTCTCATCATATCTCGGCCGGGTCCTCAAAACAATACGCTTTATTAGAAAAATTTGTAAACATTGTGAAAGACAAATTTCGACTTATAAAGGGATCAGCGAAGCAGTAAAGTACTCTGAAATGAGCGGCCATGTCACAGCCGTAAAAACGAGCATGATGATGACCGCCGCGGAAATACAGTACATCACGTCAGCCGCAGGCTTTTCAGCCGATTTGTATAGAATCTGCACAAACTGCACCATCGCCGAGGCGGCCAGAAACAAGGTCAGCGCCGTAAACACCACGGTGACGACCGGCAGATTCAATATCGCGAAAATCATCCACACGATAGAGCAGGCGACAGCCGGAACCAAAAGCGATCCGACCCCCGCGGCCGCATCCCGCATCGTAATTTTCTGTTTCATCATATAACGTGATACAAGCCAGACCGCGCCGGCCGCAGCGGCAAAAAAGACGAGCGTATACACGAGAACGACAGTAAAGCCGTCAAAAAACGTATGATGCCGCTCCCCGTATCCGAGAGGCCTTTGCTGGCTTGCCCTCAGCTGAAACCAATTTCCGATTGAGAAAAAGATACTGAATACAAGCATTGAAATAAGAGCATATTTAAAGCGGGAAAAGCCGTCTTCCCCAACGACCTTCACCGGTGATGTCAAAATGCGCAGCGCGAAACGGCAATAACGTTTGGCCGCGGCCCATGCAGAAGCGAGTTTTTCCGTAAAAGCCGGAGCCGGGCGCCGTTCCTTTACTTTTTTCTTTTGCTTTTGATAACGTCCCGCATTTCTGGACATTCTCGACAGCGGTTCTTCATCAGTCCCCTGATGCTGTTTTTCTTCTTCCAACGTTTCTTTTCTTTCTTCCGTCATGTCAGCAACTCCTATCAAAAAAATACGGCGGAATTTGTTAAACAAGAAAATAAAACACTTATATAAGGTACCGAAGCGTCCTTAAACAGTCAAGCGGTTTTCTTCACCCGGACACCCACATGACGTTTTATAGTATGTATTGGTTTTACGGAATAGGACAAAAACAAAAAACCGGCTTAACTCAGCCGGTTTTTCCGTTATTTCAAGAAGATGAAATACAGGATAAAGATGACGAACAGCCCGTACATAATCGGGTGAACGCTTTTTCCTTTTCCTTTGCAGATCATTGTAATCGGGTAGAATATAAAACCGATCGCAATCCCCGTCGCAATGCTGTACGTCAGCGGCATCATAATCATCGTTAAGAATGCCGGCACAGCCACCTCGAATTTATCCCAGGCGATCTTACCGAGCGGCGCCACCATCAGCGCGCCGACAATAATTAAAGCCGGAGCCGTCACATTCGTGGTGACGACTGACAGAAGCGGCGAGAAAAACATCGCCAGCAAAAAGAGAATGCCCGTGACAACAGCCGCGAAGCCGGAGCGCGCCCCCGCCGCAACGCCTGAGCTGGATTCAACATAAGAAGTCGTTGTAGACGTACCGAGTACGGCTCCGATAACGATTGATGTCGAATCTGCCAGAAGCGCTCTTCCCGCACGCGGAAGTTTGTTTTCCTTCATCAGCCCGGCCTGTGTCGCTACAGCCACCAGCGTTCCGGCCGTATCGAAAAACCCGACGAACAAGAAAGTTAAAATGACAATCAGCATTTGTACGGAGAAGATATCCGGAAGGTGCATCCACGCCTGTCCGAAAGTCGGCGCAAGACTCGGCACGCTGCCGACAATGTGCGTCGGAACCGGAATCAGTCCGCAGACCATGCCGGCAACCGCCGTCAGAAGCATTCCGATAAATACGCCGCCGTTTACGCGAAGCACCATCAGAATGACAGTCACAATAACACCGAAAACCGTCAGCAGCACAGGGCCGCTGTGAATATTGCCGATAGACACCAGAGTCGATGAGTTCGCTTCAATAATGCCCGAACCCTGCAAACCGACAAATGTGATAAACAAACCGATACCCGCGCCGACCGCCAATTTCAGCTCAGGCGGAATCGCATTAATGATTTTTTCCCGCAGTCCCGTCAGCGAAAGCGCCACGAAGATAATTCCGGAAATCAAGACGCCGGAAAGCGCAGCCTGCCATGAAATCCCCATGCCGAGGACGACAGAGAAAGCAAAAAACGCATTTAATCCCATACCCGGCGCAATCGCGATCGGATACTTTGCAATGAGCCCCATTAAAATACAGCCGGCCGCAGACGCCAAGGCTGTAGCGGTGAACACCGCGCCCTGATCAATTTTTAATGCTTCCGGAAATCCCTTCACACCGTTTAAAGACAATGTCAGCGGATTGACGAACAGAATGTACGCCATTGACAAAAAGGTCGTTAAACCGCCGATGATTTCATTACGATAGCTTGTCCCCAGCTCATCAAACTGAAAAAATTGCTTCAAGCCAATTGCCTCCTTCATTCTCTCCCATTTATTCTGCCCGTTATCCGCCAAATAAAAAACGCCCCAAATACATTTGGGACGCTTGACTACATACGTTCAGTCTGAATAAATAAGAATGGATTATTTATATCAAACGATTGAGATTGATCCGTAGTCAAGCCATTTACGGTAGCTTGGTAGAAACTTGCGGGCCATATCCCCGCCATTATACGATATCTGCATATTTGATTTCTGAGTCTATTGTATCAATTCAATTTTGAAAACTCAATAAAAAAAACGAACAATTCCGTTAAAAAAATTTGGTTTATTCGTTAATTGACCAAAAATGGAAGACGGCAAAAGCCGCCTTCCCGACATCATTTTCCGTCCGCAGGCCGAACCGGCACCGCGAATGTGATCCCCTTATCATCCGCCAGCAAGTTCATAACCGTTTGATTGACGTACAAAGCGTATGAATCGAATGAGAAATCGCGCAACGAATAGTCTTTATTGGATGAATCATCCAATTCAAAAACGGATTCCATTTCACCCGTTTTAAGGTTCGTGACTTTCGCCTTATTTCCTTTCAGATAATAGCCTTTTTCATACTCATTAAGCGATGGCCAGGTTTTCATTTTTTTCGTATTGCCGAGACCGATTGACTCACCGACATTGATCAGCTGATCTTCATCCGCTTTGCTGTAATTAATTCCTGTGAATTGATAATCGACGATCACCCGTCTGCCTTGCTGTTTGATCTTTTTGATGGTGATGCCGACATGATGATGTTTCGTTTTATAACTGACGGGCAGTTTTGTTTTCAGAGGCACGATTTCTCCCGGCTCTGATTCTGTTTTTATATCGCCCGTTATGAAAAGTGTTTTCGCTTTCGGGTCTATCGGTTTGCTGAATTGAGTTTGGCCGCGTATTCTTTTCCCGCCGCCCGGAAGATTCTTTCTGCCGCCAAGTTCAATATTCGACGCCGTCATTTCATAATGGTTTCCGGCATCATCCGTTGCCTCGTAAATCGAGATGGCATCATTTTTGGCTGCATCATAGAAGTCGATAGAATACAGGAGAGCCGATCCCGTCGTTCCGTTTTCCGCCCGGATATCGAAAAAGCGGTATAATCCGTGATTTACATTCACAGCTTTCGTTCCTTCAAGAGAAACGGACTTTTGTTTTTTAATAGGGAGTGTAAAGCGCCAGTTTCCCGGGATGTCCTTGATTTTTGTAATGACAAGCGGAAGCTTATCACCGTCTTTCAGCTTTGAGCCGTCCGTGAACAGGCGAAGCTGCCCCGCGTACCGTCCGTCTTTCATTTTTTTCATATCACTGTTGTCATGATCCTCTGCTAACATATTCCATGGATCTTTATAATCAACTTGAAAAGAGATGCTCTCCTCATCTGATTTCAAATTGTCAACGGTAAAATTGTAAACGAGCTGTCCGCTGTCGTAATACACACTTTTCACTGTCACCGTAATTCCGCGTGATTCCGCTTTCTCATTCAGTTTTGTCACCAAATTGCTTTTAAACAGCGCAGAACCTGCCTTATCCTGAAACAGACTGTAAATTTGTCCGGCAACAGGAATGTTTCCCATAGCCGTATTAACGGAGGGCATGAATAAGCCTGAGGACAAATACAGAATAAACAAAGCAGCAGCAACCGCGAGTCCGTTTATCACTTTTCGTCCCCATCTCCGTCTGACAGCGCCTTCTTTTCCGGCACGGACAGCGGCGCTGTGTATCACATTTTTCAATTCAGCTTTCGGCACGTCAATGTCCTGATACAATTGCTTCATTTGATGCTTTTCCATATATGTTTATCCTCCTTTTCCAGCTCCTGCTTCAATGCTTTTCTCGCCCTGTGCAGATGCGTTTTTACAGTGCCTTCCGCCATACCGGTCTGTTCAGCGATCATAGCAATCGAGAAATCTTGAAAATAATAAAGCTGAATGGTCAGCTGTATATGTTCGTCAAGCGTTTCCAAGGCATTCCGAAGATCTATGTATTCTTCAATGTTCTTATTCTCCGCGCGCGTATCATGCTGCGGCTCAAACGGGATGACGTCTCCGTGCTTTTTCCTCATCGCAAAAATCGTATGAAGCAAAATCCGGATCAGCCACGTTTTAAAATATTTCGGCTCCTTCAGCTGCGCGATATGAAGAAAAGCCTTGTAAGCCGTTTCCTGAACAGCGTCCAGCGTATCTTCCTTGTGATGCAAATAGAGATAAGCTGTTTTGTATAAAGTATCCTGGTGTGCTGTGATCAGTTTTTCAAAGGCTGCGGCATCACCTTTTTTCGCCTTTTTGATCAATCGTTCTTCCTTCACCTTATCCACCTCCTATGCTGTTAGATATGAATCAAGTCAAAACGGTTTCAAAAAGATGAAAAAAAACGCCTCAAAGTCTAATTTCGGATAACAACGATCCGTTTTCAAACTTGAAGGTGTTTTTTGTTTGTCTCATCTTATGGGGTCAGTCCCTTAGATTAATACCTTCTTTGTTCGCCGTTCAGTCTGTATTCCTCTCCCCAAAAATATAAACACTCTTGTTTCCCATTCTGATGGGGCGCTGCTGAAAAGAAAAAAGCCTTTAAACCTTTGAGGTTCAAAGACTTTGCCATTAATTCTTCATTGTGTTAAAACATTTAACTCCTATGAGATTCTGTTACATCAACTTTTGAATGTCCGCTCTTATCAAGATGTTTTTTTGCCAAAAATAAAACCGGAATTCCCGAGGCTGTCGTTATAAAAATGATCAAAAACATATAGAAGGACCCGTTTACACCAAAAAAGGAAAGAAGAATCCCTCCCAGCCAAGGACCGATTACATTTCCTAAACGGTTAAAGCCTGCTGCTCCAAAGTATGTCCCTTTGAAGCCTGGTTTTGCAATTTCATCCACCAGCATATCAACCATCGAAAAAATCAAAACTTCCCCTATTGTGAAAAACACGACGATAGAGCCCCATATGAATGGGTTGGAAGATAGCGAAAAAAATAATAAACTGAAACTAATTAAAGCATTTCCCAGAATGATTGAATGAATCGGCGGGAACTTTTTCATGATATTCACAATAGGGTATTGAACGATTAAGACGACAATGGCATTCAAAGCTAAAAGCCATGAAAATATGGTCACCCCGTCCTCTATTTTGGCGGCAAAATATTGGGGCAATGTTGTAGAAAAGTGCGCATATCCGGATATTGATAATATCACTCCAAGTAATGTGATAAGAAAAACCTTGTCTTTCCTTGTCACATTAAAAGCCGTAGCAATAGTCGTTTTATTTTCTTTTCGATTGTTCTCGTCTAATTTAAATTTTCGGAATGAAAATACGAGAGATAGACCATAAAGAAAATATGTAAAACCTGCGAACAGAAATGGGAGAGCCGTCTTGGCAGCTCCCAATCTAAGGCCTAAAAGAGGACCGAAAACTACGCCGATATTGATCGCAGTATACCGCAAATTAAACATCTTCAAACGATTTTCTTCTTTGCTTATATCGGATAATAATGCTCTTGACGCCGGTTCAAAGATAGATTGACACAGCCCGTTAAGCGCATTGATGACAAAAAATGCGAGTACACTATCTGCAAACATAAAACTTACAAAAACAAGCGCCCAACAAAATACAGACGTTATCATCACAATTTTCCTGCCAAAAAGATCAGACAAATACCCTCCGTAAAAGCTCATTACAATCCCAGCCAGCGAACTTATTGAAACAATGATGCCGGTTAAAGCAGGAGAAACACCTTTTACTTGTGTTAGGTAAATAGAAAGGAAGGGAATGCTCATCGAGACTGACATTCTGCTAAACAAGGTGCCTAAAATGATATTCCAGCCCACAGGGTGAATTCTTAATCGTATGCCTTTCAAAAAACCACCTGCCTAAACATTAGATGCAGATATAAAGAGGCTCGTTTAAGCTTTCAGCGCTCTGTTATACCTTAACTGCCAGCTGAGTTGTAAAATTATTAATTCTTTTCAAAGCCTCTGTGATAAGATCCTTTGGGATGGCAAAATTCAAACGAATGTTGTTCGGCTCTCCGAATGCTGTGCCGGGAACAGCTGACACGTGCTGTTTTTCCAACAGAAGATGACAAAATGTCTCCGCATCAATTATTTGTTGATCTTCAAACGCGGGTGACATTGTGAATGTTCCCGTAGCCGGAATCACAGTCAGCGATGACCGGCAAATTGCATGATTCATTCATAATGACGGCGGCTTCAAGAAATTCAGTCATCGTTAATATACTGGCATCAGGTACAGTTTGCACAGCCGAGATTCCCAAACCGCTTGCCCATACGGCATTAAATCCGTTTTTCTCTGCTAATTTGGCGCTTAAACCGTCATGAGCTCCCGCAACTTTCACCAAACCTTTACTGTTTAAAGCATCTCTAAAAATTGATGATTTTCTGTTTTTCACCATCATTCTCCCCTTCACCTAATGATTATTTTTATTTTGTCAATCGCATCATGTAATGCGTGATTGACTTCTCGCTCATTTTTCCCCTTTACAATCATCCATCCTGCTCTATCGTAGCTGTTTTTGATCGGTCTGATTCTATCACCGACACTGCAATTTACATGAAAATCTACTACATTCCCCATCATTTTGAGATCGCTGATCCCTTTGATTGCGCGTACAACCCCTTGGTTCGTTTCTAAAAAACGAACGGCGCATACTTCGCTTTGAGCATGTTTCCTTTCCGGTTGATATGGGATGCCCGCCAGTTCCGCAAAAATAGGTGTATGCATATCACATTTCATGGCGATTTCTGTAATGGTCACTATGTTGTCTCCGCCATAGCGGGTGTGTACCTCGCCAACCACAAATCCTTTATTTGTGTGATACCCTTCAATATGCAAGGGGCCAAATACGATCCCCATGGCATGAACAACTTCCTTGACCAGATTCTTATACAAATCCTGATGTTTTTCTTTATGTTTATACGGCGATATATGCCCGGATTCTACAAAAGTCCCGGGGTATAGCAGCTTTTCGGTCACACCAAATATGTCGGCCTTGCCTTGGCAGACAACGGCTTCTATTGAAATTTCCTGCCCTTCTATAAATTCTTCGGCTAATACTGACTTCTCCTCGTCATGTTTTGAACACTCTTTAAAACACGCCTCAATGTCCTCTTTTTTCTCAACTTTTATGACGCCTATACTGCCTTGCTGAGATCTCGGCTTTAAAATGATAGGATGTTGAGATGTATTCCAAAAATCGTATACGTCTTCCACGCTCCTGCACAATCCAAAATCGGGAGAGTTTAGTCCTGCCTTTTTTAAAAGCCGGCGCGTTGTATATTTATCAAGGCATGCTTGCACCACAGACGGAGGATTTCCTTTTAAATGAAATGCCTGCTGAAGTTTGGATACATTGAATAAGCCGGCTTCTTTGAAAGTAAATATGGCATCTAAAGGCTCTTTGTCATGGATTTCTTTAGCGACTGAGAATAGATTCTCATGATTGGTATAATCTAATGCGATTTTTTGGTCAGCTTCCTTTATTAAATGCTCATATTTTTTTAATGAAGCTTCTGTATCTCCTAATAAGACGTCAAAACCAAGTTGTTTTGCCCTCGCAACGGCCTTCTCAATATGCGTTTCAGGAATCCCGATCAGGAACAGTCTTTTCCTCTCCATTGATGAAACACCTCACTTCAGATAAAGCATTTTCAGCATATTCGATCGCTTTTTCTGTATCTTCAGCTTCTGTGATGACATAAGCAATCCGGGAATCATGAAACTTTTCAGGCGGCAGGCCAACATGATCGCCCGGCTGCTTTTCTAAAACAAATTCAACGACCCCGGGCATTTCTTTGATCGATTCGACACCTTCCCACTTTTCTATCACACCAGCACGGTCTGCAATTAAAAACCTGACGCAGGCAGCTCTTCTTTTCGAAGCTTCAAAGCTTATTGTTTCTCCTAATACAGCCAATAGGTTTGCGCGCGTTATATTTATACCTTTGGCTAGAGGAACCAAATGGGTAGTAATAAAATCGCCGCCCAGACGACCGTTGATCTCGATAATCTTGCACCCTTTCTCTGTGATCATGACCTCGGCATGAAAACCACAATTGTTCAGCTCCAAAGCTTTTATCCCTTCACTGGTGATGTGGAATAATTCACGTTCCACAGCCTCCGGCAGCCTGGCGGGAAATGCATGCTGGTATTCTTCGAAATACTGATCCGTCCATTTTTCAGTAACACCTGCAAAGTGAATGACTCCGTCGGAAATCACTCCCTCAATGCTGACTTCTTGTCCGTTCATAAACTCTTCAACAATATACTCGTTTTGATAAAAAGAAAACATTTTATCGTTTTCCGGCACCGCAGCGTTTAACAGCTGCTGATATGCGCGGTTTAAATCTTCAGGCTTTGATATTCGGAATACGCCTTTACTGGCAGAAGCACCCACAGGTTTAACGATCAATGGGTATTCCATATCAATGCTTGCATGATATAATTCGGTCCAATTTGTAAATTTGCAATATTTTGGATGAGGAACTTGTGCGTGGTTCAAAAATTGACGCATCTTCCATTTATTTCGAGCCCGTTCTGCCGCTTCCACCGGACTGCCCTTTAAGTTAAGTTCCCGGGCAGTTACCGCCACCGGAACCACATCTCTATCCCAGAATGTAATGACTCCATCAAAAGGATTTTCTTTGGCAGTTTCCTTCAGAACAGCTATAGTCTCATCAATCTGATAAGTATTTGCGGAAATGTAATGGTCAACGAATGGCCGCGACCATTCAGGCAGTTCAGGGCCGACAACAGAAACCGTCAAGCCCAAATTTTTAGCAGTCTCCAAAGTAGAAATTTTTTTAATATAAGTAGCATTAAAAAATAAAATATGTTTTTCCATCCTTCCGAGCCTCTTTCAACATTTTTTTCTACAAATTAGAAACCTTCTGCGTTTCTAAAGAACTGAATGCAGAAGATAAAAAAAACCCTTGGAAAACACAAACCATTTGTATTTATTCATAATAACATACATTATTTGCTATTAAATGAATATTTTATGAATTCAGTTTTATTAGAAAAATTAGATGAGGAAAATATCGGGAAGACAACTGATTAAAAAACTCGAATATATATAAAACTGCTGCACATCTTCTCCGGTGTTAATGATAAAAGGCCCATTATTCCTAGAACCATGTAAATTAAAAAAGCCTCAAATCTTTATAAATAAAAGATTTGAGGCTTTTCTCATTATTCCCACTCAATCGTTGCAGGCGGCTTGCTCGTAATGTCATACACGACGCGGTTGATGTGTTTCACTTCATTGACGATCCGTGTCGAAATCACTTCAAGCACATCCCAAGGGATACGCGCCCAGTCAGATGTCATGCCGTCGATTGATGTTACGGCACGGATACCGATTGTGTAATCATATGTTCTCGCATCTCCCATGACGCCGACGCTGCGGATGTCAGGAAGAACCGTGAAGTACTGCCAGATGTCGCGCTCAAGACCGTGGTTCGCCACTTCTTCACGCAGAATCGCGTCTGATTCACGAACGATCTCAAGTTTTTCTTCCGTTACTTCGCCGAGTACGCGGATGCCAAGTCCAGGACCCGGGAACGGCTGACGCCATACGATATCATCCGGGATGCCGAGCTCTGTGCCGAGCGCGCGCACTTCATCTTTGAAAAGAGTGTTCAGCGGTTCGATCAGTTCAAATTGCATATCTTCAGGAAGTCCGCCGACATTGTGGTGCGATTTGATCGTTTGCGCAGTTGCCGTTCCGCTTTCAATAATGTCTGTGTAAAGCGTTCCTTGCGCAAGGTAGTCGATTCCTTTCAGCCTGTCCGCTTCATCATCAAATACGTAAATGAATTCGTTGCCGATGATTTTGCGTTTTTGCTCAGGATCAGAAACACCTTTCAGCTTGTTTAAGAATCTGTCTTTCGCATCAACTTTAATGACATTCATATTAAAGCCTTCGCTGAACGTTTTCATGACGCCTTCCGCTTCGCCTTTGCGGAGAAGGCCGTGATCTACGAAAATACAAGTCAGCTGGTCGCCGATCGCTTTATGAATCAAAACGGCTACGACAGAAGAATCGACTCCGCCGCTCAAAGCGCAAAGCACTTGTTTGTCTCCGACGGTTTCGCGGATTTTTTGCATTTCGATTTCGATAAAGTTTTCCATTGACCATTCGCCTTTACATTCACAAGGCCCGAAGACAAAGTTTTTCAGAAGGTCATTTCCGTATTCTGAATGACGGACTTCCGGATGGAACTGAACACCGTACCATTTTTTGTCTTTTTTGCTCATCGCCGAGTTCGGGCAGTGATGGCTTGTCGCGTCTACCGTAAACCCTTCCGGCACTTGTACGACTAAGTCGCCGTGGCTCATCCAGACAACTTGTTCTTCCGGAAGATCTTTGAACAAGTCAGGAGTTCCTTGAATCTGAATGTTCGCTTTTCCGTATTCGCGCTGGCTTGCCGCCTCGACTTTCCCTCCGAGGTAATGAGTCATCAGCTGCATGCCGTAGCAGATGCCCAATACAGGAATATCAAGTTCAAAGATTTTTTCATCACAGCGGAAAGACCCTTCATCATATACACTGTTTGGTCCGCCTGAAAGGATAATTCCTTTTGGATTCATTTCTTTGATTTCCTCAGCTGTCAACGTATGGGGATGCAGCTCGCTATATACGCCAAATTCACGGATCCGGCGGGTAATCAGCTGGTTATACTGACTGCCGAAATCAAGAACAAGAATCATTTCATTCACTAACTTCGTCATGGTTGTCACCTAATCTCCTCTAAGTTTTTGACACAGAAAAAACGGAGGACACACGTTCAGCCCTCTGTCGGCAAGACTTGTCCGGAAGCCCGGCTTTTTAACGCTCCCGGGCTCCCATTTAACATTCATTTATTCTAACAACAGGACGATATGCGGTCAAGACTATCTTCTTTTAATTATATTTTCCCACAACTGTCCCGATTCATTCCAAAGCTTTGCGGCATTATCGCTGCGGTATAACGCACGCTCATAGCGCAGCGTCAGCTCGGACATGTCGTTTGTATGGTGCGCCTCGTCAACCCTCGCGGCAAAATCACGGAGCGTTTCTCCGTCTCCCCTGCTGAACCCTTTTCGTTTCAGCTGTCGGAGCAGTGCGGCATATGCGTCGAAAAAGACGTCTTCATCCGTTCGCCGCTTCAATCTGGCTGCTGTAACGTGCGGAATCCAGCGCGCCCGGAGCAGCCAGGCGAGTGCCGCCGCGGCTGAAATCAAAATGACGATGGCTGCATACGGCCATAGCTGTGCCGCGGTTTTGTTGCGGATCACAGGCTGCGGTGCCGCGCTGTGATCCCGCTTTTTCGGCTTTTCCTCTTTTTCCGGCTTTGTTTCCTGACGCTGCTTGTCAGACGGTTCATCCGAGTTCCCCGCTGAGCCTCCGCTGTCTTTTGCCGCGGTATGATTTTGCTCTGACGTAAACTCCGTCGGATTGGTGAAGCCTTTCGTCGGCTCAAACGTCACCCAGCCCTGATCCGGAAAATACACTTCTACCCACGAATGGGCGTTGTTGTTCGTGACTTCATAAATGTGGCCGTTATGGTCGCCTGCCCCTTTATACTCGCCGGATGTATAACCCTTCACCCAACGGGCGGGAATACCCGCAGATCGGAGCAGCACGGCCATTGCCGATGAAAAGTTATCACAATATCCTCTTTTCGTTTCAAACAGAAATTGATCGACATAATCCTGATTGTGCTCCGGAACCGCGACATCCTGTGTATGATACGAAAATGCGGAAGATCCGAGATAATCCTCGATCGCCTTCGCTTTATCGAACATATTATGATGATCCCGCGTCAGTCTGTCCGCAAGCTGTCTCACTCTTTTCGGAAGGCTGTCGGGGACCTGTAAATACCGGTCATTGAATTGATTCTGCTCACGGTATCGTTTTACTTTCACTTTTCTGAGATCATTCAGCTTAAAGACGGGCGCCTGAAAAGTCACCGTGTACCGTCCCATATTGCGGATGTTGCCCACTTGTTCACTGACCGGCGTAATTTGCTCGGTGTTTCCGTTCATTTCAAGCTGAATCGAGTGCTTCGGTTTAATATTGGAGACGCCGATCGGATACATGACGTGATTATAGAGATAATTCTCATCAATGGACACCTGTGCCGTATATCGTCTCGTCTGCACACTCCGGTCAAACCATATATCTTCCACGTTGCCTCCGTTCAGTTTATAGGACATGCCCTGATCGGTCTCCACCCAGCCTTTCCCCGTGTATGTATCCTTCGTTTCCACCCGGAAGTACGCCCGTTCTTTTCCCTTCCATGTGAAAACCGGCGTATCATCCTCCTGAAAAGGGCCGCCCAATGTTTCATCATGATTGCCGTAGCCGATTTTGCTTTCGGCGGCGGGCACTTCTTTGTGGTTTGTTATTTTTTTAAGAAACGGCACGGGGTCCGGCCAGTTCGGGTCTGATTTCGGAGCCGCCAGACCGAATACGACGGAAGCGCAGATAAACAGCATCAGCGGCAGAAACCATTTGAGTATCAATCTTTTTTTAAACGCTATGTGTTCCGTAAGCCGGATGCGCTCCATATACAAAAGCCCCATCATCAAAAAGCCGATAAAGACGATCCGGATGACGGCGTATGCGGCATCATAGGGAGTAAACGTATCAAGCACGGTGATATACGCCACCGTCATGATAAAAAAGAATAAGATTTTCCGCTGATAGATCACCCAGTAATGCAGCAAATACACGAGCAGCCATAAAAGCACAAAAAACAACAACGTGCGGAATGACGGATTCATTTCATTCCATCTTCCGGTCCCGATGTGGCGGGCATTTTGCATCACGTCCCGCAAAAAAGAAACGAGCCATTCCGGCTGAAAAACCGAACCTTTATAAAACAGGATGTGAATACTGATCAACGTAAACAGAATGCAGGACGGCACGGTTACGTACCACCTCATCCGGAAAAATGACAGCAGAAATGCCAAACCGATAAAAACGATGAAAAAACCGGTATGTTTTGTATCCGTAAAATTGTGCAGCGGCCTGAGCCATTCCCATAACAATAAAAAAGCGAGAAAATAAAACAGCAGCAGACTCAGCCTGCTTCCCTGGTTCTCGTCATGCGGCATGGCGCGCCACCTCTCTTTCTAAACAACATGGGACACCCGTTTGTCCCTGATCATTTGCACCTTAATATTTTTTTGCGCGAAGATGAGAGCGAGTTTCCGTTCTTTCTCCGAAAGCGCGGCATTCGTTTCTTTCGCCAAAAACACCGTCATGTCAGCACGGCCGGGCTCAGCCTGTTTGAGAAGGTCTTCTGTAAGACTGCCCGTCACGACGGCAATGGAAGCTTTGCGGACGCGCGGATCCGCCAGCTCTTTTTCTAAACGCCCGCCTGCACCAGCTTCTTCCGATTCTGAAGCTGATGCCAGGTAACGCAGCATCTTTCTGAAATGCCGGTCTCCCTCCCCGACGGGAAATACGGTCCGGTCGCTCCCCAATGAAATAAACCCTGCGGGAGAGCCCTTCATAAACGCCGTGTAAAGCAGGGATGCCGAAGCTGACACCGCGGCTTCAAACGAAGGGGACGGCCTGCAGTCCAAAAGGAGAATCATATTCATACTCTGCAGCGGGTCAAATTCCTTCGTCATCAGCTCATTTCGCCGCGCCGATGTTTTCCAGTCAAGTGCGGAAAACCGGTCGCCCGGCTGATAATTTCTGACGCTCGCGGCCATTGCGGAGCGGTGTACCTGAAACGGAGCGCCGGCACCCGCTCCCTCTTCCCCGGATGCAGCCTGCAGCTTATAGTGAACAGACCCGTACGCCGGGAAAACCAGAACCGTATCCGTTACGGAAAACGACGCCGTCTTGTCCAAAAGCCCGAGAACATCCCCCGTCCGCACTCTTATCGTATGTAAATGATGCTCTCCGCGCGGCACCTGCGGCAGCTCATATTGTAACGTCAGCTTCCTTTGAAACCACGGAAACACGAGCTGTTTCGCACTGCGCCTCTCGCCAAGCGTTTCCGGCATCACATCTTCAATGACCATATATGTCAGCGGAAACGGCAGGCGCCTCGTCAGCCTGATGATGACAGACAGCCTGTCGCCTGAGGTTAACTGGGCGGAGGACACGTCACGCGTCACCTGAAACGCCCGCAGCGGGTACACAGCGACCAGCCCGGCGTAAACGGTAAACGGCAAAAACGCATAAAATAAAAACCAGCTCACAAATCCGCCCTGAAACATGGCATAAGAAAAGACAGCCGCCGTCAGTACGGCCAACATAAGCAGCTTCCAGCCATATAGAAGCCAATGCATCTTCTTTCTCATTAGCGGACCGACATCCTTTGGACGGGAACTTTTTCCGTTTGCATGATGTCTTCTATAACCGCTTCCGCCGTCACATCGTTAAATTTCGCCTCGGCGGTCAAGATCATTCTGTGCGGCAGCGTATACGGAGCCAAATACTGGACGTCATCAGGAATGACGTAATCGCGGTCATGAAGCAGCGCGTACGCCTGCGCGGCTTTCATTAATGAGATTGAACCGCGCGGACTTACGCCCAGATGTACGGACGGATGCCGGCGGGTATGCTGAGTAATGCCGACGATATACGCTTTAATTCCCTCATCCACCCGCACCTGCTCCAGTTTTTGCTGAAGGCTGATAAACTGTTCTTTAGAAATGACGGGCTCGATTGTTTCAAGCGGATTGCGCCCTTCCTGCAAAGACAGAACTTGAAGCTCTTCCTCGGCAGTCGGGTAGCCCATGCGCAGCTTAAATAAAAACCGGTCAAGCTGGGCTTCGGGAAGCGGATACGTTCCTTCATATTCAACCGG
The DNA here is from genome assembly GCF_032461585.1 of Bacillus sp. IS1. Taxonomy (NCBI): domain Bacteria; kingdom Bacillati; phylum Bacillota; class Bacilli; order Caryophanales; family Bacillaceae; genus Bacillus; species Bacillus sp. IS1. The sequence continues at coordinate 37,601 of NZ_JAWCWR010000004.1, read as the reverse complement.
GTTTTGTGTGGCCATGACGAAAAACGGCTCAGCCAGCCGCATTGTCTTTCCGTCAATCGTGACATTCCCTTCCTCCATTGCCTCAAGCAGGGAAGACTGCGTTTTCGGAGAGGTTCTGTTAATTTCATCAGCCAGCACGATATTCCCCATGATCGGTCCCGGGCGGTATTCAAATTCCATCGTTTTCGTATTATAAATAGAGACACCCGTCACGTCTGACGGCAGAAGATCCGGCGTGAACTGAATCCTCTTAAAGTCAGCTCCGATCAGCTTGGCCAAAGCGCGGACCATCATCGTTTTTCCGACTCCCGGCACGTCTTCCAGCAGCACATGCCCTTTTGCAAGAATGGCGGCCAGACTGAGTATGGCGATATCCCGTTTTCCTATGATGATGTTTTCAATATGCTCAACGGCTTTCTCCAGCAGCGGATGCAGCTCTTCTTTATAAGCCATTCTTCTCCTCCTAGTCATCTCTCAAATTTCAATTATCGTAACCTAACTTTACCACAAAATATAAACAGTATAAAAAAACGTTTCCAGCGAATTGTTTCCAGTCTGAAAAAGGAAAAAGCCCCCTTTAGAAAGGAAGCTTTATTTCAGCTGGAGAGGCTCCATATGAACGTGTGAATGGTCAATGGCATGTTCCTCTTTCATCTTGCGTTCTACCTCATTTGCGATCTCATGACTCTCTTTAATGTTCAGATCAGACGGCACTTCAATGACGACATCAATATGAACGGAGCTGCCCAGATATCTCGCTTTAATATCTTTTAAACGGCTGACGCCCGCAATCTGTTCAATCGTCTTTTTATAATCAGAAATATGTTTGACATCAAAACCGTCAGTCAGCGAATGAGAGGATTCCTTAAAAATATCCCACGCGGTTTTGCAGATGATCAACCCGATGATAAACGCGGTAACCGTATCCACCCAAGCCAAATGGAACTGTGAAGCAAAAATTCCGATAAACGTGCCGATACTGACGAGCGCATCTGATTTATTATCAGCGGCCGCAGCTGAAAGGGCCTGGCTGTTTACCTTTTTGGCAAGCCCTTTCGTATAGCGGTAGACCATCAGCATCACGACGGCGCTCCCCGCGGCCGTCCAGGCGGCTATCATATCCGGCGTCTCCTCTTTAACGGAAAAAATAGATTGCGCGGCGCTGAACAGCACTTGCATTCCGACAAGCATCATAATAATGGAAGCGATGAGTGACGCGACGGTCTCTGCCCGAAAATGGCCGTAAGGATGATCTTCGTCAGGAGGTTTCTGAGAGATGCGCAAACCGATGAAAACAGCCGCAGATGCCACGATATCAGTCGTATTATTTAAACCGTCGGCCTGAAGCGCTTCTGAGTGAAACAAATAACCGATCACAAGCTTCACAGCCGACAATGCCGCATATGCGCCAATACTGACAATCGCTCCGGTTTCGCCTTTTTTCAATTCATGATATCTCTCCACTGAAAATCCTCCTTCCCGTTCAATTTTTCCTTCATTATCATACAAAGCGAAGACACAGTGGGTCTATAGAAACATGATTCACTTTCCACAGAAAAATAGTAAGCATAGAACATTTATGCGCTCAGGAAACTTATTTTTATTCACGAAACCCCTCTCATCCCAATCGTACCAAGGATTCTCGCCACCCTATGTTCATGGAATTATTTTCAAACCCATTAAAACACAAAAATAACAGAAAATTATTTCTTTTCCTTCCCGCACCTTCTGCTGTACGGACGAGAAAAAATGTCATATTTTCTTACATCACTTTCAACTGTCTGTGGCATTTATGATAGAATAATACTTGTCGGAATATTCAGCATAAACAAGCCAAAAGGAGGCAAAGAATGAATCAGCCTAACTCTTTATCAAAGGGATTAAAAACCCGGCATATGACTATGATTTCAATTGCCGGCGTGATCGGCGCCGGATTATTTGTCGGAAGCGGATCCGTCATTCATTCCACCGGACCCGGAGCGATTGTCTCCTACGCTTTAGCAGGATTATTAGTGATTTTTATTATGAGAATGCTGGGGGAAATGTCCTCCGTCAACCCGACAAGCGGTTCGTTTTCACAGTACGCGCATGACGCCATCGGTCCTTGGGCCGGTTTTACGATCGGATGGCTGTATTGGTTTTTCTGGGTCATCGTCATTGCCATTGAAGCCATTGCAGGCGCCGGAATCATACAGTACTGGTTCCCGGGCATTCCGTTATGGCTGACGAGTCTGCTTCTGACCGTGCTGTTAACACTGACGAATATTTATTCAGTTAAATCGTTCGGCGAATTTGAATACTGGCTTTCCTTAGTGAAGGTAGCGACGATCGTTGTCTTCTTAATCGCGGGATTTGCGTTCATTTTCGGAATCGTCCCCGGCAGCAAGCCGGTCGGGCTGGAAAATCTGGCGGGCAGCGGCGGATTTTTCCCTAAAGGTCCAAGTTCCGTTCTGCTCGGCATCGTCGTTGTCATTTTTTCTTTCATGGGATCTGAAATTGTCGCAATCGCAGCGGGAGAAACGTCAAATCCGGTCGAATCCGTCACAAAGGCGACCCGCTCAGTCGTTTGGCGGATCATTATTTTTTACGTCGGCTCCATTGCGGTTGTGGTCACACTGCTGCCGTGGGATTCAGCCAATATTTTGGAAAGCCCCTTCGTTGCCGTTTTGAGCCATATCGGGGTTCCCGCAGCCGCTCAAATCATGAATTTCATCGTCCTGACAGCCGTTCTGTCCTGCCTGAACTCCGGGCTTTATACGACGTCACGGATGCTGTATTCACTGGCAGAGCGAAATGAAGCGCCGCGGCGTTTTATGAAACTGAGTAAAAGAGGCGTACCGGTTCAAGCCATTATCGCCGGCACCTTTTTCTCCTATATTGCCGTTGTTATGAACTACTTTTCTCCCGACTCCGTATTCTTATTTCTGGTCAATTCATCAGGGGCGATCGCACTGCTCGTCTATCTCGTCATCGCCGTCTCACATCTGAGAATGAGAAAGAAAATCGAACGGACAAACCCTGAATCTCTTAAAATCAAAATGTGGTTCTATCCGTACTTAACCTACCTGACGATCATCGCCATTTGCGCCATCTTGTTATCTATGCTGTTTATCAGCTCAATGCGGTCTGAATTTCTGCTGACAGGATTTATTACTCTGCTGGTGCTTGCCTCATATGTATTCCGCAAAAAACAAAAACCGAAAGAGAGCGCTTCCGAAAGCCGGGTTGCGCAATAACCGCAAACACCCCCCTCAAAAAAGGGCGGGTGTTTTTTTAACCAACCTGTTCCAGGCAGCATTAACTGTAGTACAGGATTTCAATAAATGATAAGGACAGGATGAAAAATGGCACTAGAAAAATTTGCAGATGAACTGCCGATTATCGAAACACTCCAGCCGCAGAAGAAATCAGACGGCAGCACGTATTATGAAGTCACCATGAAGGAATGCTTTCACAAGCTGCACCGCGATCTCCCGCCGACCCGGCTGTGGGGGTATAACGGTTTATTTCCCGGCCCGACGATCGACGTGAACCAAGATGAGAACGTCTATATTAAATGGATGAATGACCTGCCGGATAAGCATTTTCTGCCTGTGGATCATACCATTCACCATTCAGAAAGCGGCCATCAGGAACCCGATGTCAAAACCGTCGTCCATTTACACGGAGGAGCAACGCCGCCGGACAGCGACGGCTACCCGGAAGCCTGGTTCACAAAGGATTTTAAGGAAACGGGTCCTTATTTTGAAAAAGAGGTATACCATTATCCAAACAAACAGCGCGGGGCTCTGTTATGGTATCACGATCACGCCATGGCGATTACGAGGCTCAATGTGTACGCCGGGCTTGCCGGGATGTATATCATCCGCGAGCGAAAAGAAAAGCAGCTGAAGCTTCCCTCCGGAGAGTACGACGTACCGCTTATGATTTTGGACCGCACGTTAAATGACGACGGTTCCTTGTCTTATCCGAGCGGACCTGCTAACCCTTCCGAAACGCTGCCCGACCCTTCCATCGTCCCGTTTTTTTGCGGAAATACCATTCTCGTCAATGGTAAAGCGTGGCCGTATATGGAAGTTGAACCGCGGACATATCGTTTCCGCATCCTTAATGCCTCCAATACAAGAACATTTTCTCTCTCGCTCAATAACGGCGGGAAGTTTATCCAAATCGGTTCTGACGGCGGACTGCTTCCCCGCTCTGTCAAAACACAATCTATCAGCTTAGCCCCGGCAGAGCGGTATGATGTGCTCATCGATTTCTCCGCCTTTGACGGAGAACATATCATTTTAACGAACGGCACCGGCTGCGGGGGCGACGCCGATCCGGATACAGACGCCAATGTGATGCAATTCCGCGTCACAAAACCGCTGAAGGGAGAAGACACAAGCCGTAAGCCTAAATATCTTTCAACAATGCCTAATGTGACATCAAAGAGAATACACAATATCAGGACGCTTAAACTCACAAATACGCAAGACAAATACGGCCGGCCCGTTTTGACGCTGAATAACAAGCGATGGCATGATCCTGTGACAGAAGCGCCGAAGCTCGGCACAACGGAAATCTGGTCGATTATCAATCCGATGGGGGGCACCCATCCGATACACCTGCACCTTGTCTCCTTCCAAATCCTTGACCGGCGCCCTTTTGACTTAGAGCGTTATAACAAATTCGGCGACATTGTGTATACAGGCCCCGCCGTCCCGCCTCCTCCAAGTGAGAAAGGCTGGAAAGATACCGTGCAGGCGCACTCGGGAGAGGTCATCAGAATCGCGGCGACTTTCGCTCCTTACAGCGGACGCTACGTATGGCACTGTCATATTTTAGAGCACGAAGATTACGACATGATGAGACCGATGGACGTCACGGATAAGCAGTAAACAAACATCCCCCCTTTTCTGAGAGGGGCTTTTTTATTTATCCAAAAAGAAAAAATAAGAAGACACTTATTTGCATATACTGTAATAACAGGAAGACGGTGCACCCTCATTGGAAATCTGGATAGAAAAAGGAATTAGGAGATTAGGGAAAAGTATGAGACAATGAAGGAGTGCACGAAAATTCATAAGGGAAGAAGTGACTTTATGTCTTACTACAACAAACGTAATCAGGAACCGCTGCCTAAAGAAGATGTCAGTACGTGGGAATGCACAAAAGAGGACTGTATCGGCTGGAGCAGAAAGAATTTTGCCGGCAGTGATACCCCGACTTGCCCCCTTTGCGGCAGTAAAATGATCGACGGCGTCCGTTCGTTGGTAAATCTCCAAAACAATAATCAAACGGCATCAAGTTAGACCTCCCTTTTACGAGTCTCAACATAGAGAAGGCCTCCATGTCTCATGAGAGGCCTTTGCGTTATCATGTCCTTTTATGATGCAAAGGAGCAATGAACATGAAAAACGATCGGCAGCAGAAAGATCTGAAGGAAATGGCAAAACGGCGGAAAATGAACCTTGCCGCACAGTCATTCATCGAAACGCTCCATTTTGCCGTTCCGATTCTCCGTTTTTTCAAATGGCTCGCCTCAGCCGCAGCCAGCTTTGTTCATTAAAAAACACCCAGCAGGCGCTGAGTGTTTTTTTCATGATTGGATGACGGAAAAACTGTTGATAATGCCGTTGTCATTTTCCCAGACTTTTTCGCATTTTTTCGTATCCAAATGATAAGCATAAATGGTCCGGACCTTCGCATTCCGCCCCGTTTCATCCTTCAGACGCTTAGCGCCTTTTGCTTCCGCCATGAAATAAATGATGCTGCCGTCTTTAGAAAACTGAGGCTGGGCATCAATCAGCGGAGCGAAGTCCTTCCCGTTTGAGATAATCGTTTCATCTTTTTTCGTTTTGACATTCATCAGACGGATGGACGCTTTTTGTTCCGTCCCTTTTTGAGTATAAGATGTAAAGACAAGATTCTTTCCGTCCGGTGACACCGCCACGTCGCTGATAAACTGTTCAAGGTTTGTCAGATCCTGAAGGTGTTCGCCCGCTCCTGCTGCAAACCGGATATTCGTCGGTTCAGGGTCAATCCCCTTCTCATTTGCCTCATCCGTTTTTTGATAATCCTCTTTTACGGAATAATGCAGAAGCGCAAAATCGTTTTGGCTGCGGTTATAAAAGAAGCTGCTTACACTGTCGTCTTTCTCATCGGCGGCGGGATACAGATTTTCATAACGTTTCGTTTTCAAATCAAAAGATGCGAGACGGAAAATATCTTCATCCGCTTTTCCGAGACGGAAATAAATGTGCGTCAGATCCTTTGATAAAAACAAACTGTCAGCGCTTGCCGTTCCTTTATAAAGCACCGTCTTCTTTTTCGTCTTCAGATCAAGCTTATACAGACGCATCTCATTTTGGTCATTATTCCCGACAAAATAGAGCACCTGATGGGCATCATCCAGCGCAAACGCCGGATATGCCGAAAGCTTTTCCTCGTACAGCACGCGGCCGTCCTCGTAATATTTCGTCATCAGATCTTTGTCTGTAATGGAAACAAGCAGCTTGTCATGACCGCCGGAGACAACGGCTTTTCCGCCGCCGTCGCTTTTTCCTTTAATCAGTAAAACGGCCGCGATGACCGCCGCCGCCAAAACGGCGGCCAGCAACATCCAGATCCATCGTTTCTTCTTCATTATCAATCTCTCCGTCAATCAGAAAAAGCAAGAATCAGTGTCCTTGCTTTTTAAGATGGTCTATTTTAATAGCTGTAGTGTCCGGATACTCTTCCTTTGCTTAATGGATATCCGAGCGCTTTGAACGCTTTCGGGCTGACATCCAATACGGCATTCGGCAGACGGCCTACATCATTTTTGTATACGGTGATAACCTTTTTCGGTTTTGCTTTCGCATAAGCTCTGATTTTCGTTCCGTTTCTCGGAACGTCAAATCCTAATTTTGTCGCGCAATCCCAGTGTCCCAGTTTTTTACCGGAAGATCCTTTTTTACCGACTCCATTATACCATGTAATATTTCCGTTCACTTTTTTAGCACTTGCATCAGAAGAGTAACTGATCGCTCCCAGCGTGCTTCCTGCTAAAATCAATAAGGCTAAGAATAACTTCTTCAAGCTTTCGTCCTCCTGATTCTTTATTCTAGGCAAAATTATACACCAGAAAGACGATTATAATATTTCAATCACTTTACATGTTCATTACAACGTGATGAGACATGCACATAACGACGGCACAATTTCCTGTTCTATATAATTCCATGGTAAATTATACTACAAAATTTAATTCATTAGCGTTATAATATTCATAGAGTATTTCTGCATTCAATATGGACTTTTTATAAGGCCTATTGATAGTTGCATAATATGATATATTTTGAGAAATCAGGCTTTAGGAAGCAGGCACTTTATTCCTTTTAACCGTGGTTCATATTGATCATGTACCTATACTCGTTTCAATCAGACTAGGAGTGATAATCAATGAAAGCGGCAAGATGGCACAATCAAAAAGACATTCGAATCGAAAACATTGATGAACCTAAAGCAGAACCGGGTAAAGTCAAAATTAAAGTCAAATGGTGCGGGATTTGCGGAAGCGACCTTCATGAATATTTGGGAGGCCCGATCTTTATTCCGGTCGGCAAACCTCATCCGTTAACAAACGAAATGGCGCCCGTCACGATGGGTCACGAATTCTCAGGAGAAGTCGTTGAAGTGGGCGAAGGCGTCAAAAATTACAGCGTCGGCGACCGAGTCGTCGTGGAACCGATTTTTGCCACACACGGACATCAGGGAGCCTATAACCTTGATGAACAAATGGGATTCTTAGGCTTAGCCGGAGGCGGCGGCGGATTTTCTGAATATGTATCCGTTGACGAAGAATTGCTGTTTAAGCTTCCTGAAGAGCTTTCTTACGAACAGGGCGCGCTTGTTGAGCCGTCAGCGGTAGCGCTTTACGCCGTCCGCCAAAGCAAATTAAAAGCGGGCGACAAGGCGGCAGTTTTTGGCTGCGGACCGATCGGGCTGCTTGTGATTGAAGCCCTGAAAGCGGCCGGCGCCACAGATATTTACGCGGTTGAACTTTCACCGGAACGTCAGGAAAAAGCGAAAGAACTCGGCGCTATCATCATTGATCCGTCAAAAACGGACGATGTCGTTGAAGAAATCGCTAAACGCACAAACGGCGGCGTTGATGTTTCTTATGAAGTAACAGGCGTTCCTGTCGTTCTCCGCCAGGCGATCCAGTCAACAAACATTGCCGGTGAAACGGTTATCGTCAGCATCTGGGAAAAAGGAGCGGAAATTCATCCGAACGATATCGTCATCAAAGAACGGACCGTAAAAGGCATTATCGGATACCGTGACATCTTCCCTTCCGTTCTTGCACTGATGAAAGAGGGCTACTTCTCAGCAGATAAGCTCGTCACGAAAAAAATCGTGCTCGACGACCTGATTGAAGAAGGCTTCGGCGCTTTAATCAAAGAGAAAAACCAAGTGAAAATCTTAGTCAAACCGAACTAAACCGTTCGCTGAATATCAGACACATCCGAAAAAGAGCCGTTCCGGCTCTTTTTTTCATCTCATCGTCTTTCCTTCCTTTTCCTTTTAAAAATGATCCCCTCTGCGCAAACTATTTTTTACCCTGTCCCGTCTATCCTTAGGCAGCAGCCTATGATACGTATTTTTAAAAAAGGAGCCCTTTGAAGCAATGAAGAACGAAACAGCCAAAGCGTCGCTTGTGACGTGCATAACTGAGCGCAAGGAAGACTTTTACCGGCTTGCGTACAGTTACGTAAAGAACAAGGATGACGCGTTAGATATTGTTCAGGAATCAATTCAAAAAGCGCTGACATCGGTCGAATCCGTCAAAAACCCCGATGTGATCAAAAGCTGGTTTTATAAAATTTTAGTGCGCACGGCCATTGATTTTCTCCGCAAACAGAAAAAACTGAAAGTGATGGACGATGAAACGATCGAGTTTTTAAGCCGCGGAAAGGAAGATCACTACAAGGACACAGACCTTCACGAAGCGCTCGATGACCTCCCGCATCAATATAAAACCATTATCATTCTGCGTTTCTTTGAAGACCTGAAATTAGAAGAAATCGCGGACATCACGGGGGAAAACATCAACACCGTCAAAACACGCCTTTATAGGGGGCTGAAGCTCATGCGCATTCAGCTGACGAAGGAGGATCTTTCTTAATGGAAAAGAGATTAGAACAATTAAGAGAAGAGTATAAAAGTGTGCCCATTCCTAAGGAACTGGACAGCATTGTCGAAAAAGCCCTTCGGCAAAAACCGAAGAAAAAACGAATCGTGATGTGGCCGACATCCGCGGCAGTCGCTGCGGCCGTCTTATTTACCGCCGTTGTCAATATCAATCCGGATGCCGCACAAGCCATGTCTAAAATCCCCGTCATCGGCAAAGTCGTCCAAGCCATCACATTCACGGAGATGAAGGAAGAAAAGAACCAATCAAGCATTGATGTGAAAACGCCCGCTCTGTCCGGACTTTCCGATCATAAACTCGAAGACAGCATCAACCGGCATTATATGAAAGAAAGCAAAGAGCTGTATCAGGAATTTATGAAGGCGACCTCAAAAAGCAAAAAAGGCCACCTCAGTATTTACAGCGATTATGAAACCGTTACTGACACAGCGGATCTGATCTCAATCCGACGTGATATCGAAAAAACGCAAGCTTCCTCTTATACACAAAGCCGTTACATCACGATCGATAAAAAGAATGAGGCCGTACTTACGTTAAAGAGCTTATTTAAAGATGACCGTTATATTAAAGTCATCAGCCAAAATATTAAAGAACAAATGAAAAAACAGATGAAAGAAGATCCGAATAAAATATACTGGGTCGAAGATGATGATATGACGGAGCCTTTTAAAGCCATCCGCGCCGACCAGAATTTTTATATTACAGATAAGCACAAACTTGTTATTTCATTTGACGAATATGAAGCGGCACCCGGATATATGGGCGTTACAGAGTTTACAATACCGACCTCCGTCATCTCCAAGCTGCTTGTCGGAGACCGCTACATCAGATAAAGAAAGAAAAAAATCCATGATATCCGCAGATCATGGATTTTTTCTTTCGTCCCGCAACAGCCAAGATGCACAAGGGACCCTTTTCATATAACAGACGCCGGACGGGGGCTGAAAAGTTTAAGAAAATCACAGCATTTCATTCATTTTTTCTGAAACAAAATCCCCTTCCGAATGCGTCTAATTAACGGAACAAATGGAAGACTGTACAGAAATCTGCCATAGCCATCCGCAAAACAGCGAGAATTTCCGCGCACATTATTGGAGGAATACCATGTCAGACAAGTCACTGCATCACCGCTATATTCCCGGACTGGATGGACTTCGCGCCTTTGCCGTCCTCGCAGTTATCGCATATCATCTGAATTTTAACTGGGCCGACGGCGGTTTCATCGGTGTTGATATCTTTTTTGTTTTATCGGGGTATTTAATTACATCTATTATATTGCCTGCCCAAGGCAATGCCATCACCCTTGATTTGCGTGATTTTTGGGTGCGCCGGATCAGGCGGCTTCTGCCGGCGGCTTATCTCATGATTATCACGACGGTCATTTGGGTCGTATTGTTTAACAGCGAGCTCCTGCATACCGTACGCGGAGATGCGGTCTCCTCACTTTTTTACATAAGCAATTGGTGGTTTATCTTTCATCAACTTTCTTATTTCGACAGCTTCGGCTCCCCTTCGCCATTAAAAAACCTTTGGTCGCTGGCGATTGAAGAACAGTTTTATATCATATGGCCCTTCCTGCTGCTTGCGGGGATGTACATATGTAAAACACGGGCCCGGCTTGCGGCCGCGGTCATGTTCCTCGCGTTATGTTCAGCAGTCGTGATGAGTATGATGTATGTGCCCGGCGGAGATCCGAGCCGCGTTTATTACGGGACGGATACCCGCTCATTTGAATTGCTGATCGGCTGCGCTTTAGCTTTAGTGTGGCCGATGAAACGATTATCTTCCAAACGGCTGCCGAGCAGCATGAAACACCTGCTTCACGGGACGGAGCTTGCTGCTTTTGCCGCGCTGCTGCTTTGCGTCTTTTACACGGATGAATATGAACCCTTCCTGTACAAGGGCGGCATGCTTTTGATCAGCATCACCGCAGCGGTTCTTGTCGCATGTTTATGCCATCCGAGCAGTTTTTTGGGACATGTCCTTTCATGGAAGCCGCTTCGCTGGATCGGAACGAGATCATACGGAATCTATCTTTGGCATTACCCGGTTATCGTACTGAGCACACCCGTACAGGAAATCGGAAATCCGGTTTATTGGCACTGCGCCGTCAGAATCGGCGCCACTTTCATTCTTGCCGAGCTATCTTACCATTTCATTGAACAGCCGATCCGCACTGCGGGCTTCCGGCCATTTTTACGCCGCGTGTTTCTGAACCGCTTTCTGGAATGGAAGACGTCCTCTGTCATCAGCAGAATGTCGCTCGGCCTTATTCTTGCCGCCATTCTCGTATTTGCGGGCGGGCTGTCAGGGATAGCCGAAGAGAAAAAACAGCCGCAATGGACGTACGCGCAAAATGATCAGCAAGAAACCGCCGCCTCTTCGCACAAAACGGCCGATCACGATCAGCCTGCAATAGAAGAAGACAGCAAGAAAAAACACGGCGGCGAAAAAACGGACACCGCGTCAGACAAAAACAAGAAAGAACCAACAGACAAATCAAATACAAAGAAAAACGAAGAGAAAAAGGAACGGTCATCTCAAAAAACGGCTGATTCAAAACAAACACAGCCTCAGCAAGACGTGCTGGCCATCGGTGACTCGGTGATGCTGGACATTGCGTCATACCTGCGGCAGTCCCTCCCTCATGTCACCATCGACGGAAAGGTAGGAAGACAAGTCTCTCAAGCACTCCGGCTCACTTCGGAATATGCGTCATTTAATCAGCCGAACAAAGCGGTCATCATCGAGTTAGGGACGAATGGCTATTTCACAAACAGCCAAATTGAATCACTGATCAGCTCCTTTTCAAAAGCCGATATCTATCTTGTCAACACACGTGTGCCGCGGCAATGGGAAAGCAAAGTAAACGAATCATTGCGCCGGCAGGCCGAGTCACGGAAAAATGTGACGCTTGTCGATTGGCACGCAAAAGCATTGCAGCACCCTGAATACTTCACACCGGACGGCGTCCATCTCATACCTGAGGGTTCTAAAGCGCTGACATCTCTCATCGTTCAAACAATGAAATCATGACAAAAAAAAGAGGCCCCAAAAAGGCCTCTTTTTCGTATATCGTCAGGCAAGCTTCTGTCCGCAATTCGGGCAAAAATTCGCGCCTTCCGTTTTCGTTCCGCAGTTCGGACAGAATTTCGGCTTATCCGCTCCTTCCGAGCCGTTCGCCGGTGCCGTCCCCTGATTCTGCTGACTTTGATCTTGCTGCGGCTGGTTCTGCTGATTTTGATTCATTTGGTTCATCATTTGATTTGCCACATTCATTCCCATCATCATGCCCGCCATGTCGGAGGCGGCGCCGCTTCCGTTCATTTTGCCGGATGACATTCCGTCCGTCATGGAAATCTGCTGATAGCGGTTCACATCGCCCACCATGCCGTAAGAAGCGTTTTTCGTAATCATATCCTGAACTTCCTGCGGATAGTTAAAGCTCATAATATTGAAGCCCGTAATCGACATGCCGTCTCCGATCAGCTGCATATCAAGATCTTCTTGAATCCCTTTTCCGATTTCAAAGGAATTCGACTGCAGATTGAACATGTCTTTTCCTTCTCTGGTGATCCATTTCATCAAAAGCTGATCGAGAATAGACGTAATCCGGATTTTAATGTCCTCCACTAAATAGCTGTCTTTGACACCCGCAATCTTATCAATCAATCCGATGTAGTCAATGACCTTGAAGTTAAATGTGCCGTTTGCGCGGATCGGCATACCGCCCGGCATACCTGCCGCCGGAATGTTGATAGCGTTTTTTGTGCCCCACTTCACGGTGAACTCCTTCGTATTCACAAACAGCACTTCAGCCCGCATGCCGCTGTTAAAACCAAACTTAAACCCTTTTAGTGTAGATAGAAACGGAATGATTTCTGATTCGATATCATAATCGCCGTCATCACGGAAAATCCCTTCAATCTTCCCATTGTATAAAAAGATGGCATCCTGTCCCGGCCGGATGATCAGACGGCTGCCTTTTTTAATTTCACGGTTATTCCATTTATAGAAAACCATGTCGTCTCTGAATTCTTCCCATTCCACCACATTTGCTAACTGATTTCTGAAAAAACCCATGTATGCTCAAATCCTTTACATATAATTTAAAAACTTCCCTTGCTTCCGCTGTAACTCGTGCCGCCCCTCGTGACTCCGCCGTCATTGTCATTATCTTTATCAGGCTTTTTTTCTCTTGTAACGTCGGTTCGGATATATGTGTCGTGCTGGCTCAGCACTTCAGACGTATCGTGATCCATATACGTGCTGCCGGTGACGGTGACCTTGCCGCCGGAATTGTACACCATCACAGTGACGGCGATTCCGGCCGCGGCTGCGGCAATAATGAGCTGAAACCACCATGTGAGCAGCAGATTGTCAGACTTGTCGTCCGGGCTTTTCCCCATATCTTTATAAGCCATCTTGATGTAGGTCTGAAACGCCTTTTCATAATGGCCTGCGGAAATATCTGACGAGATCGTATTCCTGATCGTATTCAGCCGGCTGTTATTCAAATACGTCTCCGCCTTTTTATATCCGGAGATAAATACTTCCCGATTTTTCATATCAATGGTCAATATCGCCGTACTTCCGCTAAAATGACTGTCATAAAAATCACCGGCGTACTGCTCGATGTCCTTACCGCCCGTTCCGTTTGCGGTAAGAATGATAAAATCAGTATGGCGCTTTGCCCCCAGCTTCCCGGCCAATTCCTCAAGTTTCTTCGTTTCATCCTTCGTTAATAAATGAGCATTGTCGTAAACATATTGCTTCTGTTCCGCGGCAGACGCCGATGTATGTAAAGAAAAAGACAGCATCAGAAAAAGGACAAAGCAGAAGAGACACGCTTTTTTTATCGATACTTTCATCAAAAACCGCCTCCTATCATAAGTGAGACGAGTCTTAATGCTACAAACGCACCGGCGGTTATGCCGCCGAACCACGCGGCCACTTTTCCGGCACTGATCGGCGGTTTGCCGACAACCTTGCCCGTCTGCCCGTTCATCGCAAAAATGTGCTCAGCCCGCTCATAGTCGTAGCTGACCATCCAGACCGGAAGCAGTACGTAAAAGCTGCTGATTTTATCGGTCTGAATCTGCTCATCCGTAATGTCAGCCGTCGTATATCCGGAGAAGGTGGATCTGATATAAGAATCAATATAATGGCTGATTTTATCCTTCGCCCGCGGAAAGAGATCGTCATCGGTATAATTGTACTTTTCCGCTATATATCCCGCTAAATAGGCCGTATTAAACTCCTTCAGCTCACTGTATGAGTAAGGCTCCAATTTGTCCATTAATTCATCATTCATTTTTTCTGAAGCGTCGACCGGAATTTTGAGATAATCAAGATTGATATCGCGGTACGCGTTGTAATACTCGGTCTCCGTCACCCGGTATTCTCCATCATCATAGTGATGCACTCTCGTACAAACGGCATTGACCTGAACCTTGCTGTTTAAATCAAACATCCAAAACGGCACGTACATGCCCGTTATGCTCTTCACCCGATCGGCAGACATAAATCCTTTCGGTGTCAGACGGCCGTTTCGGCACCACTTTTTAAAAGCGCTCATGGCCTCTTCTTTACTGATCGTAAAAGGGATCACCATCGAAGGCGCGAGATTTCCCGATAATCGGTCGGCGAGAACGGCGGCTCCTCCGCAAAACCCGCACGTCGTGGCCGTCGTTTCCGCCTCAGTCATTAATACCGCGCCGCAATTCTCACAGCGGTACTCGTTCGCCTCATTTTCGGAAAATCTCGTCGTTATATACTCTTTTGGCAGGCTCTCAATCTGATCCTGCCGCCCGCAGCTGTGACATGTCAGCATGCCGGATGAACTGTCAAAGACCATATCATCGCCGCAGTTCGGGCATTTATAAGAAATGATCATTCTGTTTCTCTCACTTTCTCTTTATATCGGACAAAGCTGCAGCCCGCTGTCTATTGATCTTTACTGAAAAGCATTTTCTGCTTGAGCGCCGCCAATTCATCATCGACACTGCTTTGATTGCTGTCATATTTAGCCGTCAGATCGTCAATATCGTCTTTCGGAGACGCGTTCAGCTCAACCATCGCATTGGCATGATCAAGCGCTTGGTTGACCTTGTCTTCCATTCTGCCGAAAGCTGTCAGCGATTGGCCCGCATTTGACACAGAGGACCCCAATTTGTTCATTCTCTCCTGCGTTTTTGCCACAGACCACTTCGCTTTGATGGCATTTCGGCGCGACTCAAGCTCTCCGATATCAGCGACAAGCTTGTCATGCATTTTGCGCATTTGAGACGCGTTGGATGAAGCGAGCTGATAAGCCGTTTGCAGCTCGGTCAGTCTTGATTCAACAGCCGCTTTCCTTTCCAAAAATGTCCGCGCATCAGCTTCATTGCCGGCCTGCAACGCTTTCATCGCATAACTTTCCATCTTTTCGGCATCAGCCTGGCATTCAGTTAGCGCTCTTTTCGCCCGCTGTTCCTCAGCCATGACAGAAGCCGTCTCCGCTTTCACTTTTCCTAAATCACTGTTCAGATTCCGCAAATATTGATCAACCATTTTTTCAGGGTTTTCAGCTTTATCCAGCAACGCATTGATATTACTTGACATGATGTCTTTAAATCTTCCTAAAATACTCATTTTTCATTTTCCTCCCAAAATTAAATAGTAACAAGTTCACAGTTATATATACTGTTTTTTTCAAAAAAAGTTTCATTTTCTCTTGAATTTATGTATTTTTATATGAAAATAGTCTCATTCAGCCCATTTGTGCCGGCGGAAATTCTTTATGACCAGATACAGTGAGAACAAAAAATAAACAAACAGCCCGATCATCAACCCGCTCACTAACGGATAATGCTTCGCCGCATACACAAAGAAATCCAGCTGCGAAATCTGTTCCGGACTTGTAATCGTATCCGTCCCATTCAAAAGCTTTGAGAATTTAGCCGTATAATTCCAATCAAACGAATCAGAAACAAGCTCACTCCCCTGATACCAATTGACAGCGGCAAGACAAAGAAAACAAAAAACAGAAAACGCGCATTGCACAATAAGAAAAACATGTTTCATGAAAAACATTCCTCCGCGGTTCAATATCATAGGCCGTCACACTATACATGACGGCAGCAGCAGAAACTTGGTTTTACTCAGAACTGATAAAAACGTGATTGTATGTACTTCACAGCGGTTCAATTTACTGGATGCCTTTCTAAAGTATACCGTATATCGTAAAGGGTTTCAGACCTAAATAAAGAGGATGCTTCCCGAAGTCCGATGACTTTCAAGAAACATCCTCCATACTTTACAGTGATACTTCAACCTCTTTTAAGCTCGGCAAAGCATCGATCGCACCGATTTTGGTGCACACGAGCGCCCCCACCTTATTGGCAAATGAGACAATATCACGCAGCTTCGCAAAATCATCGGCTGCCGTCTGAATCTCATCGGTGCGCGCCAGCTGATACAGCGCCGCGCCGACAAACGCATCTCCCGCTCCCGTTGAGTCTATTGATGTCACCGGAATGCTCGGAATGATGTCAATATCCTTCCCATTTGATAGAAGGGTTCCGCTTTTCCCGAGTGTCACCGCCACAATGCCGGCTCCGATCTCATGAAGAACCGCAACACCTTCTTTATGATCCTTCGCACCGCTGATGATCTCAAGCTCTTCGTCACTGACTTTCACAAAATCACTTACGGCAACGGCTTTTTTTGCGGTGTTTATAAACTCTGAAACTCTTCCTTTCCATAAATCCTCACGGTAGTTAGGATCGAAGGAAATAAACTGTCCATTGTCTTTCGCAATCGACATCAGCCGTAAATAGGCTGAGCAAAACGGATCAGATAACAATGCTGTCGCTGATCCGAAATGAAGGATTTTCGCATCGTTTACCTTTTCCAGATCAATATCATCCAGCGTAAACAAAGCGTCCGCTCCTCTGTTAAACACAAAGTCGCGCTCCCCATTTTGTTTTAATGAAACAAACGCAAGCGTTGTAGGCGCTTTCTCATCCATGACGAGCATAGAGGTATCGACGTGTACGGCGTCCAATGTCTGCTTCAGAAAATACCCGAACGGATCTTTGCCTGTTTTTCCGCTGAAAGCGGCGTCTCCGCCCAGCTTAGCAATGGCTGCCGACACATTCGCCGGTGCCCCGCCGGCACTTTTTAAGAAATTACGTCCTTCCGTCAAATCAACATCCACTTCGGTACAAAAGAAATCAATTAACAATTCTCCAATACAAATAACAGATTGGCTTCCCACATTATCACACTCATTTATCAATTCTCGATTATAGTTTCAGTATAGTGCTTTCTGTCATAAATACAACCGTTTACATAGAATATTTTAAATTTTACGTATACTCATCTTGCAGCTCTTTGCTCCAGATCAGACATCACCTGCTGATATTTTTTTTCAGTTAAAGGATAAAAAGAAATAAGAATAATAGACAGCAGAATGAACAATCCCGGAATGAGCGCATTCATATTTTTAATCGCATTCAATGACGAGGCCGTCTGATCGGTATTCGCGGCATATCCGGCGATTCCGAGATAAACGGCCGAAAATGACCCGGCTAGCGCAACTCCGAGCTTATTGATGAAACTCATGCTCGAAATCACCACGCCATCAGCCCGGACTCCGGTTTTCCATTCCGCATAATCGACACAATCGGCAACCATTCCCCAAGCAAGCGTATTTAAAGGCGTCGTAAAAAATCCCGAAACGAAAAGCCAAAAGAAAATAAGCGGCAGCGAAGAATACGATGTAAACTGAAGGCCCGCATAAGAAATCAGCGATAGCGCCGCCGTGATGATCATAACCTGCTTCCGGCCCCGCTTCTCAGAAAAGAAAGGAATAAACAGATTGCTGATCAGCGCTGCCCCGAAAAACAACACGGTTCCTAAAAACACAAATTCCTTATGGCTGACGTTATACGTAAAATAGTACACCATCGTGCTGAGCTTAATGTTAAACCCAATCGCAAACGCCAAAAATGCAGAAACCAAAATGAGCAAAGGCTTGTTTCGGAACAAAACAGACAACGTCTTTTTCATTCCTTGTTTTTTTCTTTTTTCAGGCTGAATCCGTTCCCGCACAGTAAAGAAACTGAACAGATTCAACGCGATGCTCACCGCCGCATAGATAAGCGCCGTCATCTGGAATCCAAACGCCTGATCTTTCCCGCCAATGGCGTCCGCAAGCGGTGTCGCACAGGAAATCGATAACAGAATGCCGATATAAACCAAAATCATCCGGGTCGTCGTCAGAACCGTCCGTTCCTCCACGGAATTCGTCATCCGTCCCGTTAAGCTGTTGACCGGAATCGTCTGCATGCTGAAGGACATCCCGAGCAGAATATAAGTGATGTACGCATAAACCATGTTCCCCGTCTCGCCGAAATGAGGGGTCGTGAAGCATAAGAACGTAAATAGCGCAAAAGGAAACGCCACCCACAAAAGATACGGCCTTGCCTTTCCCCACCTTGTATTCGTCTTGTCTAAAATCACGCCCATAATCGGGTCAAAAATAGCGTCCAGCACCCTTACGATAAGAAACAAAGCTGCGATGACCGCAGGCTTAATGCCGCCGACGTCTGTATAGTAGAATAATAAGTATGCGTTTACAAACTGAAAGATAATATTGTACGACATATCGCCGAATCCGTAGCCGATCCGTTCCATCCAGGACAGGCCGCGATGTTTCGTCTTTACTGCCGCTGCTTTTTCTGTTTCAATCATCATTTCCCACCCCAAGAATCCGTTTTCATTTTTGATAAGCAAGAGGGAGAATGCAAAGATCCTCCCCGTTCACTCAGCGATTTGGATACACCATCACTTTTAAGCATTCATTTTTGTATTGAAAGGCCCGTTCCATCGCCTCTTCCGTCTTCTCCAGCGGATATTGGTCCGTTATAAGGTGCTTCGTGTCCACTATGCCGGAAGCGAGAAATTCAATTCCCTTCGGATACGTATTCGCATAACGGAAGATTCCGTATATATCAATCTCGTTATCTGCAATAAATGGCACATTGAGCGGAATCTCGTTCTGAGAAGGCAAACCGACAATCGCCAGTTTTCCGCCCCGGCGCACGGAAGCCAGTGCGGATTGCAATGCCGCCGGATTCCCCGCTGTTTCCCAAGCAGCATCAACGCCTCTGCCATTCGTGATCGTTTTGATTTCTTCACCGGCATCCTGTTCCCGGACATTGATGACATGCGTCGCTCCCATTTTTTTCGCAGCTTCTAACCGCAGCGGCTCCAAGTCGGTCACAATAATTGTGCCTGCCCCGTATGCTTTCGCTGCCGCAACGGCCATCAGCCCCACAGGGCCCATTCCCATGATCGCAACCGTTGAACCGGGCTGAAGCTTTGTTCTCGCGGCCGCATGAATGCCGACAGAAAACGGTTCGATCAAAGCCGCATCTTCATAGGATAGTGAATCCGGAATCGAGAAAACAAAGTCCTGACGCATTTTGATATATTGGACAAACGCGCCGTCAACCGGCGGTGTCGCCAAAAACTGTACATCCGGGCAAAGATTATAACGCCCCTCCTTACACGCCTCACAGTGTCCGCATGTGACACCGGGTTCGACGGCGACACGGTCTCCCACCTTGAATTGATCGACAGACGATCCGACAGCGGCAATTTCTCCCGCGCATTCATGACCGAGGATAAATGGTTTTTCCACTACATAATTGCCTATTCTGCCATTTGTATAGTAATGCAGATCAGATCCGCAAATTCCGACAGCCATCACCTTAATCAACACTTCATCATGATTGATCTCAGGCACGGGCAATGTTTCGATTTTGATTTCTCTCGTGTTGTGCATAACCGCCGCTTTCATATTTTGAGGCACTGTGTGAGTCATTTGGCAAAATCCTTTCTCTGCTTTGAAATGTAAGTGCATACATTTTTGTTTTCTCTATTACTGCCCCTATTTTATCTGCTTTTCAAGACGTACAACAGCCTTTCCTGCTGTATAAAAGGACAGCCGCACTGTACTTTTTATTTTTTCATATACAAAAAACACTGAATTGATAAAATAGTACTAATAGGAGGTGCAGGCTAATGGCTGAACTTGAAAACCGGACACAATTTGCAGAACTGCTGGCACCTGCCGTCAAATCGCTGAAACATCATCCTGATTACAAAATCAAAAGGACAAAGAATGTAAAAGCCGGACAGTCTTTTATAGATCAAATCGCACTCCGAATAGGCGTTTCCTCTAACACGATCAAAAGCTGGATCGGACAGATGGGCGCAAACTACATTCCCGGACGAATTGACGACGGAAAGCTGTTCGGAATGATCTGGATCATTATAGAAAAGACTGACATGGATCCTGAATGGCTGACCGGCCTTCTGGAAACCACCACCATTCCCGTCATCAAACCCGCATTGCCCGTTTGGACGGCGTCTTGTCTAAAAAAAGCAAAAATACTCCGGAAAGACGGATCATTCGGAGCGCCGAGTGATGAAGATATTGAAAAAGCAGTAAAGCGGCTGTTTCATGATAGACCAAGCCACGAAACGAATGCGCTTACAAGAAAGTCCGTTACGCATAACTTACCGTCACGCCGGACCGGGAACTTTATCGGACGCGGCTTTGATATGGAAGCAATCCGGCAATGGATGCTGTCTCCGTCACCGGTCTGTTTAATCACGGGCTGGGCCGGCATGGGAAAAACAACAATCGCTCTTGAAGCAGCCTACCTTTGTGCCGGCAGTTCACCAGATTGGCCGGCATTCAACAGCATCATCTGGATCAGTGCGGATTGGAAAGGATTGAGCTTCAGCGATTTTTTAAACACGATCGCCTATCAGCTCGGACGCACAGAACAAATCGACAAATCAATCAACGAAAAACGGTTCGTCGTCCGCAATGCATTAGCCGCTCATTCAAACGAAAAACCAGTATTGCTGATCGTTGACAGCATTGATACAGCGGAACGTGACATTCACGAATTTATCATCGGCCTTCCGCAAGGCGTAAAAGTCCTCCTTACGGCACGGGAAAACGTAAAACAGACATACCGGGACGGCCTCGGGGAACTGGCGGCCATCCAGCTGAGCGGCCTTGAACAAACGGATGCCCTTGAATTTTTCCATCAAGAAGTGCACCGCTGTCTGCAAACATGCAACCTCCCGCATAAACGGGAAAAGCTGGAGCAGCTATTGCAGCTATCGCCTGACCTTAAGAATGAATTCATCTCGGCAGCCGCCGGCAATCCGAAGGCGATGGCACTCAGCATCGCTTACATGTCAGACGACGACATCCCCGCTCCCCAGCTCATTCAAGAGCTTAAACAGGCAGGCTATTCACTATTGGAATTGTTTGAGATTCTCTTTGGCCGCACATGGGACAGATGTCATGAAGACACACGAAAACTGTGGCAGACGCTTTGCTTTTTCGCTAAGCCCCCTGATGAAAAAAGCTTGGCTCAAGCGGCCGGATTAGACGTCCGGCGGTTTCATTACGCGATTGAGCAAATGCGGTCATATGCTTTAATACAGCCGGAACGAGGCGAAGGAAGAATTCAATACGCTGCCCATCAAACCGTTGTCGCTTACGGAGAACAGCACTTATCCGAAAATCACGAATTTGAAAAAGAAGCCCGCAGCCGCTGGGCGCATTATTATATTGATTATGCGGAAACCCATATAAAGCGGGAACAGCCCAATTCTGTCTATTGGAGCTACTTGCTGGGACGGAATTTAGAGCAAATGAAAAAGGAATGGCCGAACATCCTAAAGGTCATCGAATGGTCGAGCGAAACCGGACAACATGACATCCTGATCAAACTCATCATCCGCATCAGCCACTTTCTAAGCAGAATCAACCTGCCCCTGCGAATCGAATACGGATTAAAAGCCGCCGATGCCTCCCGTCAATCAGGCGAACACACGCGGGAAGCTTACTTTCGGATCGACACGGCAGGCTGGGCGCTGATGGAAGTCAACGATTCAGACGGAGCTCTCAGGCAAATAGAAGCCGGCCTGAAGATACTCGAACAATCAGGCGCGCCGGATCACGACGACTTGAAAGTATGGGGAACCGCCCTGCTATCGAGGCTGCTGTTAAAAATCGGAGAACCGAAAAAAGCGGCAGCAATGCTGGACGGCATCAAAGATCAGCCCGTCTCGCCCATTATCCGGCACAGGGTTCTTCTGGTCCGCGGCGACCTGAGTTTCGCCCGCTCTCACTACGAAGAAGCCATCACATTATACGAAGCGGCAAACACAACCAGCGCCGCATACGGCGGCGAAAAAACAATAGAAGCCTATTTCAACCTGGGCATGGCTTACGTAAAGTATGATCAACTCGAAAAAGCGGAAAAAGCCTTTGAACAAATGCTCTATGACAAACACAACGCCAATCAAGTTGAACTGATCTACTATTATTACGGAATGGCACAGCTGTTGTATCGTAAAGGAGAGAAAACGAAAGCGATGGAATCGAATCAGAAAGCCATTCGTCTGATTGATTCGTGGGAGCCTGGGATTGGGATTCGGGGTGAGGTGGAAGGATTAAATACGTTGATTTGAAGATTCGCTAGATCCACCAAAATAATTCATAGATTCATAAAATATAACAACGAAACTCATATCGGGTTTCGTTGTTATATTACAAGTTATTATAGTTTTAAATTTTCAAGTCTCATTGAATCATTATTTAACTGAAATCTTATATTATAAGCAGTCCACAATATTTTGTTTTCTCCCTCAGAACAAAAATTCCCCAGTTGGAAATTTTCTATAAGTTCTTGTTTAAATCTTAAAGTACCCATTTTTTTATATCTCTTTAATCTTGGAGGAAGACATGTTAAATTCATTATTTCTTTTATAAAGTTATCGGTAATAAAATACTCGTAACTTAAAAGAGTTATTTCTTCAATAATTTCATTATTATTGACTGTTACCAAAGCAACTTTATCAAGAAAAGTAAAACTCAAATATTTATCATTAGTAGTAAATACAAAATCCTCATTATAAAGTGAAGATATTTTCATATCAATATTCCTTTTAAAGTAATTGATATATGCATCGAATGCATTTTTACTAACTGATAACTGTTTCATTGTATGTCAATTCACCTTTCTAGATTAAATCTTCATCCATAAATTCATTTACAGCATCAGTATCTAATTGATCATACTCTCGAACATTTCTATTTAATATTTTCTTAAAAACTTTATCTACGATTTCAGGGGTTATCACTTCTTGTGAAAACATCTGAATAAGGTACTTACTGAAGATATTTCTAGAATTTGATAGATGAACATAGTTATCTCTATACAGTTTATGGATTTTCAATAATACATCCAAAGTAATAAATACAGGCCTAGCATTTGAGTTTTCTCCCAAATTCTCATAGAAATGCTCTTGCATAGTTGTAAATTGTGCCTCTTTAAACTTATTAGAAATAAAAATATGACCCGTCAGCTCTTTCTTATCGCTAAAATTTTTAATAATATCATTATCATTTAATTTATTTACATATTCTGTAGCTTTTCTCTGTTCACTTTTTGTTAAATTGTAGCCTTTATTGTCCTCATTTAACTTACAGTCATAAGAAAAAACACGTTTGATTTCGTTTTCTGTTGCACCACGTTGAAAATGGGTAATTGCAAAAATTCCTTCAGGAAGAGCTTTTCCACTAGCCTCCTTTCCCCACTTTATAGAGTTTGGAAACAAATCTTTAAGAATTGCATAAATGTCATCTTCAAATTTTTTATTAGTATATTTCTTAGAACTAATTAGAGATGGACTTTCAACAATTGAACTCAAAGAGGTTGCTGCAATACTAGCTGCATTATGGACGTAAGATTTAAATCTTTGCTTTAAATTTGATATTACTTTAGAGTATAAGGATGGGAACATTTGTTCCTCCCTTACATATATATTACCAAATGTAATAGAGTGTAGGCAATCACTATTATAAGAATGAGAAAATTTTTCTAATTGACCAATTAAAATTATAATTGTTGGTGTCATCATCGTTTTTAATCTATTTATAATTGAAAGGGGTATACTCTGATCAGTAATTAATACCTGCAATGTTTCATCTTGTTCTTTATGTTTTAGGTTGAAAAAGCTATAAAGTTCATTCTCACCTAGAACTAAATTTGATTCACCTTTAGATATATCCCAACTATCTAATTTCTTCAAAGATTTTCTAATAAATGCTTTAATTGACTGTAAATTTAAGCTATACTCATTTATATTCTTTATTTTCAAATCTGGGTTTTCACATTCTGGACATCCATTATTCAAATCTATCTCTTCCGTAATTTCACGCTCCAAATTACATATTGAACAATAAAAATTTCTCTTAACTATAGGATCAATTATTGAATTTTCTTTGAGTTCTTGAAGAACTTCCAAAGCATCTGAATCTAAATTATCTTCCTTTTTTATTCCCATTATATAATCCACTTTGTCTGCTTTGCCTGCTTCAAATTTTGAATTTATAATTTCTTGATTAAGTGGTATTCCAAACTTAAGATTGAAATTCTTCACGATATTTTGTTTAGTTTCTTCATCTAACCTACTATCGTTCATTGTAAATAAAACATTGCCGCTCTCCAAAATAATTGATCGGATGCTCCTACTTTTCCCTTTAGATTTTATTGTTAGGCTTTCTATATCCTTAAGGCTTTTTAGATTTATACAATTATTTATATGTGCATAAATAACTGATGGCCAAATATCCTGATTCTCCAACTCCAAAGTTACTTTTGGCGAGTTACTAATAGGACTTTCTCTAAAAGTTATTTTATTTACTATAAAATCATTAAGTTCAGCTTTATTGGGTGAAATGCCTTTAGTAAAAGCTATAATTACATCTTCCGGTGAATAATCATTAAAAATCTCCGTCTTTACTAATGTAGGATGGCATCCATTAAAATTTTCTTTAAAGTACTTTATAAGTCTTCCTTTTTCCTTTTCAGAAGCTCCCTTTATCTCTATGGTTTTCTCATCAACATCGATACAGAATAGCAGTGGAACTACTTCCTTATTTCTTAGTGCTTTGTCAAAGTCGGGACGAGTAGCATCATTGATTTGTTTATACAGTATAACAATAATCTTCGAATTTATATTCAAATAAGAAAAAACTTTGTACTTTCTGTCCACTCCTGCAAACAATGCATCTACTAAGGTCTCTTTATATTCATTCGGTATCTTTAAAGCTTCTTTTTTTGATATTTTCTTTTCAAAGGTATATAAGTCACCTGTATTCTTTATATCCCACGAGTAGAGAGTATAAATATCAATCATTGTCTGCAAGGAATTATCAATTAGATGCTTTAACTTAACTAAAGTTGAAGAATTAAATTGTTCAGTTTCACTCTCAAATTTGTATTTATAATACTTGTTTATTGCACTTCTTCTTCTATTTTTAAAATCTTGAAGAATAAGTATCTCTCTTTTTTTGTCTAAGTCTATATTCAATAAAGAAGTAATATTATTCTCTTTTCTTTCGTCCACTCTTATATTGTATAAGATGCATAAATCAGCAATAACATCTTTTTTTTGTTTATTTAAAGTATTTTGCAATTGAGAATTGATAATGAGTGGCTCAAACTCCATTATTGAATCAATAGAAACCCCCAATTCTCTCCAAAATCTCTTATCAGCTAGATTTACATCTTGGTATTCTGAATTTAAAGACACTAAAGTTCACCCTTTTACAATTTTTATACTTTATTTGATAATACTATAAAATGTTTCGTTTTTTTACACTTTTTTGTTTTTTAGTATTAATCTGTATTACAAATTTTTTAAAAAAAGAGACCACTTCCTATTTTAGGAAGTGGTCTCTTTTTTATAGAGACTGTATTAATTGATCCCTGTTCATCAAAAAGGAACCAGTATGATACACTCAAAATGTCAATTTTAATCTTATGTTTACATCATGCCGCCCATACCGCCCATGCCGCCCATGTCAGGCATTCCTGCGCCGCCGGCGTTTTCTTCCGGTTTGTCAGCGACAACGGCTTCAGTTGTTAAGAGCATTGCTGCTACAGAAGCTGCGTTTTGCAGGGCTGAACGTGTAACTTTTGTCGGGTCAACGATACCTTTTTCGATCATGTTTACCCATTCGCCGGTTGCTGCGTTGAAGCCTACGCCGATTTTTTCGTTTTTCAGGCGCTCAACGATGACAGATCCTTCAAGACCCGCATTGTGTGCGATTTGACGGATCGGCTCTTCAAGCGCGCGAAGCACGATGTTGATACCTGTTTGCGCATCGCCTTCAGCTTCCACTGCAGCGACTTTGTTGTATACGTTGACTAGCGCTGTACCACCGCCGGATACGATGCCTTCTTCAACAGCTGCGCGAGTTGAGTTGAGGGCGTCTTCGATGCGAAGTTTACGCTCTTTCAGCTCAGTTTCAGTCGCAGCGCCGACTTTGATGACAGCTACGCCGCCGGCAAGTTTCGCAAGACGCTCTTGTAATTTTTCTCTGTCGAATTCAGAAGTTGTTTCTTCCACTTGAGCGCGGATTTGGTTGACACGTGCAGCGATTTTTTCAGTGTCGCCGGCGCCTTCTACGATTGTTGTGTTTTCTTTCGTTACCACAACTTTAGAAGCGCGTCCCAATTGTCCGATTTCAGTAGATTTCAGGTCAAGGCCTAAGTCTTCTGTGATTACTTCTCCGCCTGTAAGAACAGAGATGTCTTCGAGCATTGCTTTACGGCGGTCACCGAAGCCAGGAGCTTTAACGGCAACAGCGTTGAATGTGCCGCGAAGTTTGTTGACAACGAGTGTAG
The DNA here is from genome assembly GCF_032461585.1 of Bacillus sp. IS1. NCBI lineage: Bacteria > Bacillati > Bacillota > Bacilli > Caryophanales > Bacillaceae > Bacillus > Bacillus sp. IS1. The sequence continues at coordinate 10,643 of NZ_JAWCWR010000004.1, read as the reverse complement.
CAAGAGCTTCCCCTTCAACATCTTCAGCGATCAGAAGCAATGGTTTGCCTTGCTGTACAACTTGCTCAAGCACAGGAAGGATTTCTTGAATGTTTGTGATTTTTTTGTCTGTGATTAAGATGTAAGGATTATCAAGAACCGCTTCCATCTTATCAGAGTCAGTCACCATGTAAGGAGACGCATATCCGCGGTCGAATTGCATACCTTCAACAACTTCAAGCTCAGTTGTGAAACCTTTAGACTCTTCGATTGTGATAACGCCGTCGTTTCCTACGCGCTCCATTGCTTCAGCGATAAGGCTTCCGACTTCCTCATCAGCAGCAGAGATCGCAGCAACCTGAGCGATAGACTCTTTGCCTTCGATCGGCTTAGAAATTTCTTTTAAGTTTTCGATTGCAACGGTTACAGCTTGTTCCATACCTTTACGCACGCCGACAGGGTTAGCCCCCGCAGTTACGTTTTTAAGGCCTTCGCGGATCATAGCCTGCGCAAGTACAGTCGCAGTCGTCGTACCGTCACCGGCAACGTCGTTTGTTTTGCTGGCTACTTCAGCTACAAGCTTCGCACCCATATTTTCAAACGCATCTTCAAGTTCAATTTCTTTTGCGATTGTCACACCGTCATTTGTAATTAACGGAGAACCGAATTTTTTCTCCAGAACCACGTTGCGTCCTTTTGGCCCTAAAGTTACTTTTACAGCGTCAGCAAGCGCATCGACACCGCGAAGCATAGCGCGGCGTGCTTCTTCACTAAACTTAATATCTTTTGCCATGTTAACGAAACCTCCTCGAATTTTTAAAAATATTTATTTGCTTAGCCGATAACAGCTAAAATGTCGCTTTCACGTAAGATTAAGTATTCAGTACCTTCGTATTTCACTTCAGTACCGGCGTATTTTGAGAAGATAATGCGGTCGCCCTCTTTTACTTCTAAAGCAACGCGCTCTCCGCTTTCCAACACGCGACCTGAACCGGCTGCCACGATTTTGCCTTCTTGCGGCTTTTCTTTTGCAGAATCCGGTAATACGATTCCGCTGGCAGTTTTTTCTTCAGATTCTACGAGTTCAATGACAACGCGATCACCTAATGGCTTTAACAATGTAATAACCTCCTCAATAGTATGAATATGTAATTTTAGCACTCAGCTCTAAAGAGTGCTAACACAGTTATTATAATAAAGAATCTCACTTCCAATTTCAAGTCATAAGAATAAAAAATTTTCACGCTTACATGATTCTCTCTCACACTGATTTTCTCCTTTTTTCACGTAAAGTTCACTTGTGTTACAATAAGAACAAATAAGTTGATTTTATAGGATAAAGGAGTACATATCATTTGAGAAAACAGTATTGGTATATCATTTTGACATATGTTATCATGCAGCTTTCCGTATTGGTCGGCATTCCTTTAATGTACAAATTCGGCTATGCGGGCGGGCACCCTACGAATGCGAATCTCACCATGGCTCAGGGGATTTATTCCGTCGTAAGCTTTTTTATCTGCCTGATTATCGTTCTCTTGATTTTGAGAACCGCGCCGAAGCAGACATTAAGAAATGGGAAGAAAGCATCCGCCGGCATGTCCGTTCTCTGGGCGGTCGCGGGAATATGGCTCGCTTTATTTTCTCAGGGAATCGCCGGGATGATTGAGCAGTATGTCTTTCACGTGGACAGCGGTTCCGAAAACACGAAAGCCATTCTCAACATTATTAAAGCCATGCCGCTCATGATTATCGTTTCTTCTATCGTCGGGCCGATTCTTGAAGAAATCATTTTCCGGAAGATCATCTTCGGGGTATTATATGAAAAAACGAATTTCTTTATCGCCGGACTGATCAGTTCCGTCATTTTCGGCATTGTGCATCAAGACCTCACGCACCTGCTGCTGTATTCGGCCATGGGCTTTACCTTTGCGTTCTTATATGTGCAGACGAAACGGATTATTGTGCCGATATTCGCCCATGTCATGATGAATACCATTGTCGTGGTCATGCAGCTCGGCCCCGCCCAAAAATATATTGAACAGCATAGTGAGCAAATGCAATTAATTATTGGAGGATTGTTTGTATGAGGAACCCAATGACTTGGGGCTTGATTTATTTCGCAGTCGGCTGTATCTTTACGTATTTGGCCGCAAGCTCTCCGGGAAGCATGTGGTCTTTTTATTCCATACTGCTGATGGTTTTCGCCGCTTATAATATCAGCATTTCGTTTAAAATGTTCGCTTTCTCATTTAAAGTGAAAAGAAATCAAAAATAAAAGAAAAGCCATTTCTCTTCATTGAGAAATGGCTTTTTTTATGCTGATACGTCCTGATCAGATTCACTGCCGGTCTGCCTTTTCCGGTACGCCGCTTTTGAGATCAGAATGCTGATCTCGTATAAAATGCAAAGCGGAATGGTAATCATCAAGTGAGACAGCAGCTCAGGCGGCGCAATCATCGCGGCGATCACAAGCAGCACAAAATACGCGTACTTCCTGATCTTTGATAAAAACCTCGGCGTGATAACACCGAGTCTCGTTAAAAACATGATCAGCACCGGCATCTGAAACAGCAGCCCGAACGGAATCGTCAGCTGCAGCAGAAAATGAAAGTACTCGGTAATCCCGATCACCTGGTTGACATCCAGGTCATTCGAGACCCGCTTCATAAAATCAACGACCAGCGGAAATAAAATATAATAAGAAAACGACACACCGCCGACAAACAGCACGATCGAAATCGGAATATAGCTGAGTGTTACTTTGCGCTCCTTCTCATACAGACCCGGGCTGACAAACGCCCAAATCTGATAGAGAATAATCGGCGAAGTCAAAATGATGCCGATGATAAACGCGAACTGCAAAAAGATAAACAGCGGATCCGTCAGGTTAAAAGCATTAAGGGTGAGCTCTTTTACTTCATCGGCTTTTTGAAGATACACAATGATAGGTTTTGCCAGAAAAAAGCCTGCAATAAAGAAAACCGTAAAGGATAACGCCACAATCAGCAATCGTTTCCGAAGTTCGGCAATATGCTCCACAAGCGTCATTTGATTCACTCTCATACGCGTCATCCTATCTTACTGTTCTTCTTTCTTTTTTTCCTCTTCTTCACCGGCTAATCCCTTAGTAGCGTTCTTAAATTCACGAAGCGTGTCTCCCGCCGCTTTTCCTAATTCGGGAAGCTTCTTCGGACCGAAAATAATCACCGCCACCACACCGATAACCGCCAGGCTTCCAGGACCGATCATGTGCAGCTCCTCCTTTCGCTATTCAATTTCTTCCAAAACAGAATAATGCTTTAAGAAATAAACCAATGATTGAAGCTCTACAGCTAAATCTATATGATGAATTCGAATGTGATCCGGCACATTCAAACGGGCCGGCGTAAAGTTAAGGATTCCCTTGATTCCGAGCGACACGAGCCGGTCGGTGATTGACTGCGCGGCAACCGCCGGAACGGTAAGAATCGCCACGGGTTCATCCTTAATGTGAAGCTCTAAATCATTAAGATCAAAGACAGGCACACCGCCTACCTCAGTTCCTATTTTACTCTGATTCACATCAAAAGCCATAGATATTTTGGTGTTATTATTTTTTGTGAAATTATAGTGAAGAAACGCCGTCCCTAAATTCCCGACACCGATCAAAATGACATTCGTCGTTTCATCCTGATCCAGTGTTTTTCTGAAAAATGACAGCAGGTAATCCACATTATAGCCGTATCCTTTTTTGCCGAGCGCCCCGAAATAGGAAAAATCCCGGCGGATCGTGGCCGAATCGACTTTTACCGCGTCGCTCAGTTCAGCTGATGAAACGCGCTGCTTTCCTGACGCGTGTAAATTCTTTAAAAAGCGATAATAAAGCGGCAGCCGTTTTGCCGTCGCCTGTGGAATTTTTGATTGATCCTTGTTCATGATTGGTCCTCCACTTTATACTCAGATGCATCTCTTTTAAAATCACCGTTTTTGCCTCCTGTCTTTTCCATGAGGCAGGTCGGGCCGATGACCATTCCTTTATCCAGCGCCTTGCACATGTCATAAACGGTCAAAGCGCAGACTGAAGCGGAAGTTAGCGCTTCCATTTCCACACCTGTACTCCCTTTCGTTTTTACGCTTGCCTGTATATGAAGAACGGCTTCGGAATCCTTTTCCTCCCAGCCGAATGAAATGTCGACGCTGCTTAAAGAAAGCGGGTGGCACATCGGGATAATCGCTGACGTCTGCTTTGCGGCCATAATTCCTGCCACCTGTGCGACAGCCAGCACGTCTCCTTTTCCGATCTCGCGGTTTTTGATTCTGCTGTACACGTCATGCTTCATGTGTACGCTGGATATCGCAGCGGCAGTACGGACTGTTGAAGATTTATCGCTTATATCCACCATGCGGGCACGGCCTTCTTCATTAAAATGAGAAAATCCATTCATATTTAAACTCTCCTTACTTCTGATCATACACTATTTTCTCCCTGATGTCTTATCCTATAATGTTCCAATTCTGATGTATTGTTTGCTGACAGCAGGTTGATAAGCTACACTTAACTTATTATAACAGAGGTGAAATAATATGATGATCTTACAAATTAATCAGCTATCCAAATCTTTTGGCGCTGATCCTATTTTAAACAATATAAAGCTTGAAGTCAGATCTCGGGATCGCATCGCCATAGTAGGCAGAAACGGAGCCGGCAAATCAACTCTCCTTAAAATTATCGCAGGTCACCTTTCATATGAAAAGGGTGAATTAATCAAACCGAAAGAATTAACGATGGGATATCTTGCCCAGCACACAGGCTTGGAATCCCGGCTTACCATAAAAGAAGAACTGCTGAGCGTTTTTGATTTCCTGAAAGCAATGGAAAAAGAAATGCGCTCTATTGAAGAAAAGATGGCCACGGCCGCCCCGGCGGAGCTTGAGACGCTGATGAAAACCTATGACAGGCTTCAGCAGGATTTCAAGGATAAAGGCGGCTATCAATATGAAGCGGACGTCCGCTCTATCCTTCACGGCCTCGGCTTCGGAAAATTTGACGATTCCGTGAAAGTGCAAAGCCTGAGCGGCGGTCAGAAAACAAGACTTGCGCTCGGAAAACTGCTGCTGACCCAGCCTGATCTGCTTATTCTGGATGAACCGACGAACCATCTCGACATCGATACGCTTACATGGCTTGAGCATTATTTACAGGGATATTCAGGCGCCATTCTGATCGTTTCCCACGACAGATACTTTCTTGATAAAGTCGTCAGCCAAGTGTACGAGGTCTCACGGACAGAAAGCAAAAAATACCTCGGCAACTACAGCGCCTATTTAGAACAAAAAGCTGAGCAGTATGAGAAAGACCTGAAGCTGTATGAAAAACAGCAGGACGAAATCGCCAAGCTTCAAGATTTTGTCGACCGCAATCTGGCCAGAGCTTCTACAACGAAAAGAGCCCAAAGCAGACGAAAACAGCTTGAACGGATGGACGTCATGGCAAAGCCGCTCGGGGATGAAAAATCAGCCGCCTTCCGTTTTGACATTACAAAACAGAGCGGAAACGACGTCCTGCGCGTACAGGATGTTTCCATCAGCTATGACGGCCAGCCTCCGCTCTTGAAAAACCTGACCTTCGGCATTACAAGAGGCGAAAGCGCCGCCCTCGTCGGACCGAACGGAATCGGCAAATCAACTTTGCTGAAAACCATTATGAATACAATCAGTCCGGAATCCGGGTCGATCACGTACGGTTCCAACGTCACAATCGGCTATTATGATCAGGAGCAGGCTGAACTGACCTCGTCCAAACGCGTGCTGGACGAGCTGTGGGATGAATATCCGGACATGCCGGAAAAAGAGATCAGGACATGCCTCGGCAACTTTCTGTTCAGCGGAGACGATGTCCTGAAACCGGTCCGTTCGTTAAGCGGCGGGGAGAAAGCAAGAGTCGCGCTTGCCAAGCTGATGCTTCAAAAAGCAAACTTTCTCATCCTAGATGAACCGACAAACCACCTTGACCTGGACAGTAAAGAGGTGCTGGAAAACGCCCTGATCGACTACCCGGGAACACTGTTATTTGTCTCGCATGACCGTTACTTTATTAACAGAATCGCCACAAGAGTGCTGGAGCTGTCACCTGATCATGCAGAAGAATATTTGGGAGACTATGACTATTACACCGAGAAAAAAGCCCAGCAGCTGGAACTGGAAGAAATGAAGCGGCAGGAAAAGGAGCAGGCTCAGCCTGCCGGCAAGGTCAAACAGGATACGAAAAGAACTTACGAGGAAGAAAAAGAATGGAAGAAGAAAGAACGGCAGCGCCTGAGACGCATTGAAGAAATCGAAGCGGCCGTCTCATCCGCCGAAGAGAAAATCAGCGCCAATGAGGAGCTGCTGTGCGATCCTGACGTGTATCAGGATCATGAAAAGGTACAGACCATTCACGCGGAGAATGAAGCTCTGAATCAAGAGCTCGAAAACTTATTAGCAGAATGGGAGGAACTCTCCTCAGAAGAATAGAAAACGTCAAGCACCTCTTTAAGGGGTGCTTTTTTATCCACAGCTATCCTCCTTGTCAGCCATGTAAGTAAGCGTTTTATACACACTATCCACAAAATTTTCTGACTTTATCCACTTTACTAACAACTTACAGCCCCTTATCCAGCCTGGATTTCTGAATATATTCACAATCCTGTGGATATGTTAGAATTATCTGTTAATAAGTAAAAAAAAAGCCTCACGTTTTACAACGTGAGACGATCAAAAGATGTTAATTCCAAACCGGGCTGTCCGTTCATATCATATGAACCCCGGATCCCCTTTTCAAAAGCAACGGTTCCGGCAGCCGCAATCATCGCTGCATTGTCCGTGCATAAAGAAAGCGGCGGGATGACAAGCTCGGGATCTCCCGAATGACTGAATTCCTGCTGCAGTGCGGCTCTCAGCCCTTTGTTAGCGGCTACGCCCCCTGCCAGCAGCACTTGTTTAACCCCGTATTCTTTCGCGGCCTTTGAGGTTTTTGCCGTCAGTACATCAATGACACTCTGCTGAAAGCTTGCGGCAAGATCCTCCGGAGGAATCACCTCATTTTTTTGCGAGGCGTTATGAAGCGTGTTAATCACGGCTGACTTTAGGCCGCTGAAGCTGAAATTGTAAGACCCTTCTTCCAGCCATGCACGCGGAAGCGGAATGGAATCCGTTCCCACAGCAGCCAGCTTATCAATCTGCGGCCCTCCCGGATAAGGAAGCCCCATCGTTCTTGCCACTTTGTCGTAAGCTTCGCCTGCGGCATCATCCAGCGTTTCACCGATAACCTCGAATGAACCGTGCTCTTTCATATAAACCAATTCCGTATGTCCGCCTGACACAACCAAAGCAAGCGCCGGGAACTGAAGCTCTCCTATCAGCCTGTTTGCATAAATATGACCCGCAATGTGATGGACGCCGACTAGCGGTATTTGATGGGCAAAGCTTAACGCCTTTGCCGCATTGACTCCGATTAACAGAGCTCCGACAAGTCCGGGTCCTTCCGTTACGGCAATCGCATCAAGATCATCAAAGCCCATCTCCGCTTTTGAAAGAGCTTCCTCAATCACAAGGGTAATCTGCTCCACATGATGTCTGGACGCTATTTCAGGCACGACCCCGCCGAAACGTTTATGGCTTTCTATTTGAGAAGCGACAACGTTTGAAATAATTTCATTCCCGTTTTTTACGACTGAGGCCGCTGTTTCATCACAGCTTGTTTCGATTCCTAATACATAAATATCTTGTTTTTCACTCATGTAATGTCACCCACATTAATAACGCATCTTCCCCGTTATCTGTATAGTATTGTTTTCTGATTCCACCGGCCTGAAGACCGAATTTTTTATATAAGGATTGGGCGGGATGATTTGAGACCCTGACTTCGAGAGAGAGCCTTCTTGCCTTTTTTTCTCTGCACAATTCTATCGCAGAGCGAAACAGCGCTTCTCCCAATGATTGGCCCCGATATTCCGGCTTAATGGCTATGTTCGTAATCTGCGCGTCATCTATAATAATCCAGATTCCGCAATACCCCGCCAGACAGCCGTCCTTTTCAATGACAAGGTAGTGGGCATACGGATTTTCCAAAAGCTCATGATAAAATGAATCCTTCGTCCACGGAGAAGTAAAGGATGCTGTTTCAATTTCATAAATTTGATCAATATCTTCCGGCCGCATGCTTCGAATCGCCGTTTTCGTTTTCATCCCTATCACCCTATTTTTGAGATTCCATCCATTTCGCTTCAGCCTCTGCCAGACGCAAATAATCCGGAACAAGGCTGTGGACATCCGCTTCTTCTTTTTCCAAGCCTAAAAACGCCAGCTCTGACGGCCGCGGATTATGCTGTGCAGCCGTTCCTATCACTGCTTGAGATGTCAGCTCATGCAGAATGGTTTCTTCATGAATGGCTGTATCATGCCCTAAAAATAAAACCGGAGACGCTTTTTCTTTCAGCATGCCGAGCCAGTCAGTCAAAAGGACATTCTGATCAGGAAGAACGGATTGTAATCGGCCGTCCTGATATTCATAAAGTCCCGTATATACCTGTCCGCGCCGGGCATCAAATAACGGGCAGATCAGTCCTTGAAAGTGCCGTCCGTTAGCCGCCAGCACCTCCAGGCTCGAGACAGCGGAAACCGGAAGCTTCAGCGACCATGCCAATGTTTTTGCCAGCGTCACACCGATTCTGACACCTGTATACGATCCCGGTCCTTTTGCCACCGCTATTTTTGTAAGATCCTGCGGTGTTAGGCCGCAATCCTTCAGCAATGAATTGACAGCAGGCATGGCCCGCACGGAATGATTCTTTTTTAAATATGTAATATACTCCGCCATCACCGTTTTGTCACGAACGAGCGCGGCACCCAGCGTGTAATTTGACGTATCAATTGCCAGTATTGTCATGTTTATTTATCTCCTCACAAAGCGTTTCATACCGTGTTCCGCAAGCCGTAAAGGTAATGTCCCTTGCCTCATCACCGGCTCTCTTGATGACGATCTGCAGCCGTTCAGCAGGCAGCTGATCCTGAATTAAATGAGCCCATTCAATTAAACAGACGCCTTGTCCCTCAAAATATTCTTCAAGCCCTAAGTCTTCGCTTTCATCCTCCATACGATACACATCCATATGATATAGAGGAAGCGAACCGTCATGGTATTCTTTTATAATTGTAAAAGTCGGGCTGTTTACCACTCTCGTGATTCCCAGTCCTTCGGCAAAACCCTTTGTAAAAGTCGTTTTTCCCGCGCCTAAGTCGCCTTCCAGTGTCAAAATGTCTCCCGGCTTTGCCAAAGAAGCGGCAAGCTTGGCTACGGCTTTCGTTTCTTCGGGGTTTTTCGTTCTCCATTGTAATGTCTTCAAAGTGAGTCACCCGTCTTATTTAAAATGATTGTATCCTTTTTTCTCAAGGACGATTTGTCTGTGATCATTGGCTGTCAAAAGAACACATGCTTCCTTCCGTTCAGACACCGCCCCTATCTTCGCAATCGGAATGCCCGATTGAGTGCAGTAATCAAGCAAAGAAATCCACTCTTGCTGAGAAACCGTTCCAACCAATTCAAAATCTTCACCGCCGAATAACACCCATTTCTTCCACTCAGAATCTGCCTCAGGCAAATCCGGATGCACCGGCAGAAGTTGTTCTTCAATTTCTATCGTAACTGAACTTGCCGCAGCTATTTCATGCAGCTCACTGGCCAATCCGTCACTGATATCATTCAAAGCCGCGCGCTGAAGCTGAGAGCAGAAGCGGCCGACCTGAACTCTCGGAACGGGCCGTTTATGTTTTCGGATAAAATAATCACTCGTATGAAAAGCAGAAGGGAGTGTTTCTCCCAATAAAAGAGACAGTCCTGCTGCGGACGAGCCGATATCCCCCGTAACAAACACAACATCCCCGGGTCTTGCCGAGCTTCGCAGACAAGCGCGATCCTTCTCAACTTCTCCGATGACAGTAACGGTAATTACGGCTTGACCGGAAGCGGAGACGGTATCTCCCCCGATCAAATCCATTTTATATAGTTTCGCCAGTTCCGCCATTCCTTCATACATTGCCTGGACGTCAGCTTTCTGCCAGCAAGAAGGAACCGCTAGAGACACCAAATAAAACTTCGGAATGCCTCCCATCGCCGCCACGTCACTAATGTTAACAGCAAGCGCCTTATAACCGATATCATGAGGAGAGGAATACTCTAATTTAAAATGGACATTCTCCACCATTGTATCAAGGCAGACAATTTGCTGCATATGGGGTGACGCTGTATAAACCGCACCATCATCACCGATCCCTACATCGACGGAAGGATGATAATGCGAATGCGGCGTAATACTGTGAATCAAATCAAACTCATCCATATATCTCCCGTCTCCCTTTCTGACGCTCTTGTGAAATACAGCTCTTTCTAGTGTATCGGATTATGTTTCAATATCCAAGACTTTAACGATATAAAAGAAAGCTTGGTTAGATACCAAGCTGCCAGCATTTAAAAGAAAACACAAAAAAAACGAAAACATGATCGTTTCGTTTACAATAAAAATGGCGGTCCGGACGGGACTCGAACCCGCGACCTCCTGCGTGACAGGCAGGCATTCTAACCAACTGAACTACCGGACCATTTAATTTTTGGTTGCGGGGGCAGGATTTGAACCTGCGACCTTCGG
>NZ_JAWCWR010000049.1:0-255 GCF_032461585.1 Bacillus sp. IS1 | reverse complement strand
ACATCACCTACGCCATCGGGAGCATTGTCGGACTCAAAGGTTCCGGCTCAGCTGTAAAAGTATCAAGCAAGCTCGCCAAAACAGGCGCCGCCAAAGTGGATAACGTCTTGGAAGCCGGAGAAAAAGCGGCTGCAAAAAATATAAAAACCGGGATTAAAAAAGGGAAAGACTATATCAATTCCTTTTCGAAAAACAAGTACGAACCCGCGCTTGCCGGAATAGCACAGGATATTGAAAATACTCATAATGTGAAAA
>NZ_JAWCWR010000048.1:0-255 GCF_032461585.1 Bacillus sp. IS1 | reverse complement strand
CCCCCCCCCCCCCCCCCCCCCCCCCCCCCCCCCCCCCCCCCCCCCCCCCCCCNCCCCCCCCCCCCCCCCCCCCCCCCCCCCCCCCCCCCCCCCCCCCCCCCCCCCCCCCCCCCCCCCCCCCCCCCCCCCCCCCCCCCCCCCCCCCCCCCCCCCCCCCCCCCCCCCCCCCCCCCCCCCCCCCCCCCCCCCCCCCCCCCCCCCCCCCCCCCCCCCCCCCCCCCCCCCCCCCCCCCCCCCCCCCCCCCCCCCCCCCCC
>NZ_JAWCWR010000047.1:0-255 GCF_032461585.1 Bacillus sp. IS1 | reverse complement strand
AGCTTGCTCCCTGATGTTAGCGGCGGACGGGTGAGTAACACGTGGGTAACCTGCCTGTAAGACTGGGATAACTCCGGGAAACCGGGGCTAATACCGGATGCTTGTTTGAACCGCATGGTTCAGACATGAAAGGTGGCTTCGGCTACCACTTACAGATGGACCCGCGGCGCATTAGCTAGTTGGTGAGGTAACGGCTCACCAAGGCGACGATGCGTAGCCGACCTGAGAGGGTGATCGGCCACACTGGGACTGAGA
>NZ_JAWCWR010000046.1:0-255 GCF_032461585.1 Bacillus sp. IS1 | reverse complement strand
CGCGGCATGCTGATCCGCGATTACTAGCGATTCCAGCTTCACGCAGTCGAGTTGCAGACTGCGATCCGAACTGAGAACAGATTTGTGGGATTGGCTTAACCTCGCGGTTTCGCTGCCCTTTGTTCTGCCCATTGTAGCACGTGTGTAGCCCAGGTCATAAGGGGCATGATGATTTGACGTCATCCCCACCTTCCTCCGGTTTGTCACCGGCAGTCACCTTAGAGTGCCCAACTGAATGCTGGCAACTAAGATCAA
>NZ_JAWCWR010000045.1:0-255 GCF_032461585.1 Bacillus sp. IS1 | reverse complement strand
TAAGACCCAAGGTCTTATATTCCGTTAAAATCCTTAGAAAGGAGGTGATCCAGCCGCACCTTCCGATACGGCTACCTTGTTACGACTTCACCCCAATCATCTGTCCCACCTTCGGCGGCTGGCTCCATAAAGGTTACCTCACCGACTTCGGGTGTTACAAACTCTCGTGGTGTGACGGGCGGTGTGTACAAGGCCCGGGAACGTATTCACCGCGGCATGCTGATCCGCGATTACTAGCGATTCCAGCTTCACGCA
>NZ_JAWCWR010000044.1:0-257 GCF_032461585.1 Bacillus sp. IS1 | reverse complement strand
TGCAAAATATGTCTTTTGAAGAAATAGCCGCTTTACTCAATATAAAAAAAGGAACCGTCCAAAAGAATATTGAACGATCCCGCTTAAAAATGAAAAATAGAGCAAATGACAGCCTTTTTTGTTTAGCTTAAACAGGCTGTCTTTTTTTATGATGATCTTTTATTAATGCCAAGCCGCTCACGTAATGCAAATTGAAGAAGCTGCGAAAAGTTTACACCTTCTTTTTCTGCTGCTTCCGCCAGCCATTTAGGTACAGT